>JACOSY010000014.1 GCA_016178595.1 Ignavibacteria bacterium
AAATGACCCACTACCGAGTGTTCCTTGCTATTGATTCTCCACAGCCTTTTCTGTACATTACCTGCGAGAGTTTGCCGGAGGGGTGATATGTTGTGCGGAGGGATTCCCACCAATGTGAGAACCCGTGAGTGAACTCCCAAAGGGATCCCGCAGTTTTCTTGCAGGATGGCAACTTGATTGCAGTCTCGTCGGCGGGTTTTGTGTTTGCGACCCTGATGTCAAGGAAGAACAATAACGCATCAATAATGTAGAACACTTTTCGTGCGGCGAAGGAATCGTCCGAAGGGCACATGCTCGAAAGATTTGAAAGTGTAAAGAAGGTAGGCTTATTTGAGGACTACTCCCATTCTCCGGGCTGTGACCTCGGCGAAATCACAATAATTTATGGGGAGAACGGAGTCGGCAAGTCCACACTTGCCGCCATTCTCGATTCGCTCCGCGAGCGGAATTCCGGGGAGATCATCAGGCGCAGGAGCCTTCCTGGAGACGTTGCCCCGATCGTGGCGGTCAGCCTGACTGGAAAGGTCTATGGCTTTGATGGTCGTGACTGGGATGACCAACCGCCCTATGACACACTCGATGTTTTCTATCCTGGTTTCGTGACTCGCAATGTTCATACAGCTACTGCTGTCGATACCGACCAACGTCGGAATCTCTGCGAGCTTGTGTTGGGACGGAAAGCGGTTGAGAAGGTGGCGAGACTAGCTCAGGCGGACAACGACGGTCGGTCGGCGCTGACCGAGATGAAGGCCATTGAAAGAGAACTTCAACTGTTGATCAAGAAGCCCGACACCCTTGACACCTTTCCGGGCCTCCCGAATGACGCGAAGATTGACGAGCACATAGAGAAGGTACGCGTGGAACTGAAGCAAGCACAGAGCAAGGATGCGATTCTCGCAAGAGCGGTACCCAACGCGGTTGCGCTGCCCACGGTTGATCGGAATGCGATTACCACACTCTTGGAGAAGAGCGCGCCGACGGCATAGGCGCAGACGTTGCTGCCGTCGTCCGAGCGCACATCAACCAGCATCTGGACAACGGGGGTGAGAATTGGCTCTCATATGGCGCGAGGCATATGGGGACGGACAATAAATGCCCATTCTGCGCTCAGGATATTGCCGGATCGAGTCTCGTCGCGACAATCCGCTCCTATTTCAGCGCGGAGTATCGTGCCTACACCGAATCATTGTCACTGGAGATTCAGGCAATCCGGGACCAACTTGACACGACTGCTTACCCGCATATACGGGCAGCTATCTCGGCTCAGGTCGCTGTGGTTGCCCAGTGGGCGGACGAAATGCAGATTGATCAGTCGGCTATTACCACCACACTCATCGAGGCCGAAGTGATCTGGAAGTCTGCGGCTTCGAAGTTAGAAAAAATTGTGGCAAGTAAACAAGCCAAGCCGCTCGAGAGGATGAAACCTGCTTTGGCTGAAGAAGCAGTGGCGGAGTATGAGCCTGCGATAGCCATGCTGGTCAAGGTGAACGACATCCTCTCCGCTACCGGCAGGAAAGCTCAAGAGCGAAAGGCCGCTCTGTCGAAGGCAGACACGGCAGAGATCGAACAGCGTCTGCACCGTCTTGAGAACCAGAAGGTCCGCTTCGAGCCATTAGCGCAGGATCTGCTTGCAAAGAGAAACGCTCTCACTGAGAAACGTAAGAATCTCGACGGGGAGAAAACGCATCTAAAGAAAAAAATTGATGAACATGCTTCCAAAGTGGTCAGCAAGTACCAGGCTGGCATCAATCACTACCTTGAATACTTCGGCTGCGACATTAGAATCGAATCCATAGAGCCGAAGTTTCCTGGCGGAAAAGCAAGCGTTCAGTACACACTAAAAGCGCATGGACACAAAATCGAACTCGGTCTCTCTGCGGCTGGACCTTGCTTTGAAACCGTTCTTAGCGAGGGGGACAAGTACACGCTCGCGCTTTCGTTCTTCTTCGCACGACTTAAGGACCATAGTAATCTCGCTGGGCGGATTGTGGTGCTTGATGACCCAGTCAACAGCCTCGGAAGTTCTCGCCGCACACTTATCGAAGGGGTCGTTCGAGACTTGCGTGTCCGCGGCGCACAGGTTGTTGTCCTGACGCATGACGAGCGGTTGGCCGCAATGATGTGGCGAGACAAGAAGCTAAGGGATATCGTTCCATTGCAGGTGGAAAGGACGAACAGGGGCAGCCAACTGCTTCCGTGGGACGTGGATCGCGCAACGCAAACCGATTATGTGGAGCATTACCTCACGCTTCACGACTTCCTTGAAAACGGTGGCGATCATAGGCCATCGGCGGCGTGCATTCGTCCGTACGTGGAGCAGCGACTCCGTCACCTGTTTCCTGGGCCACCTTTTCACACTCGTGATTCTCTCGGTCAAATGATCGTCAAAATTCGAGAGGCTACTGCAGGATCGCGGCTATACGCATTACAGGGAAAACTTCCAGATTTGGAGTCCATCAACGATGCCTCACTGCCAAGTCATCACGCCACTGATGATGTCCCGGGAATGGATCCGCCGACACCAGCCCAAGTGCGACTATTCGCGGTGAAAGCGTTGGAAGTATTGGAATAGCTGACGGTAAATAACTGCTTGAACTCCCTTGCCCGACGGTTAGATGGTTGGGCAAGTTGGAAATCTCCTGAAAGGTATCACGCCACCCGCGTCATCTTGTCCACCATCCGAAGGATCAGAGGAGGGGAGAATTCTTCAACTATGCCGTATCTCCATAATGTCTCCATCATTGACGATGTATTCTTTTCCCTCTAATCGCCAATGGCCGACTTCTTTGGCTTTCGCAAATGATCCGCCGGACGCGATGAAGTCGTTGTAGTGCACAACTTCCGCACGGATGAACTTGTTCACAAAGTCGGAGTGAATGACGCCGGCGGCTTCCTGTGCCGTCATTCCTTTCTTAATCGTCCACGCGCGACACTCGTCTTCACCGACGGTGAAAAATGATTGCAGACCGAGCAGCGCGTATGCTTCACGGATCAATGTATCGAGCGCCGATTCTTTAATGCCGTATTCATTCATAAAGACTCGCGCTTCGTCGTCGGGAAGCTCCGACATTTCCATCTCGATCTTTCCGAAGAAGGACACCACCTTCGTGTTCTTTCCTTCTTTCTTCCCGGCAACATGCTTTACCGTATCGGCGACGGTGAGCTGAGACTCATCGAAATTCAGTGCTATGAGGATCGGCTTGATCGAAAGAAGCTGATAGGTTTTAAGAATATGTGCTTCCTCTTTCGTGAAGTCGACCTCACGCAAAGGCTTCTCGGTTTCCAATATCTTTCGGCACTTCTCCAGCACCGGCAGTTCCTTCTTGACATTCTCATCCTGAATTTTCTGTAGCTGCTTCTTGATTCTCTCGATGCGCATCTCGATGATCGTCATATCGGAGAGGATAAACTCCGTCTCAAACGATGCGATATCACGCGCGGCGTCGAGAGTTCCGTCCGGATGAGGGACGGTATGGTTCTCAAATAGCCGGATAACCTGAACCAACGCATCGTTCGTCTTGACGTTCGAGAGGAAGTTTGTCGTGAACTGCGTTGAGCCCGATTCTCCTTTTTTCAATCCGACCACGTCGACGAATTCGATGGTTGCATGAACCGTGCTTCTCGGTGAAAAGAGTTCGGAGCATTTCTCCAATCGCGCATCCGGAACTTTGACGATAGCATGATGAGCTTCCGCCTTTGTCAGAACGGAAGGATCGAGATGAGTTTTCGTGATGGTTTGAAACAGCGTCGACTTTCCGGAGAACGGAAGTCCGACAATACCGATTTGCATTGAAGTGCTTTCGAAGTGTAGGAAATGACTTGCACAATGTACGAAAATCGGGAGACTCTTGCCGCATTCCAAGGAAAGGGGGATTGCTGTTGTCAAAAGATACGACGGGTTGGTGGTGTATCAGTTTGAATTGGCAGAACTACACTCCAGACCTCACCTGTAATCGTTCGACTGAGCTCACGACGAAGTCCTCTCCTAATAGGAGAGGATGAAATTGCTCCGCACGCTGATGGGTAGGATGTGCGAACGCCCTCTCCTCATAGGAGAGGGCTACGGGTGAGGTCCATTCAATTTGGATTCGTCATGACAATCTTCAAGCTGATACACTACCTGCAGGTTAGATCGCGTGTGAATGAGCAGATCGATGAGCCGGTTCTTCTGCGCATGAAGGGTAACGTGAGGAAAGAACGAGCCGCGTGAAGAAGACTTATCGTTGGTGATGGAGAAGTGCTTGTAAAGAATCCCTGCTTGAGATTCTATGAATGTATGTTGGTCGCAAGTTGAATCTTCATCCAGAAGTTGAGTGGCTCAGGGCGGCCTCCGAATCCACCAATTGGAGGCCCGCCCATACCACGTCCCCGATAACCCCCGGGGCCTTCTCTGCTGCCGCCCCGTCGACTGCCGCCGGATGGCTGTTCGCCGCCTTCCTGACGGTGGACACTTTCACCGGTCTCAATCCCGATTCCGATCGTCTCTCCGGGTTGCGCTCCAACGCCGTAGAGATGTCCGCGATTATCCATGAGAGGAACTTTGAGTCTATACATCAATGATCCGCCTTGATTGTCGATCGTGACGGTGACACCTTTTGTTTCGGAGAATGTCAGAAGATGATGCTCGTTCTCTCCGGGACCGAGGATTTCGAGATTTTGAGGTAACTGTTCCGGGAATATGAAAGAGGTATCGGGAGTACCTTCGGAGCGACGCGGACGTTCGCCCATAGAAACAATGTCTGTGCCCGTGGGATAACGGATCCCAAAACGTTTCTCGTTTCCACCGGCGTGATCAAACCAGACAGTGAGTCCACGGAAGAAGATTTGACGCAATGTCCTCCGGTCACCGGCAACGAACGACAGGTAGACATACTCGTCGTCGTTCCCTATGTCGACGGCGAGGTTCTGATCCTTGATGTACTTTGCGCTGTCTTGCCACGACTCGGTATCGTTCGTGTGCCATCGACTTGTCAGTTGTAACGATGACGAGCATCCGATGAAAATACAGGAAAGGATAACGAGACCGGATGCAATATTTTTCATCAACTGCGCTCTAAAAAATGGTGTGGAATGCCGATTTCACATTTGACAGCGTTGTTGGCGAGAAGTTTAAGAGAATGGAAGGTGTCGAGAAAATTATTCATATTTCATCAGACCCGGCAATGAGCAAAATGTCAATAAAATTCCTATCTTAAGCCATCCGCAGCTCTTGTTGTCAAAGAGCAGGTAGCCCGGATTCGGATTTTCATACAACATTTCACGGAAGGAATATCCATGAGCAGAAAGTTTCTCGTTCGTTCGTGCATTGCCACGAGTAGCATCCTCGTTTTCGCTACAATCATGATGAGCATAACGGGACGCAATCCATTGCACGCCCGCGTGCCCGACAAGACCGATGAACAAACCGTCGAGCAGGTGCGGAAGAATATCCAAGTACTCAAGGGGCTCCCCGCATCGCAGCTCAACATGGTGATGGATTACGTGGCTACCTCGCTTGGCGTTCGCTGCCAGCACTGTCACGTCTCCGATTCGAGCGGCTGGCAATATGAGAAAGACGATAAACAGACGAAGAACACTGCCCGGAAGATGATGCAGATGGTCATGGATTTGAACACAAAAAATTTTGGCGGACGAACTGCTGTGACTTGTTTTACCTGTCATCGCGGCTCGACGGAGCCTGCGAAAATAATTACTCTTCCACAACCTTCAGCGAAGCCAAGGCAAGAACAAACAACTGCGGTTCCTACATTTCCGAGTGTTGACCAGATACTCGGCATGTACGAGAAAGCCCTCGGAGGCACGGATGCGATGAAAAAGATTACTTCGCGTATGAGTAAAGGCGTCTCCGTCGATGAGCAGGGGAGAGAAGCACCGGTAGAGGTGGTACAACAAGCGCCAAATAAATATTCAGCTTCGGTCAGCGTGAGAGAGGGAATGCAGTTTACGCGCAGCTTCAATGGCACGAATGGATGGATGAATAGTCCGAGAGGCGCGCGTGAGATTCCGACGGATGAGCTTGACGGCTTTAGGCGCATTGCGCCACTCTTTCCGATCTCGAGAATCAGAGAACTCTCGAAGACCATGCAAGTCAGTCAGATCGACGCCGTAAACGGAGCAAGAGCGTACGTCCTCGCAGCACCGGTTAGTGAGAACACGACCGAGCGCTACTATATCGACAGCGCGAGCGGTCTTCTTCTTCGCGGAGTCGTCGTAACGCAAACCATGATTGGCGACATTCCTGAACAGATCGATTACAGCAATTACCGAGCTGTTGACGGTGCCATGATACCGTTTACTGTTCGGACGGCAGCCGTCGATCCGCGGGACGGTTCTACATATAAATTTACATCCGTCGAACAGAACGTCCCGATCGATGAGAAAAAATTCATGATGCTGGAAATGAAACAACGGCGAAGATAAATTGTTCCCCGTCGCAAGACGTGCGATACCTCGCGAGCACAAAAGGCAGGCGATGAACCTGCCTTTTTTTATAAGGCGGCCTGAATGAGAGAAAAGAAAATCGCTTTTGTCACGTCCATCGATTATCCCGAGTTGACTGATGATGATCGAATAGCGTCGCAAGCTCTTCGATCCGAGGGTGTGCGCATTGTGCCGGTGGTGTGGAATGAACCTTCAACGGAGTGGGCAGAGTTCGATGTGGTCGTCGTTCGTTCCTGCTGGGACTATCATCGCGCTCCCGATGCTTTTCGATCGTGGATCGATTCGATGGAAGAACACGACGTTCGCATCTGGAATCCGCCCAATATTCTCCGATGGAACATGGAGAAGACGTATCTTTGCGACATCGAGAAAAGAGGCATTGCCATTCCACGAACGATTTTCCTGAACGATACGGATTCATTCGACGCACGCTCGATAATAGATCGCATTGGAACAAGCGATGTTGTCATTAAGCCGGCGATCTCTGCCTCGGCGTGGAGGACATGGAGATGCTCGCTGATCAACTTTTCCTCAGATGACAGAAATCGGCTGGACGAACTCAGTAGACAATCAAACATTATGGTGCAGGAATTCATGCCGGAGATTATCAAGGACGGGGAGTGGTCGTTTATTTTTTTCGGCGATCGCTTCAGCCATGCAGTGCGAAAATATCCCGGCTCGAAAGACTTCCGCGTTCAGAAGGAACATGGGGGGAGGTATCATCCTATTCAGAATCTTCCCGTACCCCTCGTGCAAGAAGCGGAGAAAATCATTACAACGATTGAGGAGCCTATTCTGTACGCCAGGGTCGACGGTATCGAGCGCGAGGGGAAATTGATCCTCATGGAGCTTGAGCTTATCGAGCCGCAGCTTTTCTTCGACTCTCACCCGGATGCAGTAAAGCGCTTCATGGAACAATTGCGTTTGCTTGCATTCGGGTAACGTAAGAATATTGATTGACGCCGCTTGATGAGTTTCGCCTTCAGTCACCATTGCCTGTCGGATGATTCCAGTTGTTAACCGTTGCCTACATATCTCCGTCTTCCTTATGTAATCCCAATTGTTCCCGTTACTGCCGAGATATTCATTTTCAGAAAGGATTGTCCCATGGATCAAATTCATGGAGAAACCAACATGTTTCTTGCACTCGTCGCTCTTGGCGGCTGGGTGCTGTGGCTCATCTTTCGGAGACAACAGGTACACGTCCAGGCGCGGATGAAGCGTACCGAGGTGTTCGATCACCTGATCGAAAAGTTCAGCACGAGCCAGGAGTTTATCGAATTCCTCAAGACCGATCAGGGGAAAAAGTTCGTCGAAGACCCGCTCCTCCTGCCGCAGTCCAATCCCTCGCGTGCGGTGTTGCGGTTCGTACAAGTGGGGATCGTGTTTGCGGCGATCAGCGTGGCGTTCCTGCTCAACTGGCTCAACATCAATCATTACGTCCAGACGGCGACAAACCCGGATATAAACGAGATACGGAAGGTGATGGATTATTACTACTGGGCGATGCTCTCGTTGACTCTTGCCGGCGGGATGTTCCTGATCGCAGCGGTGACGCGATTCCTGGCAAAGCGCTGGAACCTGAACGGTTCGCATGGTCGCTGAGAAGGCTGCATCCGGTAGATGATGGAACAGCCTTTCGGTATGGATGAAGCGGCATTCCGCGCGTTCTATGAGGGCACGAGGCAATCGCTCTGGTCGTACATCATCCGCTCGCTCCGAGACACTACACGGGCAGATGATGTCTTTCAGGAATCGTACGTACGGTTCATCCAGAGTAGCGCGGGAACGTTGGAGCCGGCGCAGCAGCGTGCGTACTTATTCCGAACCGCATCGAACCTGCTGGTGGATCTTTACAGAAAACAGAAACGGCTGCAACCGATGAGCGCTGAGGCCGAACAGATGCACACCGACAGCTACGACCGATCGAGCCATGCGATGGACGTGCGGCATGACGTAGGGAAGGCGTTCGATCAACTCACATCGCAGGAACGTTCACTCCTCTGGCTTGCGTATGTCGAGGAGTATCCGCATAGAGAGATTGCCGGGATGCTGAAGGTAAAGGAGAAAAGTGTTAAGGTGTTGTTGTTTCGGGCGAAACGTCATCTGCTGCAGATTGCAGAGAACATAGGATTACGCTGAAAGGAGAAATGGTTATGAAAGAGTATTGTTCACGCGAGCCGGAAGTCGTTCGTGCACTAAAGGAGGATGCATGGAACGAGGGGCTGCGAAGGCATACAGAGGATTGTACAGTGTGCAGCACGACCGCTGGAATCATGCCGATGATGAAGCAACTTGCTACTGATACATTGCGTGTAAGCCGCGCACTTCCGAGCTACCAATTGCTCTGGATACGCGCGCAATTTGTGAGACGGCAGGAGAAACTGTCGCTGCTCGACCTTGTTGCATTCATCGGTGCACTCGTGATCGGATTGACGGGGCTTCTCGGTGTGCTCATCTGGAAAGTGCCCGGAGTGTTCCAGTCAGTTTTCGGCTTCAAAGGACCGCAGCCGTCGGCGTGGACTGATTTGATACCCGTCGGTCTTCCGATGTTGATAGTGGTCGGTGGACTGTTACTCTACCTTGCTCTCTCGGATGTGTTTGTCGCAGAGCGATGATGCAAGGGAAGTAAGAATTGCAAGAAGGAGGAGGGGAGGAGCGGTGAATGTGACAAGAAAATTATGTACGCTACAGTCGATTATTGACTGGTTGTCATCATATACAAGAAGGAAGGAACCATGAGCAAATCCGAAATCATTCCAATGCATCCTTTATGAAGCATCGATAGATGGGGCTTAGCTCTCAACAAAAAAACCCCCTCTCCCGATTTTCATCGGGAGCAGGGTTTGTGTTACGAATGATCTCTCGCTCAGGCGAGGGAGACGTTCGTCGCTTGAAGCCCCTTGGGGCCGGTCTCGACGTCGAACTGCACTGCATCACCCTCGTTCAGGTTTTTGTACCCGTCGCCGGTGATCGCTTTGAAGTGCACAAACACATCTTCGCCGCCGCTGCGTGAAATGAAGCCGTAACCTTTGGCCCCATTGAACCATTTTACTGTTCCTTTTTCCATGGAACACATTCCTTTATATTTTGTAACCACCCGACTCAACCGTCGGGCAAGGTGTACGCCGAACATACGAACTCTTAAGCTATTCTTGAATGATGGCGTTACAGACCTTGGAAGGAATCGTACGGTTCATCAGCAGGAATCTAAAAGCGTGCTTTATTTGCAGGAATCTGCGGGTAAAGCTCTCCAGAAGGAGAATAGACGGTGTACTGTTATTTGTTAAAATTAAGATACATATATTCCATATCAATTCCTAATTGAGTAAGCACTGGTTATTAATATCATGCAATGTCGCTTATCGCAATAAACCTTTCATATCTTTTCCGTATACTTCAGTAATACTGTATGACTCTTCCACGACGCATATTCTTCGTCCTTCTCGGCTTCAGCTTGCTGCTTGGCCAGTTACCGTATCGATCCCTCTATTGCGGGATGATGAAGAGATCGATCGACACGCAGATGATGCAGTGCTGTATGAAGCATCGAGCCGTAGAAGAACGGGAGCTGGTACATCGTTTTACATCCGCAGGAATGATGCAGGTACATGCCAAGCCAACACTCGGCGACTTCGACCGCTATCGCTCGGAGAATACATTTTCATCTCATATTTTCTTCACGGATTGTTTCGCGGCAGTTGATCCGATGTTGCTCATCGAGCAACCGGTAACACAGGATGCCGAACACTTGCCACCCGATCTGACCATCCTCAACCTCAATCTCAGGATTTAAGATTTCCTTTGCTGTGACGTTGTATGATCTCCTGCCGAGATTCGGCGGGAGCTGCAAATATTATTTCACACAGAAAGGAACATACAATGAAAGCATTCAGTGTAATCCTCGTTCTCGCGACGATGTTTCTCTCATCGTGCAGCGTTCAGAACCCGAAAGAGTTATTCAATAACCCCAAGTCACGGGATGCCGTCTTTGCCGCCATTCTCGACGACCATGAATTGATGATGGAATTTCTCCAGCAAGCCCGCGGGAACGATCATGCAACAATGATGATCTCACATTTCATGGGCAACGAGTCATCAACGGATCATGCGAATTGTCCGATGATGAAAGAGACGCAAGCCGATGCAGCGAAGAGCCCGTATATCGGTGAAGAGAGTCGGGCAGTCAAATCGCTCTCATCCGACGACATCCGGAAGTATCGGGATGGAGAAGGGATGGGGCAGGCGAAGGTTGCCGAGCTCAATCACTACCCCGGACCGAAGCACGTCCTCCAGGTTGCATCGGGGATCGGCCTGTCCAAGGAACAGCAAACCAAAGCACAAAGCCTCTACGATGCGATGCATGAAAAGGCGGTTCGTCTCGGCAATCTAATCCTTGAGAGGGAAGAGCAGCTCGATCATTCGTTCGCTGACGGCACGATCGACCGGTCGAAGCTTGCCGGCGCGCTGCAGGGATTGGGACAACTTCAGGGTGAGCTCCGGCTTGCACACGTTGAGGCGCACCTCGGGATGAAGAACCTTCTCACCAAAGAGCAAATCCAAAAGTATGATGAGATGAGGGGATATCAGAACAGTGGCGGGAGCCATCAACACTAAGCTCCAGACGATGAACAAGAAGGGCCTACCTGTTCCGGGGTAGGCTTTCCTTGCATAGAGAAGCACATTATCACTATCATCGTATCTTATTATGAAAAGACTCTCAACGACGTTCCCGACAGTGTCGTATTGTACTTCTTCAATGGGCTGCTTGCCGGTCCATTGATGACGGTTCCATCGGTTGCGAAGTTGGAACCATGCAGCGGACAATGAAAGCGATTGTTGGAGAGATCATACTGTACTGTGGTTCCCTGGTGCGTACATGCCATACTCACTGCGATATACGCCCCGCTTCCAGTACGTGCAACAATAACGCCGTTCTTGTAGAGATATCCACCGTTCGATTGCAGGGAACTATTGGCAGGATCCGACAAGTCGAGTGTAAAATCGACATTTGTTGGAGCATTGACCACTGCATCTTCCTGCTTGCATCCATCCATGCATGTGCCACAGACGATTGCTGCCGTTCCAATCCCGAGTATCGATAAGAATTCTTTTCTATCCATTATCAGAATCTAATATTGTAGGTTTTTAGTGTGCCATATCGAGTTAGAATATAGTATAGCGAATAGGTTTAATTTTTCAAAAACTGATTTTCTTTCGCCATCATTCTCTTCACGGCTATCGCCGCCGCCGGTTTCCTTTCCTTCAAAAATATTCCTATCTTTCTACCGATTCGATCTTCTTTCAGTGATATTATTGGAGAAACTTCATGCGAACATTATTCCGCCATTTCGTGCTTGTTGTGTTATTGAATGCAGCATGGTACATGACGGCTGTGTCGAAGCAACATGCTGCCACAGCCGATTCGGTGAAAGAGGAGTTCCAACACGCCTGGAGCTCCTACAAACAATACGCATGGGGACACGACGCGCTCAAACCATTGAGCAAGCAACCCCACGATTGGTACGGCACGTCGCTGTACATGACGCCCGTCGATGCGTACGATGTGATGTTGCTGATGGGACTTACGAAGGAAGCCGCCGAGGCAAAGCAGCTCATCCTCGACAGTCTTTCGTTCAACAAGGACATCGAAATTCAAAGTTTCGAGATTACCATCCGTCATTTGGGTGGATTGCTCGCCGCGTATCAGATGGATGGCAACAAACGTTTCCTTGCCCTCGCCGAGGATCTCGGGAAACGACTTCTGCCGGTCTACAATTCTCATACAGGGATGCCGTATCGGTTCGTTCATCTGCAAACTGGAATGATACGCGACTCGATCAATAATCCTGCCGAGATCGGCACGGCGCTTCTCGAATTCGGAACGTTGAGCAAACTTACCGGCAATTCAATCTATTACGAGAAGGCAAAGAGCGCGCTCGTTCAATTATACAACCATCGCTCGAAGATAGGTCTTGTCGGTACCTGGATCAACGTCGAGACCGGAGAGTGGGTCGACAGCACAAGCCACATCGGTGGGGCGATAGATTCTTATTATGAATATCTTTTGAAAGCGTGGCTCTTGTTCGGTGATAAAGAGTGTAAGGCGATGTGGGATGAGAGCATCAAAGCGATTGAGACCTATCTTGCCGATACGACACATGGCGGGTTGTGGTATGGTCAAGTCGATATGAATACTGGAAAACGTACGGGCACGACGTTCGGATCGCTTGAAGCGTTCTTCCCGGCAGTGCTATGTCTTGTAGGAGACACATCGAGAGCCGCTGTGCTTGAGGAGTCGTGTTTGAAAATGTGGAATCTCTACGGGATAGAACCCGAGGAAATAAACTACGCAACGATGAAAGTGACAGCGAAACAATATCATTTGAGACCGGAGATCATCGAGTCTGCGTATTATCTGTATCGTTCTACCGGCGACCCGAAGTATTTGCGGATGGGGGAGACATTCTTTAATGGAATCGTCAAGTATTGCAGGGCGGATGCAGGGTATGCATCGCTACGGGACGTCACGACCAAAGAGAAAGACGACGCCATGCAGAGCTTCTTTTTTGCAGAGACGATGAAATATCTCTATTTACTCTTTGCGCCGAAGGAAACATTGCCGTTCGAGAAGGTTATTTTCACAACGGAAGCTCATCCGATTTGGAAGACTCACAAGGAATGATCCGGATGGAGTTGGTGACACACCTTGATGAGAATCTTGAGTGGCCGGACATTACTTTGTTGCTGGTGGTGTTGATTTCGTTGCCTCCGATTATTGTGCCCCATTGAAATGAAGCGAGCGTTGCAGAACAATGCTCGGTACATCACAATAGTGCAGACAATCTCGGACTTGATCTGACAAAAATGCCCCCACTCCTTCTTCTCCATGGCGCTCTCGGCTCGAAAGAGCAGTTCGATCCGCTTCTTCAACTCCTTTCAGATAATCTTCCTGTTCATTCATTGAACTTCACGGGCCACGGCAGCGTACCGCTCACCGATGAGCCGTTTTGCATCGAGCTCTTTTGCACGGACGTGCTGGAATGGATGGATCGAGAGAAAATCGACTGCGCCGACATCTTCGGCTACAGTATGGGAGGCTGCGTCGGTCTTTTCCTCGCCCGGCACCATCCAACAAGGGTCAACAGGATCATGACCCTTGCGACAAAATTCCAGTGGGACGCAATCACCGCACAACGTGAAGCTGCACGCCTCGAACTGAAAGTAATCGAATCGAAGCTGCCTGCGTTTGCGCAACAACTCGCCCAACGCCACTCCGAGCAGAACTGGCGGGGGGTGGTTGAACGCACCGCCGCGATGATGCTGGCACTTGGAGAAAAGCCGACGCTCACGGAGCAAGACCTCTGCAGTATTCAGCACACCGTTCTCGTCAGCGTCGGCGACCGAGATACGATGGTCGGAATCGAGGAAACGGCGGCAGCGTACCGCTCACTACCAAACGCGCAACTCCTTATCCTGCCCGGTACGCCGCATCCGCTTGAGCGTGTAGAACCAAAGCGGCTCGCGCGGGAAATCAAAGCATTCTTTTCAGTTGATTGACATTGTCTCGACGAATCTCTACCTTGAAACGTCTTCTAACGGTGGATATTGTGCGATCAGAATAACCGGAAGTTTTTACACAGCTAATTCTTAAAAAAACTGAACTTGTACGACGTTCGACGTCTCTGTCGTATACTCCCGACGATCATGCCAGGCAAGATACGTAGATCACTCAGGGATATTTTTCAGCGAGAGACGACAAATCAATAAGAAGCCGTTACCGGTTCACGGAACCAAGAGGTGCCGCCGATGATTGAACAGACAATTTCACACTACGAACTCACCCTGTGGTCCCTCTCTAAAATTAGAGAGGGACGAAATGGCTTCGCCAGCGCCTCCCCTTCTCTAAGTTTAGAGAAGGGGAATGAGGGGATGAGTTCCGACGAAAGGACAGCATGATCGGTCAGACTATCTCCCACTATAAGATCCTCGAGAAGCTCGGCGAGGGCGGAATGGGCATCGTCTACAAAGCCGAGGACACCAAACTTGATCGCATGGTTGCACTCAAGTTCCTCCCATCTCATCTCGCTGCATCGGAACAGGATAAAGCTCGCTTCATTCAAGAAGCGAAAGCAGCGGCTGCTCTGAACCATCCCAATGTATGCTCCATCATTGACATCCAGGAACATGATGGACAGATGTTCATCGTGATGGAGTTTGTGGACGGACAAACACTGAGAGAGAAAAAGGAGGCGATCAGCTTCAAGCAAGCAATCGATATTGGTATCCAGATTGCAGACGGTTTGGCTGCCGCTCATGAAAAAGGCATTGTCCACAGGGACATCAAACCGGAAAACATTATGGTGCGTAGAGATGGGATTTGCCAGGTCATGGATTTTGGTCTGGCAAAACTCCGGAATGCTTCGAGCAAAATTAACCGGTTGACAAAGGAAGGTAGCACGGTTGGAACTGCCGGTTACATGTCACCCGAGCAGGTGCAGGGACAGGATACTGATCATCGATCGGATATTTTTTCTCTCGGTGTGCTGCTGTATGAGTTATTTACAGGTCAGCTTCCCTTCAAAGGAGTTCATGAAACGGCACTCTTGTACGAGATTGTGAATGTCGATGCGCCACCGATGTCTGCCGTTAAGCCGGAGATTGATCCGAGTCTGGACGCAATTGTTCTCGAATGTTTGGCAAAAGAACCGAGTGAGCGGTACCAATCAGTGGCAGAAGTAGGAAAAGAACTGCGAAGATTCAAACGTGAATCAAGCCGCTCACGCGTGAGCCGCGTGACCTCAGTTCGTGATGTGTACAAAAGCTCAACCGGAAATGTTCAAACTCCTTCTCCACAATTTTCCATATCGGAACCTTTGCCCGAGAAAAAATCGCGTTTGATCATCTGGTTATCGACAACAATACTCTTTGTTCTTTCGACTGCAGCATTGGCTTTTTTGTATTTGCGGGAATCTTCAAAAGAAATAAGCCCTGTTCGCTTTACCCTCTCGCCTCCGGCGAAAGGCGTCTTTGAAGGTTATGCGCCGGTCATCTCGCCCAGCGGACAGCTGCTCGCATTTGTTGCGAGGGATTCTTCCGGCAAGTCGATGATATGGATTCGTCCCCTTGCGTTTCTTCGTTCTGAACCTCTTCCGGGAACCGATAATGCGACGTATCCTTTTTGGTCTCCCGATAGCCGCTTTCTCGGCTTCTTCCAAGGTGGCAAGCTGAAGAAGATCGAGGTCAATGGCGGGCCGGCACAAACTGTTGCCGATGCACCGGATGGCAGAGGCGGTTCGTGGAGCAACTCAGGGATAATTATTTTTGCGCCGAGTTATGGAACCGGACTTGTCCAGGTTCCGGAATCAGGCGGCAAGCTAATAGAATTGACAACTCTTGACACGTCTCGCAGAGAAGAAACTCATCGCTTTCCTAATTTTTTGCCTGACGGTCAGCATTTTACCTATCTCAGTCGCAGTACTGAAGACGAAAAAACAGGTGCCTATCTCGGTTCACTCGACGGAAAAGTCCATACGTTGCTTCTTCCTAATAAGTCCAACGTCATGTTTGCTGCCCCTGGCTATTTGCTCTTCATACGGGAGAGATCGCTCATGGCACAACCATTCAATGCAGACAAGGGTGAATTCCGAGGCGACGCGTTTCCGATTGCTCAGGACGTGGGAAGCAACACGCGCGGCAACGGCTTTTTTTCGTCTTCGGCAAATGGTGTCCTTGTTTTTGTCGGCGGTGGAGGGGCGAGCGGTGAGAGACAATTTGCGTGGTATGATCGTACCGGAAAGCGTCTTGAGAAAGTGGGCTCGCCCGGAAATCTCGGTGATATGGCACTCTCTCCGGATGAAAAGCGCGTCGTGTTTCGCCGCATCGATCCACAAACCAGCAATCAAGATCTCTGGATTCTTGATCTCCTGCGCCGCACCGAGTCCCGGTTTACATTTCGTCCTGCCACGGACGACGATCCGGTATGGTCTCCTGACGGCAGCAAAATTGTTTTTGATTCGAACCCTGATGGAGTACCGAATCCGTTCGAAAAGATAGCCACAGGAGCAGGAACTGAACAGCTCCTCTGGAAATTTTCCAGCTCTACCATTCCATACGATTGGTCTTCAGACGGACGCTACATTCTTCTAAGACAAGAAAATCGCGATACAAAGAGTGATTTATGGGCTTTACCTCTCTTCGGGGAAAAGAAACCCTTCCCTGTTCTCCAAACGGAAGCTTCAGAAGATGTTGGGCGCTTCTCTCCCGATGGACGGTGGATTGCCTATGAGTCGGATGAGTCCGGGAAATCTGAGGTGTACATTCAGGCATTTCCTGCAAGTCAGGGGAAATGGCAGGTGTCAGTCAATGGTGGTGGGGCGCCGCTGTGGAGCAAAGATGGTAAGGAAATCTTTTACCTTGCACCGGATAAGAGATTGATGGTCGTCGATGTCAAGCTCCTGGGTACCTCGATCGAACAAGGAATTCCTAAACCACTCTTTGATACTTTTGTTGATAATTATGATGCACCCAACCGTTATGCCGTTTCCAGAGATGGGAAGCGGTTTCTTGTCAATAACTCGACCGATAGTGACAGCTCAAAACCAATTATGGTAGTGTTGAACTGGACGGCGGAGGTAACGAAGAAATGATCGGTCAAATCCCAAAACTGCCCGCGAGTGTTCTTCAACGAGTGGCTACAGTTTTGCGGATCCCGACGTTTTTTGTCGGGACCCATGGGAGTTCTTTATGATAGGACAAACAATATCCCACTATAAGATCCTCGAGAAGCTCGGCGAGGGCGGGATGGGCATCGTCTACAAAGCCCAGGATACCAAGCTTGATCGTATTGTCGCGCTAAAGTTTCTTCCTCACAATCTCACCGCGAACGAAGCGGAAAAATCCCGCTTTGTACAAGAGGCACGGGCTGCAGCCATCCTCAACCATCCGCACGTCTGTACTATTTATCGTATCGATGAATATAACGGTCAACAATTCATTGAGATGGAATATGTCGATGGTGAAACCCTGCGGCGGAAAGTTCCGATCCAAAAGATTGAGGAAGCGTTACGCTGTGCGATTCAGATCGGAGAAGCGTTGCAAGAAGCCCACAGCAAAGGGATCGTTCACCGCGACATCAAGTGCGAAAACATTATGGTGAACTCGAAGAACCAGATTAAAGTAATGGACTTCGGTCTCGCGAAACTCAAAGGCTCTATGAAACTGACACGGACCTCAAGCACGGTCGGTACGCTCGCCTACATGGCGCCGGAACAAATCCAAGGCGGAGAGGTGGATGCACGGTCCGATATCTTTTCGTATGGCGTTGTTATCTTTGAAATGTTCACAGGGCACACGCCGTTCCGTGGAGAGCACGAGGCGTCGATGATGTATTCCATAATGAACGAAGATCCTGAACAACTCGTGAAGTACAGACCCGAACTATCGACCGATATCCAGCGCATTATTAACCGCGCATTGGAAAAAGATCCGGAAGATCGGTATCAACATGCCGATGATATGGTGAGTGAATTGCGTCGTGTTCAAAAACAATCGGGGCGCGTAACACGAACAATGCAGATTGAGTCGTCTCCAACGATGCCGGCAACGACAAAGGATCAACAAAGTGATCGCGAAAGCGTTCCGCGACTGAAATCAAAGATAAAACTTATTATCGGAATGATCTCGGTAGCGGTGATCATCGGTGTCGCTGCGCTGTATTTTCTGTTCAACAAGCAGAAGGCAATAGATTCCTTAGCTATTCTGCCATTTGAAGATGTTAGTGCAGCACCTGAACAAGAGTATCTTGCCGATGGCGTGACGGAAAGTATCATCAACAATCTTACGAAGATCTCTTCACTGAGAGTTGTTCCCCGCAGTACGGTCTTTCGTTTCAAAGGGAAGGATATGGATCTTCAGGATATCGGTTCAAAGCTCAAAGTCAATGCAATATTGACGGGAAGAATCACACACAGAGGTCAGTCGCTTGAAGTTCAAGTCGACCTGATCGATGTTGATCGTCAATCGCAATTGTGGGGTAATCGTTATGTATCGACTGCAAGCGATTTGCTGACACTCCAGGAGAGCATTACAAAAGATGTTTCATCGAAACTCGGAATTGGGTTTTCCTCGGAAACTCAAGAAAAACTTGCGAAGCGCTACACGGACAACACACAGGCGTATCAACTATACATGCAAGGGCGTTACTACTGGAATAAACGCACTGCGGCGGCACTCGAACGTGCCATTAGTTATTTCAATCAAGCCATTGCGCTCGACTCTACCTTTGCTCTTGCGTATAGTGGATTAGCCGATAGCTACATCATTCAGTCACAGTACGCCGGGATACCCACAGGCATTACTCTTCCATTGACGCAAAGGGCTGTACGGCGAGCGTTGGAACTGGACAATTCTCTTGCCGAGGCGCATACAACGCTTGCGTTCAGTTATTTTGAGCAGTGGAAGTATGAGGATGCGGAGCGCGAGTTCAAACAATCCATCGCGTTGAACCCCCGGTATGCGACAACATATCACTGGTATGGCATTATGCTCGGCAGAACCGGCAATCCCGATCGCTATCTTGCCGTTATCAAGCAAGCACTAGAGATTGATCCGTACTCCCCTATCATCACGCTCAATATGGGGGTGGCAAATTTGCTTTTGAAACAGTATGACGAAGCGTTGAGCTATTTCAAAAAGTGTGTGGAGATTGATCCCTCCTTTGCCGTTGGATACGGCTGGATGGGACTTACGTATGAACGAATGAAAAACTATCGTGACGCGCTATCACCGCTGCAAAAAGCCGTTGAGTTATCCGGTCGCTCGAGTGAATGCTTATCATATATCGGGTATTTTTATGGACGTGTCGGAAAAAGAGATGAGGCGCTCAAGCTTATCAAGGAAAATGAGGATCGCTATCACGCAGGCACCGGCGCCGCCTATAGCATCGCTCGCATCTATGCAGGATTGGGTGAGAAGGAAAAGGTTCTGGAATTATTGGAGCAAGACTACCGCGATCATAGTACATGGATTAATTCTCTCGGCAGCGATTACGTGTGGGATGATGTCCGCAGCGATCCCCGGTTTGTTGAGTTGACGAAGAAGGTAGGTTTGGTGAAATGATCGGACAGATAATTTTTAAATTGACTCATTGTCCCATTGATTCATTTATCCAATGTGTTCAATGAGCAAATGAGAAAATGAAAACATTATCATGATCGGTCAAACGATATCACATTACAAGATTCTCGAAAAGCTCGGCGAAGGCGGGATGGGCATCGTGTACAAAGCCCACGATGAAAAACTTGATCGCATGGTTGCCCTGAAGTTTCTCCCTGCGACTGTCGTCTCATCGCAGGACGAGGCTGTGCGTTTCGAGCGGGAGGCAAAGGCAATCTCCGCTCTCAATCATCCCGGCATTGCTACTATCCATGACATTGATGAAACCGACGGGAAGAAATTTCTCGTTTTGGAGTACATCTCCGGGGGCACGCTGAAATCAAAACTCAAAAAGCTTAAGTCTGATGATAAAGAGTTTACGGTTGCGGAGGTGATCGACTACGGCATCCAGATGGCTGAAGGACTGGGCCACGCCCACAGGCATCAGATCGTCCATCGCGATGTCAAGAGCGACAACGTGATGCTGACCGAAGAAGGCAAAGTGAAAATCACCGACTTCGGTCTGGCGAAACTCCGGAGCACAACGCATCTGACAAGGACAGGCAGTACGATCGGCACACTTGCGTACATGGCACCTGAGCAATTGCGGGGCGAGGAAATCGATCATCGTGCCGACTTGTTTTCACTCGGTGTTGTCCTCTACGAAATGGCAACTTCGCGTCTTCCCTTCCGGGGCGAGCATGAAGCGGCGTTGACGTATTCGATTGCGAATGAGGATCCGGCTCCTGTGAAGTCACTTCGGCCGAATCTGCCGCCGGTGCTGGAACAGGTCATCACGAAATGTCTGCAGAAGGACAGAGCACTTCGCTACCAGAGCGCAGATGAGATTGTTGCTGACTTGCGCACATTGCAGCACGAAACGACAGGCACGGTGAAAACCGTCGTCGTGAAGCAACAATCGAAACTTCAATGGATGATTGCGTCGGCGCTTGTAGTGGTTGTCGCTGTCGCACTCTATCTCCTCATGCCATCATCACATCCCACATCGACAAATAGTAAAACGATCGCCGTTCTGCCGTTTGTCAATATGAGCGGCGACCCGCAGGACGAGTATTTCAGTGATGGAATGACGGAAGACATTCTGACACAACTTTCCAAGATCGCCGATTTGAAAGTTATCTCCCGCACCTCGGTGATGAAATATAAACATACAGAGAAATCAATACGGGAGATCGGGAATGATCTCAATGCCGGCGTAGTGCTTGAAGGGAGCGTGCGACGAGCTGAAAATCAAATACGCATCACTGCGCAGTTGATCGACGCCAGCACTGATGAGCACCTCTGGGCAGAAAGCTACGACAAGGAGTTCAAACAGATTTTCGCGGTCCAGAGTGATGTCGCACAACGGGTTGCAGATGCGCTCAAGATTCAATTGATGGGTGACGAAAAGCGATCGGTCGAAAAAGAGGCAACGCAGAACCTCGAAGCCTATAATCTCTATCTTAAAGGACGCTACTTCCTGGGCAAGAGGACCGAAGACGGGCTGAAGAAGGCGATAGAATTTTTCCAACAAGCGGTCGAGAAAGATACTGCGTACGCAATTGCTTATGCCGGACTCGCAGATTCGTATACCCTGCTTGCGCTGCTGGAATTTCTTCCTCCTCGAGAGGCATTTCCGAAAGCAAAAGCTGCTGCCGAAAAAGCAATTATGATTGATCCATCGATCGCAGAGGCGCACGCTTCATTAGGGGTCGTGAGATTTCAGTACGATTGGGATTGGCCCGCGGCTGAACAAGAATATACTCGCGCAATTGCACTGAAGAAAAATTATGGAACAGCACACCACTACTATGCCGACTTTCTGAAAGGTATGGGTCGCTTCGATCAAGCACTCTCCGAAATTAAGAAAGCCCAGGAGCTCGATCCACTCTCGCTGGCAATTAACACCGGCCTCGGTCACGTCCTCTATTTGTCCCGGCACTACGATCAAGCGATCGAGCAATATCGACGAACCCTGGAAATGGATCCCAATTTCCTGCAGGCAAGGCTCTGGTTTGGCAGACCCTATCTGCAAAAGAAGATGTACAAAGAAGCGATTTCTGAATTACAGGCGGCTGTACAACTGTCTGGCAACAGTACAATCGCATGTGCCATGCTCGGACACGCGTACGCTGCTGCGGGAAACAAAAAAGAAGCTTTGAAAATGCTCGATGAGTTGACAAAAAGATCCGAGCATCAGTATGTTCCCTCATATTGGATTGGAATGATCTACATTGGCTTCGGCGATAAGGACAAAGCCTTTGCCTGGCTTGATAAGGCATACGATGAGCGATCTGCCTGGTTGGCGTGGCTCAAAGTGGAGCCGAGATTTGATACTTTGCGCTCAGACCAGCGCTTCACGACACTTTTAAAGAAGATGGGACTGGAACAATGATCGGATAAATTCCAAAACTCCCCACGAACGAAGTGAGTGGATGGAGTTTTGAGAATCCCGCTGTTCTTTAGCGGGACCTAATGGAGACTTGATGATCGGACAAATAATTTCACACATACCCTCACCCTATAATCCCTCTCCCAAATTGGGAGAGGGATGTCACGAAGTGACAGGGAGAGGGTCAACAAGGGCAAGGCTATGATTGGGACGACCGTTTCTCACTACAAGATACTTGAGAAGCTGGATGAGGCGCCATGGGCGTAGTCTACAAAGCCGAAAACACCAAGCTCGATTGGATTGTTGCCATCAAGTTTTTTTCTAAGCGACTTTCCGCCCACGGAGAGAAGCATGAGTTGCTTGATTTTGACGCTCATGGCCGGGTGACCCTCACTGATGTGACTGCAGATGGCAGTCGGTTCTTGATTTCCAACTCTCCTGCCGGACTGGTTCAACCGATCACGATGGTGACAAATTGGGACAAGGAGTTGAAGAAGAAATGAGGAACGTGCTATGATGCATTTCGGACAAACATTGTCAACGATCGTCGAACAGTCGGAACGACTAAAGGAAGTCTACAAGACCAGCTTGCATCCCGGCGATTGTCTCGTCGTCAAGACGTGCAATTCGGTCTACACTATTCGGGCATTGGAGGACGGTTCTTTTACTGCTTCAGGCGGTTGGTTCGATCGCAAGGGCAAGTCCCCGATGAAAGTACGGATCAATGGATGTACGTGGGGTGGAAGTGCCATCAAAATCAATATCGCGGCGGCAGCGGGATTATGTTTGGAGTTTGGCAACAGGGTCAGGACGAGCCCCATCCGGCATATTGTGATATTTCCAAACGGAAGCATTAATTGATTGCATCGCCAAGATTGGATGAACACCGGGGGGCGGAAGTTCTGCGATGCAGCTCTTGAAGTGGCTATTTTTGGATTTGAATTCGTATTTTGCTTCGGTTGAACAGGAGTTACGTCCTGAACTGCGAAGTAAACCGGTTGGCGTAGTGCCCGTCATGGCCGATACGACATGCTGTATTGCGGCAAGCTATGAGGCGAAAGCCTTCGGTGTCAAGACCGGCACGATGGTTGCCGATGCGAAACGGTTGTGTCGCGATATTCAGCTCGTCGAAGCGCGGCACGAGGTGTACGTACATTACCACAATAAAATTGTGGAGGCAATAGACACGTGCCTGCCGATCGCGGCAGTTGTCTCCATCGATGAGATGGCATGTGAGCTTACGGGAAGTCAACAAGTTGTCGAGAATGCGGTCGCTCTCTCGAAAAAAATCAAGACGAAGATTCGGGAGAACGTCGGCTCGACACTCCGCTGCTCAATCGGTTTGGCTCCCAATCGTTTTCTTGCGAAGGTCGGGAGCGACATGCAAAAACCGGATGGCTTAACAGTTATCCAACAAACCGACCTTCCCGATATTCTCTATACCTTGCAAACAAACGACTTTCCGGGAATCGGACGGCGCATGGAACGCAGACTGAAAAAGCACGGCGTCGATACTTCGAAACAACTTCTCGGGCTCTCCAAATCCGAGATGCAAACGATCTGGGGAGGAATTGTCGGTGAGCGTTTCTGGCGTTTGCTGCGCGGGGAAGATCTCGCCGAGCTCCACACGGAGCGGCGAACAGTCGGCCATTCCCATGTCCTCTCACCAAACATGCGAACGATCGAGCGTGCTTTTCTTGTGTCACAAAAACTCGTGCACAAGGCAGCGGCACGTCTCCGGCGTTTACATTACTGGACGTGCCGGCTTTCCGTGTATGTTAGATTCATGGATAAGACTTCCTGGGGGGATGAAGTATGCATGATCGAATGCCAGGATACATTGACGATGTTGGAAGGACTGCAGCTCTTGTGGAAGAACATCCCCTCGAAAAAGCCGCTGGCAGTCGGCGTGACACTCTCGCATCTCATTCCGGATAATCTGCACGATTTTTCATTCTTCGATGAAGCAAAACGAACCCGTCTTGCGAAGGCGATGGACAAGCTGAATTACAAGTACGGTGCGAACCTTGTCCACTTTGGCGACATGGAATTAGTGAAAGCCGCGGCTCCAACGCGTATCGCATTCACGAGCATCCCGGACTTGGAAGACCTTGATCCACACTTCGTCCTCAAGCGCGGTCAAGGCGAAGTGTCCGGGCAATAGTCACGAAAGAATTTCATAGTATCTCGAAACATCCATTTGGAAACTATCAGAATTAAGAGTATTTTGATATGCGATAGAACAGGATCGCAGGTCCCCCACCACCGTAGCTACCTACGACAGGAGTATATCGTCGTATGGCTCGCCGCAGGGGCGGGCACAAGTCACAATTCATTTCTCACACATTATGAGGTTCATATGAGGCTCTACGTAGGTAACTTGTCGCGCGACGTCAACGAAGACGATTTGCGCGAAACCTTCCAGGCATTCGGCAAGGTCGACGAGGTAGTCATTGTGAAGGATAAATTCAACAGCGTTCCCAAGGGATTTGGCTTCGTCGAAATGCCCGACCAAACAGAAGCGCAGAAAGCCATCGACGAGCTGAGCGGAAAAGAATTGAAAGGCCGCTCGATCGATGTCAATGAAGCGAGGCCCAAGACCGATCGTCCGCGTGGCGGCGGCGGCGGTGGTGGTGGTTGGGGTGGTGGACGATCAGGCGGCGGAGGTCGTGGTGGACGATCAGGCGGCGGAGGTGGAGGTGGTGGTCGGCGCTGGTAATGGAACGTTAAGCGCCAATCAACCCCATACATTCCCTTCACTTCGGGGCCGATGATTCCTCGCGGCAGACGCCGGCGGCGAATGGCGAACCACGCGAACGGACCAGTTGCAACCGTAGCAAATGCAAACCATGCAGCGGTCAAGTGCACTGTGCAGGTAGCGAGCAAGCCAGTGAGAGCAAGGAGTATGCACAGTGCAGGCAGAAGAGTCATGGCGATCAATCCAGGAATTTGCAGCGGGATGCGGAAGGGGCGTCGTGAGTCGGGCATGTGTTTCCGCAGGGCAATCAGTGCAAAAAAACCCGGCATGAGTGCCGCGCCGTAAAGTGTCACATCGATAACAAACAGGTCGCCGAAATTCCAGAGCACCATAAAGCTGACGACCACAGCGCAGGTGAGAATAAAAACGTGCGGGACTTGTGAGATCGGATGAAGACGCTGCAATGAAGCGGGGAGAAGTCGGTCATCGGCCATCACTTTCGGTATGCGGCTGATGGCGAGGAGGATCGCGAGAAACAAACCGGGCGTACTTACCATACCGCCGGCCGAGAGTAATGCCCCAACCACCATCCACTCATGTGAAATCCCAGCGCCGGGAAGCCTCATCCTCAAGAGGGCAGAATGTGCGCTCGTAAGAATTGAACAGAAGTACATCGCGACGATCACGAGCAGCGCTCCTCCGATAGCAATGAAATATGAGCGTATCGGCGTCTCCACTTCTTCTGCGATTGTGAATGCGTTGTCCCACCCGAGAAAATTCCACATCACGTTGAACAATCCCATGCACACTGCAGCTAAACCCAGAGGAAGAAGTGGAGACGGCTGTACAGCCGTAACCGGATGATGTGATGGAATCATCTCGTTTGCATCCGAACAGTTTTAGTGATACATTTTTGCCGAGTTAGATTCAGTTCCCCAGAAAAAGTGCAAGCGGTCATGAGCTTCGAAACAGTATCTCCATTACTCAGCATCGTCCTCGGTATTCTTCTGTTGGTCGCCGGCAGGAAATTGTATTGGCTGTCCGTTGGTGTGCTCGGGTTTTTGACGGGGATAATTCTTGCTGCACGTTTCTTTCCGGGACGTCCGGAATGGATGACGTACGTGATCGCGGGAGGGTTGGGGATTCTCGGGGCAGTTGCTGCCGTGGTTTTGCAGAAGATCGCCGTCGCAGCGCTCGGTTTTGTTGCCGGAGGATTCCTGCTCGTCAACATCACTGAAGGGCTTCATTGGACGACTACGGAATCCTTCTGGTTGCCTTTTCTGTTGGGAGGAGTTCTGGGAGCGATACTTCTCTCTCAGGTTTTCGACTGGGTGCTGATCATCGCTTCATCGATAACCGGAGCGTATTTGCTCGTGAAGGAAATACACATTGCCCACTCTTCGCAAATCGTCGTGCTTATCCTGCTCACAGTGATCGGAGTTCTTATTCAATCCCGCACGCGAGGAAAAAAACAGCCGCATGGAAGGAGAAAGAAGCAGCCATCACCAGCGAAGCGGAAGGCCGAGGAGGCGAAGGAGTCGGAGTGAGGCAGAGAAAAGTTTGTTCACGGCTTAGGGAACCGTAAGACGCAGACGAGTTGGCGGGGGTATTCTTCTACCGGCTCGAAGTCGTACACTCGAGGAATCCCAAAAAACTTTTCCGGCAAGTGAGAAAGATGGCGTTATCGAGGTAACGTCCAGGGTTGACAAGAAACCCCAGCGGTGCTTTGCCGGGGTTTCGCATTGTATTCCATGTCGCTTCTTCATCGTGTGATAAGCATTTTCCGTGTTGCAGAGAATCTTCCCGCTTGCATCTGGAAAAAGTAAACTCCACTTGCCAAACCATTGGCGTCAAATTCGATGGTATGATCTCCAGCTCTCTCAACTTCATCGACAAGAACGGCGAGCTCCCGGCCTAAGAGATCAAATATCCTAATCTGTACGTACTCCGACGTTGGCAGTGAGTACTCAATCCTTGTGAGCGGATTGCCCGGATTAGGATAATTCTGTTTGAGTTCGAAGGACGTGAGATTCTTCCCGGTACGAAGTGGCGCGGCAGAAGGAGGATTTGGGGGCACTTCACTCGTTGGAACGATTCTAATGGCATTCTTCTGCGATGTTCCTAAGGATGAGAGGATCAGTTGGCCATTCTGTGAAACTCTTACCCAATATGCCTTTCCCGGGTAGATGGTGTCAGTGACATAGTACCCGATCCCGTCATATCCGAAGAAATTCGATGTTACAATGCCCGGCGGTTGAGACGTGATGTGCGAGACCGGAAGTGCGGCGCTAATGGAGCCTATTATGTTCCAACCTATTGTGACCGCTTCTGTATCAACCGGAAGTGGCAACTCTGCCCGCAGGGCTATTTGCTCCGGTTGATCAAACTTCAACCAAAACCCCATCCCATGTGACAACGAAGGTTGAGGAACATATGTGCCACTGAATGTAAAGGCATTCGTTGCGGCATGAGGGAACAGAGTCGATTTGTCTGCGCCAGAGATACGCAGAGGGAGGGAGAGCATGTTCCAATCCGACGAGACCTGCTGAGGAGATACCCACGTAGGATTTGTCGAGTCTCTGTTTCCCTTGGCATCCTCTGCGATGATGCTGTACCAGAGAAGAGACGGAACTGGTGACGTAGGAAGCGGTATTCTTCCTTCCCAGAATGAATTGTAGTCACCGAGGGTTCCTCCAAGAGGTGTGAATATGTCTTCCTGAACGGTATCCTGCGGCAACTGGTATCGGATGATCGCCGAGGCATACGATGTGGAATCGTACAAGCTTGTGTTGACGACCAGAGTATCCAGTTCGATTGAGACGCTATCAGAGAGAATCTGTGGCTTATCGTTGTCCCCAAAGAAATAGAGTGTCGCATGTACAACCGTATCCCCAATCTGATAGTACCCAGTGGTGTCCGGCCCATCAACGACGATTTCCCCTGTAAACATCGTTTCACCGCGGCTCGGTATGCCCGGGCAGTTGGCCGTATCATCGTACGATATTTGTAGTCCGAATGTCGTGTCTTCGAGAGGTATTGTGAACGGGATATCAATGGGGATTTGAGGTATCGACGAAAAACAATTCCCATGCTCCAGCGGGACCTGAAGAATGAAAGGCGGTGCGTTCGGCAGGAGAAAAGTCAGTGTCGATCCCTCGATTGGGCTTTCCACGATTCCTCTCAGTCGGGCCTGCAGCACGCGAGGATAGCCCATCAAATACCAGTTTTGAATTGGGGCCAGAGCTAATTCTTTTCCTCCACTGTCCGGTTTAAGCGGAATTTTCCCTCCGGTCGCCATCCACCAGTTTGCGTAATCTCCGGGATTAGTTCCTTGGTCTGGGATGACATTAACATTTGGACCCGAGCCCGGACAATTGGCGCCGCCGAAATCTTTCCCCGGGGTGCCGATCAAGACATCCATGTAAAGACTGGCCGGGTCAGGTATATCTTTGATCGATCCATTCGATGCATCACGCGTGCAGTCACAGATGACCTTCAGAGGGCCGCCGCCAGCGGCAATCGCTGGAACACGGAAGCATCCGAAGTAAAAACTTGGCGGCATATTCACTCCGTTAGCTAACGGGACGCAACTCCACTTCGGCAAGCCCGGCCCCGGTCCGGGTTCGTACTTCAATTGAACTCGCCTCCAATTCTTGGTTGGTGCGCCCTTCTTGTCAGTACGAATCATCCCGCAGAGCCAGAATTCGGGGGTCGCCATATTATTCTTTCGCGCGACCGTAACTTCGAGGCAGCGTGCCGTCCCTTTTCCTTTGACCATTTGTGACGTCAAGACTGCTCGCCAATCGATCGTCGTACCCCCCGCCCCCGGAATCTTGACATTCCCACGTGCACCGGGTGGACCTTGTTGAGAGAAAGAGAGAGATGCCGCCATGAGAAGACAAAGCACGACACTCCTCATCATGAAAAATATCTTGCACTGTTGCATGTTTGTTCCCTCCTTTAAGATGAATGCCTTATGTGTATGCTGAACTTTTCCCCCGGAGCGCCTTCAATGAGATACAGTCAGGCGGTGGACGAATCACCAATGGTGATGAGAGAGAAATAATTGGTATCAGGTTCATGGCCGAGATCCGGAAAGTATGCGAGAGTAGACTCGCAAGATATATCTACGGTGAAAACGTTTCAGAGATGGGTGCGGAAAGAACCCGATGAGGAGATAGCATAATACATTTGCGCACTGACTGACTCGTGGTCATTCGCTTCCTCAAAGCGAGGATATTTCCCTCGTCGCTGTGAGTCTTATGTCTCGGAGGGAATGATGACTTCCGATCCCGCGGCGCTGTTGCGGAACCAAACCAAGCGTGCCCCTATCCGTTCTAATGAATTGATCGGAATAAGTGGAATATACATTTGTACTCTTCGAAAGTCAAGTTCCTGGCGTATGAGCCATCGACTCATAAAAAAGGTAGCCGAACGGAGTCCGGAAAAGAGTTGTTGCATCATATATATATATATGCAGCCATCTCAGTTTGTACTGAAACACGTTCCTTGACTTTCCTTCTGCTCTATAGTGAATGAGATATTAACGATGAAGGAACACCTGGCCAAACGTATGTGGGCGTGAAGAAGATGTTATTGATGAAATAGTAACCGAACTCACCTCGACGAGTCGAGTCGTCGACCTGTAGTCTCCCAAAGGGATCCCTTTGGGACCTCTCTAAAATTAGAGAGGGACGCGATCGCGCACCCCTTCTCTACTTGTAGAGAAGGGGTGGGGGATGAGTCCGATGAGAGCAAAGGCAAAGCCCAATCAGTGAACGAGATGTTGTTGATGAAGTGACGTTCCTCTCGCAACGGTCTTTGTGGCGGGTTCTGAAATAGAGATCGAAGCACAAAAGCCGTTCCGAAGAATCGAAACGGCTTTTTTAATAAACTACCCCGCCGCAGGCGGAGGGGTGATTGAAAAGAAGGGGATACGCTGGAGGAAGCAATGAGAATCGGTTTCTCATGCTCCTCCGACCTTCGTCGGAATGGATGATGAGCCGCGGAGAAGACCGGCGACGAACCGGTCTCTACTTCTTGCTAAGAACCTTCGCAAACAACTTCTGCATCTCCGCCCACGACTTCTTGTCTGCATTCTCGTTGTACGCAATAGCCATGCTGAATTTCTTCCCCAAATCAGTGGCTCCGGGATTGGTGAAGCCATGTATGGCGCCCGGGTAGTTGACGAAATGGAAGTCCGCACCCGCTGATTTCATCTCAGACTTGAACTTCTTAACATCATCTGCAGAGATGAACTTGTCGTCTGCGCCATTGCAAACGAGAATCTTCGCCTTCACCTTGCTTTTCTCTGCAGGATGTTGTGTTGCAAGACTGCCGTGGAAACTCACGACGGCTTTCAGATCGGTTCCTTCACGCGCCATCGTGAGCACAACGCCTCCTCCGAAACAATAACCGATCGCGGCAACCTGTGCTGGGTCGACGTGTTCATCCTTTTTAAGGAAATCCATGGCAGCCATGAAACGCGCTTTCATGACGGACATGTTTTGCAATACTTCACCGGCAAATTTTCCGGCGTCGTCGGGATGGCTGGCTTGTTTACCGTTGCCGTACATGTCCACTGCAAGAGCGACATAGCCAAGTTCGGCGAGCATTTCGGCACGCTTGCGTGCATACTCGTTATGGCCCCACCATTCGTGCACCACGAGCACGCCGGGCCGTTTACCCTGAACGCCATCATCGTATGCGAGGTAGCCTTTCATGGTGAGGCTGTCGGCCGTATACTCGACCTCTTTTCCAACAACTCCTGCGCGCGCAACGACTGCTGCCATAATCATCAAAACAAAAAATGTTAAACGCATCCGGTGTATCTCCTTTCAATAAAGAGAGAAATGTTGAGAGATAACAGTGGAGTGGACACAATATAGGGAGTTTGTTATTGATGCGCAACAGGGTAGACGCTGCACTCCATCAAGTCAAATCCTTTCTCTATAACTTTTGCGGGGGAGATAGCTGAAAAGAATTGTTCAGCAGTCTATGACGTTACATTTTTTCGATTTTTTAATGTAAGTACACTTGACACTATCGAATGAAGTAGGTACCTTATAGGTATCCTCGCGGTTGGTGAACGCGGACAGTTATCGGCAGGGATGCGAGGTAGCCAGCCTCAGAGGAATTGTCGCTGACTTATCAGAGTCAGGGCATCGAACAAAGAGTTCTTGTTGAGAAACATACAAGGGATGTGCATGAGTGTTTCTTTGAGCGGCAAGATCACGGGAGAATTCGTATTTGCTCTCCTCGGCCTTATTGGCTTTGTTTCATTTCGCAGTACTACCATCCTCGCTGAAAACTCACAATGGATCGATCACACGTATCGTGTTCATGAAAAGAAAAACATGAAAGGTGTGGGTGAGGCTCCCACGTCGTTATCGTGCGCCTCCCCACGATGCGACCGCCGATCCCACACCGTTTATTAAAAGTGAAGAATGTATGACAAACGTCAAACATAATTGGAGAATGACATGAGCCGGTGCACGAGAGTAACGGGTTGTCGGTATGAGAAGATACGTAGTGTCAAGAGCTATACTTTTCACAAATAACATTAGAGGACATTATGATACAAACAAACCTCTTTGATAGCACGAACGTTTTGTTGGACCGCTATCGAAGAGCAGCCGGACGTTCAACTGTTTCGGTTTTTACTCTCTTGTATCTCTTCGCGGGAGTTGTCGTAATGTCTCCCACGCTGATTGAAGCACAGGATTCGCTCTCGGTGCACGATACGCTTACGACGTCTGAACTCAAGAAGCGGAGCTTGGAAGAATTAATGGAGATGGATATAACCTCTGTGTCAAAACGGGCTGAACCTTTGTTTGAAGCTGCCGCGGCTGTTTATATTATCACCGCCGATGATATCAAACGTTTCGGAGCGAAAAGCATACCGGAGGTACTGCGTCTTGCTCCAAACTTGCAGGTCGCACAAGTTGATTCACGTCAACGGGCAATTAGTGCACGAGGATTCAACAGTACGACATCCAATAAACTTCTCGTTCTCATCGACGGACGTTCCGTGTATACTCCTCTGTACTCTGGTGTGTTTTGGGATGCACAAGATTTGTTCTTGCCGGATATCGAGCGAATCGAAGTCATTGCCGGACCCGGAGCGACACTGTGGGGCGCCAACGCTGTTAATGGCGTCATCAATATCATTACCAAAAGTGCGAAAGAGACAAGCTCAAACACGCTGTTGCTTGAAGGTGGCGGCGGAACAGTTGAGCGGTTGTCCGGAGGCCTGCGCTACAGCAGTTCGATCGGGAGTGCTACTGACTATCGCATGTACGTGAAGTATTTCGACCGGGCGTCATCGAAATTTTCAAACGGGAACGAAGCCCAAGATGCATGGCACATGACTCAGGGTGGATTTCGCATGGATGCGGACTTGACGGAAGGTAGCTTGCTGACGTTTCAGGGAGATATGTATGACGGAAAGGTTGACCAGCCAATTAACGATGACTTAACTCTCACCGGGGGCAACATTCTCGCACGCTGGACACGATCCTTGGGCGAAAATTCTCAATTCCAACTTCAGTCATATTTCGATTACACGAAGCGAATCGTTCCCGGCACATTTACAGAGAACCTCGGCACACTTGATATAGACTTCCAGCATCAGTTTTCCCTCTTCTCGGGGAATAATCTTATCTGGGGAGTTAGCTATCGACGAGCAGATGATCGTGTCGGTAACACACCGGCGCTGGCGTTCTTGCCGCCGGATTTAGTAACCGAACTGTTCACAGGTTTTCTACAGGATGAAGTGGCAATGACTCAGGAGGTCAAGCTGACCGTTGGCAGTAAGTTTGAACGTAATGATTTCTCCGGATATGAAATCCAGCCGAGTGCACGCATCGGATGGTCAGTTGCCGATCGTCAATTCGTATGGGCTGCAGTTTCCCGTGCAGTGAGAACCCCGAGCAGAATCGATCGGGATTTCTTTGTTCCTAGTAGTCCCCCGTATTTACTTGTTGGGGGATCCAATTTTACGTCCGAGAAGCTGATTGCATACGAAGTGGGGTACCGAGTCCGGCCTCATCAGGACATCCTGATCAACATTTCAACGTTCTACAACGTCTACGACGACCTACGTAGCCTCGAACCCGGTCCTCCATTTGTTTTGCAAAATGGTTTGGAGGGAACCACGTACGGGGCGCTATTGGCCGTAAACTCCGACATCACATCCTGGTTACGCACCGGCGTGGGATATTGCTATCTAGAGAAAAAAATTAGTCTAAAGTCAACCAGCAAGGATATAAACAAAGGGGAGGGGGAAGGGAATGATCCCAAGCATCAACTTAAATTCAGTTCCGTGTTCCGGATTACCGAAAATTTGGAAGCCGATAGTTGGTTGATGTTTGTGGATAATCTCCCTAGCTCCAGTGCACCGGTCCCGGCGTTTGTTACGCTTGATCTGCGTATCGGCTGGAAACCTGTTGCTGATGTTGAAATTTCCTTGATCGGTCGGAATCTTTTGGCAGAACGCCACCCGGAATTTGGCGCCCCTGTAAACAGAAAAGAAGTCAGTCGCGAGTTCTTCGGGAGATTGACATGGAGCCGATAGCACAGGCAAGAGGACATCAATTTCGAGATTCATTATCGTTCGCGAGCGTAGACACGTTCTTCCACCTTCTTCGAGGTGTTGGACGGAAGTGTTCGATTCTCACGCTTACCGTTCTTGTAACTCTCTGTTTATCGCAGTCAGCACTGTCTCAGAGCGATCCCAAAACAGAGTACAAATTCAAAGCGGTCTATCTGTATAATCTTCTCCAGTTTGTTGAATGGCCCAAAGAGAGCTTTCAAGAAGAGTCTTCACCAATAGTGATTGGTATACTCGGGCAAGATCCGTTCGGGCAGGTGTTGGATCAAACTGTGCAAAACGAAAAGGTGCAGAATCATGAGATTGTCGTTCGCAGGTTCACCGATCCGGATGAGGTCAAAGAATGTCACCTCTTGTTTATGTGCAAGTCCGAAAAAGATCGTTTTGTTCAGGTGCTTCGAAAAATGGAAAACCGAAATGTCTTAACTGTCGGCGAAATCGAGGGGTTTGCGGAACATGGTGGAGCGGTTAATTTCTATGTCGAAAAAAGTAAGCTCCGCTTTGAGGTCAACACTGCAGCTCTGAAAAAAAATAATTTGAAAGTTAGTTCGAAATTACTGCGGTTGACAAGGATCGTGAATTCATCTTCTGAGGAGTAACATGTTCTCGTTTCAGAAGACACCGTTGAAGGGAAAACTAAAGCTGGTGATGATGTTCACCAGTCTTATCTCGATCATCCTGGTCTGTGCAGGATTGTTCGTGTACGAATATTTTGCTGTGCGGCAGGCTCTCACCAATGATCTTATGACAAAAGCCGAGATTATCGGAGCCAATTGTACCGCGGCGATAGCGTTCGATAATTCTTCAGATGCAAATCAAACGCTTTTGACGCTTACCTCCCAACCGAACATCATTGCTGCTGCTGTATTCACCAAACAGGGAACACTGTTTGCATCGTATGTCCGCACCGATCTACACCCTTCGTTACCGCAACAGGTAAAAGCCGATGGATACTATTTTGAACAAGGTAGGTTGGAGCTCTTTCAACCGATCATGGCGAACGATGCGCGAGTCGGAACGATATTTTTGAGTTCAGACCTCGAGAGACTATATGCTCGCTTCCGCTCATTCAGTCAAATTGTTCTCTTAGTCTTACTCGGTTCATTGGCAGTTGCGTATTTTTCAGCTTCGGCATTGCAAAACCGGATTTCGCGCCCGATCCTGGAACTTGTCGAAACAACGAAACAAATTTCAGAACGACGGGATTATTCTCTGCGCGCGCAAAAGAAAACCGAGGATGAGCTTGGTTCCCTCTCGGATGCATTTAATACGATGTTGTCACAGATTCAGGAACGCGATGCCAGTTTGAAGCAGGCGAATGAGTCAATGGCGGCAGAAATCACCGAGCGCAAGCGGGCAGAAGTAGAGTTGCGGGAGAGCGAGGCACGGCTTCAAACGATTGTAGAAAACCTCACCGAAGGGTTAGCTGTTTCCGACCTCGATGGTCAGTTGCTGCATTTCAACCGTGCCGCGCTGGACTTGCACGGGTTTGTCAGCCTGGACGAATGTCGCCGCCACCTGGCCGAGTTTGCCGACACATTTGAACTTTCGGCCCCGGACGGCACGGTATGGCCGGTGGACCAATGGCCGCTGGCCCGCATCCTGCGTGGCGAGAAGTTGCGCGACTTGGAGGTGTGCATCCGACGCATCCAGGCCGACTGGCAGCGAGTCTTCAGTTACGGCGGCACCCTCGTCCATGACGCGAACGGTCAGCCGATGATGGCGGTAGTCACCATCAGTGATATCACCGAGCGGAAGCTGGCAGAGGAGGAAATCAGCAAACTGAATGCTGAACTTGAACAGCGTGTTCTTGACCGTACGGCACAACTCGAAGTGGCAAACAAGGAGCTGGAATCTTTCAGCTATTCTGTCTCGCACGATTTGAGAGCGCCGTTGCGAAGCATCGACGGTTTCAGCCAGGCATTATTGGAAGATCACGCAAACACGTTAGACGAAAAGGGCAAAGACTACCTTAACCGTGTGCGTGCCGCAAGCCAACGCATGGCACAGCTCATTGACGACTTGTTGAATTTGTCTCGTGTAGCCCGTGCTGAAATGCAAAGTGAGCGAGTCAACCTCAGTGAAATAGCCCGGTCGATGGCAGCGGAATATCGAAAAGCTCATCCCGGCAGGCAAGTAGACTTTCAGATCGAGGAAGGTATCGTGGCACACGGGGATGCGCGGCTTTTGCGTGTAGTCATTGACAACCTTCTCGGCAATGCCTGGAAGTACACTGGAAAGCATCCGCGGGCAAGAATCGAATTCGGTATGATGAACAGCAATGGCGAACATATCTATTTCGTGCGGGACGACGGCGCCGGCTTCGATATGGCGTATGCAGACAAGTTGTTCGGCGCATTCCAGCGACTTCATGCAATGACCGAGTTTCCCGGCACGGGCATCGGTCTTACAACTGTCTAACGCATCGTTCATCGACACGGTGGTCGCACCTGGGCTGAAGCCAAAGTAGAACACGGGGCCACCTTTTACTTCACACTTTCATAGGAGGATGTATGACGAACAGAATCATTTTGCTGGTTGAAGATAATCCCGACGATGAAGCGCTGACGATCCGTGCACTTAAGCAAAACGACATTGCGAATGAGATCATCGTTGCACGCGACGGAGTGGAAGCGTTGGATTACTTGTTCGGCACCGGAGCGTATGCTGGCCGTGACCTGAAAAGCATGCCGCAATTGATACTCCTTGATCTGAAACTTCCCAAGGTCGATGGACTGGAGGTCTTGCGTCGTCTGCGTTCCGACACTCGCACGGCGCTGCTTCCCGTCGTCATCCTTACATCATCGAAGGAGGAGCGGGATCTTGTGAACGGCTATAAACTTGGTGCCAACAGCTATATACGCAAACCTGTGGACTTCGTGCAATTTACCGAAGCTGTCAAACAATTGAAGCTGTATTGGCTCGTCCTGAATGAAAGGCCGCCAATCACGGGAGGGAACGTAATATGAAAAAAACGTTACAGGTATTACTGATAGAGGACAATGAAGACGATGCCGAGCTGATCGTTCGCGAGTTAGAACGTTCGGGATACGACGTATCGCCTAAACGTGTCGAGTCAGCGGCGGACTTGAATGCCGCACTTGACGTGCAAGCATGGGATTTCGTGTTTTGCGACTATACCATGCCTCACTTCAAAGGAACTGATGCGTTGTATATCATCAAGGGGAAGGGTCTGGATATATCGCTCATTTTCGTATCGGGCACGATGGGCGAAGACATCGCAGTCGAAGCGATGAAAGCCGGCGCCCATGATTATCTCGTCAAAGGCAACCTGAAGAGACTGGTCCCCGTCGTTCAGCGCGAGTTGAGAGAGGCAGAGAACCGGCGTGAAAAGAAGCAGGCAGAAAATTTGCAAGATGCCGTCTATCGTATCGCTCAAGCAGCAACCGTGTCGCGCAGCCTTGAAGACCTGTACCACGCAGTTCATGAAATTATGAAGGAAGTGATGGTGGCCGAGAATTTTTACATTGCATTGTATGATGAGAAAGACGACTTACTAAGTTTTCCTTATTTTGCCGACGAGTTCGATGAAGCCGGACCTCCGCATAAGCCCGGCAAAGGATTAACGGAATACGTTTTGCGGAGTGGCCAATCGCTGCTGTGTAATAGTACCACGCTCCAAGAGATAATACGTCGTGGGGAGGCGGAACGGATTGGGGCACCATCTCCAATTTGGCTCGGTGTACCGCTCAAGATCGAGAACAAAACTATCGGCGTAATGGTTGTACAGCATTATTCCGATGAAAACACCTATGGCGATCGGGAGAAACAAATTCTCGAGTACGTTTCTACCCAGGTTGCAAAAGCAATCGAGCGAAAACTCTCCGAAGAAAAACTTCGCAAGAGTGAGGAACAATTCCGACTTATCTCCGAAAACGTAGCGGATCTCATCGCAGTGCTCGATCGGGAAGGCCGACGAATATACAGCAGCCCGTCCTACAAAACTGTACTCAGTGATCCTGAGCAATTACGGGGGACGGACTCTTTTCAAGAAATTATCCCGGACGACCGCGAGAGGATTCGTCAAATATTTTTCGAGACCGTAAAAACCGGCATAGGCCAGCGTGCAGAATATCGTTTTTTGTTGAAGGATGGAAGCACGCGACAAATTGAATCTCAGGGAAGCGTCATTAAAGATCCGGACGGAAAGGTGACGAGCGTGATCGTTGTTTCGCGCGATATAACGGAAAAGAAACAGCTCGAAGCCCAATTCCTTCGTGCGCAGCGGATGGAGAGCATCGGCACGCTTGCCGGTGGTATTGCCCACGACCTGAACAACGTGCTCGCACCCATCCTGCTGGTCGTTGAAATCCTCAAGAGGAAATTGTCAGATCAGCAGAGTCTGCAAATGCTGGATACGCTTGAGAGAAGTGCCCGACGCGGTGCGGACATGGTGAAGCAAGTCCTGACCTTCGCACGCGGCGTGGCAGGCGAGAAGATGATTCTCCAGCCAAAGCACCTTATTGCAGAGATGCAAAAAATGCTGAAGGAAACGTTCCCGAAGTCGATCATGGTTCATCAAGATGTTGCAAGGGAATTGTGGACGGTTTCGGGTGACGCCACGCAGTTGCACCAGGTACTTCTGAATTTGTGTGTCAATGCGAGAGATGCGATGCCCGATGGTGGTATGCTGACGCTTGCTGCGGAAAACATTTACATCGATGAAAGCTTCGTCCGCATGCACGCAAATGCCACAGTCGGACCCTACGTCATTCTCAGCGTAACAGACAGCGGTATGGGTATGCCGCCGGAGGTTAAGGAGAGAATATTCGAACCCTTCTTCACGACGAAGGACGTGGGAAAGGGGACGGGGCTGGGCCTTTCCACGGTCTATAGCATCATCAAGAACCATGGAGGTTTTATCGATGTCTATAGTGAAGTTGGGCGTGGAACGACGTTCAAAATATACTTCCCGGCACTGCCTGAAGCAGAAGCTCGTGAATATGAGCAGGCCGTAGCCGCACTGCCGACAGGGAATGGCGAAATGATTCTTGTGGTGGATGACGAAGCATCCATCAGGGAGATTACTCGTGAAACGCTGCAAACCTATGGTTACCGCGTGCTCAGCGCAAGCAACGGTGCCGAAGCTGTCGCTCTGTATGCTCAACGCTCTATCGAGATTGCGTTGGTGGTAACGGACATGATGATGCCGTACATGGATGGCATGGCAACCATCATTGCGCTGCGGAAAATTAATCCCGCCGTAAAGGTTGTGGTCAGCAGTGGCTTCGCCCCGGAATCCCGACGAGAAGAAGTGAATCGACTTGGTGTGAAGGCATTCCTCCAGAAACCGTACACGGCAGACCGTCTGTTGCAGACCGTCCATGATGCCTTAGCCGCATGACAGCGATTCTACTCCCTCCATAGCGCAGTTCACCTGATAGACATCGCAGGTATGAACAAGTAAAACCGCCAATGAATATGCCGCTGTGCGTTCCCTCACTGCAGTTTGTTTGAGTAAGTGCCCGGCTAGTGCATACTTGGATTCCCACCAAAATTTCTGTACCTTTATCGTGTTGTTCAGGTATATCTTTCATCACTCAGAATGAATTTTGAACACGATAAGCCGCGGGATCACTGCGGCGTCTTCGGTATTTACGGCCATTCCCAGGCAGCGCAACTCACCTATTACGGCCTCCATGCCTTACAGCATCGGGGGCAAGAGGGATCGGGCATCGTCACGTCGGAATACGATCAGAAGACAGGAAAGCACCGTTTCCACGTTCATAAAGACTTCGGTCTCGTGAACGATGTTTTCCGGGATGAATCGATCCTCACGAACGCACTCATCGGTCATTCCGCCATCGGTCACAATCGCTATTCAACTGCCGGTGCAGCCGATAACAAGACGAACATCCAACCGCTTCTCGTCAACTATAAAAACGGCAACATCGCGATTTCCCACAACGGAAACCTGACGAATTTTCGAGCGATTCGGAAACGTCTTCAGGATGAAGGAACGATCTTTCAGACGACTTCCGACACGGAAATGATCCTTCACCTCATTGCCCGAAGCAAAGAGACGGATCAAATCCGACAGATCGTCGATGCGTTGAACCAGGTCGAAGGTGCATTCTCGGTTACAATTCTTACCGACGACAAACTGATTGCCGCTCGCGATCCGTACGGCTGGCGGCCACTTGCTGTCGGTCGGATAAATGGCGCGTTCGTCGTCGCATCGGAAACATGCGCATTCGATATCATCAATGCAGAGTATGTGTGCGATGTTGAGCCCGGCGAAGCGCTCGTCTTCGACCGTGATTCACTGATATGTGGAGAGGCGAAATCGTATCGGTTGAAAAAAACAACCGACCGGCCGTTCTACTGCATCTTCGAGTACATTTATTTCTCCCGGCCGGACAGCAGAGTCTTCGGTGAAAGTGTCGATCGTGTTCGCCGCCAGCTTGGTAAGTCGCTTGCGGAAGAACATCCTACGAAATCGGAAGATCAGAACGATCGACTCGTCATCATCAATGTGCCCGACTCGAGTAACACGGCAACGCTTGGCTACGTGAGTGAAAACAACAAGCAGGGAAACGATAGCAAGTTCGAGATGGGCTTGATCCGCAGTCATTATGTTGGACGCACATTTATTCAGCCGGTACAGGACCGACGTGTGGACAAGGTGAGGACGAAGTTCAACACCGTCAAGAGCGTCTTGAAGGACAAGGAAGTTGTCGTTGTCGACGACTCCATCGTTCGCGGAACGACGTCGCAGCAGCTTATCAAGCTGATTCGCGAGGCGGGTGCGAAGAAAATTCACTTCCGAGTCACCTCCCCCCCGATCAAGTATCCCTGCCATTACGGTATGGATTTCCCGAGCAAGGGAGAATTGATTGCGAACCGTTGCAGCGGCGACGTAGAGAAGATCCGCTCCGAATTGGGCGCCGACAGTCTCGAATATTTATCGATTGAAAAGCTCTTGGAATCCGTGCCGAATAATAATAACGCTTCGTACTGCACGGCGTGCTTCAGCGGGCAGTATCCGACAACAGTGGAATCCGATACCTCGAAGGAAGAAAACGAGAATTAAGCTGCAATGGAAGAGCGGATATGGACATTCTCGAATGCGCTCAGCATTGTCCGAGTCTTGCTCGTTGTTCCGATTGCGGTATTTCTTCTCAACAACGATTCCACGAATCGAATCTACGCGGCCGGGCTGATCCTTATCGCCGCCCTCACCGATCTGTTCGATGGGATATTGGCGAGGAACCTGGATCAGGTGACGGAGTTCGGCAAAATCCTCGATCCACTCGCCGACAAGATCGCTGTCGGAGCCGTGACGTTGATTCTCGCTCTTCAAACAAAACTCCCCATGTGGTATCTCATAATGGTTATTCTGCGTGACCTCCTGATCTTTCTCGGAGGTCTATACGTGACAAACACGAAGCGTACCGTCCTGCAATCGAACCAGGCTGGGAAGTGGGCAGTCACGACTGTTGCGTTCTATCTGCTGCTCGTCGTCATTGATCGGCAAGAGATGAGTGTGGTGACAGATGGATTCCTCGTGATTAGCAGTGCGATGTTATTACTGTCCTTTGTTCTTTATCTCAAGCGTTTCCTCGGCATCGTAAAGGCAAAAGCAACAAACGTGTAAGAATTCTCCAATCCGAAATTGAAGCATGGGTTTCTTAGATAAGTTTAAATTCAGTCGGTTGAAAGAAAGTCTCGCGAAGACTCGTGAGAGCCTCATGGGAAAAGTCCACCGTCTCCTCGTTGGTAAGACAAAGATCGACGATGAACTTCTCGACAATCTGGAAGAAATATTGATCATGGGAGATGTCGGGGTGGCAACAACTACGACGATCATCGACAGCATTCGGAATCGTGTAAAGAATGAACGGTGCGAGAATCCTGAAGAACTTGATCGGCTGCTTCGCGATGAAATCCAGAAACTTCTTGTTAATGGTTCGATGACCGGGGATGATCCCTTCGTGCTTTCGCCGGAACACACGCCGCATGTCGTTATGATCGTTGGTGTGAATGGCGTCGGGAAAACGACGACCATCGGTAAGCTGGCATACAACTACCGGACTGCTGGAAAGAAAGTCGTCATTGCGGCGGCGGATACGTTCAGGGCGGCGGCGAACGAGCAACTTGAGATTTGGGCGCAGCGTGCACAGGTCGAGATCATTCGACAGCTGCACGGAGCTGACCCGGCTGCGGTCGCGTACGATGCACTCATGTCAGCGATGTCATCCAAGGCGGATATCATGATCATTGATACTGCCGGACGTTTGCACACGAAGGTAAATTTGATGGAGGAATTGAAGAAGATCAAGCGCGTTCTTCAGAAGCTTGATTCAGACGCTCCGCATGAACTGCTTCTGGTTCTCGATGCTTCGACAGGGCAAAACGCAATTCAGCAGGCAAAGCAATTCACAGCGGCAGTCGGCATTACCGGACTCGTTCTTACCAAGCTTGATGGTACGGCCAAAGGTGGTGTAGTTCTTGCCATCAGCAACGAGTTGAATATCCCTGTCAAGTTCATCGGCGTGGGCGAAAAGATTGACGACCTTCAACCCTTTGACCGGAAAGCATTCGTGGATGCATTATTTGAAAAAGCATAGATGAAACTGACCTTCGAATATATTGAGCTAAAACTTCGTCATACCTTTACTATCTCGAGAAGTTCACGCGATGTCGAGCCTTGCATTATCGTGAGCTTGGAGCATGATGGAATCGTTGGATATGGGGAAGCTGCTCCATCAGAGCGATACGGCGAAACGCCTGAGACGGTTATTGCATTTCTCAAAAAGAGCGATCTCATACACTTCAATGATCCGTTTCAACTCGATGAGATTCTTTCGTACATTTCTGAGCTTGCTCCTAACGATTTCTCGGCGAGGGCCGCGATTGATATTGCATTGCATGATTTGATCGGGAAGAAGCTTAAGATTCCTCTCTGGAAAATGTGGGGACTGAATGACCACGCAACCCCCAAGACATCCTTCACGATCGGGATCGACTCGATTGAAGTTATCGAGAAGAAAGTTCGCGAGGCCAGTGCCTATCCGATTCTTAAAGTAAAGGTTGGTATCCCTCAAGATAAAATGATCATAAAGATGATTCGTAAAGTGACGGACAAGGTCATTCGAGTGGATGCGAACGAAGGATGGAAGTCTAAGGAAGAGGCGCGCGATAAGATTCTTTGGCTTGAAACACAGGGAGTGGAATTCATTGAACAACCGATGCCGGCGAGTCAGCTCGATGACATTGCGTGGCTCCGTCAGTATGTGAACATCCCGCTTATTGCCGATGAAAGTGTCTTGCAGCTTTCCGACATTCCGAGGATTGCGGGAGCATTCGATGGCATCAACATCAAGCTCATGAAGTGCGCCGGCCTTCGAGAAGCGATGCGGATGATCCACACAGCCAAAGTGATGGGAATGAAAGTCATGCTCGGATGCATGATCGAAAGCTCGGTCGGTATTTCCGCCGCTGCCCAGCTCTCACCTATGGTTGACTATGCCGATCTCGATGGCAATATTCTCATCACAAATGATCCCTTTGATGGCGTGAAAGTCGTCGATGGTAGATTGATCTTGAATGAGCGTCCGGGGCTGGGAGTCACTCCGAAAAATCCAATTTCATAGTCTCAATAGCCGTGGCTTCTACAATTAAAATACTTTCCCAAACGCTTGCTGATAAGATCGCCGCGGGAGAGGTCGTTCAGCGACCGGCCTCGGCCGTAAAGGAGTTGCTCGAAAACTCGATTGATGCAAAAGCCACATCCATGACGGTGATCATCACGAACGCGGGAAAATCATCGATACAAGTAATCGATAATGGCATCGGGATGGATCGAGAGGATGCTGAGCTCGCATTTGCCCGGCACGCAACGAGTAAAATTGCAACGTACGAAGATCTTGAGAACATACGAACGCTCGGCTTTCGTGGCGAAGCGCTTGCCTCCATTGCTGCGGTTTCTCACGTCGAGTTACGGACACGCCAGCATACTGCCGACATCGGAACGAAAGTGCGGATCGAAGGCGGCATTCTGCAGGAAATCACAGAAGAGGCCGCTACGCCCGGCACGTCGATCAGCCTTCGAAATCTGTTCTATAATACTCCCGGACGACGGAACTTTCTCAAGAGCAATAACACGGAATTTTCACACATCTTTACCGTTATACAAAGGATAGCATTGTCGCAGGCAAAGCTCGTCATAACGTTTATCAGCGACGACGAAACGATACTGCAAATTAGGTCGATGGATGTTCATGAGCGTTTGAAAGAAATCTTCGGAGAGAAATTAGCACAATCGGTCTTCTCATTTGATCAGCGGGACGATTTCCTTTCTGTGAATGGATTTCTTGGGAAGCCGGATTTTCTTCGGAAGACTCGTACCGAGCAATATCTTTTCCTTAATAACCGGTACATCGTCAGTCGAAGCATTAACCATGCGGTTTTCAAAGCATACGAACATTTGTTGGAAAAGGGAAGCTTTCCATTCTTCATTCTTTTTCTCACCATCGATCCTCATCGAGTCGATGTCAATGTTCACCCATCGAAAATGGAAGTGAAGTTCGAAGACGAATCATCGATTTACCGGTATGTGTTCACGACGGTTCGGAAAGCGCTTGCCGCTCATGATCTTGTTCCGATGGTCGGCCTGGATTCACAAACACCGATGGGCGATCGTCTCGGACTCATATCAACTCATCATTCGGAAACATCTATTCAACGATCCATCGACTGGAGAGAACTGGTCCGGCCACCAGAGCAAGCTGCTGAGATATCCCGATTACGATCGGCGGTTTCCCGTGGCGATGATGTTATCATGCACGCTGAGAGCGATGAAATATCAGCGTCAACGTCACATGGGGCACCCGGTTTGTCTCCAGATCAAACAAAGTCTTTCGTGGATTATCGATTCCCACTCTGGCAAGTTCACAACAAGTACATTATTACGCCGATCGAGTCGGGAGTGATGGTAGTTGACCAGCATGCTGCCCATGAGCGCGTCCTGTATGAACGTACAATTGCACGTTTCAATGAAACGACAACTCAGTCGCAGCAACTGTTGTTCCCTCACACGATTGAAATGATGCCCGGCGATGCCGCACTCGTAACACAGCTCCTGCCATTACTTGAAGCGATGGGCTTCAGCCTGAAATTTTTCGGAAAGACAACCGTTATTCTCGACGGTATCCCGATGGATGTAAAGCCCGGAAAAGAAAAACAAATCCTCCAGGAGATCATTGATCTGTACAAGGAAGATGAGCATAATGTGAATCTTGAGCCGCGTGAGAAATTGGCACAGTCGTATTCGTGCAAGGCGGCCATCAAAGCGGGAGATCCACTCAACCAGGCTGAGATGCAAGGCTTGCTCGACCAGCTCTTTGCGACCACCATTCCGTATGTCTGTCCTCATGGAAGACCTGTGATCGTAAAGCTCTCTCTTGCCGAACTTGATCGGCGGTTCGGACGTACGTCGTAGCCGTTTTGTTCCTCAAAAGCACGATGAAACCGGCAAACTGTAGCGGTCCTTGTACCGTGCATCTTGACAATGTGTAGGATCGTCTCTATCTTTAATTTTCTATCGCTTCTTTGAAGATAGGGATGTGGCGAAAGATGTGTCATAACAGAATATACTTTTGGCTTCTGGTTGCTGTGTTTGCCCCTTCGTTGCTTATTGGGCAAACTCCCCGCCACATCAACGTACCTCACGAAAGTATTTCAGAAGCTCCGACGAACGCTCTGCGTATCCCCTTTCGTTATCGATTGCTTGGCCTGCCATTTGAGCGGACTGATTCTGTATCGACTCCAATACATCTCCGGAATGATTCACTGCCTCAGGAGAATGGGATACGCTCTTTCATGCATGGCAACGCTCTACCGAATCGCTTCCACCAACAGGATGTTACTCGCGGCAAGGGAACACAGTCGATGCAGGCAGATTCATCGATGACGTCGTCGAATGAATTGACCGTCGCGTGGGTTCAGCATTACGCTTCTAACCTCGTCTCCTCCTCGGACATTCCGAACGCACTTGCGACCGATCGTTTCAGCAACGTCATTGTCACGGGAGTGAGCACGGCAACGTTTTCCGATGGAGACTACCTGACCATCAAGTATGATCCGCAAGGGAATCAACTCTGGACTGCCCGTGCAGGAAACCCCTCCGGCGGATACAGCGTAGCGACTGCGCTCGCAGTTGACCCACAAGGAAATATCTATGTTACGGGGTTCACCAAGAATCCTAACGTGAATTTCGACATCCTCACCATCAAGTACGACACCGCTGGACACGAACAATGGCGAGCAACCTATAACGGAGTGGCAGACAGCGATGATATTCCAATAGCAATGGCAGTCGATGCAAGTGGAAGTGTTTACGTTGCCGGCTACTCATACGACAAAGATTTTGATTATGATTATCTCGTTCTCAAATATACGCCAAATGGGATCGAGGAATGGTCCGATCGCTATAACGGGATCGGTAATGGAATTGATATTCCGACAGGGATCGCCGTCGGCAATGGCAACGTTACAGTCACGGGAAATGCAGATGGTGGATCGACCGGTTCAGATGTGGTAACCGTGCGATATACTACGGCTGGAGTAAGACAGTGGGTGGCTATATATGCGACAGCAGGGAAAGACCGTGCAAATGCTCTCGTCGTAGACGCATTGGGAAACACCTACGTCGTGGGATCCGTGCAGGCCGACGCTTCTCCGACAGATTATCTTCTGGTGAAGTATACTCCTGAAGGTATTGAAGATTGGGTCACTACATACAACGGGCCAACCAATCGCAATGACGTTGCCACGGGATTTGCTCTTGGACGAAATGGTGAAGGCTACGTCACTGGATTCAGTGAAGCGGGAAATGGATACCCTGACGATGTCACGGAGAGGATTGATCTTCAGACTGGCGCAGCACAGTGGATTCAGCGTTACGATAATCCCTACCATGGCGCTGACATTCCTATCGGCATCATAGTTTCTTCGGAGGGTTTGATCTACGTCTCCGGATATTCCAAGTATAACGTTGCCGCAGACTATGACTTTCTCACGCTGAAATACGATACGGCGGGGAATCGGTTCTCGGAAGTGCGCTACAACGGTGTGGGAAAAGACGATATTGCTACGTCAATTGCGGCCGATTCGACCGGGAATATCTTTGTCGCTGGAGCGAGTAACGCTCAAGGCTTGGACTATGCGGTCGTAAAGTATGAAGCAAACTTGTATGGCGGCTGGTTTTCTACTTTTTCCGACGGCGCTGGTACTAGTGATGCTTCATCAGTTGCAACTGACAAAAGCGGAAACGTCTACGTTGCCGGGCAATCCGGCAATAACTTTATCACGATAAAATATAATCCGAGAGGCGAGAGGCAATGGGTTTCGCAGCTCCCGCAGATTCGGGGCGCTGCAACGGCGTTGAAGCTCGATTCCATTGGTCAACCATGCGTTGCCGGCTACGCTATCGACACTATGACGGGGTACCATGACTTCATCACGGCAAAACTCGACACGAACGGATCACTCCTGTGGAAAGACATTTACCGCGGCCCGTATGGTCGTAATGACGACATAGTTGCGATGGCGATTGATGGGCAAGGGAATGTCTATGTGACCGGCCGGAGTTTCAGCACGGTAACCGGCAACGATTTTGTCACGATTAAATATGGCCCTGATGGTCAGACATTATGGATCGATATTTTTAATGGCGAGCTTGACCTTGATGATGAGCCTGCCGCGATTGTCGTTGATCCCATGCAGAATGTTATTGTAGTCGGAACCAGCATCCGCTCGCTTACATCCTCTGATTTTACAACGATCAAGTACAACCCCCAAGGGTATCGGCAGTGGATTGAATATGCCGACGGGACAGGAAATGGCGTGGATCGTGCGAAAGCCGTATGCGTCGATAGCCAAGGAAACGTGATTGTTACTGGTCGAAGTTTGGGAATAGGATCAGGACCGGACTACCTGACCGTCAAATACTCTCCATCGGGTGCTGAGAGGTGGCGAGCACGATTAACCAGAGGCCTCCAAACAGTCGATGAGCCGACTGCGATTGTCTCAGATAGAATGGGGAGGATATACGTCACTGGCTTGAGCTACGAAAACTATACGAGCATCGACTACGGCACGGTCCAGTACGGTGCATCCGGTACGGAATTATGGCGATCATTCTATAACGGTCCTGCGAACGGTGTAGATTACCCGGTAGGACTTGTGCTGGATGCGAGCGGGAATATCTACGTGACAGGAACAAGCTTGGCTTCCGGATCGTCGACCGATATCGCGACAGTCAAGTATTCGAATGCCGGAAAAGAGCTTTTAGTTGATCGCTTCAATGGATTTGCCAGCTTAAACGACGCAGCACATGCTATGACAATTGATACCGCGGGGAACGTTTACATCGCAGGAAATTCTGCAGATCAGGATGGTCGTTTGCAGGCATTGTTGATTAAGTTCGGTCGCCCGATTCAAGAGTCATGGCCCGTCCGCTATGATGGCCCCGGAGTGAGCATTGATCGAGTAAGCAATCTCGCTGTGGATTCTTCGGGTAATGTCTTTATCTCCGGACAAAGCACTCATAGCAACGCATCATCGTATGTCTGGACGATCAAATATAATCCACAGGGATCCGTGCTCTGGAATTCCTTGTCGACCGGTTCGGACGAATGGCTGGGATCGCCGCGTGCCATCGCAGTCGACAAGAGTGGGTCGGCAATTGTCACCGGACTTTCCTATGCCTCGTTTAACGCGAGTTCCTATCGCACGGTCAAGTACGATCCAAATGGAGCGCAAGAGTGGTCGCAATTATATGGCGGCAGCAGCTACAACTTCGCGGTAGCAAATGTCGTTGACGACAGTTCGTCGGTTTACGTCACTGGATATAGTGACAACGCTACAACGCATTATGATTTTGCAACATTGAAATATTCTTCGGATGGAATACAGAAGTTGGTTTCACGTTTCAATGGTCCGAACAATAACCCTGACGATCTCGTCTATGCGATGAAGCTTGATGCCCAAAAAAATGTCTATCTAACGGGACTTACATTTGACGCTACTACAGGAGGGGATTACGCCACCGTGAAATATGCACCGGATGGAACGCAATCCTGGGCATCGTACTATAACGGACCTGTCCATAGTGATGATCGTGCCCGTGACCTCAGCGTCGATTCACATGGCAATGTGTATGTTACGGGATGGAGTGTCGGTCCGGACTCGAGCTATGACTATTTGACTATCAAATATGATTCTGTGGGCGCAGAACAATGGATAGCACGTTATCACGGCCAACAGAGCGAAGAAGACCAGGCAACATCGATTGTCCTTGATAGCATCGGAAATGTCTACGTAACCGGATACAGCACCCCACCGCCATACATCAGCAGTGATATTATCACCGTGAAGTACGACTCGCTAGGTGTAGAACAGTGGGAACGTCGGTATGATGGTGAAGCGCACGAAGTTGACATTGCGAACGCGATGTTGATTGATCGCTCCGGATACATCTGCATTGCCGGTCAAAGCACGGCATCCGACGGTGTTCTTGAATCTTTAGTGCTTATGTATGACGCAGAAGGTGTACTACGCTGGGTTGGTCGGTACCGGCTGCCGGGAAGTCTCACAAACGAAGCCAGGAAAATGGTTCTCGATGGACGTGGCAATCTTTTTGTAACAGGAACATCAGCCGGAGTTGCATGGAGTGTGAGCACGACGATCAAATACAGTCACTCGATATCGAGTGCCGTCAGTAGCGATGCTTCGGTTGGGATGCATGACTTTGCGTTGCTTCGTAATTATCCGAATCCATTCAATCCGTCCGCAACGATTGAAGTTACTCTTGCTGGATTTGCCTTCCTGACCCTCAAAGTTTACAATATGCTCGGCCAAGAGATTGCGACATTGGCATCGCATGAGCGAGTGAGTGGCGGAGTGCATTACATAAAATTCGAAGGGATGAACCTGCCTTCAGGTGTCTATCTTTGCCGGATGAGCGCAGAGCCTATGTATTCTTCCGGCAATAAGGTCGACGGGCGTATGTTTACTGCAACAACTAAGATGCTCCTGCTTCGTTAAGTGTCTGAACTATCCGATTCGTGCCTTCCCTAAGAGTTCCATTAGATTGTATTAAGAAAGCGGAGTAGTTTCTTCATTGATCCTTGGAGTTGATGAGATTGCATTTCCTGGGAGGAAAAACTCTTGATTGTCGCTCATATCTTGCGTATCTTTACTTCTATCAGAACTTCAGACAAGACTGTTTGGCAGAAACAACTATCTTCAACTCATTATGATGGATTGTCCATGATGGCTTTTTGCTACCGAAGGTTATGCATACTCTGCGCGTTCATCGTTATTTTTCTAATGACAATCTGTACTTACGCGCAGAACTCATCGGAAGAAATCATTGGTACCCCATGGATTGGTGGGCGAGGAGTTGCTCTCAGCACAAGCGAGATCATGGCAAGGGCACGAGAACTCAATGCGCGAGGCGTACAACAACCTGTGAGGAAACACCCTGAACATGAGGTTGACCGAAAACACCTGCCATTAAATCCTTTTTCACCCAATGTCTCACAGTGGCCGCCAAGACCAATTGAACAAAAATCCACTCAGGAGTCGGGTGTTCTTGCTCCTCAGACACTTTCTACTAATTTTACAGGAGTGACACTTGCAGATGCCGGCGCCTTCCCTCCGGATGGCATGGGGGCAATCGGTCCGACCCAATTCATAGTGGATGTCAATGGAAGAATTCGATCATTCGATAAGAGTACGGGAATTGCCGATGGTGTTCTGGATGTTAACACGGACGTCTTCTTTTCTTCTGTAATGACACCGCCCCTCGCTACGAACTTCACATCGGATCCTCGTATACGCTACGATCGACTCTCCGGTCAATGGATGGCCATCATGATCGATGTTCCGGGGGGGAGTGGAACGCAGCCCAACCGTATCCTTCTTGCCGTGAGCAACACAAGCACAATCACGCTTAGCACGGTGTGGACGTATTTTTACTTTCGACAAGATTCCGTTCTACCCTTAGGCAATGCCAATCAATTCGCCGATTATCCTACTCTCGGTATCGATAATAACGCGTTGTACATTGGTTGTAACATGTTTAACTCTTCTGGCGCTTTCACGGGTACAACTGGCTTTGTCGTGCGCAAAAGTTCTATTCTTGGTGCAGGCCCAATTGTTGTTACAGCGTTCCGTGGACTTGTCTCATCTGCGTCTGCTGCAGGGCCGTACACTCCACAAGGAGTCGATAACTTTGACCCTTCGGCGACGGAGGGATACTTCATTGGTGTCGACAACGCAACTTTTGGAACTCTGATGCTGCGGAGAGTATCGAATCCAGGAACAACACCATCGATCTCATCCAACATCTCATTGACGGTTCTCACAACGACGTTCCCTGTAACTGTTCCTCACCTCGGCAATACGCAAGGAACAAGCGGTGAGTTGGATGCACTCGATGATCGTCTCTTTGCAGCCGTCATCAGGAACGGACATCTATGGACGGCGCACAACATTCGTGTATCGAACACCGGTAGTGTATCCGGAACCACGAGTCGCGATGCCGCTCGCTGGTACGACATCACGAATCTTGGTACAACACCATCTCTTACGCAATCCGGAACCGTTTACGCGGCCACCGCTGCGAACGATACGCTCCAGCGGAACTACTGGATTCCTTCGGTCATGGTTTCGGGACAAGGGCATGTTGCATTGGGATTTAGCACTGCGGGAGTGAGCGAACATGCGAACGCGGGGACGGTTGGCCGGCTTTCGGGCGATGCTACTGGTACGATGCAGACTCCACTGCTATACACTGCAAGCTCGACTGCTTATAATCCGTCAAGCGATCCTGGTGGTACCAGCGGGCGACGATGGGGCGACTACTCATATACGAGCCTCGATCCGAGTGATGATATGACGATGTGGACCATTCAAGAGTTTTGTGACGCAACGAACTCATGGGGTTGCCGAGTTGCCAAGCTGCTTGCGCCACTCCCGGCAACTCCTTCAGCCACGGCGCCATCAAGCATTACGACCGGGACGACGGTGAACGTAACCGTGACGGGAACGTCTGCAAGCGGCTCGGGCTTCTTTGATCCAGGCACGGGATTCACCAATCGTCTTGCGGCAAGTGTCAATGGGGGAGGAGTCACGGTCAACAGTGTTACCTACACAAATCCAACAAGTCTAACACTCAACATCACAGTTGCAAGCAACGCAACGGCCGGTGGGCGAACGATCACGGCGACAAATCCTGATGGTCAATCAGCAACAAGTACATCGGCAATCCTCACCATCAATTCAGGAAGTTGTCCGACGATTACGCTTTCCCCAACGACAGTGCCGAATGGAACGGTCGGAACCTCCTACAACCAAACAATCACGGCGAGTGGTGGAACTTCACCATATACATTCGCCGTAACGAGTGGGTCACTTCCAGCGGGTTTATCGTTATCATCGGGAGGTGTCATCTCCGGTACTCCGACCACAGCGGGAAATTCGAACTTTACGATCACTGCTACCGATGGAAGCGGAAATAATTGTACGGGTAGCCAGTCATATTCACTAACAATAAATGCAGCAGTGGTCACCGACATTGCACTCACCTCTCTTGGCTCGACCTACGCGCAGGACTTCAACACGCTGGCTTCGTCCGGTTCTTCCAATACCTGGACAGACAACTCGACCATTCCCGGGTGGTTTGCTTCGACAACCACCTATGCTGCATCTACCGGATCTTCAACAACAGGCGCTTTGTACAGTTTCGGATCGTCTGGCAGTACAGAGAGAGCTCTCGGCTCACTTGTCACCAATGGGACCGGGGAAATCTCGTATGGAGCCCGTTTTGTGAATCAGACGGGATCGACCATTACGTCTCTTGCGATAAGTTATACCGGGGAACAGTGGCGTAATAATGGGAACACAACAGCTCAAACACTCGCGTTTCAATACCAAGTGGCAAATGCAGGAGTGCTGACGTCAATCACGAGCGGTACCTGGACGAATTTTTCGTCGCTCGATTTCACCAGTCCGATTCATACATCCAGTGCGAGCTCCCTCGACGGAAATAGTGCTGCGAATCGTACCGCCCTGTCGGCAACTCTAAGCGTTACGGCGGCGAATGGGCAGGAAGTTTGGGTACGATGGAGAGATGTAAACGATGCCGGAAACGATCATGGACTTGCTGTCGATGATTTCTCTCTAACGCCCAATGGAGTTTCTCCAACAAACCCCGCTGTTGTTGGTGCGGCGAATCCCTCAACAGTCACGGCGGGTAACACCACGTTGCTGACGGGAACGGTTACACCGGGTACAAACCCCTCAAGCACAGGCCTTGCCGTCACCGGAGACCTCAGTTCCATTGGCGGTTCAGCGACACAGCAATTTTATGACGACGCAACACACGGCGATGTGACGTCGGGAGATAATATGTTCTCCTTCTCCGCCACCGTCGCACTGGCAACAACCGCAGGAGCTAAAACATTGCCATTGACGGTTACTGATGTGCAGTCCCGCAACGGAAGCGGATCTATTTCGCTGACAGTTACCTCGCCGTCATGCCCAACAATTACGCTATCGCCCTCCACGTTGCCGAATGGAACAGTGGGGACAGCTTATAATCAAACCATCACGGCGAGCGGAGGAACATCACCCTATACCTTCGCGGTTACTGTTGGAACACTGCCTGCAGGTCTATCATTGTCCACCGGCGGCATTCTCTCGGGAACGCCAACGACGTCTGGGACATCAAACTTCACCGTCACGGCAACTGATGCGAATACATGCACGGGCTTACAAGCATACTCATTGATAATTGATGCCGCTCCTCCTTCCGGCTCAATCAGTTTAACGGCGCTCGGTTCACCGTATACACAGGATTTTAACACGCTCGCGAACACCGGAACCTCGAGCACGGTGCCGACCGGCTGGGCATTCAGTGAAGCAGGGGCGAATGCAAATGGGGTATACTCGGCAGGCACAGGTTCTTCGACTAGCGGAGATACATGGAGTTTCGGTCCGACGTCGTCATCTGAACGAGCGTTCGGAGGTCTCCAGAGCGGATCTCTGAACCCAACGATCGGTGCGAATTTTACGAACAATACCGGCTCGACAATTGTCAGTCTCGCGATCTCGTATGCGGGAGAAGAGTGGCGGCTTGGCACGCGGAGCCGCTTTGATTCCTTGCGGTTCCAATTAAGCATCAATGCGACAAGTCTTACCACAGGAACATGGACGGCATACGGTGTGCTTGATCTCCGGACTCCGGATACATCGGGCGCAGCGGGATCAAGAGATGGCAACACAATTCGTTCGACGATTAGCTCGACAATCAGCGGCTTCTCTATTTCCAACGGCTCTACATTTTGGATTCGTTGGACAGATGTGGATGCAACGGGTTCAGATGATGGATTAGCCGTCGATGATTTCTCGCTAACTCCGAATGGTGCTTCACCGACAAATCCATCGGGTACCGGCGCCGCGAATCCCTCGACGGTCGCTGCCGGTAACTCCGCACTTCTCACGGTTACCGTTGCACCGGGAACGAATCCTGCCAGTACTGGTTTGACAGTGACAGGAGATTTGAGCTCGATTGGCGGTTCGGCAACACAGCAATTCTTTGACGACGGATCTCACGGCGATGTCACGACAGGTGATAATGTCTTCTCATTCCAGGCTACTGTTACAGTGGGAACAACAGCTGGAGCGAAGACGCTCTCGATCTCGATAGGAGATGCACAATCACGAAGCGGCTCCACAACCATCAGTCTCACCGTTCAGACTACCTGTCCTACAATTACACTGACTGCCCCACCACTTGCAAGCGGAACGGTGGGAGTAGCATACAACCAACTCATCCAGGCAAGTGGCGGAACCGCACCGTATAGTTTTGCAAAGACAAGCGGTACATTACCGGCCGGTCTCACTCTCAATGCAAATGGCTCACTCACGGGAACGCCAACCGCGGCTGGCGCTCCTTCATCTACAATCACAGCCACTGATTCGCTTGGATGCACGGGGAATAATTCCTATACAATAACCATTTCGTGCCCGACGATCGCACTTTCACCATCGTCGCTTCCCGATGGAAGTGTCGGTTCATCGTACAATCAAACGCTTAGCGCGAGTGGAGGGAGGTCGCCGTATTCGTTTGCGGTTACGTCCGGACTACTTCCGGGAGGAATGACACTTTCTTCCAGTGGCACACTCAGTGGGATTGCAAGCGCGTCGGGGAATTTCAGCTTCACGGTAACTGCGACCGACTCCTTCGGATGTATGGGCAGTCAGACATACACAATTATTATGAGTTGCCCATCGATTACAGTATCGCCTTCATCATTGCCGGGCGCAACGAACGGTACACCTTACAGTCAGCTCGTAACCGCAACTGGTGGTACGACTCCCTATACCTTCTCAGTGACAAGCGGATCATTGCCGACTGGAATTTCGCTCTCGAGTGCAGGTAGCTTGTCAGGAACACCAACTGTGACCGGCAGCTTTGACTTTACAATTCGAGCAATCGATAGTTCTGGATGTACAGGAACACGGCAGTATAGCATCATTGTTTCTTCTCCCGGGTGTCCGACAATTACACTCTCACCTTCGATTCTGCCGGATGGGACCAGTGGCACTGCATACAATCATCTCATCACTGCGAGTGGTGGTGCAGCGCCGTATTCCTTTGGAGTATTAAGTGGTAGTCTGCCTCCGGGCATTAGCCTGTCGACTTCAGGAAACTTATCGGGGATCCCAACGGCAAGTGGAGATTACAGTTTCACTATCAGCGCAACTGATAACTTAGGATGTGTCGGAACGCGAGGGTATAATCTCGCAGTCGCTCAAGGTTGTCCAATCATTGTGGTAGCCCCAACGACGATCCCCAATGGAATTGTCGGAGTTGCATACGCAGAGACACTGTCGGCAAGTGGAGGTATTGCACCGTATGTGTATTCGCTTGGAAGCGGAAGTATTCCCGGTGGTCTCACTCTTTCATCAACAGGAATACTCTCTGGTACGCCAAACGGAGTGGATAGTACGAGTTTCACAGTAGCGGTAATCGACATGAATGGTTGTCCGGGTACGAAGCAATATTCGATCAAGATACTGCCGAATCCTCTGACTTCAATATCCGTGTCTGTCAAAGATCGATGGAACCTGGTCTCAAATCCTCTGAAGACGAATAACGACTCAGTGGCCTTTCTCTTTGCCGGTGCAACGAGTCAGGCATTCGCTAATATTCCCGGATCCGGCTATCTACCTTCTTTGACTTTGAGCCAAGGAGTTGGATACTGGTTGAGATTCGATGTAAACCGGAAAGTGAATTTGACCGGCGTTGCAGTTGCGGCGGAATCGGTCGATGTAGCTGACGGCTGGAATCTGATCGGATCGGTGTCATCGAAGATTCCTGCCTCGGCTCTCGCAGGGATTGGAACGAATGTACTCTCCCGGATATTTGGATTCGATGGAAGTTACATCGCTGTTGATAGCATTGAGCCGGGAAAAGGCGTTTGGGTGAAGTGCGATGCACCCGGAAAGCTTGTCTTCTCATCGGCGACTGGCATGATCCCATCTACATTGTCAAGAACTGCTGCGTACGATATGAAAGAATTTGACAAACTCGTCTTTACAGATGCCGATGGTGATCGACAGACATTATACCTCGGTGCGAATAGTGGCAGCGAAGTCGCTCTTGATCAATTTGCCCTTCCACCTTTTCCTCCTGCGAATGGTTTTGATGTCCGCTTCGAAGGTAATCGGATGTTGGAACTTTACCATCCTAACTCATTTTCGCAACAGATGTTTAAGATTATGATTCAAAGTCAAAGATATCCGATTACAGTTCGATGGGAAAGAGGCGCCGGGCCAACACAACGAATTTCACTGCGGAGTGTGAAAGGCGATCTTCTTGCAACGTCATCAGACTTGAATCGGTCCGGCACCTTCCGACTATTAGACGATCGGGTGACATCGCTCGTAGTGAAAGTTCAGGATGCCAACCGGATTCCGGAGCAGGTGGTATTGTTTGAAAACTATCCGAATCCGTTCAATCCTTCTACGAGGATTCGATTTGATCTACCGACAGAATCATTCGTAAGCCTGAAAATATTCAACACATTAGGACAGGAGGTCACGACTATCATTGACAACAGGCTTATGGAAGAGGGATTGCAGGAGGCTGAGTTCGACGCAGGATCTTTGTCGGCAGGTGTGTACGTATATCGGCTGACGGTAATTCCTCGTACTCAAGAGTCTGTATCAGCTATTCCTGTCATCACGTCGAAGAAGATGATTCTCTTGAAATAACAGTTCGTTTCATTATGGAAGCAACAGAGAAAGCCTTTCGCTCTTCATGAAAGGCTTTCGTATTTTTGCCATCGCCTCATGCAAAGTCAGTTTGAATTGTCGATCCAATTTCGTATCCTTGCATCGTGGATATCCAGGTAGGAAATATACGGGAGAAGATTCTTGAGGGCGTTCTGTGGTACCTTGCGTTCCTCTTCTCCACGACTCTTCACGAAGCTTCACACGCCTTTACCGCAATGAAGCTTGGCGACTTGACGGCCTATCAGGGGGGACATGTTACGCTCGATCCTATTCCTCACGTTCGCAGGGAACCGATTGGAACTGTCGTCGTCCCGATTCTTTCGTACATCTTCGGTGGCTGGATGATTGGGTGGGCGAGCATTCCCTACGATCCCGAGTGGGCGCTCACCTATCCCCGGCGTGCAGCGATCATGTCGCTTGCCGGACCGCTCGCCAATTTTGCGCTCGTTCTTCTCACGGCGATACTCATTCGAACAGGCATGGCATTCGGCATTTTATTTCCGCCGGAATCGATCAACTTTACCCATGTAACGGCTGCGACTCATCACGGGTTCTTTGAGCCGGTTGCAATGTTTCTCAGCATCCTTTTCTCACTGAACTTACTTCTCTTCCTGTTCAATCTTTTACCGGTTCCGCCGTTGGATGGAAGCGGCATTGCTCCTATTTTTATGGGTGAGGAGCAAGCTCGACGCTATCTCGTCTTCGTCCGAAATTCTTCGTTTGCCTTTTTTGGTTTGCTCGTTGCGTGGAATCTCTTCGGTTACATCTACAGCCCGATTCACCTCATTGCGATCAATTTATTGTATCCGGGGTCCCATTACCGATAGGCTTCCGTACGTTGCTTTGAAAGAATTGCCGGAATTCGTATCTTGCAAGCACGATCATGGTAAAGGAGCGACATGAGCACAAACCATAATGAAATTCGGACGGAGAAGAAGAAATGGGCGGAAAAGGCGAACCGCTCGCAGACGCTGCCGATGAAGTTCACAACAGTGTCCGGCGAACCCATCAACATGCTCTACACGCCGGATGACATTGCTCATCTCAATTACCTCACTGACATTGGCTTTCCCGGAGAGTTCCCGTACACTCGCGGCATTCACAGCACGATGTATCGCGGCAAGATGTGGACGATGCGTCAGTTTGCCGGCTTTGGAACTCCTGAAGATACGAACAAGCGCTATCACTATCTGCTGAACCACGGCCAGCACGGTCTTTCTGTCGCGTTCGATCTTCCAACACTGATGGGACGCGATGCCGATGATCCCCAGTCGGAAGGAGAAGTCGGAATATGCGGTGTGGCTATCAGCTCGCTTGCCGATATGGAAATCCTCTTCAAAGGAATTCATCTCGCTGATATCTCGACCTCCATGACGATTAACGCTCCGGCAGCGATGCTGCTGGCGTTCTACATTGCTGTTGCGGAAAAGCAAGGTGCGCAGCCCCAACAGTTGCGCGGGACAATTCAGGCGGACATCCTCAAGGAATATATCGCGCAGAAAGAGTGGATCTATCCGCCACATCCATCCATGCGAATTATCACCGACATGTTCGAGTACTGCACTCGCGAGATGCAGCAGTGGAATCCGATCTCTGTGAGCGGCTATCATATCCGCGAGGCGGGATCGACCGCAGTGCAGGAGCTTGCCTTCACACTTGCCGATGGCTTCGCGTACATGGAAGCAGGAATAGCGAAGGGACTCGCCATCGACGATTTTGCGCCGCACATTTCGTTCTTTTTCAATTCCCATATCGACTTCTTCGAGGAGATCGCGAAGTATCGCGCCGCCCGGCGCATCTATGCCCGGCGCATGCGTGACAAGTACGGCGCGAAGAATCCACGCTCGTGGATGCTTCGATTCCATACGCAGACGGCGGGATGTTCTTTGACTGCACAACAGCCGGAGAACAACATCGTCCGGACAGCGTACGAGGCGCTTGCCGGCGTCCTTGGCGGTACGCAGTCGCTCCACACAAACTCGATGGATGAGACGCTCGCTCTTCCATCCGAGAAGGCAGTGAAGATTGCACTCCGCACACAGCAAATCATCGCGTACGAGACAGGCGTTGCTAACACCGTCGATCCGCTGGCCGGCAGCTATTTCGTCGAGGCATTGACGGATAAAATGGAGAAAGAAGCCGAGGCGTACTTCGAGAAGATCGATGCTCTCGGCGGAGTCATACCGGCGATTGAGGCGGGATTTTTCCAGCGCGAGATTGCCGATGCTGCGTATCGATATCAGCAAGAGCTTGACCGGAAGGAGAAGATCATCGTTGGCGTGAACGATTTCATCGAAGAGAACGAGAAAATCGAAATTCCTCTCCTCCAGATATCACCCGAAGTCGAGATCAAGCAGCGCAAACGAATCGAGGAAGTTCGTGCGAGCCGCGATGATCAAAAAGTGATCGATACACTTGATGCATTGAGGATAGCTGCTGAAGATGGATTGAATCTCATACCGCGGCTCCTCGATTGCACGCGTGCGTACGTGACGCTGGGGGAAATGTGCAACGCACTGGCCGAGGTGTTCGGCGTCTACGAAGAACCAGCCGTCTTCTAAACTTGTTGACTCAACTTCGCTACATCGCAGCCTCGATGAGGCTGCAGCAGTGGATCAAGAACTTCTTTCTGTTCGCGGCGCTCGTTTTCTCCGGCAACTTGTTCAATCTTGTCGATGTCTACCGCGTCTTCATCGGCTTTCTCTTCTTCTCAGGCGTAGCAAGCGGCATCTATATCTTCAATGACATCGCCGACCTCGGGAACGACAAGCTTCATCCCACCAAATCGCGGCGACCACTCCCATCGGGCAAACTGAGCGTTCGGACCGCACGCGTTGCTTCGTTCGTCCTTCTCGCGCTTGGCGTATTTGGCGGTTATATACTTGATCCATCCTTCGCGATCATACTCGCCGTGTATCTTGTGCTCAACATTCTCTATTCGTTCAAGCTCAAACATGTCGTTATCCTGGATGTCATGACTGTTTCCGCGGGCTTCGTGCTGCGTGTAATCGCCGGGGCAGTGCTCATCAATGTCCCGACGTCGGAGTGGCTTATCGTCTGCACCATTCTGCTGTCGCTCTTTCTTGGATTCAGCAAACGCAGGCATGAGCTAACGATCCTTGAGACTCAAGCGAATACGCACCGATCGGTGCTCGAGCACTATAACCCGTACTTTCTCGATCAGATGATCGGGATTGTCACCGCCTCGACCGTCATGTCCTACACTCTCTACACGATCTCCGACGAAACCGTGCGGAAGTATGGAACCAATCGTCTCATCTACACCGTGCCGTTTGTGCTTTATGGTATTTTTCGTTATTTATATTTAGTTCACAAGCGTGTTGAAGGAGGGAATCCGACCAAGATTGCTTTGACGGATCTGCCGCTGCTTGCGAACATTGTACTGTGGATTCTCACAGCAAGCATTATCATTTACGGACGTTAAGGGCTATGGTAAAATCGAAAGTTGCAGTTCTCAAGACCCGGCCTGCTACGATTCTTGAAGATGTGGAACGCCTCATGAAGATGGGAGGAATGGAAGAAGCGCTCCGAAAAGACGTGTCCACCATTCTGAAGGATAATATCTCCTGGCATTTTCCATTTCCTGCCGCAAACACAACGCCGTGGCAAATGGAAGGAACAATTCTCGCGCTGCGAAACGCCGGCTACAACGATCTCGTCTGCGTGCAGAACAAGACTGTCGTAACGAACACCTTCAAGGGCGAAGACCTCAATAACTATGTTCCGATCTTCAAGCGCTACGCTATCCCGGTTCTCTACAATTTCCGCGAGAGCGACATGCGATGGATTACCTATGCGCCGAAGACGAAGATGCACGTCCTCGATAAGATTTATCCGGAAGGAATAACGATTCCCGATTACTTCCTCGGCAAGAATATCGTTCACCTGCCGACTGTCAAGTGCCACATCTACACGACGACGACCGGTGCGATGAAGAATGCATTCGGCGGATTGTTGAATACCAAACGACACTACACGCATAGCTGGATTCACAAGACGCTTGTCGATTTGCTTGCGATCCAGAAGGAAATTCACTCAGGCATTTTTGCCGTGATGGATGGAACGACCGCCGGTAATGGCCCCGGCCCGCGCACGATGTTCCCGGTTGTGAAGGACTATATGCTTGCCAGCGCCGATCAGGTCGCCATCGACGCCGTTGCGGCGAAGATGATGGGTTTCGATCCGATGAGCATCGAGTATATCAACGTCGCGCATCAGGATAAACTTGGCGTCGGTGATGTGAGAGATATCGAGATCGTTGGCGCGGATATCTCGAACGAATCGTGGGGATTCACCGTCGGCAACAACGGCGTCAGTCTCTTCGGTAATCTCGCGTGGTTTGGTCCACTCAAAGGCATGCAGAAACTGTTCTTCCACACGCCGATGGTTCATGCGTTCATTCTCGGTTCCGAAGCGTATCACGATTACTATCGCTGGCCGCTGAAGGACCGGAAGACGTTTGAGGATTGGAGGAAGAACACCCATTGGGGACAGCTCTTCCGACAATATGAAAGTGGGGAAGTGTGGGAGGAAAGAGCAGTGAGCGTAGAGCATTGAGTTTAGAGCATAGGGCGGAAGAAGCAAAGTACTCATGACCGATGACATTCTTGCGATTCGTTATCTGTTAATCGACAACTCATAACACGTAAGCGGTACCTCCTATCCTTATTCAGCATTCTGAATTCACACTTCTAAAATCCTCCTTGTCTTCCCAACGTCGCGCAGAACTTTTTCTTCTCTCGATTACGATCATCTGGGGAAGCACATTCGTCATCACCAAATCGCTGCTCGAGGCGTACCCTCCTTATCTGTATACTGCCGTCAGGTTCCTGCTCTCCGCGCTGATTCTGGTTCCGTTCTTTGCCAAGCGTATTCGTGCTACGACACGCTCGGCGATTCGGCATGGCATCGTGCTTGGGATATTTCTGTTCATTGGGTTTGTTACCCAAACTGTCGGATTGAAGTACACGACGGCGTCGAAGTCGGCGTTCTTCACCGGCATGCTCACCGTCCTGACGCCGATTGTGCACGTTATCGCGCAGAAGTACTTGCCGCTGCAGCACCGTGCGATCAGGGTTGGAAACATACTCGGGGTTGCGCTTGCCGGACTTGGCTTGTATCTGCTGACCTCGCCTGTGGGCGGCAGCTTCAATGTCGGTGACGGACTGACGCTCATCTGTGCGCTCATGTTTGCTTGCTACATCGTCTACCTCGACTATGCGTCATCGGAGCCGGACATGATACAGATAACGTTCGTTATGTTCCTCGTCTGCGGATTGCTTGCTTCCGTCTTTGCGCTCGGCGAGGAAGGAGTAGCGGTCGATTTCTCAACGAAGTACATTCTTGCGATGCTGTACCTTATCGTCTTTGCAACCGTTATTACGATGGCTCTGCAAAACCGTTACCAGGGCGACACGACTCCGACGCGTACAGCGGTTATCTTTGCGATCGAGCCGGTGGTTGCAGGGATTTTTGCATACGTTGTTCGCGGGGAAATGATCGGTGTTGCAGGAATGATCGGCGGCGGGATGATTCTTCTCGGACTCTTTGCCTCGGAGTTCTCTGATGCTGTGCCGGTACTGCGGAGGAACGTCACGGGGATGTAGCAAGCATTCTCACCGACATCTATCACACTCGTGTGCGGAATCATTCCACCACAAAATAACAAGGGCAGGATCGATCTGCAGATGAACCCCGCCCTTTACTGATTACGCATTATTACTCCTTTACTCCTCCCATGTTCGTTAGGCCTGAACGGACACGGGTACACCCTACGCAGCGGCCTTGGTAACTGCGTTGGTCTTCGCTTTCCGCTCGGGCCGCTTGTACTCACCGGCTTTCTTGAGTCCCATCGAAGCGACTTCGTCCGAGTCTTCGCCGAACTGGACGCTCACCGCTTTCTTGGCTTGCTTCATCGCCAGGTGGAACACGCGATCGGCGGCATCTGCCGCGTCTCGCTTCGCATTCCAGGCGTCGGAGGCAAGTTTCTCCTGGGCGCGGGCGGCAATCCTTGCATCGGCGAGCGCTTGGATCGCGTCCACCTTCACATCGGGATTATTGGGGTTGTACCCTGTCATTTCTTTCAGGGCAACGAGAGAGGCCGCGTCGTCGCGGATCGTATCCTGCGGGACGGGTCTCGGTTGTTTTGTAGCCATTGTCTGGCTCCTATGTATTGTGATACATCAGTGATTTAAGCCCAACTTGTGCTGGGCTGCCTCCAAGGTACGGGCTGGCAGGGAAAGTCTCAAATCGCGTGTGATGCAGACAACATGTGCGGCCGCGAGATCGTTGATTTCACCGGCGCAACCGTTCTTCGCACGCCGGTAATGCTTCGAAGCGCAAATGTTTCTATCCGAAGGAGCTTTGCTAAAGAGGGAAGCAACGCATACACAGAACATGCAGCCCGTGCAAGAGAGCGTGCATGCCGTGCAATCGAACGATGCAGCTCCGCAATCGAACATTGCAGCCCTGCAATCGAGCATTGCAAAGTCATGCACGGTTTCTGTTAGCTGTTGTCGGATAAGAGGTTAGCCGGGCAGGAAAAATGTACACCCTGCAATCGAAGATTGGACCCCTGCAATAAAGGGTAGCAGGGATGCAATCAAGCGTAGAAGCCAGGCAATGAACGGAGGCATCTCTGCAATACACGATGCGCGGGTTGAAATGTAACGAGGGGAACGAGCAATAGACAGGGTGCTTACTGCAATTGAGAGAGGGAGGGGTGCAGTGAACGTTGGCGACAGTTCAACTGCCGAACAACAATGAGGTAAGTGACTGGTTTTCTACACTGGAGTGGTGGAACGAGGAGAGTCACCGTAGTAACCGATTATCGGCCAGCTCTGAACGTTCTTACAGAGATCTCGCCAGGTAAATCGTGACGGGATGACCATTCCACAAAGCGAACTTAGCCGCGCAGAGTTTACCCCGCATGACTTCCAGCGGGGCTTGCTAAGTTCGGCGGAATCGTCACTTCATCAACACAATCTTCTTCACCGTGTTGTAGGATCGATTGTCTGCATTATCGATGGCGCTCATCCGCAGGAAGTAGATGCCGCTTGCCGCGCTCGTTCCATCCCATGTCACCTGATAGTAGCCCGCGTCTTTCGTTTCACTATCGACAAGCCGTGCTACTTCTTCACCCAGCACGTTGTAGATGCTGAGACTAACAACGCCTGGCGCCGCAAGGGCGTATTCAATGTTGGTGACAGGGTTGAAAGGGTTGGGGTAGCTGCCGCTCAGGCGCGTCTGTGCCGGGGTTCCGCCTTCTTCTCCACCGCCCCCGGTATGAAGCGCACCTTCAACGTAGCCGCTTCCTGCTGCGCTCACTGAAACTTTGTTCGACGCCGCAGAGAGTAGACAGGTTGAGCCGACTGCCTTCACCTGATAATAGTCTGTTGCCGTCGGTTGTCCGCCCATGCTTTTCGTCCAGACCTGCACGGCGTAGTCGGTATAGGTGGTGACGCCCGGCGCCGTCAAGCCGATCAACGATGGCGGGAGTGGATCCGGTCCCGTGCCGCAATCGCCTGTTCCATAAGCGCACGAGTACCGGTAGACCTGGTAGCCCTTGATGGTTCCAGTCGGTGCAGTCCAGTTCAGCTGGGGATAGTAGACCCCTCCAACCAGTACCGATGGGGCAGTCAGGTTTGTCGGTGATGAAGGGGCAGTGCCTGTCGCACTTCCTGTCGTGAAGGTCCAGTATGCGGTAAAGGCTCCTTGCCCCAGTGCACCGAGAGTGGCCGCAACCCGCCAGTAGTAGGTTGTGTTGTAACCGAGAGCGGTACAGGGAATCTCGTAACTGGTAGAAGTCACCACGCCGTCGCTGACGACGGAGTAGCCCTGAAACGAATTATCGATCGAGACGACGACTTCATAACTTGTTGCACCTGTGACTGCACTCCAGCTCACGCTCACCGGCAGTGCGAGTCCCGTTGCTGCGTTCGCAGGAGAGACAAGATTCAGGAACGATGCGGGTGGAATCGTTACCGTGTTGACACTGTAGAGACCGCTTCCGGCGGATTTCAAGTACGTACAAGAACGAGTATTGTCCGTTGCACTTTGCGTGAGCACGGCGCTGGGTCCGGCCACAGTCGCTTGAGCATCCATGAGCTGTGGCTCGCTCCACTTATCGAGCGAGGGATCGTACTGGCAGGTCACAAGTCCGTTGTTGGTCTGGAAGGTGACGACGACTTGCCCGCCAAGCCCGTTGGTGTTGTAACGATAGTCTGTGAGTGATGGAGCCTGGGCTGTGAAGCCGGCGCCGAAGCGGTGAAGTATCTCGTAACTACCGGAGACGACAGAAGGGCTGCTCGATGTACGCTTCTGCACTTTGATACTTGACACCGGACTCAATGAATTATACGTATCTTTGAATTCCCAGGCGATGAAGGAATTACCAAAAGCGTCCAATACAATCGAAGGATGAAGGTTCGTCTGGGAAGAGACAATAGAATTAATCGCACCGTACGTTGCCCACAAGATTCTGGTGCCGAGTGTGCTCGGGTCGGCGGGGAATTGATCGAACTTAGCATCGGCGTACTCGACGCCAACTCCGACTTCCTCCCAGGCAATGTAGAGCCGATAAGGTTTTGGATCGCCCGTGATGTAGCGAGCAGCGATTGCCGGGCTGGAGGAGCCTGTCCCGGTTCCGGGTACGGTACTGATATAGATATTGTTTGGATTTGCAGGCCAGATGACCGCGTACTTTAGACTTCCGGCGTCGCGCCATGCCATGAAGTAAAAACCCGCTGCTGAGGCAAGAGCGGGAATTGCCGCCTGATCACTTGTAGTTGTAAAGGATTGAATCGTTCCATGATTCACGAATGCGGGATTATTTGTAAACGATGTGCGAATCTCATGGTACCAACTCGTCGGACTTTGCTGCTGAACATATTCCCAAGCCTCCTGGTGACTGCCACCATCGTACGTGCTAACCGTTGGACCACGGTAAAAGGTAGATGTCGACGCTATGCCATCGAGAGCAGATTCATTGCTCCACGTGGCACCGTTGTCGGTTGAGTAGGTCGAAAAGCTCGTGTTGGCACTCTCATACACCAGCCTGAGAACCTGAGACCCGATATACGTGGACAGGAATTTGTGTTGACCTGAACCGGAGACTGCGGTTGCAATTGAGCTTAGGAGGTGACCTTTATACGAGGCAGTCACAATTCTTTGCGTGCCCGCATGGAATACAACCGGGCTCTCGTAGTAGCCATTCACGAGGTTGTACGGTAATGTGAGATCCGCATTCTCGGCTGACCAGCCTACAAAACTCCCTTGCTTCGTCTGGCCGTTCACGGTGAAGTCTTGCGTTGGTAACACGCGCACAGAGTAATAAGGCTTAGATTGATTTTGATCTGTTGGCGGTGTTTGATCCAATAAGACTCCTTTGAATTCAGACCCCGCCCCACTTGAATTCGTGTTGGGATTGAGCGGTGACGGATAGGCTTTGAACGGAGCAGCCAAAGCCTGATTCTGTAATTTTTGATAGCCCGTGTTGTACGCGTCCGGCAGCCATGGATCCTTGAACTCAACTACGCTGCCATTCTGCCCTCCATCGAGAAGCTGTGTTTGTATGGTTGCGTTGAGAGCACTCTTGAAGTATCCTCCTCTTTGGCCTCCAAGGTAGTAGCGGTTGGCGATAAGATTGTCGTAGAGGATGCTGGGTGCACTCGTAAATTCCCACCGCCAGAATTTCTGCGTGGTTCCTGTCCGATAGTCGGGGTTAGCATAAATGGTCAAGTCGTCACCGGCGTCGAGGTAGAAGGTGGTGGGGTTAGACCACAGTGTCCACGCCGTATAGTAATCCCAGGTAGAGAATCCCCCGAAGCCTTGACTTCCTTCATCGATGTGAGCAATGGTGACGGCCGTGCTTCCTTGTCCGATCGTATAAACGGCATCGTTTATAAGACTTGGATTATAACCCGATTTGAATCCTCGTGCTCTTAACCATGTGCTCGTACTGACGGTAATAACGCCGTTGTACAGCGGCGAACTTGTAGTCGGCTCAGTGCCGTTCGTGGTGTAGTGAATCTCAGCGCCTGCGGTTGCAGAGGTTATTGAGACTGATTGTGCTGTTGTGTATCGACCACCGGCGGGACTAAATTGCGGCGCTTCGACCGTGGGCAGGTTGGAAATAGTGAATGGAGAACTCATCCCGTATCCACTGACATTATCCAGCATCTTCAATTTATAGTCTCCATTGGGAATGCTTGTCGATATCGTCCAGTTCCACGGAGGATTGCTGCCTCTCACACTTGTTCCGGAATATGGAAGAGTACTGTAAAAATCATAACCACCGGAAATATTTTTCTTATGCAATTCGATAAACATTGCTCCCCCTTTATTGTCTGTCCATGTAACTGCATGAGTGCTGCCTTGGCCCCAGACCACAAGGGCAGCGGGAGACGTCACAGTAATGACTCTATTTACATTCCATCCTAAATCCTCAAGCATGCTCAATCCAAGTTCTCCAGGAGAATGGATGGCTTCTGCCATTCCGATATCCGGTGTCATGAGGGAATTACTGTTCCCGGCGGGGTACGTTCCTTCGTCGAGGTGTGCGATAGAACTGCCTGTAGACCAGTCACTCGGTGCATACAACTTCGGCAGAGAATTACTGTTCACCCAGTAAGAATTGATTCCGTCAAAATAGATATTATTGGAAACCAGTTCGGCACCTAATTCTCGTGATGGATTAGCATACTGGGATGTATTCGTGAGTTTATAAATGCTTGTACCGTGATTGTCGCCAACGATACAACCCTTGTCGAAAACGCTGGCGAATCCATTGTTTGGCGATGGAAAATTACCCCAGCTTCCGCTCCCGGAGTTGACACCAAACGAGTGGATAAAACCGAGGCCATGTACGAACTCGTGCATAATAATAGATACAAGATCGAACTTGCCTGCCGGCGGATTGCCGTCAGTACCATAGTACCAGTTACTCTGATTACTATTCACCGTAAGGTCAACTTCGTGTGTAGTGCCATTTCGATTCTGACCACTGAGCATCTCCACAAGTGCAATGGGATAGAGAGTGCCCGATTGAGGTGCACTTGGAAAATCCTTATCGTATGATGTGGGAGCTGCTTCCGCTAGTATGTTATTGTCACTCAATGCTGTCCAATGCGCGTCGACAGTTATTGTCTGTGATGAATTTATCAAAAAAGACCAGATGGTAAGCGCATACTGAACGGCAGTCTTAGCACTATCCGGGAAATTTGCATCCGGATTCAGAACAATTGATGAAGTACTGACTTTCGCCAAACCGCTTCTCTCCGTGTAAACAGACGGTGGCCCAACCCTGGTGAAAGAATTTCTTTGCTTTCCCTCTATCCCCGCGACATGCGATGAATTGTGCTGGGTAAATGCCAAAGACGGTAATAGAAGGATAACGATAAAAATGAATGCCGCTTTCATGACCTGTCTCCCTTTTTGAGATTTTGATTGTTGTTCGTATCTTTTATGAGTTAAACATCTGAAAATGAAAAGCCCTCAGAAAACAATCTGTTCTTCGAATGATTCTCCGGCGAAGAACGTTGATGGATAGAAGCTTTGGCAGCGTTTGTTTGTGTTCCAATCAAGACGATCTACAGTGCACGCTCATGGTTAATATTCCTCTTAATGGCATTCCCTATTGTTGTCTTCCAATTGTCAGTATCGCTCTTCCGTTCTTCGATCCGACTGCCGCCGCCATATTTCCTTTCACGGCAACAGCGCTATAGGCAGCGTCAGGGACGTCGGTGGTGAGGATTTTCCAGTCAACGCCGTTATAGTGTGCAACGAGCCCGAACGAGCCAACAACAATAATGTTGTTGAGGCTTGTTCCTCTTACAGAACTTGGATAAACATTGGTGCCGAAGTCAACCTTCTGCCATGTGTTCGTTTTGTTCTCGTACAATCCCGAGCCGCCGCCAACGTAGAAAGGAAATCCTTGATGCGTCCATAGATTAAGCACGACGTCTCTTTGGGCATCCCAGGCAATAGAGTCGATCTTTCCATCGACCAGCTTCAGAATTTTCCTATCCTTGAACTGAAAAATATCCGAAACCGCGCAGTAAACCTCCTCCTTGCCGCTTGCTGGATTGGTGACGCCCCAGACATCGTTGATGGGGGTCGCAGTGCCACTTTGAAGTCTCTGCCAAGTATTACCATCAGAGTGAACGATAGTTCCGTTATATCCAACGAAATACATATCCGATTGGCTGCTTCCCCAAATCTTGGTTGCAGAGCCGGCACCATTACCTGCAAATTCCTCCCATCCGGCTCCTTTAAGATGGTGAACGCTCCCAGCACAGATCCACACGTCGCTAGCTGTGAAGGCAAAGAGTGCGGTTGCCTCGGTATAGAATTGTGTGTTAGGTCCGCAGTCTGGCCAGAAGAGACGACAGTTGTACAAGATCGTCAAGGGCTTCGAAGTGCGTCCATCCGAGCTAACCACGTTGTAGGGGGGATTCTGCACTGCCCCCGTTGAATCTCTCACGCTCACTTCACCGACAGCATAAATGTTGCTATCATCTATAATGGTTACATCTCGTAATCCACTATCATCCCCGCCACCGAGCACGAATGATTGCCAAGTAAAGCTGTGGCTTGTCGGAGTAAGCGTCTGTACCTGTACTGGGTTGCTCTTTACCGTTGTCGTTCCCTTCCATAACAAAGACGCCTGATAGCTGTACGCCGTATTCTCCGTCAGGCCGGTGTCAGCGAATATCGTATCGAATTGTTTCTGCAGCAGGCGGTTGCGCCACTGTAAGGCTCAGATACGCTTCCCGTACTCCTGCGTCGATCATTGTGAGCTTTACTCTGTTTGTGTCAACCGGAGGCTCGGTGCCCGCATCGTGGCAATCAAGCGCAAGATTTAACAGGGGCACGACGATGATGAGTGTAGCGAATTTGCAAGAAGAGAAGTTCATCTCTATTCCTACCTTTCAGTCAATACTGTCGTCCGATTGTGAGGACGGCTCTTCCGTTTCTTGATCCGGCTGCCGCCACCATGCTTCCTTTTACGGCAACAGCGCTATAGGCAGCATCAGGGATGTCGGGGGTGAGGATTTTCCAGTCGATACCATTGTAATGAGCAATGAATCCGAACGAGCCGACGACGACAATATTGTTGAGGCTTGTTCCTCTTACAGAACTTGGATAAACATTGGTGCCGAAGTCAACCTTCTGCCATGTGTTCGTTTTGTTCTCGTATAACCCATGCCCGCCGCCAACATAGAGCGGGAATCCCTGGTGAGTCCAGACTGTGACAACAACATCTCTTTGGGCATCCCAGGCAATAGAGTCGATCTTTCCATCGACCAACTTCAGAATTTTCCTATCCTTGAACTGAAAAATATCCGAAACGGCGCAATAGACTTCCTGTTTCCCGCTCACGGGGTTGTCCGCACCCCAGATATCATTTATTGAAGTTGTCGTGCCACTTTCAATCCGCTGCCAGCCGTTACCTATGTATGAAAAAATGTTTCCCTTATCGCCCCCCCCAGATCTGAGATCGAGAAAAACCGAAAAATGAAGTTATCCCCCCAAATGTTGTATCATTTAGATTCGTAAACAGGAATTGGTCCCCTCCCCAATTTTGACCGTCGTACCAGATAACCTGTCCGCCTGTACTTACGCAGATGTTAGTTGAACTGATAGAATAGATCGCCTTTAGTTCGCCCGTGATATAAGAGTTTGTGTTCCAAATCCTCGTTGGGATCCGAACCAACTGCGAGTCTTTACCATTCCAGTGAACGGCATTGTAAGGATTCGGGTCAACTTGCCCGCTTGAATCTCTCACGCTTACTTCACCGACAGCATAAATGTTGCTATCATCTATGACGGTTACATCCCGAAGCCAGCTATCATCGCCGCCTCCAAGCACAAAGGTCTGCCAGGTAAAGCTGTGGCTTGTCGGAGTAAGCGTCTGTACCTGTACTGGGTTGCTCTTTACCGTTGTCGTTCCCTTCCATAACAAAGACGCCTGATAGCTGTACGCCGTATTCTCCGTCAGGCCGGTGTCAGCGAATATCGTATCGGCTGTGCAATGGCAAGGCTCAGATACGCTTCCCTTACTCCTGCGTCGATCACTGTGAGCTTTACTCTATTTGTGTCGATCGGAGGCTCGGTGCCCGCATCGTGGCAATCAAGCGCAAGATTTAACAGGGGCACGATGATAATGAGTGTAGCAAACTTGCAAGAAGCGATTTTCATAACTGCACCTATCTCTTAGTCAACTTTGTCTTCCAATTGTCAGTATTGCTCTTCCGTTCTTCGATCCTACTGCAACAACAAGCTACCCTGAAACCGTCAGCCCTTCATACGTGCCATCGGGCAAGTTGGACGCCTGGCACAGTCTTTAATCTTAGCCACGCATCAGTCACGCTATGTCTTCAAGTGTAAGCTGCAAGTTGCCTGTCAATGGCCCTGTCGTATCGCTCCGGCAGGCAAATCCCCCTATCGTAAGGATAGTCAAAAGCCAGATGGAAATATTGAATGTCGTTTCGGTATCTCCCTGTTGTTGAACTCCTCATGAGTATACATATTGCTCGCACCATTGTCAAGACTTTTTCGCCGCATGTTGAACGCCACGAGCCGTAATTTTGTTTCGGTGTCACTTTCCTTTCGGCAGTGGCTCAGTTTGGGCTGCATTGAGATTGCTTCTCCCGCTCTTCGAGCGGGATCGCAAAGACGGTTCTTTATCATAGTGCATTCCAAACTGAACCTGTGCCTTACTTTCTCACTCGTGCCCGATCACGCCGATCAGGGATCGGCTACTACGCCATCCTGTGTAGTAGCGGGTCCCCGACCCGCGTACCCGATCACGCCGATCAGGAGATCGCCTGAGCGTCTCGGCAAAATACAAGGCCGCACCCGTGATCTCGGATGCGGCCCGTTGCACACAATAGATCAATCAACTAACTATCTTAGCAACAGTAACTTCTTCGTTTCACTGAACGTCGTTCCATCATCGGCGACTGCCGTCATGCGATAGAAGTACCACCCGCTCGGTAAGCCTGATCCGTCGAACTCGACATTCCTATAACCTGCCGACACACGCTCCTCGACGAGCTGGGTCACCTTCCGTCCCAGTAAATCGTACACTGCTATGCTTACTCCTGCGTCGGTCGGTAGTCCATAACTTATCAGTGTCGTCGGGTTGAAAGGGTTCGGATAATTCTGGCCCAGGAAGATATGATCAGGGCGTGTCGTTGAAGTGATCGTGGGGGGCAAGCTCGGGTCTAGCTTCTGTGAAACTGGAACTGTCACCTGCGCAGACGCACTTGCCGTATTACCCGCCGCATCTCTCGCCGTATAGGTTGCTGTATATGTCCTCCCCGATCCGAGACCCGCGCGCTCTGCGCGCAGCTTGAAAGCGAGATCAGGAGTTCCTATGGCTGCATCCTGGATATCCCCCGGTAGATCTCCGTCGCCGAGTCCATTGTCAGGCTCATTGCTCGTAAGAGATGAGAGAATGAAGGTCGCTCCAGGACAGTTGTCGGAGATCGACACGGTCGCGGTAATGTCACGAAGCGTGTGGTTCGGTGGAGTCAGGACCGTGGGACTTAGCGATACTGAGATCGTCGGTGGCTGGTGATCAGCGACTGTAACGTTGAACGAACAGCTTTGTCCGATTTGCGTGCTGCAAGCGATCGGCGTTGTACCGACCGGGAAGAAAGAACCGGACGGCGGAGTGCAGGTGACGGCGCCGCAACTGCTGGTGGGCGGCGTATAAGTAACAGTCGCACCACATTGACCCGCAGCGGCATTGACGACGATGTCTGAAGGACAATCGAGCGATGGATTATTGATTGTCATTACGTACCACCAGTTGAGGACAACGCCGATGGACGAGTCATTGGAGACAAAAGCTCGATCTGTCCACCCTGATGAAACGTTCCCTGGCATTCGGCGGGACTTAAGTGCTCATAGAATTTCCACAGGCGCGACGGGTTCGGGACATTCGTTGTCGAGTACGTCCAGGTTGTCCCCACATCGTTCACCACGTGAAAATTAGGACTATGGACACGCATCGTTACAAAGAATACATCACCGCAATTGACATTCAGCGGCACACCTATAAGGGACATCGCAAGTGAGTTTACGCTGTTTGGGTGGTCTATTACCGGGACGCCGGTGAAACCCCAAAGGTTAGCACCAAATGGTGGAAACGATGGGGTGGTACCGGGGATGGTCGAGTGCCAGGTAGTATCAGTTGCATCTTCGGGGAAAGCCGCAAGACCCTGATCGATGTCGTTGGTGCTCGTCCAGTATCCCCAGTTGACGCATGGCGGCGGGTATGGCGGATTCCCGGGTCCACTATGTGCGTTGATAGTCGATGCGTAGACTTTGAGAAGTATTATGGAATCCAACGCACCGACACTGGACCCGGATACCCAGAAGATCGTATCGATCGACCCTGAAGCCGGGCTCTCAAACCACATTGCCACAACATCTTTGTGAAACGCGATGAATGTGCCATCGATTGGGTTGATATCCGGCGGATACCCGAACCTCATATCCTGCACTGATGCTGATTGGCGTTTCTGCTTTTGTTGTACTCTAAACTTCTCAATCACCTGACGTGCACTCTCTCCACTCTTGAGTGGAATGACGTCGTTGTTCGGTGAAACGAGATAACGCTTCTGGCCGTGAGCCAATGGAGTGAGAAAAAGCAGTATGAGAAACAGAAGGCTGTACTTCATAACTCCTCCTATGAAAGATTATTTGTTGGATGAATTGAGATCTGCCTAAGAGAGAGGAACACGAAGTGCCACGGTGAAAATTCAGCACGATGTTGTGAGCGAGTTACCTCCTTTCTGGATTTAGATGGTCAGGACTGGACTACGAACCTTCATGCAATTAAGCAAAAGGGAGGAAAGATGCAATGGGGGAAAACCCTATTTCTGTGTTAACGGAGAAAACGGGAATCTTCAGGAGATGTGGCAAATAACGTCTGTAGTAACGAGTCCTCGGCCCGCGTCCTCGATCACGCCAATCAGCGGATCGGTCGACAATTCTAGCAGACTATTGAAAAAGGGAATCCATAGCCACGAGCTTCAGCTCGTGGAGAAGAATCCTAGAAAATCATGATGGGTTTTAACCCATTCCATCAAAGGGACCCGTTTTCCAGGGGCTAAAGCCCGTCGATTTTTTTGGATACCGATAACCACGACCTGAAGGTCGTGGCAAATAGTACCGTGGAGTATTTTTCATCAGCCTGCTAAGAACCGTCAGGCTCGTAGAGCTACTACGACATCCTGTGATGTTTTATTGTTGTCTGGAAGGCAGGAGCGAGTCGACATTCTGCACGACCCCGGGGCGCCAGTTGTTCCATCCGAGCCGTTCGACGACGATGGAATTCGTTACCTGCAAATCTCTCCAGCGCGACAATTTGTTCGCATCCAACTCGCCGAGTTCGATTTCAAACCTGGCGCCGGTAGTGGGGGCAGTTCTCCCCGAAATCCATCCAAGAAGAATAAGCTCGTATGTTCCCGGAGAGGTAATGGAAAAATTATCCTCTTCTTCCGACGCTTTGAACAACAGTTGTTTGGTCACCTCGCCGCGTCCCGGAACTGCGACGGGACACGCCATCGACTCATCCTGCAGCTCACCTTTGTCGTCGATTTTCTGGAATGCATACGGCGCAAACATGTATCCGCTCTTCGACCCGTGCCGGAGGAGCAGAAGCCCGAACCGTTCCATCACGACCATGCGAGCGCCGGTGTTGGATGCACTTACGGAAATTCCAATCGAGGCTGTTCCGAGAACGTCATGAAAGATATAGACGCGGGAACCGACGCGAAGATCAGGCTCTGCCGATCGGAGGACGGTGACGTAAAATGATAGAGCGGATATGCCGAGGGCGAGGATCGATAATACGATCGAGATTCGTTCTTTGAAGGTCGTCATGGTTTTTAGCAGAACGTTTTTCTATTCTCTCTGGTGTTCAATACTCTCCGTTCATTCCGTCCCCGCAAACGCCTTCGTCAAAAACTCTCAACCTCCAGCTTCAACGGTTAATGTAGATATTCCCTCGCGTAGAGTCAAGCCTTTCTTGCTTTCTCTCTCGTGCCCGATCACGCCGATCAGGGGATCGGCTACTACGCCATCCCGTGTAGTAGCGGGTCCCCCGACCCGCGTACCCGTTTACGCCGATCAGGGGATCGGCTACTACGACTCTTGATTTTTTAATAATATTCCTTGTTATTGATAGGTAGAGGAGGAAACATGAAACACTTACCACGCAAACCACCCAGATATGCTCAAGACAATTCGCCCTATTTTCTCACCTTCTGCACATTCAAGCGACGTCCACTTTTGCATTTTTCTGGTGTTCCTGAAATGCTCGTGGACAATCTACACTTCTACGAACATAAAATTGATAAAGTCGTCGCTTATAGCATCATGCCAGATCATCTCCATTTACTTGTCGAAGTCAAGGAGATAAAGACACTAACGGCTTTTCTACGGGATTTCAAAAAGTATACAGCAAAAGAAATTCTACAAATGCTGATTCATCATACTATCGAGTTCTCGACCCACGCTCTCGGACTACGCCGATCAGTGGATCAGCCACTACAGGTTGATCGCATCTGGCAGCCAGGAACGATGGATCATTGCATACGCATGACGTGGGATGGCAAAGACTACGAAAATCATCTCTCATATTTGTTCTTTAACTCGAAGAAACATCTTGATATTGCGCCCAAGGATTTTCCGTGGCATAACTTCATGGAGTTTGTTGAGCAAGGAGTATTTGATCAAAGCTTCTTTGCAGTGGATGATAAAGTTGTCAAGAAGTGTGCAATCTATGAGAAATAAATGGTGCTAAGACCGTTTGAAGAATATGCTGGAATGCCGATCAGGGGATCGGCTACTACCTACCACTGTTTGACTTTCACTCATATTACTCGTATTTTCTCACAGCATTTTCGAAAGCCATGGACGTTCGTGCGCATATTACAGTTCAAGGAATGGTGCAAGGCGTTGGCTTTCGGTACTTCGTCTACAACAAAGCAAAACAATCAGGCCTAGCCGGATTCGTCAAGAATCTCTATGATGGCAATGTCGAGATCGTCGTGGAAGGTGACCGTTCGATCATCGAAGAGTTTATTAAAGAAGTGAAAGTCGGGCCGCGCCCCGCACGGGTTACCGACCTCAAGATCAGTTGGCAGAAACCGGAACAACAATTTCATGAATTCACGATTCGATAACTAAAGAGTACGCCGGCAGAAGAGCATCATGCGTTTCGGTTTCGGATACGATGTACATCGGATGGTGGTCAATCGCAAGCTCATCCTCGGCGGCGTCGATATTCCATACTTCAAGGGATTGCTCGGGCACTCCGATGCGGACGTCGTTTGCCATGCATTCGCCGATGCACTTCTTGGAGCTGCTGCGCTCGGCGATATTGGCAAGCACTTTCCCGATACGGATCCCCGCTTCGAAGAGATCTCCAGCCTTGTGCTCTTAAAGCATGTTGTCGATCTCATTCGCGCGAGCAATTTTGAAATTATCAACATCGATGCGACTGTGTTGTTGCAACAGCCGAAGATTGCTCCGTATACCAAACGTATGCGTGAGAATGTCGCGCAGGCGCTGGGTATCAAGATCGAGCAAGTTTCCATCAAGGCAACGACGAACGAAGAGCTTGGATTTATCGGGATGGGAGAAGGCGCCGCCGCCTATGCAGTTGCATCGATTCAGGATAATCAAATCAAATTGAACCTATAGTTACAAGCACGGACTCGTTGTCCTTTCATACCGATGTTCACTCATCGCGTGGACATCTCATTCGATTCACTTTATGATTGATTTCCTCTACGGCATTGACAAAACCGTATTTTACTTCTGCAATCAGACTCTCGCGAATCCGGTCTCCGATGTGTTCATGCCATTCCTCACCGATCTGAACCAGCACTGGTACGGACTTACACTCTTCGCCGCCCTGTGGCTTTTGTTGATCTGGAAAGGAGGAAGGAAGGGACAAATCGTCGGCCTGCTGCTCATTCCTCTTATCACAATGAGCGATCAGTTGAGCAGCAGCATCGTCAAACATATCGTCGCGCGCCCGCGGCCATGCCACGACATCGATGGAATTCCGTTCCTCTCGAATATTCACATGCTTGTTCCGTGCGGCAGCGGCTACTCATTCCCGTCATCTCATGCCGTGAACAATTTTGCTGTTGCGACCTTTTTATCGTATTATTATCGGAAATGGAGCTGGGCAGTATTTATATTTGCCGGCCTGGTCGGTTGTTCGAGAATTGCCGTCGGTGTTCACTACCCGTCCGATGTTCTTGGCGGCGGCATGATCGGATGTGCCTGCGCATCAATCATTATTTTGCTATGGAAAATTGTTGAGCGACGTTACCCAATCCTCGTTATCACACCAGATTATTCTCGCCACGAGACTACGTCCGGCGAGCAGTGACCGCGCCAGAAACCTCCGGCTGGCTGTGGCATCCGGTCTCTTGCTCGGACTTTCATTCCCGCCCATTCCAACAGGCGTCCTGGCGTTCGTGGCATTCGTGCCATTGTTCTTCCTCTTCGAATCTATTCAATCTTATGGAAGAGCCTTCCGTTACGCGTATGTGACATTCTTCGTGTTCAACGCCGTTACTCTTTATTGGACGGGAGGATTTACTCACGCACGAGATATTTATTTGATGATGGCCGGCGGCTTGCTGTTGATTGCTCATCCGCTTTTTTTCTGTGTGCCCGTGCTCGCATGGACTGCCTTCTCTCGCCGCTTCGGTTACAAACGATCGCTGATGGCATTCCCTTTCTTCTGGGTTTCGTCCGAGTATTTGCATTCGCTGACGCAGGTTTCGTTTCCATGGAATATCATAGGGAATTCACAATCGTACGATCTCACCATAATCCAGTTCATCTCTTTCACCGGCGTGTATGCCCTCTCTTTTTGGATTCTTATTATCAATATCGCGGCGTATTTTTTTCTGAAGAGAATGGAATTGAGAGAATGGAGATTTCGTTCTCCGAAGACTATTGGAAGTCTGATCGGTATCCTGCTGATCTATATTCTCCCAATGTTGTATGGGCTGAACGTGCTGAGAAATGCGGAAAGTTCGGAGGGCAAGAAACGCGTCCGAATAGGGATGGTGCAGCCCAACATCGATCCGTTCGAGAAATGGCAAGACTCACCTGAGTATTCACTGGGTATTCTTGAAAAGTTGACAAACGAAATTGCCCGGGAGCCGGTCGATCTCGTGATCTGGCCGGAGACGGCAATCCCTTTATATATCCTCCATCCGAACAATGTCTTTTATTTTCAGAATCTCAGGCGGGAAGTTGATTCCCTGGGAATCAATCTTCTCACAGGAATACCGGATATTTATTTTTATCATGAAGGAGAATCTATTCCGAAAAGCAGCAAAATATCCTCGAGCGGGCGACGGTACGATACGTACAACAGTTCCATGCTTCTCGAGGCACATACTACGGAGATTCAGAAATACGCGAAGATGAACTTAGTGCCTTTCGCAGAACGGGTGCCGTTCTCCGAGGTGTTGAGTTTCCTGAATGCGATACGGTGGAACTTTGGCCTTGGCGGTTGGGCGATCGGGCAAGACACGACGGTCTTCCACTTCTCAACGCCAGGAGAAACAAACATCCGTTTCTCGAATCTTATCTGTTACGAATCGATCTACCCGGGATTCGTCGCGAGTTTTGTGCGGAAGGGTGCCCAGTTTCTTACTGTTATCACGAACGACAGTTGGTGGGGAAATACATCTGGCGCATATCAACACAAGCAGTTTGCCGTCCTTCGCGCGATAGAAAATCGCCGTTGGGTAGTGCAGTGTGCAAACGGCGGGGTATCGTGCATCGTCGATCCGTACGGTTTTATTGTCCAATCGACCGAGATGTACACGCAGCGATTTCTTATCGGTGACATTGGATTACGCGATGATCTAACGTTCTATGCGCGTCATGGCGATTGGTTTGCAGAGTTTTGTTTAGTCTTGAGTATGTTCATGCTTGCTGCTGTTCTGGGTTCAGCTGTGTATTCATCCATTCGAAAGAGAGAACAGAATGAAATATATCGACCTCCGGAGTGATACCGTCACAAAACCTTCACGAGCCATGCTCGAAGCGATGATGAAGGCCGAAGTAGGAGATGATGTTTTTGGCGAAGATCCGACTGTCAACAACCTACAAGAGCGGATTGCGATTATGTTTGGAAAAGAAGCCGCTCTCTTTGTCCCAAGTGGCACGATGGGAAACGAAGTTTCCATCAAAGTACACACCCAGCCGGGAGATGAAATCGTTGTTGAACAAGATTCGCACATCTTTGTCTATGAAACTGCAGCGCCATCGCTTCTTTCAGGTGTTCAGATGAAGCCGATTGCCGGCGAACATGGAATGATAACTGTTGAGCAGCTGAAGCGAGCAATCCGACCCAAAGCGTATTACATGCCACCGACGAAACTCATTTGTATCGAGAACACACACGGTCGTTCCGGGGGAACTGTTTTCTCAATCGACGAGATGAAACGAATTGCCGACTTCGCTCGTGCGGAAAAAATCAAAGTTCATCTTGATGGCGCAAGACTCTGGAACGCATCGGTTGCCTCCGGAGTTTCGCTCAACGAATATGCCCGGCATGTCGATTCGTTGTCCGTGTGCTTCTCTAAGGGTCTGGGTGCTCCGGTTGGTTCAATCATAGTGAGTGATCGGGAATTTATCGAGCATGCACGCAAGTATCGCAAGGTATTCGGTGGGGGAATGAGACAAGCGGGGATTCTTGCCGCAGCAGCACATTATGCACTTGACCATAACGTCGAACGCTTGAAGGAAGATCATCAGAAGGCAAGAGTTTTTGCAGAACAGATTGCCAGGGTGAAACAGTTCGAGATTAATCTGAATGATGTTCAGAGCAACATGGCCATTGCCGATATTAAAGGCACAGGAAAATCTCAAGTGGAAGTGTTAACCCTTTTAAAATCAAAAGCGATCTTGTTGACGCCTGAACGTGAATCTTCGATTCGTGCCGTCATGCATCTCGATGTTTCCATGGATGAGGTGAAGCAGGCAGCAACGACGCTGCAATCTCTCTTTTCATAGCGTAACGTACAGTATGGATCGATCGCAGTTTAAATTTAAGACACAGCTCCGGGTTAGGAATTACGAAGTAGATTGGCAAGGAATCGTCCATAACGCCAATTATTTCCTATACTTTGAATTAGGACGCATAGAGTATTTAAAGCACCTGGGTATCAAGCTGGACATCAGCACGATTCAAAGTGAATCGAAGGTTGTACTGGTGCGAAACGAAGTCGATTATAAATCGCCTGCACGTTTCGACGATCTCTTGGATGTCTATTCGCGAGTCAGCTATATCAAGGACTCAAGCTTTGGGTTCGAAGGTCTCATCGAAGTTACCTCTTCACAGCTTCTCGTCTCTGAGAACGTGGCTGTCCACGTTTGGCTTCATCCACAGTCGAATGCTCCGATCACGGTTCCGGATAGTTTTCGGCAAATCGTGCAAAAATTTGAAGGAAGTTCCGTTGAGATGATTGGGCGAAAGTAGCAAACGCTGGGAAAGAATTAACTTGCTATTCAGTTATTCTGTTCGTATATTGTACGAGCCTTCACTCAAAGAAAGTCCCACCTTCGGGACTTTTTTCGTTACATGGGCATCAAAATTCATACTCGCTTGTTGTCTATCAGAAAATTTCAATGTCACTCATTGAACAAGTTGAAGAGATTGCACGTCCTGTTGTTGAGGGAAGAAACGCATTTATTGTCGATCTATCTATTCGAGGTAACCAGGGCCAAAAAGTTGTTGAGCTATTCATTGACACAGATACCGGAGTGACAACAGAACAGTGCGCTCATGTAAGTCGAGAACTCTCTCACGCGCTCGACAATGCGGATCTTATTCGCGGGCAATATCACCTTGTTGTCTCTTCACCCGGGATCGATCGTCCGTTGAAATATCCTCGCCAGTACTCGAAAAATATCGGGAGAAGTCTTGCCGTCACTGTAAGAGAGGGCGATCAGGTTGGAAGGATTAGTGGAGAACTTCTGGACGTAACAGGAGAAGGAATCACATTGAAGACAGGGAAAGACGACAGTCGATCGGTTAGGTTCGATGAGATTGTCGACGTGAGCGTGCGCGCTCCGTGGTGAAGACCCGTAGTAACAAGTTTCATACATCGTCAAGAGGCTGCAATGAATTACGAAATCGTTGAATCATTCTCACAGATGGCCCGTGAAAAGCGAATCGATAAAGATATGCTTGCGGGCATTATCGAAGATGTCTTTGCCATGATGGTCCGAAAGAAGTATGGACAGGAGGTTCGGTTCGATGTTGTTGTAAACATGGATAAAGGAGATATCGAGATTTACCTCGAGAAGGTTATCGTTGAGCACATAACGGATCCGAGCAAGGAAATCGATTTGGAAACGGTCCGCCAAAAGAGCGACGAACCGCTGAACATCGGTGACGACTTTGTGGAGGTTATTGACTTGCAAAGCTTTGGACGGCGTCTGATTATCAGTGCAAAACAAAATCTTAATCAACGGATCAAAGAAGTTGAAAAAGAAATTGTTTACAACGAGTACAGCAACACCGTCGGTGAAATCCTCGTAGGCGAGATTTACCAGATCCGCAAGGGAGAAATCCTTGTCATCCACAACAGAAACGAAATCGTACTGCCAAAGAATGAGCAGATCGCCAGGGAGCGATACCGTAAAGGGGAGACTCTCCGGGCGATCGTGAAGGAAGTACGCAAGAGCACATCAGGACCCCAGGTCGTGATCTCGCGGGCAGATCCCAAGTTTCTCTCGAAATTATTCGAAATTGAAATCCCGGAAATTTATGATGGCATCATTGAGATCAAGGCTGTCGCACGTGAAGCGGGTGAGCGTTCCAAAGTCGCTGTAGAATCGCACGATGACCGCATCGATGCCGTCGGGGCATGCGTTGGTATGAAAGGTGTCCGTATTCATGCGATAGTCCGTGAATTGAATAATGAAAATATCGACGTTATAAATTACTCTGATAATCCGGTTGTGTTCATTCAGCGCTCTCTCTCCCCTGCAAAGCTCAAGAGTGTCGAAGTCGACGAGGCAACGAAGACAGCAACGGTGCATGTCGATAAAGATCAAGTCTCGCTTGCGATCGGGCGAAACGGTCAGAATATCCGTCTTGCTTCGAAGCTTGCAGGCTACGAGATCAATCTCGTGAAGGAGGGAATGGAGGAAGAATATGATATGGACCTCGAGGAGTTCAAGGTTGAATTAGGTGAACCCCTTTACGAGCGCCTTATCGATGAAGGATTTGATACTGCACGAAAAATTATTGAAGCGAAGTCCGATGATCTCCTTGAGATCGAAGGGTTGACGGAAGAGCGTATCCGCGATATCAAAGAGATGATGCAGCGCGAACTCGAAGAAGCGGACATTGAAGAGGATGACGACGAAGAAACTATCGAGCCAGCCGCTGCACTCGTTCCGCAACCAGCGGATGGTAGTGACAAGACCAGCGTCGATGATCCTGCTGCTGGTGATGAGCAAGGGGAAAAGAAATCTCAAGAGTCCGAAGTCTAATGCACATGACGGAGAAATCCCACCCACATAAGAAGATCTATCAGCTTGCGAAAGAGATTAATATCTCTCACGAGACGCTGATGGAGTATCTCAAGAAGAAGGGACATAACGTCAAGAGCCACATGTCCGTGGTGACTGATGAGATGATGCATGATATCATGTCTCATTTCAAGAAAGAAAAAGAGGTTGCGGAGAAGCACCAGCGGAAGATCCAGACCATTCGGGAAGCGAGAAAGAAAGTCGATACAAAGGTCTCTGCGACTGCCGGTGGAGATGAGGGGCGACTCAAGGTTGCTGCCAAGAAATCTAAGGGAGAGGAAACGTCGGCCACACCTGTCGTAACATCCAAGACGCCCGTTATCGAAAAGCGTTCCTTGATTAACGAGGCACCGGACATTGAACCTGTATCCGTAGAGCACGAACTTGCCACGCAAGAGTTGAGGGAAGTTGAACAGATCGAAGCAGAACCGGAAGAACAGAGTACGTCTGCCGATGTCATCGACGTGCCAATAGTGTCCGACACTTCCCCACCGGGAGAAGCTGGTGAAAAGCCTCCCATTCCGGAAAAGAAGCCGAAGGCAGATTTCCTTGCACGTCGATCGAACAAGATGGGTCTTAAGATCAAAGGTAAGATTGATCTTGAAGAACTCAATCGAACAAACGCTCTTCACGAAGGCACAGCGCCGGCTGATGGGGACCAAACAGAGACGACCGAAGAAGCCGCCAAGAAGAAAAAAAAGAAGAAGAAGCGTATTCGCACCGAGGCTCCGACAACGACTGCCCCGAGGACGGAAGATACTGATGATCTGGCGAGAAAGGCGAAGAAAAAGAAGAAACTTCGTTTCCAGGAAGTCGATCAGCAAGAAGTCGATGAAGCCATCAAGCGAACACTGGCCGAGATGGACGACAGCAGTGTCGCGACGCGAGCGACCTTCAAGAGAAAGAGAAAAGAAAAGCGCATGATGGAAGAGCAGCAGAAACTCCAGGAGCAGGAGAAGGAGCAATCGATTCTTCGCGTGACGGAGTTCGTCTCCGTTCACGAACTTGCCAATCTCATGAGCGTCAACGTTGCCGACGTCATCAAAAAATGTATTGAGCTCGGCATGATGGTGTCCATCAATCAACGTCTCGATAAAGATACGATCACACTTGTTGCGGACGAGTATGGCCTTGAGGTACGATTCGTCTCTGAGCTTGAGGAAGAAGATGTTGAAGAGGAGGCTGAAGATGAGAGCACGCTTGAATCACGACCACCGGTTGTGACCATCATGGGCCATGTCGATCACGGCAAGACTTCGCTTCTCGATTACATTCGACGCAGTAACGTTGTCGCGGGTGAAGCCGGTGGTATTACACAGCACATCGGTGCATATCAGGTTGCGATTAACGATACGAAGTATATCACGTTCCTTGATACGCCGGGTCACGAGGCCTTTACCGCTATGCGTGCCCGTGGTGCTCAACTGACGGATATTGTTATCCTCGTCGTCGCTGCGGATGATAGCGTGATGCCACAGACTGTTGAGGCCATCAGCCATGCACAGGCAGCAAACGTTCCAATCATCATCGCAATCAACAAGGTCGACAAGCCTGAAGCGAACCCGGACCGTATCCGTCAGCAGCTTGCCGAACGAAATATTCTTGTTGAAGAATGGGGCGGCAAGTACCAATGTGTGGAGATTTCAGCACGGAACGGTAAGAATATCGATACCCTCCTTGAAAAGATTGTCCTTGAATCAGAACTGCTCGACATGAGAGCCAATCCGAACACGCCTGCCCGTGGCACCGTTATCGAAGCGAGAGTAGACAAGGGGAAAGGAACTGTTGCAACGATACTCGTTCAAAAGGGGATGCTCAAGATTGGCGACGCCTTCGTAGCTGGAACGCAAAGTGGAAAAGTGCGTGCAATGTATGATGAGCGCAGCCGTCGCGTCGAAGTCGCAAAGTCATCGACACCCGTCCAGATTCTCGGTTTTGACGGTGTTCCGCAGGCCGGCGATACGTTTGTTGTCGTCGATAACGATCGCGAAGCACGGGAAATCAGTTTGCGTCGCACGCAATTAAAACGCGAGCAGGATTTCCGCCTCATTCGCAGCGTGTCGCTTGATGAACTCTCCAAGAGGATTCAGGAAGGACAGGTAAAAGAGCTCAAAGTCATCGTGAAGGGCGACGTCGACGGCTCCGTGGGCGCGCTCGCAGACTCGCTCATGAAAATTCAGCATGAAGAAGTGCGCGTAAACGTTATTCATCGCGCCGTTGGTTCTATTACCGAATCCGACGTGTTGCTCGCTACGGCATCTGGAGCGGTCATTATCGGTTTCCACGTTCGTCCGAACCTGAATGCCCGGCGGCTTTCCGAACAAGAAAGTGTCGATATCAGATTCTACAACATCATCTATGACGCCATCGAAGACGTTAAGAAAGCTCTCGAAGGTCTTCTCGCGCCGGAACAGCGTGAAGAAATTACAGCTACTGTGGAAGTTCGAGAAACATTCAAGGTGCCTAAAATTGGAACCGTAGCCGGCTGCTATGTGCAGGATGGCGCGATCAGTCGTGGCAACAAGGTGCGGTTAGTTCGTGATGGTATCGTTATCTTCGAAGGCGGCCTCACTTCGCTGCGGCGATTCAAAGATGATGTGCGCGAAGTCGAGGCAGGTTTCGAGTGCGGCATCGGTCTTGAAGGCTTCAACGACATCAAGGTTGGTGATTCTATCGAAGCATTCAAGATCATTGAAACAATGCGAAAGCTCGTCTAAGGAGATTTCATGTCATTACGCACCGAGCGAGTTGCTTCGCTCTTGAAAGAAGAAGTCGGAATGTACGTTGCGCGCGAATACCGTGATGCCCTGTACGGGTTTATCACCATCACCGACGTCCATATGTCCCCGGATCTTCGCATTGCCAAGATTTACGTGAGTGTGATGGGGAATGGCGAAGTCAAAGAACGGACAATGAAAATGCTCGAAGAGAAAAAAGGGGAAATCCGGGCATTCATCGGCTCACATATGCGCTTGAAGTTTACGCCGTCAGTGCTGTTCTACATCGATGAAACGCTCGACAGGGTTGATCGGATCGATCAACTGATTAAGCAGATTCACAAAGACGACGAGAAAGAGTAATTCTATTTAATGCCTCAGCGAGGGTAATGATCGTTGCTCGTTCAGCGCGGGATGTTGGATTCGAACCGAACACTGTCGTCACAGTAGGGACGTTTGACGGTGTTCATGCAGGACATCGATCAATTATTGATGAAGTGATTCGTCAGGCGAGAGCTAACGCGTCGCGGAGTGTGGTAGTCACCTTCGATCCGCATCCGCGCACGGTTGTCGGTCGTGGTCCGGTGCAGCTGCTGACGACACTTTCTGAGAGGCTCGATTTGATCGGCCAGCACAACGTTGACGCGGTCCTTGTTCTGGAGTTTACGTATGGCTTCTCCCGACAGACTTCGCGCGAATTCTACGAGCGTTACATCATCAAAGGAACCGGAGTGCGCGAAGTAATCATCGGTTACGATCACATGTTCGGTCGTAATCGCGAAGCTGGAACACGAGAACTTCAGCAGCTCGGTCGCGAGTTGGGGTTTACAACGACAATCGTCGATCCTGTTACGATTGATGGAGACGTCGTCAACAGTTCGAAAATTCGCGAGATGCTACTAGAGGGAAATGTCGAGCGCACTCAACGTTTTCTCCGACGGCCCTATGCACTTGAAGGAACGGTTATTCATGGAGATGGGCGTGGAGCCCGGATCGGATTTCCAACGGCGAACGTAGAGGTTCCAAGCGAGGAAAAGCTCGTCCCGGCGAACGGCGTGTATTTGGTGTTAGTCGATGTCGGAAGCCGGAAGTTGTACGGAATGCTGAATATCGGCATCCGGCCGACCTTCAATGCCGGAACGCAGCGTGTAATCGAGGCGCACGTATTCGATTTCACCGACGACATCTATGGTCAACGCCTGCAAATACAATTTTTGAAACGACTACGAGCTGAGAAAAAGTTCGGATCTGTAGAAGCGCTCGTGCAGCAACTTCATCATGATCGCAGCGAAAGCTTGAAACACATTTCAGCATTACAAACAAAATAGCATTTATAGAGGAGAATGTATGCCGCTCACAAAAGAACAGAAGCAAGACCTCATTACGAAGTACGGCAAATCCGCAACCGATTCCGGTTCTCCCGAAGTTCAAATCGCGTTGCTCACGACCCGCATCAACGAACTTGCACCGCATTTCGATCATCACGTGAAAGATCATCACTCGCGTCATGGATTGTTGAAGATGGTCGGCAAGCGCCGCAAACTTCTTGAGTACCTGCAGGAAAAAAGCGTCGATCGGTATCGGAAGGTCATCCAGGAACTTGATCTGCGCAAATAGGACATACTGCATTAGGCAGATGGTACAAGAACGAAAGAGAAAAAACTAATACTATGGTAATAACAAAAGAATTGGAGATCGGTGGACGAAAGCTCTCCATCGAGACAGGAAAGTACGCAAAGCAGGCTGATGGTGCCGTCATGGTGCGCTACGGCGACACGATGGTGCTTGCAACTGTCGTCGCAAATAAAGAAGCGAAACAAGGACAAGACTTTTTTCCTCTGCAAGTGGAGTATCGCGAAAAGACTGCAGCAGCAGGAAAAATTCCCGGAGGGTATTTTAAGCGAGAGGGACGACCATCCGAGAAAGAAGTCCTTTCTTCCCGATTGATCGATCGACCTATCAGGCCACTCTTTCCCGAAGGGTTCAGGTGTGAAACACAGGTGATGCTCACCGTCTTTTCCGCTGACCAGGAGAACGATAGCGATGTTCTTGGTGCAATTGGTGCCTCGGCGGCACTGATCATCTCGGATATTCCCTTTAATGGTCCTATAGCGGAAGTCCGCGTCGGTCGCATCGATGGTCAGCTCGTCATCAATCCGACATTCCAGCAGCTTGAAACAAGTGACATGGATGTTAGTGTCGCAGGCACGATGACCTCCATTAATATGGTTGAAGGCGAAGCCAAAGAGATTTCCGAACAGGAGATGCTTGATGCACTGAAATTCGCGCATGAACAGATCAAATCGATTTGTTCTCTCCAACTTCAGCTTCAGAAGGAGGCCGGAAGGCCGAAGCGCGAAGTTCCGATAAATCCACTGAAGAAACCTCTGCATGATCTCCTCTCGAAAATCGCTCGCGGAGACATTCACGCGATTACTCACAAGGTTTTGATGAAGGACGAGCGGAGCAAGGCAAATGAAGAAATGCGCACGAAGGCGATCGAATCCTTGCTGAATCAAATTGGCTCGCTCGACGCTGCATCGAGCGGTGTCGAAAAGATCGAAGACCCCGCCGCATTCATCGAATTGAACAATCGTCTCATTTCTGAAATCCTTCACGACATCGAGTATGAGGAAATGCGAACTATGATCCTCGACGAAGGCAAGCGACTCGATGGTCGCGGTGTAACGGATATCCGTCCCATCGTATGCGAAGTGGGAGTTTTGCCGCGCACGCACGGCTCTGCGCTCTTCCAACGCGGTGAGACGCAGAGCTTGACATCGACAACACTCGGTACGAAGACGGATGAGCAGTTTCTTGACGGTCTTCTTCCCGAGACAACAAAGCGCTTCATGCTGCATTACAACTTTCCACCGTATTCGGTCGGTGAAGTTGGACGCCTGGGATCAACCGGTCGTCGTGAAATTGGCCATGGAAACCTCGCTGAGCGTTCACTCAAGAAGGTGCTTCCACCCGAAGCGGAATTTCCCTATACCGTTCGTATTGTTTCCGAAATCCTGGAGTCGAACGGCTCATCCTCAATGGCAACCGTTTGCGCGGGTTCGCTCTCATTAATGGATGCAGGTGTACCAGTGAAGAAAGCCGTTGCCGGCATCGCAATGGGTTTGATCAAAGAAGATAACCGGACGGCAATTCTCAGTGACATCCTCGGAAACGAAGATCATCTTGGCGACATGGACTTCAAAGTCGCAGGAACGAAAGATGGCATCACGGCTTTCCAAATGGACATCAAGATCCAGGGCATTTCATTTGAGATCTTTGAAAAGGCACTTGCACAAGCCCGGGCGGGAAGAATGAGAATTTTGGAAATCATGAACCAGGCCATAAGCGAGCCGTGCAAGGAGCTTTCGAAGTATGCCCCTCGTCTCACAACAATGAAGATTCCAACCGACATGATCGGTGCTGTCATTGGACCTGGAGGAAAGATGATCCGCCAAATCGTGAAAGACTCCGGCGCAGAGGTCAACATCGAGGACGACGGAACGATCGTCATTGCCTCGGTGAGTGCGGAAGGAAGTGAAAAAGCCTTCAAGATGATCAGCAAGATCATTGAAGTACCCGAGGTTGGTAAAGTGTACCACGGCAGGGTCACACGCATCATGGACTTTGGCGCATTCGTCGAGTTCCTCCCAGGCAAGGAAGGCTTGATACACATTTCTCACATTGATATGAGTCGCGTCAACAAGGTAACGGACGTCATCAACATCGGAGACGAATTCGATGTGAAACTGATCAAGAAAGATGAAGAGGGACGATACAATCTCAGCAGGAAGGCGTTGATGCCCGGCTATGATGCCGAGGCCGAAGCTGCCCGGGATGCTGAACGGCAGAGAGATCGTGGTCCTCGGAGAGACGGCGGCGGCGGCCATCGACGTGACGGCGGTGGCGGACACCGAGGAGGCGGTCCCCACCATCGGTAACAGAGAGGCTGAGAGCGATCTCAGTTCGTCTTATCACCCGCTTGTGGTTCGCTCACTGCAAGCGGGTTTAATTTTTCCATCCTGAATCAAAATCTGGCGCCACTCCTCCGGGTCGGTTGCATTCCTTCGTCATCAGCAGAGGATATCACTGAAGCAAGCGATACAGGCTGAGTGTACTGGGCAACGACTACGTCAGCCGCGGGTCATCAGTGTTGAAAGTCGCGTTGAGGGAATCGTCGTCAACACTTGGAAGAGGTATCGCCGTTTTAGACGTGGAGAATCTGATGTTTGAACTGCGTGATCTGAAGTTCGCCGAGAAGCCACTTCGTGAATTCAAGCCCATGCTTGTTCAGGAAATAGATAATATTAAATTCACGTTCTTGGAGATTCCCGTTCGGCATGATTTGATTGACGACTTTCTGTACCTGGCGGAGCGCTACTTCGTGCTTTCGCTTCTGCGCGTCGTTCGCTCTCTGTTTCAGTGCCGTAAGATGTCCATCGATTCGTTCGCGGGTTGACTCCAGCGGACCCATGAGTGTTGGGTCGATATAATTCAACCCAAACCGCATCTCGTTGAGCGTATCGGCGATACGCTGGGCCGCTTCCGTGAACATGTCGTCGATCGTCACTTCCGAGATCAACTGAATGACCTTATCATTGATACTCCGATAGTTCTCGAAGAATTCCATGACGTCGAGCTGGTATTTCTCCATGATCTTGAGCTGCCGTTCTTCGAGAACTGTCGCGCTTGCTCGTGGATAGATAATCGGCATCGTCAGGTCGTAATACTGGTAGACGGGCTTCAGTTGGGCAAAGTACGCCACCTCCGACGGCCCGCCAACGTAGGCGAGGGTGGGAAGGATCGTATCCTGGCAGATCGGGCGAAGCGCAACATTCGGACTGATCATCTCCGGATTTTCTTCTACCATGCGAATCAATTCTTCCTTCGAGAAATACTGGCGGGTTCCACGCAGCGCGAAGTCGTTCTCGCGCGGCTCGATAAAGTATCGCCCGCCCTTGTAGAAGAGGAAAAGATTCATCGCTTTCGTTTTCATCTGCGCGTGGTAATTCACTTCAAGCTCGGCACTCTGTTGGATAATGAGCTGCGAGACGCGAGGGAATTCGTTGATTTCTTTCAAGAAGACGGAGGAGAGAAGCTGCTTCAAACGGCGATCGTTGGAAGAGATAAAGACGAGTCCTTCATCTTCAAAAAGGGAATTCATGAGTTGCGCGAATGCACGATTGAAGGTCGATGAGGGCGTGTATGTTTTGCGAATCGTCTGGAGAATGGATTCGCGGAACTCCGAATTCGTCAGTGTCTTTTGCAGCTGATCGAAGAAGAGATCGAGCGAGCCGTTCAGTTCGATTTCTCCGACTGCACCGAGGTTTTTTTGGATTTTCTTCCCTTTGAGGAGATACTCGATTGTGACGGGTTGGTGCTCGTTGTTGAGAAGGCCAACCTTATTCACTTCTTCAAAGTCGTGATCTTCACCTTCCAGCCAAAATACAGGAACGAAATTGTACTGCGGATGGGCTTCATGCAACTGTCGCGCAAGCTTCACAGCAGTAATAGTTTTATACACGGTATACAAAGGACCGCCGAGAATACCAACCTGCTGTCCGGTGACGATTGCGAACGTATTTTCCTCCGCAAGTTGGTGAATATGCTCTAACGTTTTGTCCGAACTCCCGTAGGCGCGGTTTTGTTCCTCGAGCACTTCTACGAGCGTGGTGCGGTGCCGCACCTGTCGACGAAGCCTTTCAGCATGGGCGGAAAAACTCTGAAGGAAGTGGAAATCGACTTCAAAATATTGCTTCACTTTCTGAAAGTCATTCACGTAATCACAGTACAATTTTGAGAATCCACCTTCAGTGTTTCTCAAGTCGTTGAAGTTTATCCAGTGCAGATCGTTCATACGCGTGAATCGTAGTATGGTTGGAAGCGGCTGTGGAGAATATACTCTTTCATAGCACGAGAAGCAAGCAGAGCGACTCTCGATCGAAAGGTTGGTGAAAAGGTTTTGCAGAATGAGCATACGTTGGTTGCTTCATATATGTTTTTTTACTATATTTTCTCGCTTCGAACTCCCTGAAATCATACAGAGTAAGGTGATGGATAATCAGAATGCAGCAAAGGTGGAACCCTCACCGTTGAGTTCTTCAGAAACAACGACATCGACACGCGATGTCGCTGCAAAAACAGAAGTTGAATCCCTGAAACCCTCTACGGCGCAGCCGATAAAGCCGGCGGCTGCCGCCACGGCCAAACCTGCCGCAGCACAGGCAGTGAAAAAACCCAAGCAGGATAAACCACCGGAGAACGATCTGGGCATTTGGCGCATCAGCCGTCGGAATTTCTTTTCGGTTGCTGGATGGGCAGCCTTTTTCGTGTTCCTCGCAACTTCTACTATCGGCACCCTGCGGATGATGTTTCCCCGGATACTCTACGAACCGCCGTCTGCCTTCAAAGCCGGATTTCCCGAGGATTACCTTGTCGGTGAGGTGAGCGAAAAGTATAAAGACGACTTTCGCGTTTGGATTGTGCGTGAGCCTGAAGGCTTTTATGCGCTTTCCGCTATTTGCACTCACCTGGGATGTACGCCGCGGTGGTTAGCAGCAGACAACAAGTTTAAGTGCCCATGTCACGGAAGCGGGTTTCGTCGGACCGGCGTCAACTTCGAAGGCCCGGCGCCCCGTCCGCTCGAACGATTAAAAATCTCGCTTGCAGATGATGGACAGATTCTCGTCGATCGAAACATTAAGTTCCGATTCGAGAATGGCGATTGGATCAAACCAGAATGTTATTTGAAATATAGCTAAGTCGATTAGACTCTTCGAGGATGAGAGATGTTCAAGATTCGTGAAAAGCTGCAACAAACGGAAGTCTGGAAGTCGATTTTTCGGCACAACTATCAAGACACTAATCGCAATCGTGCTCTTCAAATCGTTGACAACGTCTTTCTTCACCTTCATCCCGTCCGAATCTCGCGACACGCGACAAACCTCGGCTTCACATGGGGAATGGGTGGTATCACCTTCCTACTGTTCATCGTACTGACGATTACCGGCGTTATTCTCATGTTCTATTATCGACCTGCTGCAGAGTACGCTTACGAGGACATGAAGTACTTGATGAACGACGTCGCCTTCGGCCCTCTCATCCGTAATATGCACCGATGGGCAGCGCACGCGATGGTGATTACGGTGATGCTTCACATGTTCCGTGTTTTCCTCACTGGATCGTACAAAGCACCGCGGCAATTCAACTGGGTCGTCGGCGTCCTCTTGCTCGTCCTTACATTATTGCTGAGTTTCACAGGGTATCTTCTTCCGTGGGATCAGCTCGCGATCTGGGCTGTGACGGTCGGAACGAACATGGCGCGTGCTACTCCTCTCCTCGGCCATGAAGGACCATTCGGACAACAGCTCGGAATGCGAATCGATAACGATGTACGTTTTGTGCTTCTTGGTGGAACACAAGTCGGCCCGCCGACACTGTTGCGCTTCTATGTCGGTCATTGTATTTTCCTTCCTCTCATTGCTACGATCTTTATGGTAGTTCACTTCTGGAGAATTCGTAAGGATGGCGGCATTTCCGGACCGGCAGGTAATGGTAAAGAGTAAACTATTCGGACAGTAGAAAAGTACTATGCGCAATCTCTGGGTTCTCATCTCTAAACCCGACAACATACCGATTGTCGGCCTTCTGTTTCTCGTTATTCTGTACACATGGTATTCGTTATCCAAGGCGCTGAAAAACGATCGCCAGGGGTTTCTCGACGAATCGACGTTGAGCGAGAAGATTCAGGTGTGGCCAAATCTTGTGCGCGTCGAATTCTTGGGCACTCTCTTCGTAATGGTTGTCCTTGTGTTCTGGTCGTTCCTTATCGATGCACCGCTGGAAGAACCTGCGAATCCAACACTTACTCCAAATCCATCGAAGGCACCGTGGTACTTTCTTGGTCTCCAGGAAATGCTCGTCTACTTTGATCCCTGGATTGCCGGCGTTGTCCTTCCGACATTCATCATCCTTGGCCTGATGGCCATTCCGTACATCGATATCAATGAGAAGGGGAATGGCTACTACACCTTCAAGGAGCGAAGTTGGTCGATTCTTATTTTTTGTTTTGGATTCATTGTTCTCTGGGTGTCACTCATCGTTCTCGGCACTTTTTGGCGCGGCCCTGGCTGGTATTTCTTCTTTCCGTGGGAGCCATGGGATACGCATCGAGTTGTCGCTCTCACGAACATCGATCTTTCGGAATTCTTCGGCGTCCATACCAGGAGTGCGGACTACAGTCTGAATCCTGCTGCGTTCATCTTTGGCGCAGTCCTTGTGCTTGGCTATTATTCATTGATTCCACTCTACTGGATTTTAAAGAAGGATAAGAGTGGACTCCTGAAGAAGCTCGGCCCGATTCGGTATAACGTAACAGCATTTCTCTTCCTCACGATGATGTCGTTGCCGATCAAAATGGTTCTCCGTATCGGCTTCAACATCAAGTACGTGTGGGTCACTCCCTGGTTTAACATCTAACACCGATCGTATCGTATGAAAGGTTTGTTTGGGTTTTTTACTACGCGGGCTCAACAGCCCATTGAAACACGAGACTATGGAAAACTATACTTTGTCCTCTCCGGTCTTCTCTTCCTTGGGACGATGTGGGCTGTACTCGATGAAGTTTCGACGCGCCGTCCATGGAAAGAGACTCAAAACGAATACTTTGCACTGAGTGCGAAGAAATGGGGAGAGAAGCTTACCGAAGCTCTTGCCAGTTTTGATACGGCAGCGTATGCACAACTTCGTGAAGATTCAATTGCGGCAGAGCAAAAACTAACGTCGCCCGGAATACTTGCAGCACGGAAAGAGATCGCCGCGCTGGAAGAAAATTTGCTCGATCTCAATCGCGACTACACGTTTGCCAAAAGCCGAGGAGACGAGGCGTATTATTTTTGGAAAAAGTCGATCCACGAAGGAATTGAGAACAAAGGTTATAAACAAAAGCTGGATGAGTCTCAGGCAACGATGAGTGAGACGAATATAAAGATTGAGCAGCTCAATGGACGTCACGATTCGCTTGCGAGATTCGTTCGAGCGTTCCGTGACACCCTGAAGGCTGTACGCTCAAGGCTTAAAGATCTCTACGCTTCAATTGAGATAGCGAACGGCAAAATCGAAAAGGCAAAGACCTCGACCATTTTGATCCGCCAAGTCATGGAAAATAATTTCGATCGTTCAAACTTCGGAATTCCCAAAGCTCGTATCGATCGATGCCAGACATGCCACATGGGTTGGAAAGATGAGCTCATGGAGGATGCGCCGCAGCCCTATACGAAGCACCCGCTTCCTGAGCTCCTCAAGATACACAATCCGGAAACGTTCGGTTGCACGCCGTGTCACCGGGGACAAGGCCCGGCGCTGACGGCCGGCATGGCGCACGGTCATGATGACCATTACTGGGAATGGCCGCTCTTGAAGGGAAAAGAAGTCTACGCATCGTGCAATGGCTGTCATACGAATCGATCCTACCTGAAGTATGGTGATCGATTCAACAAAGCGAAGCAGATGGTGGAAGAGTCGGGCTGCTTTGGCTGTCACGAGGTGAAAGGCTTCAATGAACTTTCCAAGATCGGCCCCGAGCTCAATCAGCTCGTTGCCAAAACGAAACCGGAATGGCTTTTCCGATGGGTACGGAATCCGAAAGATTATAATCCACACACACGCATGCCGAATTTCCGCTTCTCGAATGAACAGGCTGAAGCGGTTGCGGCATATCTCTGGAATGTTGGTAAGCAAGCTGACGTTCATCCGCAGAAGGGAATCAGCGGCGGCGGCAGTGCCGAGCACGGTCAAGAGTTGATCAACACAATTGGCTGCAAGGGTTGTCATGTCGTTGGTGATGACACACGCATGCGACAATCTCGCGGCTTCAGCTACGACATCGCGCCGGAACTCAGTCGCGCAGGCAGCAAGCTTGATCCTGATTGGGCATTCGAATGGATCAAGAACCCACGCAAGTATCGTCCGAACACCCGAATGCCAAACCTCCGCCTGAGCGATCAAGAAGCACGCGACATCGTCGCATACCTGATGACGCTGCAGGATAACCGACAGTTCGAGCAAGTAAATTTTAATCTTGATGATCCCGAGAAAGCAAAGCGTGGGGATAAGCTCATTCGTGAATATGGATGCACCGGTTGCCACCAAATTCAGGGAATGGAAAAGGAAGGCAAAGTCAGTGTTTCATTGTCGAACTTTGGCAGAAAGAGAGTGGACGAACTTGACTTTGGCGACACGCATGTGCCTCACAATTGGGATGATTGGGTTTTCGGAAAGATCCATGATACGCGCCAGTATACGACAGATCGCATCATCTCGAAGATGCCCGTGTTCGCTTTTGCAGATAGTGAGATCATCACGCTCAGAACGCTCTTGCGAGGCATGACCAAGGAGGAACCGGAAGGAGACTATCAACAGAAGTTCGATAAAAATCTGCAAGTGATTGAATCCGGCCGTTATCTGACGCACTACTACAATTGCATCAATTGTCATCAAATTGAAGAGATTGGCGGTTCGATCAAGGCAACGCTCGATGATGAGGGATTGGCGCCGCCATATCTCTTACCGGAAGGATCGAAAGTACAAGAAGTCTGGCTTCATGATTTCCTGAAGGGACCAACGCCCATCCGTCCGTGGTTAAAGGTTCGCATGCCGACGTTTAGTCTTACCGATGACGAGATAGGTACGATTACCAACTACTTCCTCGCACTCCATAAGAAAGAACTCGAACTGCGAGACTACCAGGCCCTTCCGATCGAAGCGAAATATGTTACCGAAGGGAAAAAACTCTTCGAGGAATTGCAGTGTCTGAGTTGCCATTACACCGGCACGATTCCGGAAGGAAAGACGCCTGCCGATCTTGCGCCGAATCTCGCAATGGCAAAGTATCGTCTGAAGCCGGATTGGATTCTGGAATGGATCGCGCGACCGGATTCCATCGCACCGGGAACGAAGATGCCGAACTTCTACCCCGATATGCAATCGCCCGACCCACAGATTTTCAATGGCGATGCGAAAGAACAAATTCGTGCATTACGTGATCACATCTTCACGCTACCGAAATCGCAGTAGAGCGCGTCAGATACTCCAGCAGGGGAAAAACCTCTCGTAGCGTAGCGAGAGGTTTTTTTATTGGAGATGCCCAACCGTCGCTTACTCAAGTCGCTCGATGATTGCATCAAGAAGAGTGCTGAAGGAATGTTGCACCTGGCGCGCCACCTCCGTTACCTCACGATGCGTGAGTTTCTGATTTGTCATACCCGTACTGAGATTCGTGATACACGAAATTCCGCCAACGCGCATACCGAGTGCGTGTGCAAGTGAAGCTTCATTGACGGTCGACATTCCCACGGCGTCTGCTCCGATCATCTTCGACATTCGCACCTCGGCTGCAGTTTCATACGATGGTCCCTGCACTCCGCAGTACACCCCTCTCTTCAAGGATATTCCTTTCGATTGGGCTGCGTCCGCGATGAGCGCCTGAAGTGCGGGATCGTAGACGGGAGTGTTATGATGGTGAGGCATATAGCCGCGGATTGCGTTTTTAAAGGTGAGGTTGATATGGTCCGTGATGAGCATAAGATCGGCCGGCTTAAAGCCGGGGTTAACTCCGCCGGCGGCATTAGTAACAAGTAACGTACGGACGCCGAGTGCCCGTGCAACTCGTATCGGGTAAAGAATGGATTCGATGTTGCCGCTCTCGTAATAGTGTACCCTTCCCTGAAAGACCAGGAGAGTTTTCCCATGTAGTTTCCCGATCAGAAATTTGCCGCTATGTCCTTCAATAGTCGACGTTGGATAATGAGGAATCGCTGCCGTGTTCATCGCCTGTGTCGATGCCATGGAGTCTGCAAAATAGCCAAGACCCGAGCCGAGCACTATTCCAATACGTGGCCGCTGCCGTATTGTTTGTCGAATAAAGCTGACAGATTCCTTGAGCTTCCGCTCGATGAAACGTTCGTTATTCATGAAGGCTCTGCCTACGCACTCTCTTTTTCGTACGGAATACCATCTGCGGCTGGTGCGGTTGCACGACCGATGAAGCCGCAGAGGATGATCATCGTCAGGAGATAGGGGATCATTTGAATAAGCTGCGCTACATTCGATTGCTCTTGTAACACAAGCGACAAACTCTCGGCAAAGCCGAAGAGGAGCGATGCGGCGACTGCTCCAATAGGGGTCCACTTTCCAATGATCATCGCAGCAAGAGCAATGAAACCCCGCCCCGCCGCCATACCGTCGGTAAAGCTATGCTGATCGAGTGCCAGCCAAGCGCCGGCGAGCCCGGTAAACGCACCGCTGAGTAATACTCCAATGTGACGCATCTTGTCAACGGATATCCCGAGTGTATCAGCAGCTTCCGGATGCTCACCCACCGCACGGAGGCGTAAGCCAAAACGTGTTCGAAATAATGTGAAGTGTGATATGAGCAGGAGGAAGAGCGTGCAAAAAAGAAATGGATTGCCGAGTATAGGCAAAGCGGGGAGAAATGTCCATTGCTCAAGACCTACAATCCGCGCAGAATTACTTGAGCTATTGAAGATGAGCTGGCAGAAAAACTTTGTGATCCCTAGGGCAAAGAGGTTAATTCCAATGCCGCTGACGATCTGGTCGGCTTTGAATGTAACTGAGACGATACTGTGAAAGAGCGCCGTGAGAATTCCGGCGCTAATACCACAGAGAATCCCTACCAGGACGCTTTCGGTATAGAATACACCGACAGTCGTCGCGAATGCGCTTATAAGCAGAATTCCTTCCAAGGCAATATTGACAACACCGCCGCGTTCACTAAACGTAGCTCCGAGGGCAGGCAGTGCGTAGGGTATAGATATCCTGAGCGATTGGGCAAGAAAGGCGATATTAAGGATGGATTCAAGCATGAACCTCGGCAGCGACGGATTGCTTTTGGAGTCGAACCATATGACGATCTATTACTTTGCTCAAAACGATGATGCAAAGTATGACGATGGCTTGCAGAATGTTTGCCAACTCTTTTGGGACAATCGTATTAATCGTAAGACTGCCATATTGCAGAATGCCGAAAAAGATTGATGTCAACACGATACCGATTGGGTTATTGCGTGCAAGCAATGCAACTGCTATACCGATAAAGCCTGCACCCTCGGAAAAACCAAGCTCAAAATAATGTTTGTATCCCATTACGAAATTCATTCCTGCCAGACCCGCCAGGCCGCCACCAAGTGTGAGTGTACCAATCATGTGACGTTCTACGTGTATGCCAGCATACCGTGCCGCATTGAGGTTGAGCCCAGTCGCACGAAGTTCATATCCCAGACTAGTCTTCCAGAGGTAGACATGAAGTAGAAGGGCGGCACCAATTGCGATGAAAAGACTCAGGTTGACCGGCGCACCGTGAAAGCTCTCAAAAAAGAAATCGAGGCGTGAGAGATGCGCCGCAGGGACAATGTCGGGTGTGTGAACAGTAGCAGGAACAAAGAATACATTGCTTACGAAATAGTTCACAAGAGCGGCCGCAATAAAATTCATCATGATCGTGTTGATGACTTCATGTGCACCAAACGTAGCCTTGAGCAGACCCGGAATTATTCCCCAGCATGCTCCGCCAATGAAACCGGCTAATATGCAAAGTGGAAGCAAAAAAATCGCCGGCAGGATTCCAAAAACATTCCCGACAAAGGCTATGCAAAATGCGCCGATGATAAGTTGGCCCTCGGCTCCGATATTGAACAAACCGGCACGGAAGCAGATCGCAGAAGCGAGTCCGGTGAATATCAAGGGAGTTGCCTTGAAAAGTACTTGACCGATTCCGTAGGCATTCCCAAGTGTATCGGAAAAAAATTGGCTATAGACTGCCAAAGGATCTTTTCCAATGATAGCGATAAAAATCCCTCCGATTGCAAAAGAAATGATTAACGCAAGTACTGGACCAGCTATGTTATATCCAAGTTTTGTTAAAGTTTGCATTTGAGTGTTATGCAGATTTTTTTTTCGCACCGGTCATGTACATTCCAATCTCACGTTCGTCTGTATCCGCTGTCAGGAATACCTTCGTAATTTCCCCTTCATACATGACTGCGATACGGTCCGAGAGTTTCAAGATTTCTCCGAGATCGGACGAGACAAGGAGTATTGCTTTTCCCTTGTTTCTTTCGCTGATTAATGAATTGTGGATGAAATCGATAGCACGGATATCAAGGCCACGAGTCGGTTGGCTTGCGACGATCAACGGAACATTCTTCGATAACTCGCGAGCAACAACAATTTTTTGCTGGTTTCCTCCAGAAAAGTTTCTCGCCGGGAGGGATAATTCTTCAGGTCGGATATCAAATGAATGTATCAGTTCACTCGAATAAGATCGAGTTTCAGAATCCTGAAGAAAATAATAATGTCGAAATCGTAACTCTTGTTGTCGTCCAAGGATAAGATTTTCCTGTAATGTAAAATCAAGAATAAGACCAAACCGTAATCGATCTTCCGGGATGTGAGCAAGTGCTTGATGACCATGTGTGGGCGAGAGGGAATGGGAGCCGATGGATATTTCCCCGACTTGAAATGGACGCAGGCCTGCGATGACTTGGACAAGCTCACTCTGTCCATTTCCCTCAACACCGGCGATCCCGATAATTTCACCTTCTTTGACGTTCAGCGAGACATTCCTAACAGCAAGAACTCCTCTGTCGCCTTTTGCAGAAACCTGCTCCATGATGAGAATGTCTTTGTGTGCGATGAATGGCCTCTTCGAAATCGGCGGGCCGATCTCTTCTCCAATCATTAGTCGTGCAAGTTCCGTCTGCGTAGTAGACTTTGTTTCTCGTGTACCCACGATCTTGCCATGTCGCATGATTGTTATACGATTGCTAATGGTCATGACCTCGGAGAGCTTATGAGTAATGAGAATAATTGTTTTCCCTTCACTTTTAAGTTGAAGAAGTACTTTGAAGAGGTCGTCAATTTCCTGTGGAGTAAGAATCGGTGTCGGCTCGTCGAGTATAATAATTTGAGCGTTACGATAAAGAATCTTGAGAATCTCGATACGCTGTTGGAATCCGATCGAGACTTGTTCGATCTTTGCAGAAGGATCTATATGTAAACGGTATGTTTGCGATAATTCAGTAAGTTGTTTCGCTGCAAGAGGAAGATTTAAAATCCCTAATCTGTTTGTTTCCTCTTTTCCAAGAATGATATTCTCAGTCACCGTCAAAGGAGGAATAAGCATGAAGTGTTGGTGGACCATGCCGACACCGAGTGTTATAGCATCGGAAGGTTTCTGAATTTTGACTTCGCGGCCATTGATATAAATTTGACCGGCATCGGGTGTGTAGAAGCCGTACAAGATGCGCATGAGAGTGGATTTTCCAGCACCATTCTCGCCGATCAGAGCATGTATCTCGCCTTCGTGAACCTGAAAATCTACTTGGTGATTTGCTGTAAAGTGGCCAAAACGCTTCGTGATATGTTGCATCTCAACAGCGTACATGCGGGAGGGAGCATGTTATTATTGGTAGGGAACGGTTATTTCACCCGAGACAATCTTCCTGCGGGTCTCTTCAACTTTGGTGTGAACATCATCTGGAATGAGGCTCTTATTATTTTGGTCATACACGTAGTCGACGCCATTTGACTTAAGATCGAATATCATAGCGCGTCCACCAACGAATGTACTTTCCTTAGCAGCTTTGATCGACTGAAAAACTGCAGTATCAACAATTTTTGTCATACTCGTAAGGATGTTTCCTGGCGCTTCATGATACTGATCGGAATCAACGCCTATCGCAAGTTTCTTCAGCTCGCGTGCCGCCTCAAAAACCCCCAATCCGGTGACGCCAGAAGCATGGTAGATAATATCAGCGCCTCGTGTGTACTGACCCAGTGCCAGTTCTTTCCCTTTGCCCGGGTTCTTAAAAGCTTCTCCGGTTGTGCCTGCATAACCCACTAACACCTCGCACTTCGGATTCGCGTATCTTGCTCCTGCAATATATCCAGCCTCAAATTTTTTGATGAGAGGCGATTGCATTCCACCAATAAAGCCAATGACATTTGTCTTTGTGAGAAGTGCTGCAAGAGTACCCACGAGAAATGAGCCTTCTTCTTCTCTAAAGAGAAGAGCAACGAGGTTGGGTGGGAGCGGCCTTGTCGAGTCATAAGTATAATCGACACAGGCAAATTTCTTTGAAGGAAATTCTCTTGCAATTGTCGTGATATCATCTGTAAAAATAAAGCCAATACCGAAGATTAAAGCAATATCTTTATGATTCGCTAATTGACGAAGTGCAGCCTCTCTATCAGCTCCCGGTCCCGGTTCGATATACTCGAAATCCATGCCGAGTTCTTTCTTAGCCTTCTCAAGTCCACGGTATGCGGCATCATTAAATGATTTATCACCCCGACCACCAACATCGAAGACAAGTCCAACCTTCATCTTCGTTGGTTGTTCCTGCTGGTCTGCTTTTCTAGCACATCCGACAAGGAAGAGAATAAGTGTTATAGTAAGAAGAAGAGTGAATAATCTCATGAGCATCCTCAATCTACATCATTTGGTGGAACGAAACACTTACGACATCGTGCTTCATAGACATTGTGTGCTCCCACAACGACAAGCTCGTGCTGATTCGTAATGCGTTGTGTACGATCTGCGGGATTTCCGCAAACCATACAAATTGCCAGAGTCTTTGTGATGTACTCTGCAACGGCAAGGAGTTGGGGCATCGGCTCGAAGGGCTTTCCACGATAGTCTTGATCGAGTCCAGCAACGATGACGCGCTTACCCATGTCAGCCAATTTTTCGCACACTGCGACTAAGTCCGATGAGAAGAATTGTCCTTCATCGATCCCAATAACTTGAGCGTCTTTCGATAACTGAATAATTTCCTGTGGATTATCAATTACAGTTGAAATTAAGGATTGCTCGCTATGCGAAACAATATGGTTCATACTATAGCGATTATCGATCCGTGGCTTAAAGATCATTACTTTCTGCTTTGCGATTTGAGCTCGTCTTAGCCGTCGAATGAGTTCTTCTGTTTTGCCACTAAACATACATCCACTTACTACTTCAATCCAGCCAGTGTTTTGCGGTGTATTATGTAGTGTTACATCTTCCATCTCATGTTTTTCGGGGGAATTTTCGAAGTGCGTATTTGGTGAATGGAAGTGGGAGAAGCTCACTCGACTTCATGATTTTCATTGCCCCGTCATTGCTGGTTAAGATTATATCTATATCACCAGCAAGATCCATAATGACTTGACGGCAGGCACCACAAGGCGGAATGAGTTCATCGGAATCACTTGTGATCGCTAGTGCTGTGAATGTAGGCCTTGACTCAGAAAGTGCCTTGAAGAGAGCGGTGCGCTCGGCGCAGATGGTAAGGCTATAAGAACTATTCTCGATATTGCATCCGGTGTAAATCTTCCCAGACTTAGTGAGAACGGCTGCTCCGACCCGGAAGTTTGAGTACGGCGCGTATGAGTATCGTTTAGCTTTTTTCGCAGCTTGTACGAGAGTTGAGTACTTCACGTATCTTTAATCATGAATAGAGCACGCAAAATATAGGTAAATTGACTCTGAGAATCAAGGAGCCTTTTCCGCACGAACGATGATGAGCCTTTCGAAAAAGAGATTTTTCTCACGCACTCGTTGAAATGAAAAACAGGATTGTCTAAAGAGATCCTTCAGCAATTCAATATCCATGTCAGAAGAGAAGATACAAAACACTTTTCCTGTCGGTGTGAGATAATGGGCTGCCCTGGGAATGAACAATCGTAGCACTTGATAGTCATTTCCACCCTTCCATGCTGTTTCTGAAGCATCGAGTGGTAACCCTTTGTAAAATGGTGGATTGAAAAATATGTATTCAAACTTCTCTTGATCTTCAATCGTTTCGAACAGATTACTCAACTGCACACTGATGGTGGAAGCCAACTCATTCAACTCGGCATTTCTACGCGTAGCGTGAACGGCAACAGGATTGATGTCGATACTGCGAACCCGGGCACCTCTTGAAGCGGCAACAAGGGAGAGGATGCCGGAACCACATCCCATATCAAGTACATTGAGTGAATCGAGCTTAAGCTCTTGAATATAATGGGCAAAAAACTTGCTGCTGAAGTAAAGTTGCGGATGAAAAACACTCGGTGGAACTTCAAGCTCAAAGCCGAGCAATGTTGTCTTGTCATTCCTCAGAAGTTTCGGTTTGGCATACAGGTGATAAAGCAGCAAAAAAAAAGCTCGTCTGAACAAGTTTGAGGCGAGCATTCTACCAATTTACCCGGTGAAGGAGTTTGTGTCTGACGAAGTTGATGACTTCCTTTTCCACAGGAAGCCTATAGTAATCTCTTTTCACTCGTTGCGATGCCAGATATCTTAAAGGCACTAAAATCCCATTTTTTCGCTCCTGCTCCGTGGCAAATTTTGTGTAAAACTTAAAGCGCTCGACATATTCGCGTTCAGAATTTTTTACCCAATAGCCTGCGTACATGATGAAATCAATGTCACTCCACTCTGCAAGTGTCTGGGGAACTCGATAGCCTTTCTTCACGATGTACTCGAAGAGCTCAGTCCCCGGGTACGGTGTGAAGAAGAAGATATTGAATTCAAAACGAGGATCGATGCGCTTGATCTCTTTGATTGTGTCGAGAGTTTTAAGCGTGTTATCGAATCCTTCTTCCGGAAATCCAACAATAAATCCGAACGAGGCTCCAATTCCATGCTTCGAGAGTTTTTCTGCCGAGATGATTGCTTCTTCAGCAAGGGTATCTTTCTTCATCAAGTCGAGCATTTCTTGAGAACCTGACTCTGCGCCGATCATGACTTTTCGGAGACGCGCGCGCGCGACTTCCTGTAGAAAATCATCGGTGAGCGGTGCAATTTGGTCGGCTCTCGACGTTGCTGCCCAGGTGAAGTTCATGCCGTGCCGATTGATGCCCGTGCAAAACTCGAGGACGCGATTCCGGTTGGCAAAAAAATTTTCGTCCTGGAAGAGCACGTCGTCTACGCGATACTTCTTCACTGCTTCGAAGACGTCGAAGAGCATACGTGATCCCTTCAGACCCGACCATCGGCGATTATAGACGTACGGATCTGCACAGAAGGCACAACGATACGGACAACCTTGTGATGAGTAAAAATCGATTTGTCTCATCCCTTTCAACCGGAAGTATGTCTCGAATGGGACGAGATCGTAGTCGTATGCAGGGAAGTTGTTGATGTCGATAAATTTGCGTTCTGCGTTCTCATGAAACTTTCCATTCTTGAGATAGGCAAGTCCGAGTACCGTGTCGAAGCCGTCATTCGCATCGAGCGCATCCAGTAATTCTAAAAAAGTCATCTCCCCTTGGCCGAAGATGCAGTAATCCGCAAAGCCTTCCCGTATGCACTGTTCGGGATAGATGGAAGGATGCCATCCGCCCCAGATGACCGGAACATCCGGCGCAACATGCTTCGTCATCTGCGAAATTGCTGCGGCATCTTTGACGGGAGTTCCGGTAATAACGGAAACTCCGACACAAACCGCATCGGGCAAAAGCTCGCGGACTTTGTCATGGGCATGTCGCGTACTCTTTTCAATTCGCGCATCAATAATCTTGACGTCGTACCGTTCACGGTCAATGACTGAAGCAAGCGCCAGGAATTGAAGCGGCAGGGTGTAGTACGGAGCGGCGGGGTTATAGAAAATGATTGTACGTTTCTTAGGCATACTGTTCGGCGCCTTCAATTTCCGGTTGACGGTATTTCAAAATTTTGGAAAGGACAAACCGTATCTCGTACGGCGCAGTGTAAAAATTCCTCCGATATCGCCAGCCGCTGAGCATGCGAAGGAATTGTTTTTTTGCTGCCGTAAGTTTCAAATCCGACACGGTGGGATAGTAGGCATTGAGGACACGCTCAAAATTTCGGATCTTTATAAGGTGGTGTGGACGAAGCCAGGGGGTCGCCGACTCTTTCCGCAGATCAAGGTGTTGCCATTCAGGACTTACCCATTCTTCAAGTGTTCTTGGATAATCAAACCCATGCTTCTTAGCTTCCTCGAATATCGTTGCTCCCGGCAAGAAGACGGGGGCATAAACGTAAAAAATAATCTCTGCAAACGGATTGATCTCTTTGATTTTACGGATGTATTGGATGTCTCTCTCGATGCTTGCATCCACATCAGTGCTTGGGGAGCCGAAGATGAATGAATATTCAGGTATGATATCGAATTGTTTGATTCGCTTGGTAAATTCCAATACGAGATCGGGTGTTTGTGTGCCTCCTTTGTTCATAAGTTCGAGTGTATCGGATGAACTCGATTCAGCGCCCATGAAGATCATCGTGCAGCCGCTTGTTCGCATCAGGTCGAGCGTCGAGTCAGAGTATTGCATCAACGTGTCGATGCGTGCATCGCCCCACCAGGCGATTCCTTTTCCCGCTATCGCTTCTGCGAATGTCCGCGTGCGTTTCTCGGAAACAAAAAAATTATCGTCGAAAAACTCAACGGAGTCAATGCCATACTGCTTCTGTAATTCCAGGAGATCGTCTGCAACTCTTAAGGGGTTCTTCGCTAACCAGCGCCCTTCGTATACGGCAGCAATTGCACAGAACCCGCAGAGAAACGGACAACCATAGCTTGAGTGATAGCCTATTGTCCGGCGTCCAAGGTATGTTCTTGCGAGATAGTGTTGCATGTTGACTCGATGGTAGGGAAGAGGAGGGAGAATATCGGGATGGACAAACTCTCTGGGAGCGGTGCGAATTACTTTTCCATCTCTATGAAATGCAATCCCGTGAATGTTATCGATCGGTTGATGAACTTCCAGTGCGTCAATCAACTCGGAGAACGAGAATTCCCCTTGGCCGGAGACGACGTAATCGACGTAATCGACAGAGAGAACGGTATCCGTGTGTATCGTCGGGAATGTGCCACCCCATATAATGATCAGATGAGGATGCGCAGCTTTCATTTTTTTGGAAATAGCTACGGCACGAACGAGTTGTGGTCCAGGCATTACGGTCAACGCAAGGTACTTGACCTCCTGCTTCGACATGATAGTCGAGAGCGTTCGATCGATGTCGTGATCGAAGTTCTCATCCACGATGGCATATGGATATTTTCCTTCGAGGCCGGATGCTACCGCAAGCACCGAAAGAGGAATGCGGTGGTTCCATCGAGCGCTTCGGGGATTAACCAGAACAATCATAACGATATCGATTCAATACCGACGCGTATAGTCGGAGCTGCTGCTATCGAGCACGATGCCCGGATGGGATACTCAGGAAATCATTTGCCGAATACGGCAGTTCCATCTGTCGTTTCGAGATCCGAGCAAAGAGCCATAGGAGAAGAACGCTTCCATAGACTCTCGGAAATCCCAAAATTCCCATCCAGCTATCCTGAAACAATGATATATGATACGGAATTTTTGGCGAAAGAAGCAAGAGAGCGATCCCAAATATGAGCGAGTTTGTCGAATCAGTGCCGTACGACAAGTATCTATAACACAAGAAAATAGCCGGCAAGAGCAGAGTGTAGTGATAGTCATAAAGTATTGGTGCAGTCAATACGCCGATAATGATTGCAACCATCAGTGGAAGCGGGGATCTACGATCACGGTCCTTTGCAAGCCGATACAGTACGATGAGAGCACCGATGAACAGCGTTAGAAGTAGAGGTCGTATAACTTCCGGCATATTAAATAACGGGTGAGGATTCCATTGATCGCGAAGAAATATCCAACTTACCAAGCTCTGTATGTTCTGCCGGAACGTCGCTGCAGGAGGCATGGAGGCAATAAGTTGTGTGAGAGAGGATGCATAGGAAGACCACGTCTCGATTCCAACAACGAACGACGAAATAACAATTAGTGCCAAGTATAGTGCAATGGTGTAGAAAACAATTTTCCAACGCTTCTGAAAAAGAGCTAAGACCAGAAACATAAGTCCATAGCCTTTGAGCGCTAGAAGAAACGTAATGACGATTGCTGAAAGGATCTGTTTTTCTTTTACCCATGTTTTAAATAGAATGACATGTAAGAGAAGGAGCGGTGCATAAACTTGTCCCCAAACAAAATTGATGTACAACGGCGAGAATCCGAAGACAAATGCAGTGAACGTGAACGTTTCCGTACTTCTCAGCGAAAAAATTTGTTGGAGGAGATACAGTGAAAGAACAGTACAGGCGAGTGAGAACATTTCCCACGCGAGCTTAGCCTTTGTGATAGGCAAGAAAGAAAATGGAGCCATCAGGAATGCGAGTGTCGGGGGATTAGCCCTGAAGTAATCTTCCGATTCCAGGCCGGTGAAGTGTAAGGTTCTCTCCGTGAAAGCATGGTCGTCATATAATAAACGCATGTCATCGCCGGCGAGAAGCATGGCACCGCCGGTGTAATACGCAATAAATCCGCCCGTTGGTCTGGCAACATACGATACGATTCGAATGAAGAAGAAGCCGATCGATACTACTGCAATACTCATAGCGATAATTCTCAGTCGAGCTGGATGCATGGACATCACGCAGGGTTTCGCCGCTGTTCTAAAATTTGTTCAACAGTGCTTGGGTCGGTTGAATGTTGAGCGTACAAACACACGTCTTACATCTCTCAAGCGAATAGTGCTTGACTTGTTCGCGCGTGAATTGAGCCTCGGGCAGCTTCATCAGCTCATCTAATCTTTTCTCATGAATATTGCCAAATCCTGGCAGGAAAAAACATGGTTGAACATCGCCCGTCGAGGTGATCACGGCGGAGACCATCGGCGCATTGCAGACGTTTCGGGGAAAATCACACTTGCCGTTGAGTGCTTTAAAATACTGCACGAGATGTCTCAGCTTCGCAGGAGATTCGGAGATAAAGCTGCTCTCAAAATCAGCAGTATGATCGGCAATCAATTGCTCGACCATGTCGCTGAATTCGTCCGCCTCTTGTTCATCCAACATACTCATGCGATCGGGTGTGATCGCTTCACTTCCAGTCCGGCCAAAACTATCTGAGAGCACATCGACAGCGAGAAAGGAGATTCTCTGAACGCCGAGCGATCTGGCAAGATCCACAATCGTTCCAAGTTCGCGGAAGTTCTGCTTTTGAACGACACACCGGATGGAAACTTTATTGTTGCCGAGAAGGGAGACAGCTTGACGGATTCCTTGTACAATGCAATCGAAAGAATCGACGCCTCGAATAGCGTTGTGAACGTCTGCGGTTGGTCCATCGAGCGAGACGATAACCTCGCTCAGATACGAACAGATATCCGCCAAACGTTTTTCGAGCAAAAGGCCGTTCGTCAACAATGTTTGCTTCACACGATACCGACCGAAGGCTTTGCAAATAAGAGAGAAGTCGCATCGCATCAAGGGCTCGCCGCCCGAGTAGACAATGTGCCGCAACCCGTAGTCGTGGAGGGAGCGGGCGAGGGTTTCGATCTCCGAGAGCGTCAACTCGTTCGGGAGAGGGTTACGATAGAAGCACATACGACACTTCAAATTGCATCCTTCAGTGACATAGAGAATGACGATCGGAAGTGTCTGCGACGTCGTCGAGATAGTATTTAACCAGGCGCGAACGTTCATGGGTACTGCAATGTTTCTTCAACTGATCGTTACGCGATCAGTATAAAATACGGAAAATACTTGAGAAGATGGACATCCTTCTTACACAAAATTATGCCAAGGAAAATCAACCCAGGTGGAGCTGGTTGTATACCATTGACAACTGCTCAATAGCTCGATCGAGATTATGGGTTTGCGACCATTGATATGCGCCTTCCCTGAGCTTTGTGTAGCGATCAGGAGCATCGACCAGGCTGAATACTCCACGGGCGAGAGACTCATAGTCGCCTACATCAACGACTATTGCACGATCGCGACCAAGATCGGAAAGAAGGCCGACATTCGTTCCACACACAACCACGCCGGATGCTGCTGCTTCAGCGATCACGACTCCGCCTCCTTCATGCAGCGAAGTATGCAGCAAGAGATCAGCCCAGCCGTAGTGCTCGAGGAGTTGCTGCTGTGTTTGGAAGCCGAGGAATTCAGTCCTCTCACTCACTTCAAGTTTCTTCGCGAGTGCCTGAATCTCTCCACTCATATAATCTCGTCCGGCAATGCGTAACCGGCAATCGATTTTTTCTGCAACGAGTGCAAATGCTTTAAGGAGTGTTGATTGGTCCTTTACCGCATTTACGTTTGCCACATGCAGGCAACGCAAAGGAGTATGAGGAAATGCTTTTCCATTCTGACGAAAGACACTTGTATCGACAGATGGCGGGATGATATGAATATCCCCTCGTCCGATTCCGTATCGTTGCAAGCCTTCTGCCTGAAAATGAGTCAACGCAATGAGAGCATCGGCGCGACGACACGTCCAGAGTGTTAATCGTTTTGCTAAAGAACTTTGCATATTCCCATAACCGATCTGCGGAAGGTTTGCCGTCTCACCGCCAAGCACACTCACAACGCTCGCACAATGAAGAAACTTTCCAAGGATCACTGCGGCGAATCCCGTTGGAAGCGCCCAGAACCCGTGAATGATCTCGAACGGTGCTTGTCGATAGTCTCTCAAGATTTCTTTTGTGAGAGCGGACATTTGCGACAGTACATGATCGGACTGTTTCAAGTGGAGATTACGCACGACGGCATTTCCACAACGATAATCAGCCGGTTCTGAAGATGGACTGATCAAAGGATAGACCGTGAGTGAGAAATGATCCGAAAGGCGAGCGATGAACTGGACAACGGACGGAATATGAATGCCGGACGCTTCATCTCCAACACCGCCAGGGACGGATATCGCAATTCGGTGTAATCTATTTTTACTTTTGGTTATCACCGTTCACCGGAATGTTCTGCGATGCAGTATCCAGAAGTTGTTGAAGCGTTTCGAGGATCATGTGAGGTTCAAAGCGTGTTAAGCAGTGAACATCGTCATAACGACATGTCGGCTGTCCGCAATCGCCACACGGAAGATCGCCGGAGTGAAAACAGCGAACGTGGGTACCGATCGGCCGCGACTGACGATGATCGGTTGACCCAAAGAGTACGACCGTTGGGATGCCGGATGCCCATGCCATGTGCATCAAACCGGAATCCTCGGTAACCATCGCAGCGGAATATTGCAAGAGACAAAATGCCTCGGCAAGCGAAGTCTTTGAAACGAGATCAATGAGGTTCTTACCGAGATGTTCCTGTAGATAGCGTGCGTGTTCTGCAATTCGCGGTGTCCCTACAATAATGAACTGTGTGTCATGATGTCGCAACCATAAGTTTGCGAGCGAAACATAATTCTCGATCTGCCAATTTCTTGTCTTCCACAAACCGGCGGGATTTAAGACGATGAGCGATGCATGTTCGTTCCAGCCATTCTCTCTGAGGAGAACCTGTGCTTTCATCTCGTACTTGTTTTCAAAGCGTAACGCACATGATGGCTCAACATCGAGACCGATTTCATGAAGAGTGGCACGGACGCGATCTGCTGCCGAAAGAGGAGAATAACGATCGAATTGACACCAAATTTTCGGTACGAGGCTTCGACGGATCATCTTCGTGATCCAATTCCCTTGTAGATCAAGAACAATATTGTAACCATGCTTGGGGAATTCCCAGGAATTGCGGAGTGTATGGTATAACCGTCCGTACCGACTTGAGCAATAAGGAAACGTTCGAACATTATCGAACAGTGTCAGCGCACTCGCAAGCGGCGCAATATCTTCGCGAGTCAGCAAGTCTATCTGCGCAGATGGAAAGCGATTACGTAGTCCCTGGCAATACGGTATTGTAATGGCTACATCACCGACAGCGTGCAATCGAATCACAAGTATCGAAACCCGATCTCCTGCTAAATGAAGGATGCTTCTGCTTTTCATATTTGTGTTGAGTTACAGACGATTCCCCGAACGGATATCGGTAGGAACGTGGTCAGTAAAGTCAACGATCTTCATGCGGAAGTCCATGTACGCTCATCGTACAAGAATGTTGTTGTACGTTCGTCTTTCGGATTACGACTTGCGGCGGGCTTCGATCACGAAATGATCGCCAAGCGAATGCCATGGAGAACGTGAGCGGATTGTTTCATCAAGCCGGAGAAGCCGAGCCGTAAGTTGTGAATGGCGAAGTACGAACGATCGAGAGTTAGGCGAGGGTGACAGGATACTCAGTCCGTATACATGTTCGATCTCGAAATAGGGCGAAAGAATTCGAATAAATTCCTTCGGCGTATAGTAGCAAACTTCGACAGTCGAACTTCCAAGACGAACGGTAGTCGGTTGCCTCCGCATGCGCCGGAACGCAGAGCGTAGGTTACCTCGAAGCAAGAAGCTGACCATTTCCCATAGCGAGAATTTGTTGATCATACATACGACAACGCTCGCATGAGGCTTGAGAAGTCCCGAAAGAGTTTCAAGAACGGGATCAATGTTTGACGTGCAATTCAATCCGCCAAAATTCGAGAATGCACCATCGAACTTCATCCTGCCGAGCGTTACGAGATGCTCGAATGAACGTTGTTGAAAACGAATGAGCTGCGAAACTCCTTTTTCCCGAGCCTTCTCTTCTGCGCCGGCGATCATCCTTTCTGACGAATCAATCGCGGTAACCTGAACGCCGTTCTCGGCAAGCATGATCGCGTCTGTTCCGGTTCCACAGTTAAGCTCCAGTACGTGGTCTCCCGTTTTGAAATGTGCGAGAAGGCTTCGCCAAAAAATCGGACGAATGCGTGCAGTTATCGGATTGTCTTCGAAGACCTGATCGTATGTTTGCGCTAGGACGTCAAAACTTGCTGGAAAATTGACTGGATGGGAAGGGCTTGTCATGAGCGTTGAGTCTTTGTCAGTTCCATCCCAAGGCGTGCCAGTTTTGCCTTCGCGAAGGAGGAGGCAATTTTCATGAAATCCTTATGGCCATTCTGGCGAAGCTTATGCTGCTTCACTTCATTGACGAGATAGCGGTTGGCGAACCAGTAAAACCGATCGGAATAGCGCCCCGAAAATTGAAGATTGCGATCGGTTCCCGAGGCCCAAGCAGCCGGTTCTGAAATTCGGCCGGAAACTTCCTTGTAGAACTCTGTGCCTTTGATCGGGTACGCGACCGTCGTGAGAAAGGTGTCGGCATTGGTTTGCTTGAGGTGATCCGTTGTTTCGTCAATGTCCGAGAGGTGCTCGCCGGGATAACCGAGCATAACGAAAAGTCCGATTTGGATTCCATATTTCTGAGCAACTGTTGTCGTGGACTGAATTTCTTCGACTGTCACCTTTCGCTGCATGGCATCAAGAATGCGCTGTGAGCCGCTCTCCGATCCATACCAGATGCGGAAAGCGCCAAGCTCCGACATCTTTTGGAGAATTTCTTCGTTCAGACGATCCGCGCGCGAGATGCACTCGAACGGAATGCGAATATTCCGGCGCTTCATTTCATCATAGAAATCATGAAACCAGCGGTGATGAATGGTGAAAACATCATCCGCGAACCACAACATGTCCGGCGTATATCGTTGAAGCAAATACTCGATTTCATCGACAACATTCTTTGCAGAACGGCGGCGATGCGTCTCGCCATAGATGGAGCGGCTGCACCATGTGCATGTGAAGGGACAACCGCGTGCACAAATAAGCGAAACCGATCCCATCCCGTGATGAATGCGCCACGTGCTTACATACGTATCCATGTCGATCGCTTCTCGATCAGGTAATGGAATCGAGTCAAGATCCTGGATGAGCGGGCGCGGGGATGTGCGAATGATGTTTCCATCATCCCGCCGGTAGACAATCCCGGCAATAGAACCCAATGAAGAACCCGTGTAAAGCGCCGGAACAAGCTCGCGCATCGTTTCCTCGCCTTCGCCTATGACGGCCACGTCCGCACCATACTGAATGTACGCCTCGGCATACTCCGGCACGTCGGGTCCGCCAACAACAACCTTGCAGCGCTGAGCCTTGCAGTATTGGATCTGTTCGAGCACATTCATCTTTGTCATGAGGTTGCTGTAAATGCCTACGATGGTCGGACGGTTGGTATTGATGAATGTCTGAAAGTCGGATTTTCGTTTGAAGGTCGTATCGAATACCTGGGCACTTAACGCATGTGCTTTCAGATAAGCAGAAATGCTCAGGATGCCGAGCGTGGGATAGGGCTTCATGATACGCTTCTCGGCTTCATCTTCATGAAGAAAATAGCCGTGTGTGAGAAGGAGATCCATATTAATTGGCGTGATGCTCCAACCGGTTCAGTTCGGATTCAGCCGAGGGGAGCGTGACGGTGTGATACGCAAGAGCGATCATCCTTCGAATGGAGTATCTATTGATCGCGGATGGATTGGCCAGACAGTGTTTCAGAATATCGCGTCCTTGCCAGATGCGAAATTTTTTATGGGTGATTGTATGAAGTGCCCTGTAGAAATCAGTCGTGTACGCACCATGATACATGATAGCAAGGTCCTGGCTATCGACCCAGTTTTGCTTTGCGCCTAACTGTTGTCTCACAGTCTCATAAAATTTCGTTCCGGGCAGCGGATACGAAACCGAAATACCGATCTCATCGGGCTTGCAATCCTTCACCATCCGGAGTGTCAGTTCTATTTCACGACGTGTTTCGCCGGGGTAACCGTACTGCAGGAAAAATCCCACACGCATCCCGAACTGGCGGAGCTGTTTCGCTGACGTGTAAATTTGTTCGACGGTCGTTCCTTTTTCCATGGCATCGAGGATATGTTGCGATCCGGATTCCGCGCCGATCCAGACCGTCTGGCAACCTGCACGGGCAAGCTGTCGGATGGTTTCATCCTTCAACAGAAGATCGGCACGTGAAAGACATTTGAACGGAATGTGAGCATCATGTGTGATCACGGCATCTGCAAAACGTGGTACCCATTCTGGTTTAAGTCCGAAAATATCGTCGCAAAACCACAGATGGTCCGGATGGTAATCCTTTTTCATCATTGCCATTTCTTCAACGACATTTTCGGGAGTCCGCGAGTGGTAAACCTGTCCGTAGATCGGTTTCGCACACCAGTTGCAGTGGAACGGGCAGCCGCGAGTGGTCACGATATTCATTGAAAAATAGCCATGACGTTTGCGCCATATTCGTCGGTATGTTTCTATGTCCGCAAGATCGCGAGCAGGGAAGGGAAGACGGTCAAGATCGTGAAGAACTTCCCGCTTCGGCGTGCGTTGAACCGTACCATCCGATCTGTATGCGATCCCGTTGATGATCGCAGGGCTGCCGTATGACGTGAAAATGTGCTGGAGCAATTCACACAATGTTTGTTCTCCCTCGCCGATCACGACATAATCAGCGCCATGCTCGATGTAGTTTTCCGCATGGTCGGCCGGATCGGAACCGTGCACGATAACAATGCAACCGTGCTCTTTGGCGATCCTGCTGATGGAGAAAGCGGCATCGCGCATTCTGCTGAGGCACATTTTCGTGAGATAATTGAAATCATCATCGTAGAGCACGACGACCTTCGGCTTTTCCTCATCGATGGCCGCTGCAATCTCTTTCTCACTTTGAGCAAGCATGCTGTCGAAAAGAGCCACAGAGTAGCCAAGGGAACGCACCTGGGCGGCAGCGTATAACGTGCCGAGGGGAGCGTACGGCATCATCGCCTTGAACTCTTTAGGATCAAAGCAAAGAAAATAGGAATGTGTGAAGAGAATGTCAGCCATGATGGAGTGCGGCTCGAAGAATCACGTCATGCCGTGCTGGCGAAGTTTTTCCGCGTACAAGTCCAATATCTTGTTGCTAAAGTTTCCCACGAAAGCGCGGGACTCGTATGCAGTCGAATGAAAAATACTTTCTCTCGTCGAATCATCATAGTGAGGATATCGTTTTCTCCAGACACGTTTCATCGTGTTCATCAACGAACGATCGAGTGTACCCGCCCATCCTCCGCGGAATGACAGCTCCGACAATTTCTGCAGGAAACTTGATCTGCTGTTCGCGTCATCGATGGAAAACGCAAAAAGTCGATAGTTGGGAAAGTATTCGTGGATCCAATTGTTTGCATTCATGAATTTGAGAAACAGGGTTTGGTTGAAGAGCGGCTTCAGATGCGCGACCTCGGTCGCCGTATAGTAATTTCGCTCTTCCATTGCAAGATGGTTTGCATCGAGGAAAAAGTTCAGGCAGAAGTACTTCTTCCGATTCACAAGGAAGATTTTTTTGAAAAGGATGAGAAGAGTTCTGCAAATCCACAATCGACCGGGTTCCGTGACGATGACATAATCGATATCGCTATCAGGATTTGCCACGCCTTTCGATAAATCTCCCGAAAGGAAAACAGCCCGAACGAAGGGAAAGCGCTTCATGATGTGAGACATGAATCGGGCAATCTTCATTCTTTGTCTCGCCCTCTTTTGACGCTCAAGCCGTATTCTCCCGGTATCGGATGCTTTGGATGGAATTGCGAAGAAGTCTCCCCGTGAAGCGATGACCCCATTCGCAGCAAGATCATTCAGAATGCCAATGAAGCTCTGCTCGGACAAAGAATTCCGAGGGAGCAAATGGTAAAGCTCGCGCGCCGTCAGCGGATGATCGAAAATGTCGTAGTAGAGCAGCGTGCGAAAGATTTGAGTGCTAACCTCAGAAAGCGGCATTCAACACCGAAATAGTACTTAAATAAGTTAGGCATTTTTCTGAAGATTGCAAATTCCTCCGGTTGGGTAGTGCATCAGTTTGAAGATTGTCGTGATGAATCCCAATTGAATGGACCTCACCCGTTACCTATGTCTCCGGTCTATATACCTCTCCTATAAGGAGAGGGCGTTTGCAAATCCTCCACATAAGCGTGCGGAGCAATTTCATCCTCTCCTCTTATGCCGAAGGCATCCCTTCGGGAGGAGAGGATTATTCCGAAGGGATTCCTTTGGGATAGGTGAGGTCTGGAGTGTAGCTCTACAAATTCAAACTGAGGCACTACCTCCGGTTGACCAGTATTTGAAGTTTGGAAAGTATTTCCTATATTTTTTGCACAGCAAATTCACATTGTTGATCGGATGGCCTTGGATCGCAGGAAAGCCTTCACTTCACGCCGGGCGAAGAAGATATACATCGCTCTCGCCTTTCTCATACTTCTTTTCTTCGTCTGTAACAATTTTCTCTTACCGTGGTACGTCAGTTCGGGAGGGATTGTGGAAGTCCCAACAGTTATTGGCAAGGATTTCGACAGTGCGCGAGTACTGCTGGTATCGCTTGGTTTGGAGCCACGGAAAGGGGAGACTCGTTTGGACCGTGAGCATCCTGCCGGAATTGTCATCGTTCAAAACCCGATGCCCGGCGATCACGTGAAGCGAGGTCGTCGAGTCTATCTCACCATCAGCGAAGGAGAAGTACCCGCAATCGTACCGAGTGTCAAAGGACGCACGGTACGCGATGCGCGCTTTGCTCTTGAACAGGAAGGATTGAAGATGGGGACGATCGACTATCAACCCTCCGACGAATTTCCTGCAAACACCATCATTGAACAGACGCCGGGAGCCGGTGGAAAGGTCAAGCGTGATGCATACGTTTCGGTGACGGTGAGTCAGGGGACATTGTCTCAAAAGATTTCCGTACCGGATCTTGCTGGAAAAACTCTGACCGAAGCGACCACCTTGCTTACCAATGCAGGGCTGCGCGTCGGGAATATCAGTTACCTTCCTTCAACAGACCTGTTACCGAATACGGTCATTGAGCAGTACCCGCGTGGCGGCGAGCTTGTCTCGAATGGCCAATTGATCGATCTCTTCGTAGTTCAAGGCGGAGAGAAAAAGAAAGAATTCCTCGAAAACTGACTTTCACAGCATGCCTATGCTCAAGATAGCTCCTTCTCTGCTCTCGGCTGATTTCCGAAATCTTGAAAAACAGATACGACTTATTGAACGCGGCGAAGCGGATTGGGTTCATCTCGATATCATGGATGGGCATTTTGTTCCGAACATTACATTTGGTCCCGCTGTCGTCAAGGCAGTTCGCAAACTCACAAAGCTTTCCCTCGATGCACATTTGATGATTGAAAAGCCTGAACGGTATCTGAAGGCTTTCAAGAACGCAGGTGTGGATAGGTTGACGGTTCATGTCGAGGCATGTCAGCATCTGCGCCGCACTGTTCAGCAAATCAAGAAGCTCGGGATGAAGGCCGGTGTTACGCTGAAGCCTGCCACTCCTGCTAAAACATTGAAGAATATCATGCCGTACGTTGATCTTGTGCTTGTCATGACTGTTCATCCCGGATTCAGCGGACAAAAATTTATCGAGTCGATGCTGCCAAAGATCCGTGAGGTTGCAGGGATGATCAGGTCGTCCGGACGTGCTATTGAGCTTGAGGTTGATGGGGGCGTCGACGAGCATAATGCCGCTGCACTGATCCGAGCCGGTGCTACAGTCTTAGTGGCAGGGTATTCAATCTTTTCCAGGCGGAGTATTCCATCGGCGATTAAGCGTCTTCGCAACGCTGCGCAGGCCTAAATTTTTTATTTTCTCGGTTAAAAAATATCTTGACATTCTCTGTTCATTACCTTATATTCTAAGGCAATAGTTCAATATGCCTTAAATTAATAAGGCATATCGCTGTTTTTCCTCCAAAATGAATATCCCTTATGTTAGACGACATCGATGTAAAGATTATAGAAATTCTCCAAAAGAACGGCCGGACGCGGAGAAATGACCTTGCCGAAGCTGTCGGACTTTCCCTTCCGTCGGTAAGCGATCGACTGAGGAAGCTGGAAGAGGGAGGAATCATCACAGGCTACGTCGCGACCGTACACCCGAAGAAGCTTGGGAAAGACATCACTGCCTTCATCATGGTGACAGTCGATTCCTCCAAGCATTATCACAATTTTATCGAACATGCCGTTGCGACCGATGAGATTCTTGAATGCCATGCCATCACGGGTGAAGGATCACACCTCATGAAAATCCGGACAGAAAATACAGCGACACTCGAAAAACTCCTTGCAAAAATTCAATCGTGGTCAGGTGTTACCGGTACAAGAACACATCTCGTCCTATCTTCACCCAAAGAAACCACTAGAATTAAGACTACAAAATAATCGAGAGGAAACAACAATGGCAAAGAAGGCAACCGGGAAAACAGCCGGAGTGACGAAACGCGACATCCTTGAATTAGCGAAGCACGACACGGTACAGTTTGTTCAACTCCAGTTTACAGATCTCAATGGACTTTTGAAAGGCGTCACGATTCCGATTTCCAAGTTGCAAGGAGCGCTCGAGGATGGCTTGTGGTTTGACGGTTCGTCCATCGAAGGGTTCACGAGAATTTTTGAAAGCGATATGTATCTCGAGCTCGATGTGAATACGTATTCGGTTATTCCGTGGACACGAAACAACGGCGCAGTCGTTGCCCGCTTCATGTGCGACGTCTACATGCCGGATGGAAAGCCGTTCGAGGGTGACCCGCGATTTATTTTGAAACGACAGCTCGAACGAGCCCGAAAGCTCGGCTACATTTTCAATGTTGGACCTGAGCTGGAATTTTTTCTCTTCCGAAAAGAAAACCATCGGCTTATGCCGCTGCCGCATGACACTGCAGGATACTTCGACCAGACAACCGACCTTGCCGTGGAGATTCGTCAGGAAATGACCGCAGCACTTCATGGGTTCGGTATCGATGTGGAGGCGCTGCACCATGAAGTTGCCGTCGGACAGCACGAGATCGACTTCCGTTATTCGGATGCTCTCACGATTGCTGATCAGGCATCGACGCTGAAATTTACGCTGAAGTATGTCGCGGCGCACCACAATCTGCACGCGACCTTCATGCCGAAGCCAATCGCAGGCATTAACGGGTCGGGAATGCATGTCCACCAAAGTTTCTTTAGCCCGGAGGGGAAGAATTTATTTTTCGATGCGAAAGATGAGTACCATCTCTCCAAACTCGCGAAGTCGTTCATCATGGGCCAACTCACGCACATCAAGGCGATGAATGCAATCTTGAACCCGACCATCAATTCCTACAAGCGCCTGGTGGTTGGATATGAAGCGCCTGTGTACATTGCCTGGGGCCAGCGAAATCGTTCAGCGCTTATCCGTATCCCGAGATATACACCCGGACGTGAAAAGGCCGTCCGTGCAGAATTACGCTGCCCTGATCCTGCTGCAAACCCTTACCTGGCATTTGCCGTGATGCTCGCTGCAGGCCTCGACGGAATCGAAAAGAAAATGGTGCCCCCGCCTCCGGTCGAGGAAAACATATACGAATTCAGTGAGGAAGAGGCGAAGAAACGCAATATCGGCGTGCTCGCGCGCGATATTACCGAAGCGGTTGAGCAGCTTGAAAAAGATAAGGTAATCCGTGCGGCACTTGGCGATTACGCCTTCGAAAAGTTCAAGGGTCTCAAGCGCAAGGAATGGGATGAGTACCGTATGCAGGTGACCCCATGGGAGATCGATCAGTATCTCGAGAAGTACTGAGCAGCGCTTTCGACATCATAGAATCCGGCCAAAATAATTTACTCGAGAGAACGCCCCGCGTTTGTTTATCAACGCAGGGCGTTTCTTTTCCTCAAGAACTTGAGATTTGAGGATAAGTTTCTTATTTTGTGCCGCATGCCATATTCAGCAATAACCTATTCTGTCGAACAACGGTCTGCGCTCATCACGCTCAACCGCCCCGAACGTCGCAACGCATTGGACGACGTGATGATCCGCGAACTCACGGAAGTCTTCACGCTGCTGAATCGCAATACACAAGCCCGAACGGTGATTCTTACTGGCTCGGGTTCTTCGTTTTGCTCAGGCATGGATCTCGATTACCTGCAGCGCTTCTCTCAGCTTGGTCAGCAGGAGAACCTCGAAGACGCACACAGCTTTCTCCGACTTCTTCTGCTCATTCACAATCTGAAGAAGCCTGTTATTGCAATGGTGAATGGTCCGGCGCTCGGCGGCGGATGCGGCATTGCTGCAGCTTGCGATTTCGTTTATGCAGCCCGAGAAAAAGCGAAAGTCGGCGTGCCGGAGGTGCGCCTCGGATTTGTTCCGGCTGTCATTCTTGTTTTCCTGATCAAGCGAATGGGGGAAGGCGCCGCGCGTGAATGTGTTCTCCGTGGCGACATCCTGAATGCCGCGACCGCAAAGGACAGAAGACTTGTGACGGAAGTTGTCGACGATGATAAGCTTTCTTCCGCAGTGTTCGCATTCGCAGAAGAGCTTGCGCGAACGACAAGTTCTTCATCGATTGCCTTGACGAAAGATCTCTTCATGCGATTTGATGAGATGGAAGCGAAGGATGCGGTTGACTACGCGGCGCAACTCAACGCGCTTGCACGAAAGACCGACGACTTCAGAAAAGGTATCGATTCGTTCCTGAACAAGGAGAAACTCGAATGGTAGATGCTCGCGCAGAACGTCTCCGCCGGTATATCCGCAATGTTCCGGATTTCCCGAAGAAGGGAATTATGTTTCGGGATATTACAACACTTCTCCAAGACAAGGAAGCGTTTTATCAGGCGATCGATATCCTTCACGATCGTTACCAGGGAAGCCGGCTCCAGAAGATCGTGAGTATTGAATCACGCGGCTTTATCTTCGGAAGCGCACTGGCGTACTGCCTCCATGCAGGCTTCGTTCCTGTCCGCAAACCTAAAAAGCTTCCATCCAAAACGATTCGAGAAGAGTATCAGCTCGAGTATGGCACGGATGCACTCGAAATGCACGTCGATGCTATCGAGAACGGAGAGCGAGTGCTCATCGTCGATGACCTTGTGGCAACAGGAGGGACTGCAGTTGCAGCGTGTAATCTTGTGAAGAAATTAGGAGGAGAGGTCGCAGGCATTGCCTTTTTGATCGAGCTTTCATTCTTGAATCCGCGGGCAAAGCTTAAAAACTATGACGTGTATTCGATGATCGCCTATGATTCGGAGTAGAAGTGCGACAATCGCACTCACACTTTTCTTCGTACAGTATCCTCGTTCTCACTCCGTTATGACTGTAAGATTTCCCTCTTGAATGATGAAAACAATCATTGAACCATTCAAGATCAAAACGGTTGAGCCTATCCGGTTTACAACTGTTGACGAGCGCACATCGATCCTGCAAGATGCGGGGTATAATCCGTTCATGATACGCGCAGACGATGTGCTCATAGACCTCTTGACCGATAGCGGAACATCGGCAATGAGCGCTGAGCAATGGGCCGGTATCATGCAGGGAGATGAATCGTATGCCGGCGCGCGGAGTTTTTTTCGGTTCGAGAAGGTCGCGAAGGAGCTCACAGGATTCACATACATTATCCCGACACATCAGGGGAGAGCAGCGGAGAAGATCCTCTTGACACTCCTTGGTGGACCGGGCAAGTGTTTCCCGAACAACACCCACTTCGATACGACGCGTGCAAACATCGAGTTCTCCGGTGCAGAGGCGTTCGATCTTTTGAACCCGGCTGGAAAAGATCCTTCGGCAATCGCCGACTTCAAAGGGAATATGGATGTCGAGGCGCTCGATCGGTTCATCCGCGAGAAAGGACCGAGCAACGTTCCGCTTGTCATGCTCACGGTAACGAACAATGCCGGCGGTGGACAACCGGTTTCGATGCTCAATATCCGGCAAACGAAGGAGGTTGCCGCGAAGTATGGCATTCCGCTATTCCTTGACGCGTGCCGGTTTGCCGAAAATGCATTCTTCATCAAGAAGCGTGAGCCTGGCTATCGCGATAAGTCTGTCAAGGAAATTGTGCAGGAAATGTTTTCGTATGCTGATGGCTGCACGATGAGCGCAAAGAAGGATGCGTTGGTGAACATGGGCGGCTTTCTTGGTTTGAATGACGACACGCTGGCCGTGAATGCGCGAAACATTCTCATTGTCACAGAAGGATTCCCAACATACGGCGGTCTCGCAGGGCGAGATCTTGAAGCGATGGCACAGGGACTCACAGAAGCGTTGGACGAGCATTACCTGACCTATCGCCTTCGCTCGGTGGAATATCTGGGGGAAAAGCTCACCCAGGCCGGCGTTCCTATTCTACAACCACCCGGGGGACACGCCATCTACCTCGATGCAAAACGCTTTGCTCCACACATCCCACCTCAACAATTTCCCGGTCAGTCGATTGTCTGTGAATTGTATCGGCTCGGTGGCATCCGATCGGTAGAGATTGGCAGCGTTATGTTTGGGAAGAGTGATAAGCTTACGGGAAAGTTTATAGCGCCGGCACTCGAGCTTGTACGGCTTGCCATCCCCCGGCGGGTCTACACGCAAAGCCACATCGACTACGTCATCGAGTGCGTCATCGAAGTGTATAACAACCGCGCATCGTTGCGCGGCTTCAAAATCGTCTTGGAAGCAGCGTTGCTTCGGCACTTTACCGCTCGTTTCGGGGTGCTTCAGGAATGATTGTCTGTTCTATCTGTCATACGAATAATCATCATCTCGCAGTGACGTGCTCATCGTGCGGCGGCTATCTCCAAACGCGAGTGGACACGTTAGATCTTTTTTCGACGGCGTGGCGAGTGATCGAGCGCCCCTTTAAGGCATTCCATACGATCGCAATTGCGCGGCACAAGAATTACGTGCTTCTGCTTTCTGCGCTGGCGGGTCTTGCGATAGTCTTCACATTGTTTTGGGCGATTACAGCTGCTCGCTATGCAGAATCAACGTTGAACATTCTCATTGCGGGATTTGTGGTCGGTCCTCTGTTCGGAATTGTGCTGTTGCTTTTTCTTTCAATTCTCATCGTCACAATCGCTCGTGTCTTCGGTTTCCATACCCGGATGAAAGGTACGTTCGCAGTCGTCGCGTATGCATCCATACCGTGGGTATTCATTGGCCTTTTCATTTTCCCGGTCGAGGTGCTGACATTCGGTACATACTTATTTTCGAACAACCCTTCGCCGTATACGATCAAGCCGCTGTCATTTATCGTCCTCCTTATCTTGCATGGAACGTTTGCCCTCTGGAACCTGCTCCTCCTTCTGGTTGGTATCCGGGTATTGTGTGATGCATCGTGGCAGAAGGCGATAGCAATCTGGTCGATTTCCATTGCTATCATCTGTGGAATTTTCTATGGAACGTTACAGTTACTTCTCGTAGCCCGATAAGGTCGAATGGATCAAGAGACATTTGAGAAGATCGTCGAACGAGTGTTTGATAGGCTGCCGGATAAATTCCGGGAAGCGATCGAAAATGTGGGTGTCTTCACGGAGGACTACCCGTCGGAGGAATTAGTTCACAAGCTGCATTTGCCGTCGAAGTACCATTTGCTCGGATTGTATCAGGGTGTGCCGCTCACACTGCGAGGAACGTGGTATGGCATGACGCCAATCGCACCGGATAAGATTTCACTCTACAAGCAGAACATTGAAGCCCGTTCTCGGACGGATGAAGAGGTCGAACAGATGATTTATGAGGTTCTTATCCACGAGATCGGACACTATTTCGGAATGAACGAAGAAGAAATCCGTGCCGCAGGATATTAAAAAATATTTTTGTATATTACGTCGGTTCATACATTGCGAAAGGAAATTATGGGGAAGGTGATATTCACAATTTCGTACGATGTTATTCCGGAACAACGTGACGAGTATTTGGCCCTTACACGGGAAATGAAGACCCATCTTGTTGAGAAGAATGCCAAAAACTATTCCGTCTATGAGCAGAAAGGGAAGAAAAACTCCTTTTCTGAAGTCTTTGTTTGCAGCAGCAGGGAAGAATATGACCAGCTGGAAGACCAAGACGAGCAGATGTCCCAATATATTGACCGGCTTGAATCCCTCCTTGCCGATGGCAAGATGAAGTACACGACCCTCGTTGAAGTCGAGTAGCGCCTGCCGCACATACACACATGAAGAAGGTAACGGATCCGATTGCTCAGTTGATGCAAGAGCATAATGAAGCACTGGTACAGCTCAAACTCTTGAACAAGGCAGTCAACGCATTTCGTCAGGATGGATTTTCAGCAAGGCATTTTCGCCAGATTCAAGCGTCACTCCGCTTCATTGAAGAAGAAGTGAGTGTACACAACCACAAAGAGGAAAGTGCGCTGTTCCCCGTGCTCGAGCGCTACGTTGAAGGCCCGACCCGCATCATGCGCAACGATCATAAACAATTGCGGCGCGGATTTGTACGGTTGAGCGATGCCATTGGGAATGTGGAGCGAAACCGCGATAGCTTTAAGGCGATCAGAACGTTGTCAACAATCGCACAGAATGTCGTTCTATTGTTCGTAAACCACATCCACAAAGAAAATTATATTCTGTTTCCACTCGTGCAGAAATTCCTCACCAAGGACGAGCTGCGCGAGATTGCGAAGATGATGTTGTAGTATGGAAGGCACGCACAGAACCATGTCAGGGCGTTACATGACCACATATGTTGTTTTGAACGTATGCAGAAAACACCGTCAATAATTTTGATTGAAGACGAAGACCAACAGCGCGAAGTGCTGCACATGGTCTTTGAATCGCAGGGATATAGCATCCGGAGTGTTTCGACAGCCGAGGAGGCATTGATCCACCTTGATGCGGCAGGTCCCGACCTCATCGTTACAGACGTCAAGCTTCCCGGCATTGATGGTTTTACATTCTGTGAACAGGTTCGCGAGCATGCGAAATTTCAAAACCTGCCGTTTGTTTTCATCACGGGCTACAATGATTTGAAAGTAATTGCGCGTGTCAAAGATTTAGGCTCGGTCGGTTACATAACAAAGCCGTACGATATCGAAACACTCATCGACGTGGTAAAGAAATACATTTCCGTACCGGAGGCGTAGAGGGCCGAGTTACTTTCGTGCTTCAAGCGTTGCCGTAAGCGATACTTCCTGAGTTCTCCGTTTTACCCGCACGACCACCACATCGCCCGGTTTGTACTTGCCAAGCAGGTGTGTGAAGTCGTAAATGTTTTTCACATCGGCCTCACCAAACTTGATGATGATATCGTCCCCCTGTAAGCCTGCTTTTTCCGCAGCACTGCCCGGTCGCACACCGGTGATCTTCAATCCAACGATGTCCTCTGCATAATCGGGAATGACGCCAAGGCTCACGCGTATGCCTTGCCGATCTCCTCCAGAAGCAATCATCGGCGTTGTCGTCTTTGTGAAGAACGGGCGCTCCGGCTCGTTCGCGATACCGGTCGCGATTCGTGCAACGTACTCTGCGATCTTCTGCTCTCCGCTGTAGTTCAATTTATCCCACGTATCGGCAGGGCGATGATACTCTTTATGGAGCCCCGTAAAGAAGAACATGACGGGGATATTCCTGCCATAAAATGATGCATGGTCGCTTGGACCATATCCGTCGGGCTTCAGTTTGAGTTGGATGGTGCTGTCCCGGTTTTCCCGTCTCACGATGTCTTCCCACTTTGGGGATGTCCCCATGCCTTCGACGATGAGAGTGCTATTCTTCATTCGTCCGATCATATCCATATTGAGCATTGCAATTGTTGAATCGAGAGGGATGAGAGGATTTTTGACGTAATGATCCGATCCTAATAAACCTTCTTCTTCACCGGAGAAGGAGAGGAAAAGAATGCTTCGTTTCAGTGACTGTCGGTGAGATGAAAGGTACTGTGCAATTTCAAGAAGGCCGGCAGTGCCGGATGCGTTATCGTCGGCGCCGGGATGGACGGCAACCGTATCAGGCTGCAGCGAACCTTCACCGCCCATGCCAAGATGGTCCATATGAGCACCAAGCAGCACAACCTGACCTTTCAAAGCCGGGTCAGTTCCTTCAAGAAATCCTGCAATGTTAGCGCTTGTGCTGTAGACTCGCTCCGTTTGTGCCTGGAGAGTTGCTTCCAAATTCGGTAGCGCGAACGATTCCGGTTTCTGCGTTGTGTTGATCCGCTGCTGGATTTCCGTCAAGCTCTTTCCGACTATCTGAAGAAGAGAATCCATATCAATCCATCGAAGTGCGGCAACAGCAATTCCGGCAGACTTTGTTACAGGATATTTGAACGGGATGAGGTCCGTGCCTTCCTCGCCCGCAGCGCCAGAGAGCAAGAGAATGGCGGCCGCTCCATGATCGCGTGCCGCGTATGCCTTCTCCATAAGTGGCTGGTAGCGCACGTAGCGGTTCTCGCCAGAACCTTTGGGAGAGTAGCGCAGCGCTACCACGATTTTTCCCTTTACATCCATTCCCGTGTAATCGTCATACTGAACGGAATCATCTTTCGCAGAGATTCCATAACCGACGAAGACAATCGGTGCGCTCACCGTTGTATTTTCTGTAAAGGAGAGAGGTCTAAACTGAGCATCCAGCTTGTAGCTCTTCTGAGTACCGTTCATGCGAACGGTGAAGGCATTCTCTCGTGTCGGCTTCACGGTCGCGATAAACTTGAAATGCTGGAAGTATGTGCCGCTATCGCCCGGGGGTTTCAGGTCGTAGCGTTGGAATTCCTTCGCTATGTATTCAGCCGCGATCCGATTTCCCTCTTCACCGGCTCGACGTCCCTGAAGTTCGGGTGAAGCAAGGTAACGAACATGAACCCGAAGTTCTTCTTGAGTGATCTCGGGCGTTCGTGATTCTTGAAAGAAGAATGGAATACATCCGGAAAGCAGAAGGGCAATGATGCAATGCAGCTTGACGTGTTTCATATCGGTGCAAGAATTAGTGTTCGATGCTATGTTCAGAAACTACGTATGTGGATGAGGACGTACTGAAAAACAAGAGGAGCAGGAAGATTGCACTGCAGGCAACGCTACCCTGAATCAAAATTTAAAACGGCAGTTAAGATGTGATACTGAGCGTCCTCGAAAGTTCCAATTATGGCTCCCAATTCGCTATAAAGATGTTCGTTTCCCACCGAGCTTTTCCGTTGCGATTCGAGGCAAAGACCAACTGCTTACCATCTCGACTGAACATGGGGAAACCGTCGAAGGTTTCATTGAAGGTAATCTGTTCGAGATGTGAGCCATCCGCTTTCACCATGAAAAGATCGAAGTTCATGGGGATGCGGGAGGTGTCCGACATATTTGACGCAAAGATGATATGCTCGCCATCCGGGTGGAAGTACGGACCGAAGTTCGCAGCGTTATTATGCGTTACCTGCCGCTTGTGTGATCCATCGGCATCCATCACACAAATCTGAAGATTCATCGGCTTGATCTTCTCTTCCTTCAACAACTCTTTGTAATCTGCAATTTCCTTGTCGCTGGAGGGATGATATGCCCGGTACACGATTCGTTTTCCATCCGGAGAAAAGAAGGGACCGCCGTCATAGCCAAGCTCATGAGTGAGTTGGCGAACGTCCGATCCATCAAGGTTCATCGTGTAAATATCGAGGTCACCGTTGCGAAGCGACGTGAAAACGATTTTATCACCTTTGGGTGAAACCACAGCCTCAGCATCATAGCCGGGTGTGTTGGTAAGCCGCTGTGTGATGCCTCCATTCACATCCGCGATAAAAATATCATACGAGGGATACAGTTGCCAGACATAGCCTTTCTTCCGATCGGGAGCGGGAGGACATGCATCTCCGGCAAGATGCGTGGAAGCATAAAGGATACTGGTGTCACCGGGAAGGAAATAGGAACATGTCGTTCGTCCTTTCCCGGTCGAGACGAGTTTCACGGCTGAACCGTCAAGGTTCATTGTGAAAATTTGATCACACAGGAATGAGTCTCGTTGCGATTGGAAAACGAGCTTCGTGCCGCTGAATGAGAAGTACGCCTCGGCATTTTGTCCACCGTACGTGAGTTGTCGAATATTTTTGAGGTGCTTTTCGCCTGCCTTCCAAAGTGAGTCCGATGGTTGTGCTTGGAGTGGTGACATAACAGAGACGAGGAGCAGAACATAAGAGAGCACAGAGGTTTTTTTTTGAGATGGCTGCATACATTCGTTGACAATAAGGAACATGAAAGAAAGACGGCAATTGCTACTGGAGTTTCTTTATTGCATCCTGGAGCTTATTGAATGAAGCAAGGTCACGTGCTTTATACTCCAAATCGATGTAGGCAATTTCTCCTGACTTGTCGATAACGTAGACCGTCCGTTTGTTCATGCCGTAATCGTTGTTGTAACTGCCATACGTTCGCGCTACGGCATGGACATGATCGGCAAGTAACTTAAAGGGGAGCTTAAGCGCTTTTGCCCACTCATGATGGGAATACTCGTAATCACCGCTGATGCCAAGAACTTCTGCATTAAGTTTTGAAAGCTCTGAGAAGTTATCGCGCATCGTACACATCTCTTTCGTGCATCCGCCGCTCCAATCCGCGGGGTAGAAAGCGAGGATGATATTTCTCTTGCCGAAGAGACTCGCGAGCGTCAGTTTATCCTCCGCTACGGAATCTTGCGTTGCATACGGCAGGGAAAAGTTTGGAGCCGGATCGCCAACCTTGAGTGAAGGTGCGGAGTTCTCTTGTGCCAAGAGAAGCAAAGGCAAGAACAACAGAATCATCGACGACTTCATCAGACCTCCAAGTGTATGTAATCCTGATCGTTAATTTAGTAGGAGCAATATACAAATTTGGATAATAAAAAGCCTCCGTGCAAAGAGTCTCTCCGGAAGTGTAGTATGTGTCTCAGCTGAAGGCACGGCATATTCTTGGAATGCACAATGGGACGTTTCCTGCTCTGGCTGGTACACCGACTGCAGTCCGTAAACATCTGCCCGGTGCGCTCATGCGAAGAATGGTGGAGCTGGAACCCGGGAAGCGTGCCTTGTTGAAATAATCGAGCGCCTGAAATAGAGAATCGTAAGGAACTACATGATGCTGCTTACGTTGTATTCTTACACAAGAATTTCATTTGACGCGCTTGCATCTAACTTAAAAAAATGTATCTTGCCAATACAGTTGACTCTCCCCTGTAACATCTATCGGTTCCTTCTCAGTTAACATGTTCCGTGCTGAGCATTATCCGTGAGAAGAAATTCAAATCGCATCTCCACTTTATCGTTCGTTGATTGTTGAGGGAAAAAATAGGTAAAATGGGAGCCGACCTGTTCCGGGCAGCAATTCAAATTTGATGATATTTTTTAAAGTGCTTATTGCGTGCGACCGTCATCAAGTGTAACGCAAATGGAATTGGAACGATAAACAAATTTCACTCAACCATCATCTCAACAGAAGGGGTATCTATGAAAGCAACTGTTGCTGTCATGCTTTTTGTTCTTTCTCTCGGCGTGTTCTGGTTAGGATGCGACACAATGAAGCATCCGACCGAGGTCTCGACCGGAACTTCGCCATCGCGCCATGATCGATCCGGTTCGACAAATTCCCAAGTTGCCACTGTGATTGGCGTTCCGCTTCCACAGAGTGTAACTCTGCTCGGATTCACCGTCTACTTCGATGGGCGTACTGAGGCGAATAATCAAACCACGTTCTTTTACCACGTTGTTGGCCCCGGTGTGAAGAGCCACTTCACGCTCGAAACGCCTTTGTGTGCGGGACCATTGGCCGCATATAGCCCGACGACTTCAGCCAATTTCAATATAGATCCGAATGTTGGAATAAGCGGAATCGAATGGCAGTTGAGCAATGGTGCGACGGATACGAGCTCACACTATTATTCAATTACGTTCTCCGGGTCAGTGAGAATGGGGATTATTGAGACTGCAGTTAAATCTAACGACCAATCACAGAAGGGGCTGATCGCAGGCCCTTGTGCACGGGTGTTCGATATCTCAGGTGCGGTGTTTGCCGATGCAAACTCGAATGGCTCCAAGGAACCGACCGAAACCGGCATCGCAGGAGTACGGGTCGATCTCCTCGATGGATCGAGCACGCTTCTCGGGAGTGCATCCAGCAATTCTTTCGGACAATACCTTTTCGAAACCCTGCCAGCCGGTAACTATTTCGTGAAGGTCGACACGAATACCGTCACGAGTTCGACAAAGACGAAGTACTTGAGCACGACGACGCCATTGTCGATAAGCGTTACTGTCGGACCGAATTCGGCGAATAACAACTTTGGCTTCGACCCTCGAACAACTTTGCTCATCGATGATATCAAATTCGGAACGCTCCCGACAAACGGAAAGTCAGCCGGATATTGGAAGAAACAGTTCCAGGCCGCTCTCGGCAACGGAAAAGCCGATTACACGGCGGCGGCACTTCTTGCATTGCTCGATCAAGTGTCCCAACTACAGCTCAACGGACCGACGGATCCGTTTACATTCCCGAACGGATTGGCGACTGCATTCGATATCCTCAACAATCCCACGAAGACGGATGCCGATGCATTGCGGAAGCAACTCCTCGCGACGGAATTGAATCATGTGACCGGCCGTGGAATCATTAGTACCGATCCTGGTCTCCAACTCCTGTTGATTGGCTGGGGGGAAGCTATTCTCGTAACTTCAGGTGGCGCCGTCGCTACCATGAGCATCAAGGAAGCGCCGCGCTATAATTCAGTGACTGCCACTGCAAAAGATGCGACAGATGTTTTCTCAACAATTAATTCTGGCGGTGGTGGAGGGAGTTTCTAGAAGCACCTCATGAAAACAGAAAGTGAAGGGGAAAGCAAATTGCTTTCCCCTTTTTTGAACGAATGGTAAGAGCGTTATATCTTTTTCGGGATACGAATGATGAATTCTGTAAACTGCCCCTCCTCCGTTTCGACAACCAATTCACCTTTGTGCTGCTTCACCACGATGTCGTAGCTCAATGAAAGCCCGAGCCCGGTTCCTTTGCCAGTAGGTTTGGTGGTGAAGAACGGATCGAAGACTTTGTCGAGAACTTTCTTTGGTATGCCCGTTCCATTGTCACGGATCCGAACCTCGGCAGCGCTTAGTAAATTCTTTGTGCAGACAAAGAGTGTGGGGGAGAAGCTACCATTGATCTGCTGCTTCTTCTCATGCGCGGCGTAGCATGCGTTATTAATGATGTTCAAAAAGACGCGGCTGAGGTCTTGTGGAACGGCATCAACGGGTTGAAGCGTCGGATCGTACTCTTTCTTGATCGTAATGTTGAAGCTGGTGTCCTGCGCACGTGCGCCGTGGTAAGCAAGATTGACATACTCATCAAGGAGCGTGTTAATATCGGTTGCAATCCGTTCTCCTGATTTCCCGCGTGAATGCATCAACATCCCGCGCACAATACTGTCCGCGCGCTTACCATGCTCGTTAATTTTTCCTGTATTGCTCTCGATGTCCGAAATAAGGTCGCCGATCTCGCTAAACGTCGATGGATCAATTTTATCCTGCTGTTCCGTGAACAGGCCTCTAAGCTCCCGAGCAAGTTCAACAGATAATTCTGCAAAGTTGTTGACGAAGTTGAGAGGATTCTTGATTTCATGCGCGATACCTGCAGTGAGAGCACCGAGCGAAGCGAGCTTCTCCTGTACGATGAGCTGTTCTTGCGTTCGTACAATCTCTTGATGTTTCTCTTCAAGCTCGAGATTCTTTGTAGTGAGTTCTTTCGCTTGTTGGAGATTTTCTTCTGCTTTCACCGATATTTCGTGTGTGCGTACTTCGACAATCTTTTCAAGTTCTCGGCTGCGCCGCTCAAGTTGTCTCACACGCCATCCATGAACAGCATACGCTACTCCAAGCAAAATAAGAACGTTTGACGCAATCCACCACCACCGGAACCACAATGGCGGCTGAATTGTGAAGGAATACGTGAGCGGCGTGGCCGACCAGACATTGTTCTTGCTGCAGCCTATGACCTCGAATCTGTACTCTTTGGAAACGAAAAATGCGGGGAGATTTGTATATCGGATGGTGAGATTCTCCTTCGATGGCGACCATTCCCGCACATCAGACCAATCTCGATCATACCCGGCAAGACGCGTCTTGCTACGTACGAATTTTTCGTCAGTAAAACTCAACACGGCATATTCGATCTCCACAACGTTATTCCCATTCGAACTTTGTGAAATCAATGCATGCTTGAGCCGGACAATCGGAGGAGCCGCACTCTCTTTGTCCAAACTTGGTGTGTAGCGTGAGAGCCCCTTGGAAGTGCCAAAATAGACTGTGCCATCATCTCCAACAGCAATCGAACCGAAGAACCACACTTCATTGTCGATCAGCCCATCCTGCTTTGTTACGGTTCGGATTACTTTGCGTGCCTTCGGGTCGATCTCAGCAATTCCCCCATTTGTGCCGACCCACAATGTATGCGTCGTTGGGGAGAGAGCAATACTTCCAACATTATCTGAACGAAGGCCATTCTGCGCTGTGAGGAATGTCGTCATGCCGGGAGGGCTTCCTTCGATGACTGCAAGTCCTTCGGGCATTGTAACCCATAGGGCGCCTTCGTACCACATCATCGCCTGAATTTGATTGGATGGTGCACCCTGAGCGTGGCTCCATACTTGTTCGAACAGATGCCGCTCGACCATTTTTCCGAACACGCCGCTTTTATGACCGAGTGTTGACGGAATATCGCGTACGACGAATTCTTTCAACGAATCAAGAGAAAGAGGGAAGACGCTGCGATAGAGTCCACCGTCTCGTGTACCGACCCAAACCCTGCCGCTGTCATCCTGCACAACGCTGTGATAGTACGTCGCAGGCAAACCGGATTCACTTCCGAAAACATACCATCCATTATCGACGAAGCAATAGAGCCTGAGATAGCCTGGAAACCAAATGGTTTGAACTCGCGCACTGTCATTGGTCAACGATTTTGATAACGAGATTGGCGTGGCTGCATAGACCGATGTATAATCGTACAATGCCAGGATGCCTTTCTGCTGACCGATGCTCAGCTCCGTTTGCTTGTATGCATTGGGTGGAAGAGGTACCTTGCCCAGTGCGAGACAGTTGATACCGCCAGGGCTTGTGCCGATCCAGATTCTTCCCAGATCGTCAGCGGCAAGACCATTCACCCAATTATTACTCAAACCATTTGTCGTCTGAATGTACTGAGTCTGTGTCTTCTCATCGACGAATGCGACACCGCCACCGGACGTTCCAACGATCAGGCTTGGGAGAAAGCGTCCACTCCTCGGTGGAAGAATAACATTGACCCCTGGATCTGGCAGGATTGGCTTCTCACCGGTATGCGATGTAGCGGTGAGGTGACTGAAAGCAGCAAAGTTCGCTCGAAGCTTTGATATGCCTCCGTTCTGACAAAACCAAATATTTTCTTCACGATCTATAAGGATGCTGTAGATGTTGTCGCTGAGCAAACCGTTTTTCTTCGTGTAGAGTAGTTTCGTTTTGTTCAGTCGACCTTCTGATGGAATGCCGCTAATCTTGAGGGCGCCAGAACCCTGGCTCGATACCCAGAGCATTCCTCCGGATTCCTCTACAATCGAATAGATGGAATTCTTCAGATCTGTGGAGACAGTTTCAGCATGAACTTCGCCTTCATTCTCGACGAGCTGCCAGAAGAGACCGTCCCGAGAACCGCCGTAGAGTCTCCCCGATCGGCTCTCGTACAGAACTTCAGTCAAGCCGCGTGGGATTCGCTCCTTCTCGGAAAGAAGCTTAAAGTTGTGAGACTCATTCCGGAAGACAAGCAGATCACCGCCACCCAGGGCAGCACAAACAGAACCGTCGCCCCGTGCAACCATCGATCGCACGTCTCGGTTCTTTCCATCATGATACAGATCGGTTTTGATCGTATCGGTGATGAGCGAATCGAGCCCGAGGAAATTGTATCGAATGATGCCATTGTTTCGCGTGCCGATCCAGAGCCATCCTCGTGAATCGATGACAAGCCGGTTCTGTACGATTGCCGAATTGACAAGTTCCGTCGATCCGATCTTCGATGTAAAATGGATCCGGCCAGTTGTAGATTCATCCTTTACCGGTCTCTCGGACACGACGAGACCGGCATCGGAAGCAACCCAGAGCCGGCCAAATTTGTCCTCGAGAGTTTGGATCACATTCAAATCGCGGAGGCCATCGTTGGTCGTGAAGAGCTCCATCGTATGCCCGTCATAACGAATGAGACCCGAGGAGTACGCGCCGATCCAAAGATAGCCAAGCTCATCCTGGTACATGGAATGGATTTCCGCGGACGGCAGCGGATTGACCTCGTTCTCTTTCGTGTACTGCGTGAAGGGAAGCTCTTGAGAGAATCCGATTGCTGAAACGAAAAAAAGAAATCCGAGAAATCGATGAATCATCAAACTACGCTGACAGAATTGTTACAGGATGCGTAAATTGCTTATGAAGGTAAGGATATTCCGGTTGAGTTTCAATAGCGGGGAAGCGTACTTTAGTACATTATCCTCGGTGACTTGTGTATGAACGCTTTCTCCGTTAATTGTCGAAGCATGAAGTCGGCTACGTCGGCACGCGACATTGTTGGAAGCAATGAATGTGCTTTGATCTCTTCGCCGCTTCGATAGACACCGACTGCGTTGCCATTGGTGAGTTTTGGCGGACGAACGATTGTCCACTCCAATGCGCTTGCTCTCACCAGCTTTTCCTTCTCTTCATGATCTGCGATTTCGTTGCGGACAATGCGCGAGATGATATGCTTGAGCATGAAGCCCGCGTCTTTGCGGCTCTCGGTGACGCCGATAAACGATAAGTAAATTAAACGCCGTACATTATTTTGCTCCATTGCCTTGACGATGTTTCTTACGCCGTCAATGACTACAGGATCGCTTTTGAGCGGTCGGGACACGCCAAGTGCAGACAACACTGCGTCTTGCCCTTTCACAGCGGCTTCGACGGAAGGGTAGTCTTTCACATCGCCTTGCACGGATTTCAAACTCTGATGTTTGATTGCAAGTTTTTCAGGATTACGGACAAATGCCGTAACAGCATGTCCCTTTGCCAGCGACTGCTTCACCAACTCATGTCCCGTTGCGCCCGATGCGCCGAAGATGAGGATGTTCATGTTCGATGATTTCGGCTGTTAAGCGATTTCAAGGTTAGCGCCGCGGGAGTGGTGGAACGAGAAAAAGGAGCGCATTAGTTTGTACATAGTCTATCCACTAGCTTAAGTTGCTGGTTAAGCGAACTTACTTTTGAATCTAATCAAATCGTTAAGCATTCTTTCGGTATCAGTCTTACTTGAGTTCTCCCAAAACCCAAGGATGTTTCTGCCGCAGCCAGTGCTGATGATATTGAATATGATGCCAAGCTCGATAATCAAATTCTTTAAGTCATCATGGACTAGATTGGCTTTGACAAATGCTTCGTCAGAGTCAATCTTTACACTTTTATGAGCAAAGACATTGCCTCTTATTATCATTACACCGCGTATAATTTTTTCTATGCCATTAAACCTATTTTCAATTTCCTGAATTCTATCGCTATCTAAATATCCTTCCTGTTTCACCTTCCCATATAATAATTTCAGACTCAAATGCTTATCGTCGACCAAACAAGAAATGGACATCAGCATTGCAATGAAATGTGCTCCTATTGAATTGGAAAAGAACATCAGATAGTGATTTAGGATATCAACATATTTTGGTCTTTCGTGTTGATAGAGCCACCATATTTCCCAATTCTGGTACGCCGACACCAACGTATTGCTAATCTCAACAAAGTCTCTTTCCAAAAAGTCTCTTTCTAATGTTGACATGATCATTAAGTATTTCGTCTAATAGCCCGCAGACTCAGTTGCATGGAAGCACTGCTTGTTAGCCGAAGTTGTTTATGCACACATAGGTTAAAATATCTTTTTCTGTTCCTCGTCGACCAATGCTTTTGTTTGTTCTATCATTGGCTTGTAAGTAATTCGTATACCCGCACTGTAACTCTTTTCGAGGTCAGAACCCGGAGAAGGAGGTGGAACGCTTTCACTTTCATGGTCGGAGTTTATTTCGTAAAGCCAATATTTGATTGACACTTTCTCTGCATTCCAATGTCGTTCTATCAGATGACGACTACCTTGCATAGACTCTGAAGAGCCATATTTTTTAGATATATTTGAAGTGATTATGCTGTCAAGATATTCTCGATTATGAACATCGGTGAAATAAATGGTGTATTCGAAAAGCTTATCATCAAAGAATTCATAGTCGACTTTACAAAAAATTCCCCAGAGTCGCATGTCAGACATAGATTTCATTTTGTAACGTTCAAAGTCAATCGTTTCAGGTTTACCAAGTCCACTAAGGTCATATTGGGGATTGGTCAGGAGTTTGCCGTTTGCTCTCTCGACTTCTTGTTGGGACATCTCCCATGTTGAGTTGAGGAAAGCCTTTTCGCTTGTGCCCGTTGCATAAAACCACCGCTTCTCCTGTCTGAGATAGCCATTCAGTATATAGCTGCCGAAAAATAATAACAGAGTGATTACTGATCTGAAAGTTATATTCAAATACCTTTTCAAATTAGCATTCATCATGACTCCTTTTGCACCAATAAATTTCGACTAACTTCTGCAATTTTGATTTCGCTTCTTAATTCGATTAGGCACAAAAATCAAAAACCCGTCAGCGAGACGGCAATCTTGCCGTTCCATGCCATGACGGGTTCGTCAATTTCCACACACAAAAATTCCAACGGCACTCGCTCCCGCCAGTATGAATGTATGGAAAACTTCATGAGGAGTCAATGCCTCGCATTGACTCATTAAAAATCTAAATAAAACGGAGGTATTGCCTCATGGAAAAATCTAAACGAAAATTGCTGGAAGATTCCCTATATCCTGCACGGGGAAGCATTCCATTCACCAGAGCAGGAGTAAAGGATGTCCTTG
>JACOSY010000015.1 GCA_016178595.1 Ignavibacteria bacterium
CAAACTTCGACGCTGTCTCCAATGCTGATGTGAAACGTTTAGAACGACGCATGAACAACAGACCAAGAAAAATATTACATTATCAAACACCACGCGAAGTCTTTAACCGACGTGTTGCACTTGCTCATTGAATCCAGCATTTTCGATTTTGGATGTTGGAATGGTAAGGCTGACGGTGATCGATCTCTTGGGAAAAGAAGTAGCCACGATTGTGAATGAAGAGTTATCGCCGGGTGACTATTTGCGGACGTGGAATGCATCAAACGTGCCGAGCGGTGTTTACTACTACCGGATGACTGCCGGCAGTTTTGTCCAAACGCGCAAGATGTTGCTGACAAAGTAGAAAAAATAGTATATTGCTCGAATTCGAGGAGTGGCGGTCGCCACTCCGAATCGTTTACCGTCTGCCACAATCGATCAAGGGGTTACTGTGAGACAATTCGCTGCTGCGTGCGTTGCCCTCAGCACTTTTATCATTGTTTTTGTTCTTTGCATCCAGTTGTTCCGTGTCGAGTCACAACGCCCAAGCGGTGAGAGAGAAGGTAAACTATCCGGTGCAAGGGAAGCCTTGGATTTCTGGACGAGAGCGCGTGCCTATCCGAACAACGACATCCCGCCGGATAAATACTACAAGGCTTTCGCCTACTCGAAGATGCGAATGAAGAAACTCCCGCACGAGTTTCAATCAGCAACGGGATGGGAATCGATTGGACCGAACAATTTATCCGGTCGCTGTCTCAGCGTGGCAGTAAACCCATTTAATGGCAATACGATCTATGTCGGATCGGCGAGCGGCGGGTTGTGGCGCTCATACACAGCGGGACTCGGCGCCGACTGGCAGCGAATTGAAACGGGTTACCCTGTTCTCGGTGTGGCGTCGGTAGCAATTTCCCCCGTCGATTCCAATGTCATCTATATCGGTACCGGCGAAGTGTATCGCTACCAGGGCGCGTATGGCGGATTGATCGTCCGTACAACGCGCGGGAGCTATGGCGTCGGCATACTCAAAACCACAGATGGAGGAACCACTTGGACCAAGACACTGGATTGGTCATCGAACCAACAGACGGGAGTTCAAGCAGTGAAGATCAATCCTCTTAATCCCAACACTGTCTGGGCAGCAACAACAGAGGGCTTCGTCCGCACAACTGACGCCGGCGCGCACTGGGACATTCCCATCCCTCTTCTCCAAGGAATTGATATGCTCATGAACCCGAGCGACACGAATCGTTTTATGATTTCGTATGGAAATTTCGGTAATAACCCAGGCGTTTCCGTCACGACCGATAACGGGGGAAGCTGGACTCAATGCGCACTCCCACCATTTTCAGGAAAGACGACGCTCGGGATGTTTCAATCAAATCCCAATATCGTGTGGGCAAGTGTTGCAGATAGCACAACATACGTAGGCACTCTCTGGAAATCAACAGATTTCGGTTTCAACTGGACACTCATGCAATCGTACGCTCCCCCTCCTCCCCCTCCCCCCGGGGGAAATCCGATGCTTGGGGTACAAGGGTGGTATTCACATTATGTCGCAGTTCACCCGACGGATCAAAATCAAATTGTTCATGCTGCAGTCGACGCACAGAAATCTACTGACGGTGGCACGACATTCTTTGGCGTAGGAGGATTGTACTCTGATAATCATGGTTACGCCATCGATCCGAATAATCCAAACATTCTGTACAGCGCGAACGACGACGGCATTTACCGCTCAACCAATTTTGGCTCTTCCTTCAACTGGATTGGATATGGACTCGTGACCGGCCAACTGTACAATGGCTTTTCGTGTTCATCGAGCGATCCGCATCTTGCTATCGGTCAATCACAAGACCATATCCCCGGCTACATTTATACCGGTAATCCGAATTGGGGCCGCAGCGCTGCCGACGAGGCCGGATGGACCGCAACCAATCCACAGGATGACCACTTCATGTATGCTGTTACACGCTTCGGTGAATCGATTCGTCGATCAACAAACAGAGGAGCATCATTCGGTCCTGGTCTTTCATTTTTGGGAGATGCTGCCTGGAGCTCGCCCATTATCGTCAGCCCTTCTGATCCAGACGTTCTCTACTTCGGCAAGTTTTCCGTCTACAAAAGCACTGACGCAGGAGCCTCCTGGTTTACAACAAGTACGGCAGTGATCAATGACGGCAACACGTCACTTTCTATCGCGATGTCGTTCACAAATCGTGATACTGTGTACATTGGAAAAGGTCCCTTTGCATCGCGCACCCATTTCTATCGAACAACGAACGGGGGTACTACATGGACCGACATCACCGGTCCAACACCCGATCGCTATCCGCTTGATATTGCAGTCGATCCTAACAACTCCAGAATTGTCTACGCATGTTTTGGCGGCTACGGCACAGGACATATCTTCAAGTCGACCGACGCAGGGATAAGTTGGGCAGATGTTTCGAGCGTGCTTCCAGACTGTCCGGTAACCGCGGCAGTTGTTGATCCACTGAATTCCAACTACGTGTACATTGGCACTGACATAGGCGCGTATGTATCGACGAATGCGGGCACAAGCTGGAATTCTTTTTCAGAAGGGTTCACTGATGCTGTCCTCATCTCCGACCTTGTCATCTCTCCGTCCAACAGAAAATTGCGTGCAGTGACACATGGTAACGGCGTCTTCGAACGCGATCTGCCGAGCACACTACCGTTTGTTCAACTCACGACGCCAAATGGCGGAGAACACTGGGATGCAACCTCAACACATACTATTTCATGGTCGGAAGGATTGGCAGGAACACTGCTTCTTGAGTACTCGACCAATAACGGCGCGAGCTGGGATACAATCGCCACCGGCGTCAACAGTATGATTGGCTCCTATTCATGGACCATTCCGTTTCCAACTTCCAATCATGCACGGGTACGGATCAGTTCCGAAACCCAGCCCGGCCTCTCGGACGAAAGCGACAACACCTTTTACATTACGTTCAACGGCGCAATCGTGATAACGGAAAACGGCTGGAAAATGATTTCCCTGCCGGTCAACGCGCCGAGCCCGACACGAACTAATCTCTTCCCATACTCACTGACGCCGGCTTACGAATATACGGGAAGTTACGTGGCAAAGGAGACACTCGCCGTCGGGGTCGGTTATTGGATGAACTTTGGCGAAAACCACATTATTCCAATTCTCGGCGACTCGGTGATGAATGATTCTATCCCCGTCGTCGAAGGATGGAATATGATCGGATCAATCACGTCGCCGATTGCCGTCTCGGCGATCGCGTCGGATCCGCCCGGACTCGTTACCTCAAACTTCTTCACATTCATCAATGGATACGTGGTGAAGGACTCGATTCTCCCCGGCGTCGGGTATTGGGTAAAAGTTTCGCAGAATGGAAAACTGATCCTTTCTGCTGCAAGCGCCGGTTCCGCAGCAAACGCCATCCGCATTGTACCGACGAGTGAACTGCCACCTCCCGCACCAAACGATGCCACAATCCGACGCCTGATATCCGATATCCCGGACGAGTTTTCACTCGGGCAGAACTATCCAAATCCATTCAACCCGTCGACGAATTTCGAATTACGAATCTCGAAGCTCGAATTCGTAACACTCAAGGTGTTCGATGTGTTGGGACGAGAAGTTGCGACATTGATCAATGAACGAAGAGCACCGGGTATTTACAATGCAAGTTGGAATGCGGCGAACATGCCGAGCGGAATATATCTTTATAAACTCAAGACAGAATCGTTTACACAAACCCGGAAAATGATTCTCGCAAGGTAAGCGTTGTCGATGGATCTCGGACTGAACGGAAAGGTCGCTCTCGTCACCGCCTCCAGCCATGGCCTGGGAAAAGCAACCGCTCTGGCACTGGCCAAGGAAGGTGCGACAGTCGTCATCTGCTCTCGACAAAAGAACGAGATCGAGCGTACTGCCAAAGAGATTCACAAGAAAACCGGCAGCACCGTTCTCGCCCTTGCAGCCGACGTCTCGAAGCTTCCCGATATCCGAAAGATCGTCGCTGTGGCAAAACGAAAGTTCGGTACGATTCATATCCTTGTCAACAATGCAGGCGGCCCGCCGACGGGCAGTATCCTGTCGCTACCGGAAGATGAATGGAAAAAGGGAATCGATCTCACGCTCATGAGTGTCGTGCGATTGTGCCGCGAGGTGCTGCCGCTCATGATCGGGCAGCACTGGGGACGCGTCATCACGATCACTTCCATCACGGCGAAGCAGCCGATCAACGACCTTTTGATCTCCTCCACTTTGCGTCCCGGAATCCTCGGCTTATCGAAAGTGCTCTCCAACCTCTATGCACAATATAACATTACGGTGAATACAATTTGCCCGGGCAACACGCTTACGAAGCGGCAAGAGGAGTTGATGAAGTCGCGCTCTGCTCAGAAGAAGATGACGATGAAAGAATATATGACGGAAACTGTCAAAGATATTCCTGCTGGACGTATGGGAAGGCCGGAAGAAATCGGCGATGTGATCGCCTTTCTGGCGTCCGAGAAAGCAAGCTACATCAACGGTGTCAATCTCCTGGTTGATGGCGGGCTTGCCAGAGGCATCCACTAACATATCAATCAACGGAGGATTCAAATGATGAAATACGTAACGCTCATCGCGTTTGCCATCACGAACATCTTCAGCACATCGTTCGTATTCGCACAGGGCGAGACTGCGCTTCCGTTCCTGCTCATCACCTCGTCGCCGGAAGGAAATGGCATGGCGGGTATTTCGGCATCCGTTCTCACCGACAACGCCACGGCGCCGATTGCCAATCCCGGACAATTGGGATTGCAGAGCTTGACCAACTATTTCTCTGCGTCAACTTATGCGCCGAAGACGCAGTGGCTGCCGCAGTTTCAACAGAGCGATCTCACCTATCTTTCATCATCCGTCAACGCGGGAATCAATCTTCGCCGGGTAATTCCTCTTCCAATCCCAGTCAGCATAGGCTTCGGGTACTCGCACATCTTTTTGAACTTAGGAAAATATACATATCAGCCTCCCGGTCCAGACCCCGAATTGATATTCGAGGCCTATGAGAAATCGGACAACTTCACCTTTGGCGTTGGCGTTGATTACTTCATTCAGGCCGGAATTGGTTTTACATCGAAGAGTGTCAAATCTGTACTTTTCCCATTCACAACTCAGAGCATTGGTGTCGTGGGGATTGAAGAGGTGAGCACCAACGACTTTGGAATCATTGCACACATCCCGGTTTTCGGAATAGTTTCGAAGCTTCGAAGTGAGCCGTTGACAATCTTTCCGAACACCGAACCACTCTTCGATATCATACTCGGATACGCGCGCACAAATCTAGGAGACAAGGGCGTCACGTATTTTCCTAATGAACCGCCCGATCCTCTCCCCCGTGCTGCAACAATCGGACTGAGTTGGAAGGCAGGACTGATTTCCCACACTGTGCCTCAAGGCTGGGAAGTAGTTTCGTTCACGATCGCCCGTGAAGCGCAAGATATCCTTGTTAATCGATTCCCCGAAGTTATCGACAGCAATACTGGCTTCACTGTGCAACCGGCTGGCTGGGACTACCAAAACGGATTTGGTGATTTACAATTCTTCAAGAACCTCATTCTTGGCGAGGGTTACCCCGAGGTATGGCTGAGAAAGGGATGGCAAGCGAGTGTCGGTGAATTCATGATCGTGCGCGGAGGATCGCTCCACGCGCCGGGACTCGATTACACCAGCGAAGGATTTGCCTTTCGTTTAAGCGGAGTGTTGAAGTTTGTAAGTTTTCTGACCCGAGGAAATGTGTCCGCATCGTTGTATCGGTTTGCACTCGATCACCTCGACCTTCAGTACGATCATGCCTCGGAAAGCCAGTCTGACGGCGGTCCACGATCAGGCACGACCTATAATGGATTGAATCTCATCATCAAATAACTCGAAGAAACTATGCCGACGTACCAAACGCTTCTCTACGAACTTGCCGATGGTGTTCTCACCGTAACGCTCAACCGTCCGGACGTCTACAACGCCTTTAATGAGCAGATGAAAAAAGAAATGAACGATGCGTTGAAAGAAGCCGAGAAAGATCCAAACGTCCGATGTGTCGTCATTCGCGGGGCAGGAGACAAAGCGTTTTGCTCCGGACAGGATTTGAAGGAACATGCCGGCGGAAAACGCTTGCTCAAAGAATCATTGGAGAAAAGCTATAACCCGATGATACGCAAGATGCGGACGATGGGAAAGCCGATCATCGGGATGATCAATGGAGTTGCTGCGGGTGCGGGATGCAGTCTGGCGCTTGCATGCGACATGCGCATCATGTCGAGTACCGCCAAACTGATTGAGGTGTTCATTCGCATCGGACTTGTTCCCGATTCGGGATCGCATTGGTTCTTATCGAGGCTGGTCGGAATGGCAAAGGCGTTCGAGTATGCAGCGACGGGCAGGGATATTTCCGCCGAAGAAGCCGAACGGGTTGGTCTCGTCAATAAAGTCGTTCCATCCGACAAGCTTGAGGAAGAAACAATGTCGCTCGCAAAGAAGTTCGCCCAAGCACCGACAAAATCCATCGGTCTCATCAAGCGAACACTGAATAAGGCTCTTTCTTCCGACCTCAATACCATTCTCGATTACGAGGCGTGCATTCAACAGATCGCATCGGAGACCGAAGATCATCGGGAGGGAGTAAAGGCGTTTCTGGAGAAACGGCCTGCGAACTTCCAGGGCAGGTAGGGTTTGATTCGCGTTGTTCTAATTTGGCTCAAAGCACCCCTCGACTTCGCTCGGGTCGATAGACCCGTAGGGACTCGTCGAGGTGACGTCATGCTGAGCGGAGTCGAAGCATGAGTCGTCGTAACAAATTAAAATTCGGACAGTACTGTTTGATTTTCTTTCTGTTTTTAAGTAAGTTACTTCCGATGTGCTGTACCAATGACTCCCTTGTAACTGCATCATTTCATGAAAATCAACGACATCTGGAACGTTCTTAAGAATACGGAGAGATAGATATGCCGTCAATTGCTTCGAAACTTTCCAACTCAATGCGCGAAGAACGCATGAACACGCTCCTTGCCAAACACGAATCGATCGAGAGTCTGGACGACATGAGCGATGAGTACTACGATCACCTCACCAACCTCATGCTGCAGCAAGCCGACTCCGAGCTTGCGGGCGGCTTCGGGTACGTCCCCTGGATCATGAAAGCCCCCACGACGGAAGAGATGCTCGTCGTCTCCAACATCGTCCGCGATGAAGTCCGCCATGCCCGTGCAATGTACCGGCTGCTTGAAGATGCGCGGTTCGGCGTCGACGATTGGGTGGATACGATGGACTTCACTTTTCGCGTGGACGATACTCTCGATCTCGGTGATAAGCGTGCCGCAAGCGACAAGCGTGTGAACATCTTTTACTATCCCATCGACTCGTGGGCGGATTTCGTCATGTTCAATTTCTTAATGGACCGTGGAGCCGGTCACCAACTGGAAGATGTGAAGACGAGCAGTTACGGCCCGTGGCGGAGAGAGATCGACCGTATCTTTAAGGAAGAAAAAACTCACATAGCTCATGGCGATTATTGGGTGAAACGCCTATCGTTAGATCCGACTACGAAGGGTGAGATTCAGGAAGCATTGAATCACTGGTGGCCGCGCGTCATGGCGATCTTCGGCAGACCGGGTTCGAAAAAGAACAAGCGGTATCGCGATCTCGGCTTGAAGAGCCGGGACAATAACGATGTTCGGAAGACATTCGAGCAGGAAGTGCGCGACAACGCCGAAGCCTGGGGACTGGTTGTCCCGCAATGGATCCCCGACTGGCAGAAGGTTCCTGAAGATTCGGTTATCCCCGGCTGATGGCAACAATCGGCATTGTCGGCGCTGGAACGATGGGCGGAGGCATTGCGCATGTCGCCGCTCTTTCCGGTTTCAACGTCCTCCTCCACGACATCTCCACCGATGTGCTCAACCGGGCATTACAGCGTATCTCAACAGACCTTCAAAAAGGAATCGAGAAAGGGAAAATCTCTGCCGAGAATGTTGAGCAGACAAAACAGCGCATTCGCTCTACTTCCACTTTTGATGATTTCTCTCCCTGTAATCTTGTGGTTGAAGCAGCTGTTGAAAAGCTCGACGTCAAAAAAAATATTTTCTCCGAACTTGAGCAGCGTTGTTTGCCCGATGCAATCCTCGCGACAAATACTTCTTCTCTTTCTGTGACCGCGATTGCATCCTCAGTGAAAAATGCAGAACGGGTCGTTGGAATGCACTTCTTTAATCCACCACATCTCATGAAGCTGGTGGAAATCGTTCGCGGACAAAAATCCTCCGACGAAACCATCCGGAAAACGATTGACCTCGCAAAACAATTGGGCAAGACGCCGGTGCTGGTGAACGATACGCCCGGTTTTATCGTCAATCGTTGTGCACGACCATTCTACGGTGAAGCGCTCCGTATTCTTGGCGAAGGAATCGCTTCGGTTGAAGACATCGACCGAATTGTCAGGCTTGAGGGCGGTTTCAAGATGGGTCCATTCGAGCTGATGGATTTGATCGGCATCGATGTCAACTTTGCAGTTACCAAATCAATATATGAGCAGACATTCGGTGAGCCTCGTTACAGGCCGCATGTTATTCAACAAGCAATGGTCAACGCAGGCTATCTCGGACGAAAGGCTAAGCAAGGATTTTATAAATACGAGTTATGACATTCGGCGCGCGCACGATGTTCTTTCTCGTCTCCTTCACCATCATTCCTCTCGCGATCATGGAAGCCGGTGATACGCGCATGGCCTCCTATGACGTGACTCAATATGATCTGAGCATTGCATTCGATTTGCCCGCGAAGTCGTTTACGGGACGCGTCATCATGAGTGCCACAACGCTCGCACCAATCAGCGAGGTCGTTTTCAATGCTTCCGTATCCACATTGACGATTGATTCGGTTCTTTACAAGAGCCAGCGTGTTCGTTTGTTACACGATGGGGACATTGCTACGACAACATTACCCTCCCGACTCGACCTTAAGACGCCGTTTGAACTCACGATTTATTACCATGGCGTGTCGAAATTCACCGGCCAGTATGATGGTGGCGGCGTGTATATTCCCGACACGGCTCACTTCACCCATGTAGTGACAAGCAGTGAACCGAACTTCGCTCGCACGTGGTGGCCCTGCAAGGATTCACCTGAAGATAAAGCACCCGTCCGCGCCCACATCACCGTTCCTGTAAATCTGATTGCTGCATCAAACGGCCTTCTCAAGAGCATGGAAAGAAAGATCGGTACGGCAACGTATCACTGGGAAACTCGGTATCCGATCGCGACATATCTTGTGTCGGTAGCTATCGCCCCTTACGTCGAGCTTCATGACACATACATCGGACTCGATAGTACACGGATGCCGATCACGTATTACGTGTATCCGAACGACACGATCAAAGCCAAGGCGGATTTTCAAAACACGACACAAATGCTTGGATTCTTCGCACGCCATTTTTGTGAGTATCCGTTCTTCGAAGAAAAATTCGGTTACGCAGAGGTCGACGGAAGTACGACGATGGAGAATCAGACGCTGTGCAGCATTGAGACGCAACTCATTACGGGAACCAGAGAACATGAGCTGACGTTACTCCATGAAATGGCTCATCACTGGTGGGGTGATCTCATCACACCGGCAACATGGAACCATACGTGGCTCAGCGAAGGATTCGCAACGTACGCTGAAGCGCTCTATCTCGAAGAGACAAAAGGCGCCAAACAGTATCATACATACATTGATCGGTTCATGTCTGCCCGGATTGGCACCTATGCCGGTTGCGTGATCGGGAAGAGTGACACCGCTTTCTGGGATTCATTCGCGCCGAGAGTCTATTTCAAAGGAGCGTTGGTCCTTCACATGCTTCGTGGAATTCTTGGCGACAGCATCTTCTTTGCCGCCATGCGAAACTATGTCAACGAGCCGGCGCTCCGATATGCCACTGCTCGTACGGAAGATTTCATCCGGGCGTGTGAGAATACTTCCGGAACGACCTTGCAATGGTTCTTCGATGAATGGGTGTACGCTTCGGCCGATTCGATCGATCGTCCGGTGTACGAATACTTCTGGACCATCCAGCCGGGAAAAACAGATACAACAAGAGTTTCTCTAACTATCAAACAGCCATACGCCGGGAAGTTGCTCTACAGAATGCCGATGAGCGTAAGCGTTTGGACGCAGGAAAAAGAGTTTATTTTTTCTATGACCGACAGTCTCGCAAATCAGGACTTTACACTATCACTCCACGGCAAAGTAGATTCACTCCAGATAGACCGCCAAGGGTGGGTTTTCAAGTCGCTGAGAAAGAAGGAAGGATTTTGAGAAAGACAGAGAAGGCAATTCCCGAGATGGTTTTTCTCATAGGTGAATCCCCGATGGTCGAGGAATTAGGAGAGCAGTGCGCTCGTGTTGGCTACACAATCACCGTGAAATTCAATCGACCTCTGCAAAAGGAAAAACTTCCTCCCTTACTGCGTTCGAGTTCTACTATTCCACGGGGTACTGCTCTCGCTATCGAGCTTACAAATACGGACAAAGAGAAAAAAAAGAAAAATATACTTTTGCTGGAGAAATCCCTTCCCGGGCACACTGTCATCCTCAGCTCGTCCGTCACCGTTACTGCCACAGAGCAAGCAAGCTGGCTCAAGTCCCCGGAACGATTAATGGGACTATCCGCGCTTCCAACGCTTCTTTCTCAACAACTCCTGGAAGTTGCACCGACTGTCAATACATCGACAAAGACAGTCTCGACGATCAAGAATTTCTTGGAACGGCTCGGAAAAGAAACTGCCGTCGTGCAAGACCGCATCGGAATGGTGCTGCCGAGAATTCTTTGTATGTTGGTGAATGAGGCTTCCTTTGCAGTGATGGAAAATGCGGCGCCACCTCGCGATATTGATACTGCGATGAAGCTTGGCACAAATTATCCGCTCGGCCCAATCGAGTGGGCAGACAAAATAGGAATCCAACAGGTTTTCAGCGTTCTGGAGTCCCTGCATCAGGATCTGGGTGAAGAACGATACCGAATTGCGCCGCTCGTGCGACAAATGGCTGCCGGGAAACGTTGGTGGTCTACTTGAATTTTATGTCTTACTTTCATATCTTAGTCCTACCATCATTATCATTAATTTCACTGGAGCAATTTGTATGAAAACCGTATTATCCCTCACCGTTCTTTCATTCTTTCTGGTCGTCACTGGCGTCCTGGCTCAACCGAAAATTGACGTTGTCGGTGGAACCCAACTTGATATGGGGGACGTTTTTCAGGGACACAAGGCTGAGAGAGTTTTAACAATTAAGAATACCGGCAAGGACACATTGAAGATTTCGGATGTTCATGCGCAGTGCGGCTGTACAGCAGCAATGATGACTGATGCCGACAAGCGTCTGGCTCCCGGTCAAACTGGCAAACTCTCCATTTCTTTCAATACATCAAGTTATAGTGGCAAGGTCTCGAAACAAGTATACGTGACTTCGAACGATACCTCCAATACCAGGTTGACGGTCACATTTACAACAAACGTACTGAACGTGCTCATCTTCGAGCCGAAAATGCTCTCATTCGACAATATGAAGCTTGACTCGACTTATACAAAGACGGTCACCATTACCAACCCTTCATCAAAAGTAGCGGTCAAGATCGCCTCGGCCGATTCGAAGTCGCCCATGCTCACTATCACTCTAATGAAGAATGAACTCATGCCTGGTGAATCGACACAGATGCAGGCCGTATACAAAGCGACAAAGACTGGCACCTATCAGGGGCAAGTCGAATTCACCACTGATAATCAAGTTCAGCAGAAAGTCAATCTTAGTTACTACGCATGGATCAACAGAAAGTAAGTTTTTCACAAACGTTTGTTTCCAGAGCCACGAGTACGCTCGTGCTCGGCGTTATTTTCTTATCGTGCCTCCTGACTGCCCAGCCGAAGATGAGCGTTGTTGGAGGAACGAAGCTCGACTTCGGTCAGCTCTATACGGGGAAACTGTACCGTCACCAAGTCGTTATCAAGAATGTCGGAACGGATACGCTTGCGATCACGAACGTGAGCGCGACATGCGGCTGTACAGGAACACTGATGACAACCCCTCACATCGCACCGAATGACAGTGGCGTTCTCTCCATCTCGTTCGATCCCACTCGTTTTGTCGGGCAGGTAGAAAAGGCGGTTACGTTCGATGCGAGCGATACGTCACAGCCACACGTACGCATTACCTTCAAAGCAACCATCATTAAAGCCCTCGAGCTGCATCCGGAGTATGTCATGTTCCGGACAACTCCGGAATCGACAGCAACGGAATCCATCACACTCAAAAATGTCGGAGAGACGCCGGTTCATATTCTTTCGGCCATACCATCATCGAAGGACGTCCGCGTAGCATTTTCCCAGAACGCAGTGCAACCCGGTAAGGAAGCCACGATCGATCTTATATTTTCGCCTGCAGCGCTCGGGGCGGCAAAAGGCACACTCGTCATCCAGACCGATGCCGCCCACATGCCCACACTTGAAGTCCGCTACTTCGCGCTTGTCAGCGGGAAGTCCTCGCGTACCGCGTCATCAACTCAACAAAAGTAACGTTCACCAACTCAGGAGCGCATATGGTGCGGACCGAAGCTGTTATCCTTGATGCAGCTCGGACTCCTATCGGGAGGTACGGCGGTGCATTCCGCGATGTGCGTCCCGATGACCTCAGTGCCCTCATCATCAAAACTCTGAGTGAGCGTACAGCACTCGACCCATCGGTCATCCAGGATGTCATGTGGGGTTGTGCAAATCAAGCCGGTGAAGACAACCGGAATATCGGTCGTATGAGCGCATTACTGGCGGGACTTCCCTACTCCGTGCCCGCCACAACCATCAACCGACTCTGCGGGTCAAGCCTCGACGCAATCAATCATGCGGCGAGAGCGATCTGGTCCGGAGATCTTGAGATCGTGATTGCCGGGGGCGTCGAAAGTATGAGCCGTGCGCCATACTCCCTCCCAAAAAATCAAACCGGTGCGTACGGGAACATCTCTGCCTATGACACGGCACTTGGCTGGCGTTATCCGAACCCGAAGATGGAAAAACTTTTTCCCCTTGAGACAATGGGTGAGACGGCCGAAAACATCGCAGAGAAATATACTATCTCTCGCGAGGAACAAGATCAATTCGCTTGCAACAGTCACGTGAAAGCCGTCCGTGCACAGACAAGCGGCGCATTCAATGATGAAATCGTGCCCGTCGAGGTTCCCCAGCGGAAAGGCAATCCGGTCATCATCAAGCAAGATGAAGGCCCGCGCTCCGATACATCAATGGAGAAGCTCGCTGCGCTCCAGCCGGCGTTCAGGAAAGATGGAACGGTAACAGCAGGCAATTCTTCTTCGCTCAATGACGGCGCAGCTGCCGTTCTCATCATGAGTGAACAACGAGCGCGAGACTTTGGCAAACGTCCGATGGCACGCATTGTTGCAACAGGTCTTGCGGGTGTCGATCCGCGCTACATGGGAATCGGGCCTGTGCCTGCCGTCCGGCAAGCGCTGCAGAAAGCAAAACTTACCATGAATCAGATCGATGTGGTTGAGTTGAACGAAGCTTTCGCAGCGCAATCACTTGCCGTCGTCCGCGATCTCGACCTCGATCCCACAAAACTCAATGTGAATGGAGGCGCAATTGCCCTCGGCCATCCTCTCGGATGCAGCGGTGCACGCATCATGACGACACTGCTTCACGAGATGAAGCGACGGAAAGCCCGTTATGGACTCGCGACCATGTGCATCGGCGTTGGGCAGGGAATCGCCACGATAGTGGAGAGTACATATCTGTAGCCGGGAATCAGGTATGCTCAGGGAACAAAATCCTGCTGCATGAAGTGAGAGAGGCTGGAAGAAAGGAGCTCCCATGATAAACACACTATCCTTCACCGCGTTCGTTTTCCTCTCCGCCGTTCTTTCGTCATGCAGGGACAGCAGCACGGTAACGCAGCCGTCTCCGAACCCGTATTTCATATTGAAATGGACGTACGCGATATACGATTCGGTCGCCAATACGCCCGACACGCTGGAAATCCACGCCATCGATTCTACGCGACTGCCGAACGGCCTCCTCGCCGCAGTGCTGGAATATCGATACAGAACTTTTGCCGATACAGTTCTTGCCTCATACGATCGCGACACTATTTCCATCTATGGGATCAGAAGCTATCCGTTTCCTCTGCTTGTATTCGTTCTTCCATTTGAAGTCGGACGCGGATGGCGCACACCGTACTCGGATTCGTTCCACGTCGCGGCAAAAGAGACCGTCACGGTTCCGGCGGGGACATTCACCGGAGCGTATCGGATTAGCCGCATTCATTTCGAGGGAAATTTTTACGGAGGAACGACATATTGGGTGGATCCGAGCGTCGGCATCCTCCGGATGCACGAGCAGTGGTTCGTCACGATTACGAACGCGAGACGCAATACGGTGTGGAATCTGCTTCGCTACTCGTTGGCGAAGTAGCAACAAGCAGCATTGTTCCTCTATTCTCTAGCAACACCCGTATTCCGGCGGCGTGAAGTTTCCCTTCTTCGCGTACACCACTTCACCGCCGATGTAGAAAGCCCCCTTCACCAACACGCGATACCACCTGCGGAACGCTTCCACAAGAACGATCACTGTGCACACCATCATAATGGCTGTGAGTAGGGAATTGATATAACCTTGCACGTGTGTGGCAGGATTTGCAATAAGCGGCATGAAGTTATCGGCGATATTCTCCCAGCCGGCAACAAGCGTCGTCGTGGAGACAAAGAGCATTGGTACGAGCGTCACCCACACATAACGAACGCGTCCCGCGTTGATGATTGCGGTCGTGGCTACGGCAAGGGCGACGGCTGCAAGGAGCTGATTCGCCGTCCCGAACATCGGCCAGATGGTGCTGATATTCCCTGTCCAGATAAAATATCCCCATGCAAAGACAACCAGTCCGGTGGAAAGTAACGTACCGGGAAGCCAATCGGGTTTCTCAAGCGGCTTCCATACACGACCACCGAATTCCTGAACGAGGAATCTCGCCACACGCGTTCCGGTATCGATCGTCGTCAGAATAAACAGCGCCTCGAACATGATGGCGAAATGATACCAGTACGACATGAGTCCTTTCATTCCCGGAATACCGGAAAATATCTGGGCAAAGCCGACCGCAAGCGATACCGCCCCTCCGGGTCGCCCCGCAACCGTCTCTCCTACCTCAAGTGATAGCTCGTGCAGGTTCTGCGGAGACATCCCCAGCGCCGCGAATTTTTCCGGAGTGAGATTGATCGCAAAATAATCGCCGGGGAACAATGAACTTGCAGCGATAAGAGAGATGATTCCCACGAGTCCCTCCATCAGCATCGCTCCGTAACCGATCATTCGCGCCTCCGATTCCTTGTTCAACATCTTCGGCGTAGTGCCGGAGGAGACAAGGGCGTGGAATCCGGAGATCGCACCGCACGCGATCGTGATAAAGACGAACGGAAAGAGCTTACCGGGAATGATCGGCCCGCCGCCATGGATGAATTCTGTGAACGCCGGCATCTTCAATTCAGGCTGGACGATAACGACCCCGACGACGAGTGCGGCAATCGTTCCGATTTTCATATAGGAACTCAGGTAATCACGTGGACACAGGAGCAGCCACACCGGAAGCACGGACGCGATGAACCCGTACGCCGCAAGTGCGATAATGATGCCTTCGCGAGAGAACGTAAAGTAGGATGCGAGCGAAGAAGTCGGAATGAAACTCCCGGTAATCACCGCCGCGAAAACCCCGATCACACCGACTATGCTTGCCTCGCCGATACGGCCCGGACGAATGCGATACATCCAGAGCCCGACGAGGAGAGCGATGGGAATCGTCATCGCAATGGTGAACGTACCCCACGAACTTTCCTTCAGCGCATTCACGACGGCAAGTCCGAGACCTGCAAGTGCGATGACAACGATAATGAGTATCGCAATCGAGCCGATGAGACCCGCAAGCGGACTGATCTCATTGCGGGCGATTTCGGCGAGCGATTTCCCTTTCCGTCTGATCGATGCGGCAAGGATAACGAAGTCGTGCACCGCGCCGCCAAGACACACGCCGATCAGTAACCACAAAAAGCCCGGAAGAAAGCCAAACTGTGCAGCAAGTACGGGCCCTATCAATGGTCCTGCGCCGGAAATGGCGGCGAAGTGGTGGCCGAAGAGCACCCATTTGTTTGTGGGATGATAATTCTGGCCGTCGTTGTAGAGATGGGCCGGAGTGGTTCGCTTGTCATCGAGCGCGACGACCTTGGCGGCAATGAATGCGCTGTAGTATCGGTATGCGATTGCCATGACACAAAGAGCGCCGAGGATCAAGGGCAGGGCGTTCATACCTTCCTCACGTGCCGGTGTTCTTGGGGGTGAAAATCTGCCAAAGAAAGGATAAGGATTCCGAATTCATTTTTACTTTTGCATTTTTACTTTTGCATTGTACTTCAAAACGCATTATCAATGTGGCGGATCACAGGAATATTCCGCTCATATTCGATCGCGATAACATCGAAGCGGCAGTCCACATCGTCAATGCGATGCAGGAAGAGATATCCTTCCGCAACCTTTCGCAACTGCGCGCGTTTACGAACCGAGACCGCTTCTTCCGGCTCGCCAAACCGTTTCGTATGTCGCGCTTTGACTTCAATGAACACGAGCATACCGTGGTCGTCTGCAACAATATCGATCTCACCGCGATCGAAGCGGAAGTTCCGTTCGAGAATACGATAACCCTTTTTGATTACAAAATCAACTGCAAGATCCTCGCCGCTTCTACCGCTCTCCCTATTGTGTGTGCTCATAACCTCCGGTGTCATTTTTTGTTGGCATGCTGAAACTGCGCCGGTGAATACTGCACGGCCCATGTGTGCGGATCGCGTCGAGGTGCTCACGCGTCCCGTACCCCTTGTGCTTTGCAAACCCGTAGTCCGGAAACAGCCGGTCATACTCAACCATCAAACGATCTCGTGTTACCTTCGCTATGATGGAAGCTGCCGCAATCGAAAAACACTTCGCGTCGCCATCGACGATTGCTGTGAATGGAATGGAAGAATCGTGGTAGCGCGGTCCATCGATCAACAGGCGGCCCGGAACGGGCGTGAGCTGCGCGACCGCATCAGCCATCGCCTTCATCGTCGCACGGTAAATATTGATTTCGTCGATAATGGTATGGTGAACGATACCGACACCGACTGCGAGGGCGCATTCTGAAATAACATCGAACAATTCCTCTCGTCGCACTGCAGAGAGCTTCTTCGAATCGTCTACACCATGAATCCATACTTCTCGCGGCATGACAACGGCGGCGGCCACGACCGGACCGGCCAGCGGACCTCTTCCCGCCTCATCGATGCCGGCGACATGTTCGATTCCCTGCATCCAATATGTCCGCTCGAATGCGCAATCCAGCATGAATATTCAGAATTGGTTCACAAGTCCGATATGAATTTTCCCCTGCGTGAATGAGTCTCCCTGACCAAGCGCGAAACTCATGCCGATATTTCCCAACGATGTCTCAAGTCGAATGCCGATACCATACCCGATGTTGAACTGTGTCTTCGCTTCGGTATGCCTTACGTCGTCGGCCGGCAGATCCGCATAACCCATGTCTACGAAGCCGAAGAAGAAGGACCGTCGCGCAAGTAGAAAGCGGTACTCGATGTTCATCCATGCGACGCGCGAACCGATGAATGTATTCTCGCGGTAACCTCGCAGCGTGTTTGTTCCGCCGAAGCGATACAAATCGCCAAGCTCGAGCCGGCCGCTCGTCGTCTGGCGGCCATGAAGTCCGATTGCGACAACCTGACGATCGAATGTCTGGCCGTATCCATCGACATCGAGACTTACCTTTTGCACGCTTGCTGCGTCTCCGTTTCCTCCGATAGCCAATCCTGAGAATCTCTTGCTGCCAATTTGGTATCTCGTTCGGTAATTGACTCCATGTGTCGGACTGAGCGCATCATCACGCGTGTCATAATGGATGTCGATACCGGTCGTCAGTGTATGGCTGTTGGAGACAGCTTGCACGAAGATCGTGCTGGATGGAATGATTTCCTCCTGTGAGAGAATACCGCCGACAGAAAACGATTCCGTCAGGAGGAGATCGGCCTTCGCTTCAAATTCACGGCGAACATACAGCGAATCCTGTTTTCGCTGGTGAAAAACGCCCCCGATGTTCAACGGAAGGCTCACTACCCACGGCTCGAGGTACTGAAGCGTCATCTCCTGCGACTGGGCATCATCTCTTTGCCAGCGGACATTCAGTTTTCGCGCGGTGCCGAACAGGTTCCCCAATGTCACGTTGACCATCCCCGATAGACTTCCTCCACCATCGGTGCCGGAGGAGGGTACATATCCAAGAACACCATCGAAGGTGTTCGCGTTTCCTTCTTCTACGGCAATGAGAAGACCGCCGCCATTTTTCCCAAGAAACACTTGCGGCTCTTTCACCGACGTGAAGATGTTCATCCGATTCAATCGATCCGGAATCTTCACCACCGTTTCTTCGTTGAATGGCTCGTGTAATCCAATCCGCATTTCCCGTACGATCACTTCACTTTTTGTCTCTTTGTTTCCCGTAATACGAATTTCATCGATCATCACTCGCGGACCTTCATCAACCGATAGAGAAATCGTTAGCGCATGAAACGAAACATCAGATGAGATAACAATATCTCGAACATCTGCACTGGCAAACGGATAACCAACCCTCTCATACGCGGCAAGAACTCTACCGATATCCTGTCCGAGAACGGTGGTATCCAAAAATCCGCCAACGCGAGTTTCGAATGTTTGAAGGATTTGCTCCGTCGACAGATGTGAATTTCCGGCGAGGAGGATCGCACTAATGGTATAGGAGTCTCCTTCGTAAATGTCGACAACGAGATCAACTGATGAGCTGTCGGACGAGAACATCTCGGACATCAGACGTACATTGGAAAAGTAATAGCCGCGTTCGTGATACAAGCCGAGGATCGATTCTCGATCGGCAGAGAGCTGTTGCATCGATAGTCGCGAGCCGATCGCGGTGATCGTGCGGCCGGCGATCTCCCGATCGCTGAACACGCGATTCCCCGTGAAGCGTATGGAGTGGATGGTCGGCTGGCCGGCATGAAGGAATACAGGAGTAAACAAAAAAATGAGATAGGACAAACAAAGACGGCGCATCCAGATCATGTCGCCGATACTCAATGTGGCCGTGTTCGCCACAGATCCCAGATTGGATTTTGAAGACGGTAATCCCCGAAGCCCGTAGCATCGACGAAGACGAACTCGCGGTTCTGCTCGTAGTATGTCCAAACCTCGTACGGTTTTGCATCGATATCGAACGGATGGCGCTCGACATTGCTCGGTGTGCCGAAAATGATGTACACCATGCCCATGTCGGTTTTCCATCCATCGAGATAATGACTGAAATGTTTATTGGCATACACGACTCGTGCGTAGTATTCTTCCATCAGCTCATTGCGTTCAGTGTTGGGTGTTGGATCGCGCTTCTTCCAGAATTCCCGGAACATATCGCGTTTCTTCTCCGGCGGGGCGTTTTTCATCTCATCGATTTTCTCTTTATCAGTCATGTACTGAAGTTGATCGATTGCGAGATCAAGATCGACAATGGAAACGGGCAACCCCCGCCAGTGAATGATAAAAGAGCGAGAAGTGGACGCTTTTATACCCGCAACTGACGTTCCTGACATGGTGTGCAGTGGCTCGACACTGGCGTCGAGCATATAATCGCCTGCGACGAGTTTGTCGTCCTTTACACGTATGAATGTGGATTTTCTCTCCGCTCCCACTTGCCCAACAGATGTGTCACTCTGAACGACGTCTCCTTTCACGTTGCGCACGTCGATCATCACGCGAGCAGAGTCGGCGCCGATGCGATTATACAGTTCGAAAAAGACAAAGAAGCCGGCATTGAGATCGGCAACGTTGCCTGAAATGTTTGGCGAGATTACCTTTTTGCCTGCGAGAGTATCGAGACGGTTCACGAGCATCATGTCGCTCATGGCAAACGGAGACTGTGCAAAATTGTGAACGGTGATCGTGCGCTTGTCGTGGATCGTATTCCTGGTGTCGCGATCGGTCACTTGCACCGTGATGACGTATTTCCCCGGGTGTAATGTAAACGATTTCTGGCTGACCCGTCCGGCCTGCGGCGAAATAGACTCGTCATAGTTTTGCGTTTCAATCTTCTCGGTCCAAAACTTTTCGATGACAAGTTTATCTGTCGAGTCATGCACATCGATTGTGATATCGTATGCAGTGCGAAAAATATCGTTGTCTTTCGTAAAATGGATCGCTTCGTACGGAACCTCGATATAAACATCAAGTCGCCCTTGTCCGGGCTCTTCGGATGAGAAGTTCAACGCATCGAAGTAGAGCTTGGGAACGTCCGGTATCGGTATCGTGGGATCCGGGGAATCAGTCTGAGCAAGAACGAGGGACGAAAGAATCGGAAGGACGATCAGACAGTGCAGTGTTCTGTCGAATAACATCATGACATATCGAATAAAAAGACTCATGATACTTCCATCTCAGCCTCAACCCGATGCGTCGGAATCGCGAAGAGATCGTACTCTTCAGCATCGATGACTCTCACAGGGTAAAAGTGTCCGACAGAACAATTGCCCGCCGAGTGAATCGTAATTTCATTATCGACTTCCGGCGCATCGATTTCTGTTCGCCCAATCGCCACGTCCCCGTCTCGCTGGTCGATGAGGACACTCATGGTTCGCCCGATGAGTTGCTCGTTCTTCGTACGCGAGATCGTTCGCTGGACTTCCATGATCCGGTTGCGGCGCTCTTCCTTCACTTCATCGGGCACCGGATCGCCGAGCGAATACGCCGTTGTCCCATCCTCTTGTGAATACGTGAATACCCCAAGCCGGTCAAATTGGGTTTCCGCGATGAACCTCATCAACTCCTCGAACTCCTTCTCCCCTTCATTCGGATATCCCACAATGAGTGTCGTACGCAGCGCAATGCCCGGTACCGTTGTCCGTATCCGATGAATCAATGCACGCAGCTTCTCGGATGTAATGCCACGCCGCATCGAGGCGAGCACAGCATCGGAGACATGCTGCACCGGCATATCGATGTAGCGACAGAGTTTCGCATTAGTGTTGAATTGTTCGAGAATGTCTTCCGGAAATCCGGTCGGAAAGGCGTACATCAACCTGATCCACTCGATGCCATTAACCTCACCGAGCTTTTCGAGTACGGTTGCCAGGGTTCGTTTTCCATACAGATCGAGTCCATAGTACGTACTGTCCTGTGCTATGATGACCAGTTCCTTCACGCCAAGAACTGCAAGCCGCCGGGCCTCAAGGATGATACGTTCCATCGGCTTGCTCACATGCACGCCACGCATGAGCGGTATCGAGCAGAAAGAACAAGGCCGATCACATCCTTCCGAGATCTTGAGGTATGCGAAGTGCTGCGGCGTTGTGAGCATGCGCTCACCCAGGAGCTCGCTCTTGTAGTCGCCGCCGAGGGCCTCAACGACCTTCTCCATCTTGTTGGCGCCAACATAGGCATCAACATCGGGGATCTCTTTTTTGAGATCGCTTGCATAGCGCTCGGAAAGGCATCCCATGACGATAACCTTCTTCAGCCGACCTTCTTTCTTCAGCTCAACGGCTTGAAGAATAGTGTCGATGGATTCCTGTTTCGCAGCTTCGATAAATCCACAGGTATTGATGATGGCGATATCGGAACCATCCGACGTTTCTGTCAACTCCCACTTGTTCGCGTGGAGTTGCTGCATGAGAACTTCCGAATCGACGGTGTTCTTCGAACAACCAAGCGTAATAATGTTGATCTTTTCTTTTCGGACGGACATTCTAACTGAAGAGGATATAGTCTATGTAAAGATACACACAAGGTGCTACCAAAAGCAAGCTATCGAACCGGTCGAATGCGCCACCATGACCGGGAATAAGTGTCGAACTATCTTTGACGCCCGCGTCGCGTTTCATCAGCGATTCACTCAAATCTCCAAGCTGGCCTATTGTTCCAACGATGCCGCCAATGAGAACGGCGCTTCCCACCGAAAGATATTCGAGAACGAGATACTTCGCCGCAAGAGCAGAGAGAATGGCAAAGATAAATCCAGCCGCAGCGCCCTCCCAACTCTTATTGGGACTGACACGCGGGAAAAGTTTGTGCTTCCCGATTGCCGAGCCTGCATGAAACGCAGCCGAATCACATATCCAGATCATCGCAAATACTGATATGACTGTGTATCCCCCCCACTTGTAGATCCGGGCGAGAACATATTGGTCGGCCAGGTTTGTGATGGAAGGAAAATAACGCAGCACAGGAAAATCGGCGGGCACAAAGAGTTCGCGCAAACCGATGAAGGTGCCAAAAAAAAGTGAGACATACAGAATGCCGAAGAGTGTCGTAGAGAGATTGAGAACTGCCGAGCCTTTATCCCGGAATAACTCCCTTATGCTGAAGACGATTACGATGATCAGCAGCGTGATCACAAGGAGTTGGGCCTGCGAGGGAAACGGGATCGTGATGCCCCGCGCTTCAAATATTCCCGTTAAGAATGTCCGCAGCCTAACGTGATAGAATGAGAGGTTGACGAAAAAGCCTCCGATGAGGCCGAACACAACAAGCGGCTTTGCACCTTTCGCTTCGGCAAGCGCATAGAACTCTCGCAGGGCAACTGCGGAGACGATCGCAATGAAGCCGAAAAAATAGAGTCCGCCTGCCATGCAGATGAAGACAATGATCGGAATGGCAACGGCCGCGACGAGGATGCGTTGTGTGAGATTATTCACGGATGATGATCACCGTTCAGTGGATAGATGGCCATGAGAGTGGTGCGCCTTCATTCCAACGACTCGTTCACAGCCGGAGACTCTTCAACAGGCATTGTGATGCGCATGAAATAGAGTGTCGAGACAAGAAAGATGACGCCAAAGAACCAGAACGTGAGCAGCAGAGTACCGACGGATAAATGCTCGGGGTTTCCCGCACCGACGATGTCATCGTCCATGTGAAAATAGAGGGCGACACACGCGTATGCGTTGTTATAAAAGTGCGCCGCGACAGAAACCCAAAGACTCTGCGCCCGCATTGCCAGGAAGCCAAGATAGATCCCAAGTACGGCGAGCGGCACGAACGTAAAGGGATTCAAATGGTAGGCGCCAAAAATAATTCCCGTGAGTATCGCTGCTTGTAGAGGATGAAGATGCCGTTCGAAACTACGCTGGGTGAGACCGCGAAAGAGAAACTCTTCGCATACCGCCGGTATGAGTGCAATGACAACAATAACCCAGAACAGCTCCGGTACCGAGGACGATCCCGCCAGCATCTTTGTGAACTTCTCAATAAGCTCGTTCATCTGTTCGACGAATTGTTGAATTTCCGGCGGCAACGGAATCCGCGATTGGAATACCATGTAGACCTGCAGCATCTGTTGTAATGAAAAGATGCCGGCGATCGGAAGAACAAACAGACGTATATCGGGAACATGCAGGCGCAGAAATTCTTTCGGCTTCCTCGTGATGAATCGAATGAAGAACAGTGTTGGCGCGAGAATGAGCAAGAGCTGACTCAGGGCGGTTACGATGCGAAGTCCCTGTACGCTCTCCGGACCGGGGTCAAGTCCGTAAAGAAAGTAGACGACGACCGATCCGATGAGCTGGTATCCGACGAAGACAATGAAAAGAATGAGAATGGCAAACAATGCCGGTGGAATGTTGTAGCGCTCTATGAAAGAAAGTTGCAGCGGTTCCGGTACACTCGCCGGTGCGAGTTGCTCCGCTTGTACGTTATGGTCGTCCATCACCGTCCCGATAACCGATCTTTGATCATAGCGCAGATGAGCGGAATCATAATCTCATGATGTCCGGTGAACATGTATCCTCGCCCGCCGTTGCGTGTCGGCCGCTGGACGACGTTCACGCGCGGCCGGTAGTGTTGAATCATATCGAAGTTCGCGCTTGAAAAGCCTCGCGCTTTGTAGCCGAGATTGCGGGCAACAGTCAGCGCTTTCAAAAATACTTCCGGCAACACAACTGCAGAGCCGATATTCATCACAACACCGCCGCCGCGAAGGTCTTTTACGACATTACACAGTACCTTGAAGTCACGAAACGACATCTCGCCGGTCGCAGCACCGTCCATCGTCGGTTGCTGGTGAACGATGTCTGTTCCAATCGCGGCATGGACAGTCACCGGCACGCCAAATTTGTAACATGATGCAAGCAGGCTCAGCTTTTTCTTCGAGGCGGTCTGGAGCGCTCTTCCGAGCGCTTCACCATAACCATACGAGCGTTCCCTCATGGCAGCACGCAATATGCCGTTGATGAATTCGCCCGTCTCTTTCGCCATTCCAAACTGTCCATCTGCAAGGTTGGCTTCAACGTCTTCGGACGTCATTCCCCACAGCGCCGTCTCGACGTCGTGGATGGCGGCAGCGCTATTCATCGCGATACAGGTAATGACATTCCGTTTCATCAAGTCGATCAACAGCGGCGAAAGACCAACCTTGATGACGTGTGCGCCAATGAGTGCGATAACCGGTTTCCGACGTCGGGCGGACGTGACGACATCATCCACAAAATTCCTCAAGTCGTCGGCAACGAGAATGTGCGGCAGCGACTTGATGAAAGATGAGAATGATTGCCGCTTCGGGTCGAAAATACCGGCAAAGTCTTGCTGATGGACTTTACTTTTGCGCGACTTAATGGAAATAGTCTTGACTTTCGAAATATCTATCTGTCGGTACGAGGGCATTGGCTGTTATTGGTTGTTGACTTTTGCATCGACGGGACCGTTGATGCCGTGGTATTCGGTCAGCTCGGAATCAATCGATCCAATCGGTATTTTGGATGAAACGCGGATCGGAATTTTGCGGTCATCGTCCGTGATCCAGACAAACACCTTTCCTTCACTCTTGAACAGCCCTCCCTCTTTTGCCAGCGGCTCGATCACGACACAGTTGAACGTGCCTGCTTCGACTTCAATCGTTTGCCGGCCGCGAAACTTCACGTCGAGTTCATAGGTGGAGTCTTTATAAAAATTCTGCAGGTGAATCTTCTGCCCCGGCTTGAAGTTGCTGTAGTCGATTGTCCGCGCGAAATAAAATGCCGACATCATATCTTGTACATACGGTGGGATCGTATATTTTCCTTCTGTCGTCTGCGCAACGTGCTTGAGCTGATCGAAGTTGGCGACGAAGTCGCGCTGAAATCCTCCTTCGCGTATGTGCTGTTCGAAGTGCCAGGGGAACAGGCCTTCAGAGTCGATCACCGTATGATAGCGGTCTTCGACTTTATAAAACACGTTGAAAAACGGTTTGGAGTTGAGACGAAAATCCACTCTCAAACATTTCCGGCCGTACATTACCGTATCGGATACTTTCATCACCGCTTCGGCGGCTGTCACGAAACCATAAATGATGTCGAACTTCAGGTACTCACCGGGGGCAAAGGCCTTATTCGGAAGCTTCCGCAGTTCTCCAACGTTAAGTTGTCGTGTTTCTGCATTTGCCGATTTTCCTTCCGTCGACGCAGCATTCGTATCCGCAAACACCGATGCCGGAGCGCCGAACGGACGCAGGTCTTGCACGAAAGACGTTTGCGATACTACAAGAAGAAGAACATACACAACAGGATTCATGCCGTGAGTTTCTCAGTTCGTCAAATATTGAATCGCCGCCTTGTACACATCGTCAACGGAAATCGAATTCATGCACTCGCACGAAGTATTGTTTTTCATACAGTCGCTGCAATCGTGCGGTCGATTAATCGGAGTAAAGATTGTTTTCTTTGAAGTATACGGTCCCCAACGTTCTGCGCTTAACGGTTTGATGTTTGGAAAAAATCCGATCACGGGAGTTCCAACAGCTGCTGCAATATGAAGGGGACCGGTAGAATTGGCAACAAAGAGCGATGATAACTTTGCCAGCGCAGCAAGCTCTTTCAGATTAAGCTGATTCACCATCGTGAGCGCTTTCTCGCCTGCAATCGATTGCACTTCATGCACAAGGTTTTGTTCCGATGCACCGCCGGTTACGATGATCCTCACGTGAGGAAGTTGCGCGAGGCATTGACCAAGCTTGCCGAAATTCTGCGGGCTCCAGTCCCGGGCCGAGCCGCCGCTGCCGGGATGGAGAATCACGATGCGCTCGTTTTTCTGGATACCTCTCTCAACTAAAAGCGATTTTACTCGATCCACAACATGTGGCTTCACTTCAAGCGACGGTGTCACTCCTTCATAGTCGACCGGACATCCGATTGCCGTGAGCAGATTGAGATTGTATTCAAGCTCGTGGCGCTTTGCATCCTTCCGGTGTTCGTACACCTTCCGATTGAACAGAAACGAGTACCAGCGGTATCCGGTTCCGACACGAACGGGCACGCGCGCAAACCACGTGATGAGTGCAAGACGAAAGCGCGGATGCGTATGGAAGACAGCATCGAACCGTCCCGTTCGCAATGTGGCGACAAGATGGAACAACGGGAGCGGATATTTTCCATCGTCGTAGAAGAGAACTTCATCCACTGCACGATTCGCTTCGACGATCTCTTCCGTGTAGCGCTGGATCAACATGCCGATCTGAACGGAAGGAAAATGCTTCTTGAGCATTTCAGCCATTGGTAAGGTGAGGATAACATCCCCGATGCGGTCTGTGCGAACAATTAAAATACGCCGGAAATCGTGACTCACGTTCTGTTCATCTCGAAACAATTTCTATCAATATACGGGGAATGGGGGTGATTTGCAATGAAGGATGGGTGGCGTCAGGTGTTCCCACCTGACGCAAGCAGAGAAGGCGACGTCGCGCGACGTCGCCTGCAGAGGATGGCTTGGCGGAAAATTGCCACGAGCTTTAGCTCGTGGAGGGCAGAACAAAATCATGGCGGGTTTCAACCCACGATACACATTGTTCGTTTGGGGCTAAAGCCCGGCGATACCTTGGGATTCTTGTCGACGACCTGAAGGTCGTGGCAACTTCGGGGAAGCTCGCATGGTGGAGTGTTAGCTCGTTCCCAACCTCTGGTTGGGAATGCGGGAGAAATACTTGACAGTGGTAAGGAAGTTGCGTCTCACAACGGCTCTATGTATCTTTGTCAATCCTATCATATCAAAAAATCCAACATTCGATATTGACAATTATGGCTATTCCAGATTATCAATCGTTGATGTTACCCTTACTCAAATTAACATCGGACAAACAAGAGCATGCAATGAGAGATGTTGTTGAACGTCTCGCAAGCCAATTTAATCTCACAAGCGAGGAAAGGAAGGAACTCTTGCCAAGCGGTCAACAACCAATATTTGACAATCGAGTTGCATGGGCAAAGACCTATCTTAAGAAGGCTGGTCTACTTGATGCACCAAGGAGAGCCTTGATTGTGATTACCGAAAGAGGACTCGACGTACTCGGAAATAATCCCTCCGAAATAAATGTCCGCTTCCTCAAGCAATTCCCTGAGTTCATAGAATTTCAAACCGCAAAACGGGAAGATGAAACAGAGGGGGCCAACCAAGAAGATGTTGCTATCCAAACACCAGAAGAGTCACTTGAATTGGCTTATCAACGGATTCGTAAAGCTCTCGCACAAGAAGTACTCAACAAGGTCATTCAGTTGCCCGCTGCTTTTTTTGAACGACTGGTCGTAGAATTACTTGTAAGGATGGGCTACGGTGGATCGATCAAGGACGCTGGAAAAGCGATTGGTGGGAGTGGTGATGAGGGAATTGATGGTACTATCAAGGAAGACAAACTCGGCCTTGATATCATTTACATTCAGGCAAAACGTTGGCAGCCGGGCAATCTTGTGGGTAGACCAGAAATCCAGAAATTTGTTGGTGCTCTTGCAGGTCAAGGTGCAAAGAAAGGGATATTCATAACCACTTCTTCATTCACAAGAGATGCTCTGGACTATGTTCCCCGGAATGAGACGAAGATTGTGTTAATCGATGGTGAACAACTTGCACAACTTATGATCGATCACAATCTTGGAGTGGCCCCTCAAATCGCCTATGAGATAAAACGGCTTGACAATGATTACTTTGGTGAAGAATAAAGATCACCGCTGGTAGCTAATCCTATCAATCATCCCCGCCTCGTCATCGGAGACTAAGAGCGCGCCGTCGGGCATGACGAGCACGTCGACCGGTCGGCCCCAATACGTTCCGTTCTGCATCCAGCCTTCGGCAAAGACTTGGTAGTCGCTTGCCTGCCCATTCTGCACCGTCACCATCGTGACGCGGTCGCCGATCGGCGTGCTGCGGTTCCACGAGCCATGCTCGGCAATGAAGATTCTGCTCTTGTACTCGCGCGGGAACATCGCACCGTTGTAGAAGCGCATCCCGAGCGACGCGACGTGAGGCCCGAGCTCCATCGCCGGCGGAACGAAATCCGAGCAAGGATGCTGCAAGCCGAACTCGGGATCGGAAATGTTCGTGCCGTGACAGAACGGATACCCGAAGTTCAATCCGATTGTCGGTGCATGGTTCAGCTCGTCGGGCGGAACATTATCTCCCAAATTATCCCGGCCGTTATCGGTGAACCATAATTCTTTTGTCGCAGGATCCCAATCGAATCCAACAGTATTACGAATTCCCTTTGCGAAGATCTCCAGTCCCGATCCATCCATATTCATCCGCATGATCGATCCGTACCGCGCATCGCTGCTCAGGCAGTTGTTGCACGGCGCGCCGACAGGAACGTACAGCTTGTTGTCGGGTCCGATGCGAATGAATTTCCATCCATGCGCATGGTCTGAGGGAAAGCTGTCGTTCACTATAACCGGCGCGGGCGGATTCAAGAGCCGGTTCTCGATATTGTCGTACCGAAGCACGCGATTGACTTCCGCCACATAGAGCGCGTTGTTGTAGAACGCGACGCCATTCGGCATATCCAATCCATGCGCAATCGTGATGACGCGATCGGCGAAATTGTCCTTGTTCGTATCGAGCACGGCATAGACATTGCCCGCATCGCGCGTCCCAACGAAGAGCGTGCCGCCCGGGCTTAAAACCATCGAACGCGCTCGCGGCACATTTGGCGCGTAGACATCGATGTGAAATCCGGTGGGAAGCTTGATGGTTTTTAGCCGTGCATCGGTGATGATGGGCGGACCGTTCCCTACAGACGTATTATCCGGCGCGTCGTCGTGGCATCCGCATGCAAGCGATGTAAAGAGAACGAGGATGACGAATGTGCGTGAAAGAAGAACGGTCGTGTATGTCCGAAGTCGGGCCATGGCTTCAATCCTTGAGTGATGATTGACGGATGTGAGGAACTTCAACGATGTGGATCGAGTCCGGAGGATTTTCTACCGCATAAACAAGAGCAGCGATCATTTGATCCACATTGACGAGTGCGAGCCGCTGTGCCGATGCCCGTGTCGAAGGCAGTTTCTCCAGCAGCCAATACACCGGAACAAAGATGAGCGGCCAACGGCGTCCGGGACCGATCACATACCATGGCCGAAGGATGGTTGCTCGCAATCCGCTTGCGCGAATCAGCGCTTCGGCATCGGCACGCACTTGTTGGTATGCTTTCATGATGGGCGCCGGTTGTGCAACACTGACATAGACGAAATGCCTGATGCTCGTTTCTCGTGCAGCAGCAACCGATGCCGTCGCCGATGCGAAGTCGATTGACCGGAACTCATCCCGCCTTGCAGGATTCGGATGCGTTACTCCCACGAGCTGTATGAACGTATCTGCCGGAGAAATACGATCGACGAATGTTTCCTTCTTCAACGCATCGCCGCAAACCAGAGTACATCCTGACGCCAACGCTGTCTTCGATCCCTCCCTCACCAGTGCCTTCACCGTGTGTCCACGCTCGAGAAGTGTCGGAATGAGATGACGTCCTATATAACCGCTTGCGCCCGTGATAAAAACCGTGCGCGTCATGGTGCGTAGTCTTTCGGAATTGGGTTGCCGGGGCGTTCGACGTCCCAGAGGATTGAGAGCACGCACCAGCGTTTCCCGTCCCTCCCAAGCTGGATGCTGTTGATCCCGCGCTGTATCGGCGTCGGATCGCCAGGCTGGTAACGGGATTCGTACGTGCTGAAGACGTGCACAATGCTGCCGAACGATTCTGTACGACGGGCAATCTCATTTTCGTGAAATCCCTTCCGCTCCATTCCCGTCGTAATAACGTACTGGCGCGAACGATTGATAAATGTCTCGACATCCGTCACGGCGAATTCTGCGGAGTGGTCGGTGCGCGGCGGTATGACAATGCCGTTCAGATGGAAGAGAGTGCGAAGACGAGTGTAGTCCGGTTGTCTGCCCGGAGGAAATGAGACGCTCTCGTACAGCGCCTTGATGATCGCATTGACGGATACGACATCTGCCGGATTAGCGGTAACTGGCTGCGTTTTCTCATTCATACGGATTCCTTCCTGCGACGTCAGAAGCTCACAATTCTCGGAATGTCCCGACTCATAATCACAGGAATATAGGAGGAAAGTCCTTCACTTGCAATGGAATCGCCTGCCGGTGTGGGTAGAAAAAGCCGCGGCTTCCAGTTCCCTAAAACTGGAAGCCGCTCTGACTCCACCAAATAACCATCCACGGACATCTAACTACCATAGTGCGTGAAAAGTTTCATTTGCCCGAAACTTTCGTCAGACAACCGGCGAAAAGAACAAGCGGCAGGTGACTTGGCACACATGCCCGTTGAGGCTCAATTGCCGGTTCGCTATACTGATAATGGGGATATACTTCCTACAGCACTGGGAAACTTCCTCGATCCCTAGGGCAACGTCCTCCCGCGTTGCCCTTTCTTTTTTTAGGTCAACACTCTCGCCTGCGACTCCAGTTCCTTGAGCGCAGTGACAAGCTGGCTGTTGCGCTCCAAATAAGAACTAATATCCTCTCCATTCTGCGTAGCCTCTTTGAGCAAAGATTGATTTCTTTCGAGCTCTCTTTTTAAGATCGCAGACTGGAACACTCTCAGGTAATGGATTACGAGTTTAGATGGATCAACAGACTCGATCCGGCCTTTGATCCCTTCGTACACTTTCGGGTATGGATTGAATGTCAGTTGAAGAATAAGCTTTCGCACCTCTTGATCATCAGTACCATCGACAAGGTCGGAAGGTTGAAGAGAAAAACCATCTTCAGTCCTTTCGATAAACAACATGGCAAGCGATTTGGCAATAGGATGTGTGAAGTCGCTCACGGTGATCCTCTCGAACACGAGCCTGATAACTTCTTCCCCTCCATCGAGCATTGCATGGATGAGATCGCGTTCTGATGCCGGAATATCGAGAGAAACGCTATGAATCTCTTCGTTTGATGTTTGTCGATTCTGTGAAGTCGTATCGGAAACGTTTTCCCCTCTTCTCTCCCGGCGATTCGTATCGATATGCTTCTCAAGTTCCCGGTAGAGCGTCGATTCGTAGAGACCGTACTTGTCGGCGACCTGCTTGATGTAGAAATTCCGTTTCAATTCATCGCGCATCTTCGCGATAGTCTGAACAATGGTTCTCACAACCTGAGCCTGTCCTTCCGGCGTTTGAAATTTCCCTTCACGTTCGTATGCCTGTGCGATGAAGTCGACGAAAGACACCGCTTCATCAAGCAATTTCCGGAAGGCGTTCGCACCGAACTTTTTCACAAAGGAATCCGGGTCTTCACCATCCGGCAACCGTGCGACACGGACATCCAGGTCATTCTCCAGTATGAGATCGACGCCCCGAAGCGCCGCTTTCGATCCGGCAGAATCGGCATCATACACGATCGTGATGTTCTTGGTATAACGAGCGATGAGCTGGATCTGTTCCTGCGTGAGCGCCGTGCCGCTTGATGCGACGATGTTTCGAATTCCCGATTGGAAGACGCTGATCAAGTCGGCGTAGCCTTCAACAAGGATGGCAACATCTTTTTCCCGGATGTCTTCCTTCGATTGGTAGATACCATAAAGGAGCTTGCTCTTATTATAGATGAGCGTCTCAGGCGAGTTGATGTATTTCCCCTGGACAGGATCGTCCTCCCGAAGCTTGCGCGCGCCGAACCCAACCACACGACCGGTCGGCGAGAAGACAGGAAACATTGCGCGCCCGCGGAAGTAGTCGTAGTACGAGCTATCTTCACGCCGGCGAACGAGTCCGGCTTTCTCGACCTGTTCCGTTTTGAACTTTTTCTCTTCCGCGAATTTCAGGAAGGCGTCCCATGAGTTTGGCGAGTAGCCGAGTCCGAACGTGCGGATGGTTTCGTCCGTAAAGCCGCGCACAGTGCGGAAGTATTCGAGAGCGAGTTTGCCTTCCTGCGTTTCTGTCAGCGATTTGTAGAAGAAAAGTCCCGCCTCACGGCAAATTTGGTAAAGTTCCTCCTGCTCGCTCGCAGCCGATTCCTGATCGGACGAATAGACCGGCAATGCAATGCCTGCCTTCTCTGCCAGCGAGCGCACCGCCTCGATGAAGGAAACTTTCTCGTACTCCATCACGAACGTAAAGACATTTCCGCCGACTCCGCAGCCGAAGCAGTGATACATCTGCCGCTCGGATGAGACGTTGAATGACGGCGTCTTCTCCGTATGGAAGGGGCATAGGCCGAGATAATTTTTGCCGCGTTTCTTTAGCTTCACGAAGCCGCCGATCAGGTCGACGATATCGGTGGCGTTGCGGATGTCGTCTATTTTTTCTGGAGAAATTCTCATGTTGGTAGCTCGGTAGGACAGGAATCCTTTCCTGTCCTGGCAAACAACAAACGGACAGGACGGGAGTCTTGTCCTACCACGATTATTTCGGTAACAGTTGCGTACAGAGAACGAAGCCAGCTAAAATTTAGCAGGATTCTTGACAGTTGCAAACGAGTAATTTCCTTCCTTGGAAGTTTCTCCCGATATAAGTACATTTGACAGAGAGCGGAAGGCGTTGTGGGTTACGGAATATTATTGAGACCGAAGATAAAATGTTTGACGAATTAATTAAGTATAAGCAAAAGGACCATTTCTTTTTCCAACTGCAAGACAGTTTAAAAGAAGTTTGTAATGCACCGACAGACAAAAGCGGCGTTTACATTGTTTACGCTTTAAAGAATGGAAAAACGGAACTCATTTACATCGGACGCTTAGGAAAAATTGAGAAAGACGGTTCTATGTTTATACGCAAAGCTGGACTTGGTGGCATTAAGGACAGAATTGTAAACGGACATCAATTTGGCAAGATACCGAGAAGAATATCTTGGCCCATTCAAATGACAAAAGAAAAAATTGAAGCATTAGATATTTATTGGTTTGCGACGCATAACGAGAAATATAATGACTGCCCAAGAGTATTAGAAAATAAATTGTTACAAAACCATCTTGACATGTACGGACGATTACCTAGATGGAATAACGAATTATAATTTCATTTAACTACGGGTTAGCGAACAACTCGCCTAACTGAATACTTCGAAATCATAGCAATCATGTTTATTTCTGGAGACTTAATACAATGAATATTCTTAACAACCTCAAACTCGATAAGTGGTACGGAATAGTACTCTACCTAGGAACCTTGTCCGTCGCAGCTTCACTTTTTACTAAGGTCAGTTTTGTTGAATCAAAACACCTGTTTGGAATTGGCATAGGCGGAATCTTGGTAGGCCTTTCTTTTTGGATCGCGGAAAAAGATAATTCCGCAATCAAGCCCCTCAACACCTATACTGGACCCGCTGCACTTTTGACATGGAAGGAAATCAGACACAGTTCACTAACCATAATAATATTGGTTATCGGCATTTGCCTTCTTTTTCTATTTGGCTATTTGATCATTAAGGAATTGACATGATAGGTTCGAACGGCAAGCTGCGCCTAGCAGAACCTATGAAGATACAGGCACGGCAGAAACTCGTTCAAAACACTAAACTGCCACGCACCGTGCGTGGCAGTTCGAAGGTGTGGCAGATCGAAGGTGCGTGGCAGATGGCAATCTCCTCAATCAAACAGGTACCTGCTCAACTGCGCCGTCTGCTTCTTTGGACGTGAGTACTCGAGAACGAACTGTCCGTACTCATCGGGACCGGCAAAATGTAATCGCACGAAATCTTGATCCACAAGTGTTCCCCTTCTCTTTCCAACCCATTCCAGGTAATTCGAATATTCCCAATCTTCAAGCGAGCGTACAATGCCCGCATCAAGCGGATTCCGATGAATATACCTGCAGAGATGGATGAGGTCCGCATGGTTCTTAATTAGCTTTGCGCGGAAACGCTCTTCGAATAATGTTCCCGAGCGATGGTATTTCTTATTAAACGCCTTCGTGTAACTATTGAAAACCCTTTGCATAAACTTGTTGAGAGATCGGTCGCCTTCCTGTCGTAAGAGAAAGTGGTAATGGTTAGGCATGAGGCAATACGCGATGACGCTCACGCCAAACGATTTTACGTGGGTCTTGATAAGGCGGAGAAGGAATCGGTAGTTAGTATCCTCCTTAAAAATCAGCTCCCGGTTACAACCCCGATTATAAAGATGGTAATACTGGCCTGCAGTAAATTGGATATTTCGCCGAGACATAGCCTCCCTTTGCTAAAAACGATCTGCCACGCACCTCCAAGGTGCGTGGCAGTGAAAACTTACACTTCCACCTTCTCCTTCTTCCCGTTCTTCTTCCCATTCTTGCGAAGGTAAGCTTTTTCCACCGGCGGAGCGTGACCAACGGGTTCTTCTTCCAAATCGGGATAGGTGAAGATTTCGTACTTATAGTTTCGGAGAATAATGTTCTTGCCTGCCCGTCCGATGACGTACTGCGGCAGGAGCGGAATCTTTCCGCCGCCGCCCGGCGCATCGATGACGAAGTGCGGAATGGCGAGGCCCGATGTGTGGCCGCGAAGCTTGTCCATGATATCCAGCCCCTTCGAAACCGGCGTGCGGAAGTAGTTCGTGCCTTTCGTCGGATCGGCTTGATAGAGATAATACGGACGCACGCGCATCGTCAAGAGTTTTCTCACCAACTCCAACATGACATCGGGATCGTCGTTGACGCCTTTCATCAACACGGCTTGATTGCCAACCGGCACACCGGCGTCTGCTAACATCTCACAGGCGCGCTTGGCTTCAAGTGTACATTCCCACGGATGGTTGAAGTGTGTGTTGACATAAATGGGATGATACTTCTTAATCATCTTGCAGAGCTTCGGCGTCACGCGCTGCGGCAAGACGCATGGCATCTTCGTGCCGAGGCGGATAATCTCGACATGCGGAATGTCCCGCAAGCCTTTCAGGATACGCTCAAGCAGGAAATCCGTGAGCATTAACGGATCGCCGCCGGAGAGAATAACGTCGCGAACTTCCGGATGCTTCGCGATGTAGTCGATGCCATCCTGAATGTACTTCATATTTATTTTTGTGGAATCGCCGACCTTTCGCTTGCGCGTGCAGAAGCGGCAGTACATCGAGCATTGGCTTGTTGTCAGGAAGAGAACGCGATCGGGATACCGGTGAACGATACTCGGTACGGGGCTGTGCGAATCTTCTGCGAGCGGATCTTCCGGTAATCCATCGTCTTCCAGCTCGCGTGCATCGGGAATGCACTGGAGCCAGATGGGATCTCCCGGGTAGCGGATCAGGCTGAGATAATATGGATTAATGCGAATGTGGAATAATGAGTTGAGTTGAGTTGCCTGCCCGGGATCGAATTCGAAGCGCTCCACCAAATCTTTTGCGCTGTCAACGCTTTGTCGAAGCATTTCCTGCCAGAGTTCCATAACGTCAGTTCTACTCCTGCTTATTGTGAGAAATATTTACCGTAGATAACAAGGTCATCGCCGGTTTTGTAATAATCCTTGATGCGTGCAACTTCCTGATATGCATTCCGCAGATAAAACTTTCGTGTAGCATCATACTTGGGCTGCGATGATGTTTCCGCAACAACCAAACGTCCGCCCTGTGAACGAACACTCTCTTCCGCATGATGAAGCAATTGTTTTCCAATTCCGGACTTATGAACAGACGGTTTCACAGCAATCCAATAGAGATCGTATGTCGATTCAGTGAGAGGCGTCGAGCCGATGCAGTAGAAGCCCGCCACCTCATGGTGATCGTCGACAGCCGTGTAGATCGTGTAATCCCGCTGCCCGCTGACATGGAGGACAATATCGATGAGCTCGATCGCAACAGCAATTTCATCGCCGGTAAAGACGCCTGTTTCTTCAAGCAACATGCGGATGGGTTCACGATCGTCGGCGCGGAGTGCTCGGATGTCAATCAGGGGAGCCGTTCCAGAGCACATTCGATAATCTTGCCGATGAGCTCTTCAAATTTGTAGCCGTAGGTTTGTGCAGAACGGGCAAAACCCGCATCGTCGGAAATATCGGGATTCGGATTGACTTCAAGAATGTATGGCTCGTGATCCTTACTGAGCCGGAAATCGACGCGGGCATAATCGCGACAGCCGAGAATCTGGTAGGCACGCAGCGCCAGGTCTTTGATCTTCGTTTCCATTTCCTGTGGTAGCGGCGCCGGACAAACACCGCGGGTGTGCTCGAATTCAGCAGTACCTTTCATCCACTTCGCGTTATAGCTGATGATACGGTGATACTCTTTCGGCAGCGTGGACATGTCGATTTCCGAGATCGGGAACACCGTCGGCCTGCGGTTGCCTAAGATTCCAACGTTCAATTCGCGGCCATCGATATATTCTTCCACAAGGGCGGGCTGATCGAACTGGCGAAAAATGTAGCGGACACGTTTCTTCAGCTCATCGATGTTATAGACAACAGACTTCGAATCGATGCCGAGGCTCGCATCCTCGCGAGACGGCTTCACAATTAACGGAAAGTGCAAACTCTCATCGAGATTGATCCGCATCGGGCTTTTTATCACCTGGAAGCGGGGAGTCGGCATGCCATGGTACAGGAGAATCTCCTTCACTCGCGACTTGTTCAGTGCAAGTCCAAGGGTTAAGGGGTCCGATCCCGTATAGGGAATGCCCATCAACTCGTAGATACCGACAGCGTGCATCTCATGAATCGATGCATTGCCGACACTCTCACACAGATTGAAGATCACATCGGGTTCCTCGTCTTTCAGAAAACCGACGAACCGCTGTATGTCGCCATCGACATTGAAGAGCATCGATTTATAGCCGAGGGCTTGAAGCGCACGCACGATATCTTCACGCTCTTCGAGTACACCGACTTCGGAAAGATCGGTGAGAACGTCGATGTCGGGAAGGATGAGCTTGCTTCCATCCTGCAACACACCGGCCTCGGAAATGAACTTGCGGCCGGATTTCGTTTCGCACGTCGGCTCATTGTAAATCACTGCAACCGTTAGCTTTTTCCTCATAGACTCTCCTTACAAGATTGGATGAAGAGATGATTCGGAAGGAACAAGGTCATATCGCTTCGCTGCGAGCGCGAGCACAGATTGAAGCAATTGATTGTACGTAAGCCCGGCAGCGCGTGCAGCTTTTGGGAAACAGGAATTGTCTTCCGGATTGGGAAGGATGCCCGGAAGCGGGTTCAGCTCCAGTATCTGTGGTTTGCCGTTTGCGTCGAGACGGACGTCGACACGACACCAGTCTCGGCAGCGAAGAACGGCGTAGGCTTTCCGGCAAATAGATTCAATCTCATGTTGGAGTGCAGGAGAGATGCGGGCCGGACATTGAAAGATGTCGAGCGGTGCATCGGATCGATCCCATATCCACTTCGCTTCGTAAGAATAAATTGGATTTACGCCTCCGGGCAGAGAATCGAACTTGATTTCCACAATCGGGAGAACTCTCACAGAGTCGCCATTACCCAGCATCGCGACGGTAAACTCACGCCCCGGCAGATAATCTTCCACCAGCGCCGGTTCATTGTACTTCCCGAGTATTGTCACCACCTCACGCATGAATTCTATTCTATTCTGAACAAGCGATGAGTTGATAATACCTTTGCTGGAGCCTTCGTGCAAGGGCTTTACTATTGCAGGGAAACCGATTGAGGCGGACTCGATTTCTGTCGGAGTAGTGATAACGGAAAACTTTGGAGTCGGAATATGATGGTAGGAAAGAATTTCTTTTGCACGCGACTTATCGAGACACACCGCAAGTGCCAGAGGGTCGGAACCCGTGTAAGGAATATGCAGCATCTCAAGAATTGCGGGCATGTGTGCCTCGCGTGAGACACCGTAGAGTCCTTCAGCGATGTTGAACACAATGTCGGGCCGTTCGGTGCGAAGTGAATCGAACGCATACTCGTTCGCTTCGATAAGAGAAACGTCATGCACCTCGGCGAGTGCAGCGTGTACTGCGTCGATGGTTTCGCGAGTATCCCACTCGGCGTACAGATCGGTAACGTGTTGGACGAAAAGGTGAGGATTTGTTTGAGGATCTACGGTTAGGGAATCAACGCCACGAAAACTCGGAGGCTCATTTGCATCATCCGGTACAGACTGTTTTGCAGCATCTTCCTTTTTCTGATTGTAGACCAGCGCAACACGCAGCGGGCTGATGTGCAGGGGAAGATCTAACAAGTGACTCGTGCGGCCCTCTCAAAATGTTCGACAAAAGTTTTTTAATGCGCTCACGTCCAGACATCGAACAGTACAAGCACAGTGTAATATAAGCATTTTAAATTGTTTGTCAAGAAAAAAATGCATTTTAGAGTCGATGAACGAGCACCGACGACGATCGATGGAACGATCGAACTGGTTGCGAGAGAAAAAATATTTCTGCGTGCGATGATCATCCGACCTGAACGAGCGCGAGAGCTTCTCTCCACTTCTCCGAGAAGTACCGGCGAAGGGGTTGATGCTCTGGCAGTCGGAGATGTGGATCGTGTTCGATGATGAGGAACGCTTCTCGTCGTGCAAGCGTCAAGATGTCTCCGTCGGTCACAAGATTGGCGATCTGAAGTTCCGGAAGTCCGCTTTGTTTCGTACCGAAAAATTCACCCGGACCCCTTAATTGTAAGTCAATTTCAGCAATTTTGAAGCCATCGACAGTTTCCACCATCGTCTTGAGCCGCCGGACAGCCTTGAGCTTTTCGTCTTCCTCACCCTCAACACTCTGCATCGTTATCTTCCTCTTGAGACGACTAACAATCCAATCGGGAGCAACAAGCATGCAGTGCGACTGCTCTGCACCGCGACCGACACGACCCCGAAGCTGATGCAGTTGCGACAAACCGAACCGCTCCGAATGCTCTATCATCATCACCGTCGCACTCGGAACGTCTATCCCCACTTCAATGACCGTCGTTGCCACCAGAATATCAATCTCTCCGGTCTTAAACGATCCCATGACCTTGTCTTTCTCATCCACAGACATCCGACCGTGGATAAGTCCAACCCGAAGATCGGAAAAGACTTCCGACTTTAGCATCTCATAACTCTCCGTCGCGGCCTTCAGATCTAATTTTTCCGATTCCTCAACAAGCGGATAGACAATGTAGACTTGTCGACCTTCACGAACCTGATCGTGAATGAACTTGTAGATGCGTTCGTGGTCGGATTCTCTTCCGACGGTGGTCTTAATGCTTTTGCGGTGCAAGGGAAGTTCATCGATGATGGAGACATCCAGGTCGCCGTACACAGTGAGCGAGAGCGTTCGGGGGATTGGAGTTGCCGTCATGACAAGGACGTCAGGATACGGAACCTCAGTACCGGCGCCACCCGCCTTTTCCTTTAACGCTACTCGTTGTACCACACCGAAGCGGTGCTGTTCGTCGATAACGACGAGTCCAAGCTTTGCATATTCAACCTGTTCCTGGATAAGTGCGTGTGTTCCTACGATGATGTTGGCTGAACCCCGGCGGATGTCTTCAAGTATATCCTGCCGTAGTTTCGAGCGCTGCCCACCGATGAGGAGCCGGATGTTGATCGGAATATCCTTCAGGAAATTGGACAATGTCCGGAAATGCTGTTCAGCCAATATCTCGGTCGGCGCCATGAAAGCCGTTTGGTAACCGTTATCAATCGCAATGAGCATAGCAATGAGCGCAACGATCGTCTTTCCGCTCCCGACATCGCCCTGGAGAAGGCGGTTCATCGGCTTGGGGCTTCTCAAATCCTCCGTAATTTCATTGATGACCTTGATTTGCGCGCGCGTGAGCTTGAATGGCAATGAGTCCACGAGCGTGCGGGCAAGAGCACTTTGAACATTAAAGGATATCCCCGGCAGCTCTTCTTTTATGCTCGTTCGCCGAAGCGCCATGAGGAGCTGCATGGCGAACAGCTCATCGAACTTCAATCGACGGCGAGCCTGGCTGAGTTCCTCGTCGGTGTCGGGAAAGTGAATCCATGTGAGCGCTTTCGTCAGATGGATTAGTTGCTCGCGATTGCCGAGTTTTGCCGGCAGCGGATCTTCGACGGCGTCAACGTACTCATCCACCACCACCTTCATGATTTTTCGGAGGCCTTTGACATGAAGGTTGACATCCTTCATTTGCCCCGATGATCCATACTTGGGCATGATCCCTTTGGTGTGGATAAATTCATCCTTGCCGCCGTCGTCGTCGCTGTCCTGACTGCCGCTCAATCGATCGATCGATGGATGGACGATTTGAGGACGGTTGCTGAAGCTGGTGACTTTTCCGGAAACCGCGAGTGTCTCTCCCACCGAGAAGTATTTCTTGAAGAAGTGAATACTGCGAAAGAAGACGAGTGGAATCGTTCCGGTCTCGTCTCCCAAAATTACAACAACCCGTTGTTTGGGTGGCCGACCGACCAGGTCGAAGGTACGTACTTTGCCAATGGCGGTAACCCATTTCCCGGAATCAATCTCGCGGCGCAAGTTGATAATCTTTTCGACGCGTGTGAGATCGATGTAGTCGAATGGGAAGTAGTAGAGGAGATCGCGAACCGTGCTGATGCCGTGCTCGGCGAGGGCTTCCGCACGCCTGGGGCCGATTCCCTTCACGTACTGGATCGAGAGGTTGAGATCCTTGGCTGTGCTTGCGGTGAGCGTCATAAGAAACAAAATACGACATGAGGGAGGAAATTGCAATCGAAGAACAGTTATTATCAACGGAGACGAATCCGAGTTGGAGAGAAAAACTATCCTTCCCCCTTCGCATCCCTCGTCATCAGATCAGATGTGGCGATGATGGGGTCTTTGTCCTCGAAAAGAATCTCATAAACGGCTTGGGAAATCGGAAGATCGACATTATGTTTGCGGCTCAGGTCGTGGATGGAACGCGTCGTCGCAACGCCTTCCGCCACCATCTCCATTTCAGCCAAAACATCCGAGAGCTTTCTCCCTTTTCCAATTTCTTCACCCACATGGCGGTTACGACTGTGCTTGCTCATGCATGTCACAATCAAGTCGCCGATGCCGGACAATCCGGCAAATGTCTGCGGCTGCGCACCAAGGCATTGGCCAAGTCGGGCAATCTCCACCGTCGCCCGCGTCATGATCGCCGCCTTGGTATTATCGCCGAAACCTGCACCATCGGCAATACCCGCGCCGATCGCGATAACGTTCTTGACCGATCCTGCAAGCTCCACGCCGCGAATATCGTTGCTCGAATAGACACGAAAGTACGGCGTTATAAAAATCCGTTGCGTGAGCTTCGCCGTTTGAAGATCGCTCGACGAGGCGACAACAGCGGTAGGAACTTGCCTGGCAACTTCCTCCGCAAAGCTCGGACCCGAGAGCGTCACAACATTATCACGCTTCACGGTCGGAAGAACGTCCACCAACACTTCCGACATCGTCATGAGCGAGTCGTTCTCGATTCCTTTTGCAACATTCACGATGACAATGTTGCTGAAGTCGCGCTGCGTGAGGTTGGAAGCGACTGACCGTACAAACTGTGCCGGGACTGCCGATACGATCAATTCTGTCTGGTGAACTGCCGCCTCAATGTCGCTGGTAATTGTAACATCTTCGGGAATGGGAATGCCGGGGAGAAGTCTTCTGTTCTCACGATGTTCAAGGAGAGACCGGGCGTGCTCGTCGCGGTGCGCCCAGAGCACGACCTCATGTGCGTTATAGCTGAGGAGAATCGCGAGCGTCGTCCCCCAGCTTCCCGCGCCTAAGACGGTGATGCGCATCGGTTATCCTGAGAGGGTTCGTCGCTGAACGGAGGCGGTCACTTCCGCGTGTCGTGCTTACCGATGTGAATGCGCGACAGGCGGTGTTCTGTTCCGGCAAGCAGCCGTTTAATGTTCGATCGGTGCGTGTACAACAAGAGAATGGAAATGCCAATGCTAACGAAGATGAGTGTGTGGTACCCTTGAAGCTCGGCGTGGAAAATATTATGTCGTACCAACATCGTTACGGGAAGTGCAATAGCGGCACTGATCGAGCTGAGCGATACGTAGCGCGAAATTATGAAAGCAATAAGGAAAACACCGAGCGCAACAAGCACCTCGATGGTCGCAAGGCCAAGCAAAACGCCGCCTGCGGTTGCCATACCTTTGCCGCCGCGGAACCCGCCAAAGGCCGTCCACACGTGACCGAGGATCGCGGCACATCCGGCGATAATCCTGATCACCGTGATATCTTCGAATGGCGTAGCGTTCGGAAATGGCAACGGGCCATACATGAGCATCGTCAAGACCATGGCGGCAATGTAGCCTTTAAAGATATCGAAAAGAATAACGAAGACTCCTGCCTTCCACCCAAGGACACGGATGACGTTGGTACCGCCTGCATTCCCGCTGCCGTAACTGCGGACGTCAATTCCTTTTGCCAGCTTTCCAACAATGATACTGGTGGGAAACGAGCCTACGAGATAGCTAAGAACGACGATAAGCGCAAGTGGCAGCATAACATGTCCTGTTTGTTCTCAATAATCATTAATAAAGATAGAAGAATATACCAAAAAGTCAAAATAGTCATGTGATATACGGCTTGCGCCGACGAAGGATATTTTCAGCCAGCTCCAAATCCTCCGGTGTCGTTATCTTGATATTGTCGTAACTGCCTTCCACAAGGCGCACCTTCTCGCCGAGACGTTCAACAAGACTGGCATCATCAGTGCCGGCGAAGCCATTCGCGCGAGCGCGTTCGTATGCCGTATAGAGCAATTGAAAGTCGAAACCCTGCGGAGTTTGTGCAAGCCAGAGTCGTTCACGTGAGAGTGTCTCCTGGATGGAACCATCGGCCGCCGAGAGTTTCACCGTCTCCTTCGCCCTGACTGCCGGTACTGCCGCACGATAATGGACGGCAACATCGACGATACGCTCGATGAGTCCGCCGTCAATGAATGGCCGAACACCATCATGAATGAGAACATAGTGAAGGCTTCGGCTTCTCAGCGCTTCGAGACCGCTCCAGACAGAGTCCTGGCGCTCTTCTCCACCACAAACGACATGACTGACCTTCGATAATCCGGATTTCTTCACGAGATTCTGCACCTCTTCCATTGCATCCGGTGAGACGGCAATCGCAATGACATCGATGAGAGGGGAAGATTGAAAATGCTCAAGCGTTCTGAGAATGATCGGCTTTCCGTCCAATTCCAGAAACTGCTTCTTCCGGTTACTTCCCATCCGTCGACCTCGTCCCGCCGCGGGTATGACGACACCAATCTTGCTTTCCCGTACTGTCATCGGCTCTTACTGGATGAACATTGCGTCACCGTAACTGTAGAACCGCCACTTCTCCTTGATCGCTTTCTTGTATGCCTTCATGACAAAGTCCCGACCGGCGAAGGCGCTCACGAGCATCAGGAGCGTCGATTCCGGCATGTGAAAGTTGGTAATAAGCGCATCGACAACCTTAAAATCATACGGCGGAAAAATGAACTTATCCGTCCATCCCCGGTTTGCTTTCAGGTGGCCGGTCGTCGTGACGCTGGATTCGATGGCGCGAACGGTGCTTGTTCCTGCGACGAACACACTCCCCTTACCGTCAATCGTTTTATTGACCATATCGACTGTCGATTGGGGAATCTCATAGTACTCAGAGTCCATCTTGTGCTTGGAAAGATCTTCTACTTCCACTGGACGGAAGGATCCAAGTCCGAGATGCAGGATCAGCGGCGCAATCTTCACGCCTTTCTTCTCCAGTTGCGTCAAGAGACGCTTGGTAAAATGAAGGCCGGCCGTCGGAGCAGCAACCGACCCGACTATCTTCGCGTAGACGGTTTGATAGGTCTCCTTATCTTCTTCTGTCGCGTCGCGATTGATGTAGTACGGCAGTGGAGTAACGCCGATCCGCTCAATGATCTTGAAGAGATCATTCTTGTAGTTAAAGCGCACCGTCCGACCGCGCGAGGTAGTGTTATCGATGACTTCACACCAAATTTTACCGTCATCAAAGTAAATCTTATTGCCGATGCGAACTTTTCGCGCCGGGTCGACGATGACATCCCAAATTGCCTCATCGTGGTTCAGCTCACGCAGAAGGAACACTTCGATTTTCGCGTTGGTCTTCTCCTTCCGACCGAACAACCGCGCAGGGAACACCTTCGTCTGGTTGATGACCAGGCAATCTCCCTTGCTGAAGTAGCTGACGAGATCAGCGAATCGTTTCTCCTCAAGGGACTCGTCCGAACGATTGAGCACCATAAGTTTTGAAGCATCGCGCGGCTTGGCTGGGTACTTCGCGATGAGGTTGCGTGGGAGTGGATACTTGAAATCGGATAGCTTCATTGATAATTCACCCGTTTATGAATGGATAAATAGTAAAATAATACACTCACGTTCACACCTGCAGACGACAATGTGCAAAAGCACTGGCTCACTACTTCCCTCTGACTGTGGTTGTCAGGTGGAGTAGTATCAACGACCTTCTTCGCATGCTCTACTTCCTTTTCTGATTTTTTCGTCCTGAATTTTTCCCGGACTGCCGGAGCGCAGCCTGCGCTGCGGCCAGCCGTGCGATTGGAACACGGAACGGCGAGCAACTGACATAATCAAGACCCAGCTGCGCGCAGAACTCAATCGATTGCGGGTCGCCGCCGTGTTCACCGCAGATACCGATCTTCAGGTTCTTCCGGACGTTCCTTCCTTTTTCAACGGCAATACGCATCAGCATCCCGACGCCGCGTGTATCGAGCGTCTGGAACGGATCCTGTTCGAAGATTCCATGATCAAGGTACTGCGGCAAAAATGTACCGGAATCGTCGCGCGACAATCCCATCGTCGTCTGCGTGAGATCGTTCGTGCCAAACGAGAAGAACTCTGCAACGGTCGCAATTTCATCCGCTGTAATGGCAGCCCGCGGAAGCTCGATCATCGTTCCAACGAGATAGTTGACCTTAATGCCGTGTTGTGAAAAAATTTCATCTGCTACTCGCCGTACGATACCTTCTTCCTCTTTCAGTTCCCCTGCAAACCCCACCAGCGGAATCATGATCTCCGGATGAATATCGATTCCTTCCTTCTTCACTTGACAGGCAGCTTCGAAGATTGCCCGCGATTGCATTTCCGTAATTTCCGGAAACACGATACCGAGCCTGCAGCCTCGATTACCAAGCATCGGATTGAATTCTTTCAGCTGGTATATCCGCTGGGCAATTTTTTCTTTTGCAATGCCGATTTTCTGTGCGAGTTGCGCAATTTCCTTTTCATTGTGTGGGAGGAATTCGTGCAGCGGCGGATCAAGCGTGCGAATGGTGACCGGTCGTTCCCGCATCGCACGGAAAATGCCGATGAAATCGTTCCGCTGCATCGGAAGAAGCTTCGCCAGCGCACGGCGACGCCCGGCTTCGTCTTCCGCCAGAATCATTTCACGTACAGCATCGATCCGGTCTCCGCCGAAGAACATGTGCTCGGTCCGGCAGAGACCGATTCCTTCGGCACCGAACGCAATGGCGACCGCACTCTGATCCGGTTGATCGGCATTCGTTCGAATCTTGAGCTTGCGAAACTTGTCCGACCACTGCATCAGCTTCGTGAACGTTGTGAAGATCGCAGAATCCTCCGGCACCATTTCCTTTTCAACCAGAATCCGGACAACATCGGAGGGCTTTGTTCGAAGCTGGCCTTCAATAACCTCTCCGGTCGATCCGTCGATTGAGAGGTAGTCTCCCTCGTGGATCGTTTTCCCATTGACACACATGGCACGCTGCGTGTAATCGATCTCGAGCGCGCCGCAGCCGGCAATGCACACTTTTCCCATCTGACGGGCAACGAGCGCCGCATGCGAAGTCATTCCGCCACGCGCTGTCAAGATTCCTTCAGCCGCATTCATTCCTTTAATGTCTTCCGGCGACGTCTCGACGCGAACAAGAATGACTTGCTCGCCGCGTTGCTGCCATTCTTCGGCATCAGGTGCGTTGAAAACAACTTTTCCTGTCGCTGCGCCAGGTCCTGCGTTGAGTCCTTTCGCCAGCAGCCGTCCATTCCCGATGGCAGCAGACTTCTCGTTGTAGTCGAAGACCGGGCGGAGGAGTTGGTTCAACTGTTCCGGCTCAACACGCATAACGGCTTCTTTCGGAGTAATCAATCCTTCCTTGACCATATCGACTGCAATGCGAAGCGCAGCAAACCCCGTTCTCTTGCCATCGCGTGTTTGCAACATGTAGAGCTTGCCCTGCTCGATCGTGAACTCGAAGTCCTGCATATCGCGCAGATGTTTCTCGAGCTGCTTCCTGACTCTCAGCAGTTGTCGATGAATCGACGGGTTCATTTCCGCGAGCTTGCTGATCGGCATCGGCGTCCGAACTCCTGCCACGACGTCTTCACCCTGGGCATTCATGAGAAATTCACCGTAGAATTCGTTTTCGCCCGTTGCCGGATTGCGAGTGAACGCGACGCCCGTTCCGGATTTCTCGCCCATGTTGCCGAAGACCATCATCTGCACATTCACAGCCGTTCCCCAGCTCGCCGGGATGTTGTTCAATTTGCGGTACGTGATCGCACGATCGTTCATCCAGGACTTAAAGACGGCAGTGATTGCTCCCCAGAGTTGTTCGAGCGGATCTTGTGGGAAGCCGACACCGAGCTTCTGTTTGATTTCATTGTGGAACTGTCTCACCAAGTCCCGCAAATCATCGGCAGTCAGTTCCGTATCGTGCTCGATAGCCCGCTCGCGTTTTTTGCGTTCGATGATGATCTCGAACGGATCGCGCTCATCGTCGCTCGCCGGTTTCAGTCCCAGCACCACATCGGCATACATTTGCACAAGACGGCGATAGGAATCGTACGCAAACCGTTCATTGCCGGTGAGTGCGATTAATCCGCGAATAGTCGTATCGTTCAAGCCAAGATTCAAAATTGTATCCATCATCCCCGGCATTGAAGCGCGCGCGCCGGAACGCACAGAAACGAGCAGGGGATTCTTTACATCGCTAAATTTCTTTCCGGCGAAACTCTCCACTCTCCCGAGGGCACTGAGAATATTTTTTTTGAAATCGGCGGGATACTTGCCGCCGTGTTCCATGTAGTACGTGCACATCTCCGTGGAAATAGTAAACCCCGGAGGAACAGGAAGTCCGATGTTCGTCATCTCCGCCAGGTTCGCACCCTTGCCGCCCAGAATCGGCTTCATATCCGCGCGGCCTTCTGCTTTCCCGCCGCCGAACACGTAAATGTACTTACCTTTCATGTTGTTGTATCCTTCGCCAGCTGTATTGTACCCCTTGCTGCTATTTCGGATTGCAGGAATCGCTCCAAAACTTGAGACGAGAAAGGATTCTCACGATCGGGCATCCGCTCCGGATGCCATTGGACCAGGAGAAAGAATGGATAATCACCCCGGCTGTTCAACTCGAGCGCTTCGATGATTCCATCCGATGACTGCGCGACTACTTTCAGATCAAGAGCTACCTTGTCGGCAGCTTGATGATGACTCGAGTTGGTCATGCCTTCTTTGACATGCACGATTGAATTCAGAAAAGATTGTTTCTCGACTGTGACTGCATGTCGACACTCTCCACTCCCGCTCTTGTGAGAAGGAAAGCCCGCTTCCTGGAGATCGGGAATAAGCGTGCCGCCAAAATGGACATTCACAAGTTGGAGACCGCGGCAAATTCCAAGAATGGGTATGCGTCGACCGAGCGCTCGATCGAGGGCCTTCCGTTCGAAGTCATCCCGTTTCCGGTCGACATCCGTGATGGCTGGATGATTCAACGGGCCGCCATACAGGACGGGATCGACATCGTGGCCACCTGTGAGCACGAGAGCCTCGCACGAGTCAACCTCGGTGAGATTATCCAACCGATAAGAAATTGCCGCGCACTCCACCGGCACGCCGCCCTGCTGAAGCCAGGAGATGTACTTCTGGAACTTGTGTTCGGTACCGAGCGTGTCCGTAACGACTATCCGCATCAGGCGGCTTTCAGTACTGTTCGATCAATGATGGCGTGAAGGATCTCTTCACCCCGGATAATTGTTGTTTCGATCTCAAGAAAGTAACACGATTGCGTTTGAAAGAAATCCGGCAGTGGCGACGAAGAGAGCCGACACATGTCTTTCTCCGTTGTGACAATCATATCTGCCTTTCTCTGTTCAAACCGGGAACTCAATTCCCGGAAGTCCTCAATCGTGTATTGATGATGATCAGCATACGGGAAGAAATCGACGACTTCCAGTCCGAGCTCCTCAAGCATTTTTCGGAATGACGCCGGATTTCCGATCCCGCAGAATGCAACACATCGCTTACCTTTGACTTCCTCTATGCCCAATCGCTGTATCGAGTCAACGTGACAAAAATGTTTCAGCTGAAACCGAAGTGCGAGCATGGGTGCAGAAGTATACTGCTTCAAGCTGCTTGCCCAATCCGGAACGGTGGATTCAACTCGCGTTATCGCAACAAGAGTCGCGCGCCGAAGTGATGAAAGTGGTTCCCGGCGCAATCCTGCAGGAAGCAGTCGGACTTCTTGCACGTCGCACGTACTGTCGATGAGTACGATATCGACCTCTCTGTGAATTTTCCGATGCTGAAATCCATCATCAAGCAGAATGACATCCACCCGGAAGCGATTGATCACATATCGTGCACCGCGCGCCCGGTCGCCATCGACAATCACAACGGCTCCTGTAAGTTTCTTCGCCATCTGGAATGGCTCATCACCGAATATGGCGGCCGTGTCCCGGATTGTTTTCCCATCGGAGACAATTTGTGTTCCTCTGGACGAGCGTTTGTAGCCGCGACTGATGATCGCAACTTGCACACCCTTGAGGGACAAATAATGTGCCAAGTACTCTACAAACGGAGTTTTGCCCGTTCCACCGGTTGTTATGTTTCCGACTGAAATGACCGGCACTTCCATTTGTTCGATTTTGAAAATTCCTTTATCATAAAACCAGTTGCGAAGCAATACCACAATGCCATACAGCCATGAAAACGGAAGAAGAATGACTCGCCGGACGTTCACCGTGCATGTACCTGCAGGGCCAATGAACGAATCGTTTCTGCGACACGAACCGAGGCGCCGGCAGTGCCGAGCTTGTCTCGGATGACGGCAAGCTTCCTGGAAATCTCTTTCCGTCGACTTTGATCTTTCAGCATTGCGATGGCTCCTATGGCGAGACGTTGAGGCGTCAGCTTCGATTGAATCAGTTCCGGAACAACCTCTTCGCCTGCGACAACATTCACCAGGCCGATATTTTTGATTCGCACAACTATTCTGCCAATCAAATACGTCAGCCAGGACGTTTTATAAACAACAATCATCGGTGTTTGGTAATAGCCCGTTTCCAGCGTCGCTGTTCCGGATGTCACGAGTGCAACATCGGAGTTCTTCATGAGATCGTACGTTGCATGCTGGATGAACGTCACCGCGAAGTCGTCTCGCACGAACGACTTGACGAATTCGAGATCGAGCACGGAGGAAACACCGACAGCAACATTTGCGCCGAGTTCATGGTTGACAATTCGAGCGGCACCAAGCATCGTGGGAAAGATTTGTTCGATTTCTTGTCTTCGGCTTCCCGGAAGCAGACCGAGGATCGGCTTGTTTTCGTCGAAACCGTACCGCTTGCAAAATTCCTTCCTTCCTTGCGGCTCTGTCAGTGCTTCGAGCAATGGATGACCGACAAACTGAACGTCTATTCCTTCTTTCCGATAGATGTCTACTTCAAATGGAAAGACGACGAGCATCTTGTCGACGAATGATTTCATCTTCCGTACGCGTCCCGGATTCCACGCCCACACTTGCGGACTGATGTAGTAGACGATCTTCATGCCATGCCGTTTCGCAGCTTCAGCGAAGCGCATGTTGAATCCCGGGTAATCGATCAACACAACCACATCGGGCTTTCGCGCGATGAGCAGCACGCCAAGCGTTTTCTCCACCGAGCGCAAGAGCGGAAGATGCTGGACGACTTCCCAGAAGCCCATCACGGCAAGCTCCCGGACATGATAAATCAAATCCATCCCTGCCGCCTGCATCTTGTCGCCGCCGATGCCAAAGACATCGCACAATGGATCGCGCCGCTTCAGCTCGCGCACGACACCCGAACCATGCAAGTCACCGGAGGCTTCTCCGGCAATCATCATCACACGCATGCTCGCCGCTACCCTCTCACGTACCAGATCACCAGCAGCACTATTGTCAAGAGCACAATTGCCTGGAGTGTCCGCTTTTCCGATACAAGACCCCGCTTCCAGTCACGCTCCGGTTGCGGATGTGTTCCTCCTTCATACTTTGAGAATGTCGGGATGAACCGCGGCACTGCATGTGAGTAATTCACATACTCATCTGTGAACGTCTTCAACAGATATTCTTCCTCCAAATTCACGATGATGGAATACTGGAAGAAGAAGAAGACAAGCGCGATTGCAGCCAGCACCGGCACGTTCGACATGATGCCGACACCGAAATACATCAGTATGTTTCCGAGGTAGAGTGGATTCCGAACATAGGAGAACGGTCCTCGTGTGATGAGGAACGTTCCGCCAACGGGACCGGTCGTTCGTGTCTCGCTGCCGGCAATTGCTACTCCCCACAACCGGATAAATTCTCCTACGAGAACAATACACAAACCGATCAGCAGACCGGAAAAAGTTGGATGCGCAAGAACAATCATGACGAGCAGAAACGGAATTGGTGTATAGCTTCGGTACTGGAACAACTGCTGGCGAAAATCCATGACACGATCTTTTCACTACTCGGCGATGAACGCTTCACGGCGTGCAAGCGCGGCGCGGCGCCGCTTGCGTAGTGCGGGGCGTTTCCCGGGGTTGTCGAGCAAGGCACGCAGCCGTTCTTCCACATCGGCAAACGTACGATATTCGAAGTAAGAAATGTTTTCTTCCATGCAATACTTGAGAAGTTCATCCTTTGCAAACACGGCGTCCGCATAGCGTGCCGGACACCGATCGGAGTATCCTTCACCGACATACACAACGATATCTTCATCGGCAGAGTGTGTAAGAATATGGTTACGTTTGCAGCAGGCACAACGATCGCAGACTTCATCAGTGTACGGAAACGACGGCTCGAACCGAATTTGCGCTGAACCGTTCACCGGTACAAGCGCCAGATGATTGGAATAAAACTTCACATCCCCCAAGCCGTGTCGATCAAGTATGCGCTTGATATAGTAGTCCATGCCGTCGCTGACGATCGTAAGTTCAAGGCTGCGATCGCAACAGAATGCAACGAACGCGATAAAAGTCTCATCGATTTCCTGGGAGTCGAGGAACGAATCAAGCACCGACTTGTCCATGGTACCACATGCGGCAGACTCTCGGCGATAGCATTCAACCGCAGAGATCGACCCTTTCCGATAGTCTTCGACTGCATCGCTGCACTGCTTTCCGCCGAAGCGTTCAAACATCGCGTCTCCGACATCCGGTCTCGTAATCGTTCCATCAAAATCCACAAACACTCTGACCATACCGGAGAAAAATTATTAGACCGTATGAGTAATTCATGTTACACAGAAGTCGAGTCGTCGAAAATCTCAAATCCTAATCTCTAAACTCGAAATAAATCCAAAGCACTAATTTCTAAGTAAATGGAAAGAACGTCATTCTAGTGATTTCGAACAATGAACTACGCCCGCCGCAAGCAGCGGGGAACTAACCCCTGAGAGATTAGAATTTAGCGTTTATTTAGTATTTGGGGCTTAGGGTTTCGAATTTGTGATTTATAAATCCGTCGATGCGTAACATCAGTGAGTAATTGAAGAACAGCTCGCCCTGGTGTCGGACGATGATCAGTTTGTAACCGTGGCTGAGCGAATGCGCGCCTCTTCGTTGAAGCGCACCGTCACAATCTTTGACACGCCTTCTTCTTCCATTGTGACTCCGTAGAGCGCGCTCGCTGCTTCCATCGTACGCTTGTTGTGCGTAACGACGATAAACTGTGTGTTATCGGAAAACTTCTTCAAGATCCGCGTATACCGATCGATGTTGGAATCGTCCAGCGGCGCATCGACCTCGTCCAGAATGCAGAACGGGCTCGGCTTCACGAGATAGATGGCAAAGAGCAGCGCGATGGCCGTCAGCGTTTTCTCCCCGCCGGAAAGGAGGTCGATGGATGTCGGCCGCTTGCCGCGCGGCTTCGCGATGATTTCGATGCTCGCTTCGAGCGGATCGACATTTTCTTCGATCCGGAGATCGCACTCATCGCCCTCCATGAATAATTCCTTGAAGATCGTGATGAAGTTCTCGCGGATCTTCAAGAACGTCTCCATGAACATCCGTTGCGCCGTCGTATTGATTTCTTCGATCGTGCTGAGAAGAGTTTTTTCGGCATCGATGAGATCGTCTCGCTGCTGTGTGAGAAAAGCAAGACGTTCGCCTTCGGTTGTGAATTCATCGAACGCAGCAAAATTGATCGCACCGAGCACCCGGATGCGCTCCTTCAAGTTCTTCACTTCTTCGCGAAGCTGTGCAAAATCGACCCACTCGTCGTCGGGATATGTCTTGAGCCGGAGTGCAAGCTCAAACTCCGCTTCGGCGCGCTGCCGCAGGTGCTCGATGTTCGACGTAAGCTCGGCGATCTTCATCTCAAGCTCATGCGCCGTGGAAACAGAATCGTCATGAAGCCGGCGCTCGTCTTTCACCTTCAGTTCCAGTTGGTGGATCTCATTTCTGCGCGCATGATACTGTCGGTCGATTTCTTTCTTCGTCTCTGTGAACACATCGTATTCAGCCCGCACGGCTGTAAGATCGTGTTGGTGAGTTTCGACTTCCGCCGAAAGCCGGACAATTTCCTCCTGTGCACGATTGATCTCCGTATTCCGCCGCTCCAGTGTAACGGCAATATCGTTCATCCGTGCCTCGGTCCGTTCACGGTCCCGCTCCGTATTCCGGACATCGCCCTGAAGCGTAACGACCTTGATCTCCAATTCGTTCAAGGCTTTTGTTCTCTCTTCGAGTTGTGCCTCGAGGATTTCAAGTTCTCGGGCTGCATGCTGCGCATGCACCTCTTGCTCTGCCTTCCTTTCTTCGAGCGCTGCATGTTCACCGCTCAGCGTCTCATGATGCTTCTGGAGATTGATAATCTCATGTTCGAGAGAATGAATTTCAGTTTGGTTTCGTTCGATGGCGTCGTTCGCTCTTTTCTTTTCGAACTCGAGCTGTGCGATGCGCATTTCAGCCGCGGTCATCTCTTTCTCAATTGCTTTCACGTCATCGACGTACGATTTCACTTCCAACGAATCATGCCGGTTCGCGGTTTCCGCAATCTGTTCGGTCACAGCACGATGCTGCTGTTCGAGTTGAGCAATCTCCTGTTCAAGTTCGGCAATCTGGGATTTCTTTCCAATGAGTCCTCCCTCGTCGCGATCCTGGCTCCCGCCCCGGAGAATGCCTGTGCTTGTTGCAACCTGTCCCCCCAGCGAGATACAACGAACCCCTGCGAGCTCCGAGAAAACCTCGCGCGCAACGCCGAGGTTATCGACGATGATGACATCGTCCAACAAGAAATTGATGAGTGTCCGGTACCGTTCTTCGCACTGCACAACGTCTGCTGCCCAGACATACGGAATGTTCGCTCTCTTCTTTCCCTTCCGTCGAACGTTCGGCACCCACTGCAGGCATATGAAGGATGCCTTACCTTTATGCTGCTGCTTCAATTCCTCGACTGCCGCATAGCCATCCTCCACCTTCTCGACAACGATAATGTTGGCCGCGTCAGCGAGTGCCGCTTCAATCGCAGTGCGGTATTTCTCCTGCGCCTCGATGACATCGGCCACCGTTGCGATGTGCTTCCTCTTCCAGCCTTCATGATTCAGGAGGTATTTTGCTCCTTCGGAGAATCCCTCGTTGCTTTCGATCATCCGCCGGATGAAATCGATTTTCGATTTTCGACGCTCAATCTCGTGCGTAACCTCGAGCGACTTTTTCTGGAGATGCTCGAGTTCTTGCTTGAGTGTTTTCTTCGAGTTCTCGCGCTCGATCAATTGCATTTCGGCTTCCGCAAATTTCCTGAGAAGCACCCGATCGTGTTCCGTCAGCTGTCGGATACGATCTTCATTTCGCTTGACATCGTCCTCATACAGCGTCGTATCTTCGATCGAACGATCGATACGACCCTTGAGGTTATCGATCCGCGCCTTCACACGCTCCTGCTCGCCGCGCTTTTGCACGGTATCATGGGCAACCTGAAGGATAACATCCTTCAAGGACTGCACCTCGCTCCTCTTGGCGTCGACGGCGGCACCCGTCCGTGTGTATGCTTCGCGCGCAAACGTGTACTCGGTTTCTGCTGCAGCAAGTTCCCGACGAAGTTGTTCCCGCTTTTCTTCGAGCGTGATGTTCTCGTGTAAAAGATGATCTGCCTGTGCAGTGAGGTCAAGCTTCTCTTTCTCGTACCGCTCGATGTTGAACGTCAGTGAACTCTTCCGTTCGTTCGCAACAAGAGCTTTCTCTTCGATCCGGTGAATCGCTTCGTAGGAAGTGGAAACACCGTTCTGTACATCCGCCAGTTCAGCCTCGATCTCATTCAGGCCCGTACGGAATTCTTCGATTTGGTCTTCGCGCAGACGGAGTTCGTCGTCGATCTTGGTCTTGTCGGATGTGGCGAGAAGGAACTTCTCTTCGAGCGGCTTGAGTCTGCTGTGAAGATACGCATACTCACGTTCGAGTAAGTCGATCTCAAGTGTCTTGAGCCTGGTTGAAACGTCGTTGTACTGCTCGGCTTTCTTTGCCTGGCGCTCAAGTGAGTTCACCGTTTTTTGTATTTCCTTGACAATGTCGTTGACGCGCGTCAGGTCGGCCTGAACGTCCTCGAGCTTGCGCATGGCGGCTTTGCGGCGATGTTTGTACTTGGTGACTCCGGCCGCCTCTTCGAAAAGCTTTCGCCGCTCGTCTGTCTTGTCGCTCAGGATGGATTCCACCATTTTTAACTCGATCACCGAGTAGGCATCGGAGCCCATACCGGTATCCATGAAAAGATCCAGGATATCTTTAAGACGGCAAGGAACTTTATTGAGGAGGTACTCACTCTCACCGGAGCGAAATACGCGCCGGGTAATGGTTACTTCGGAGTATTCAGTGGGGAGAATACCTTTGGTGTTTTCGATTGTGAGGGAAACTTCAGCCAGTCCGAGCGGCTTGCGGTTTTTGGTGCCATTGAAGATAACGTCCTCCATCTTGTCGCTGCGGAGGGTGCTGTACCGCTGCTCACCGAGCGCCCAGCGTATGGCATCGACAATATTGGTCTTGCCACAGCCGTTCGGCCCAACGATCGCCGTAACGCCGGAATCAAAATTAACGTTGATTCGCTGCGCGAACGACTTGAAGCCAATGATCTCTATCTTAGATAGATACATGCCCCCTCACGAAGGATGTCTCATGGATTCCAGAATGTACTTCACGTATACCGACGTTGACTGTGTATAATCAAGATAACTATACAAGACCGCAGTCGCAACTATAATGATCACGAAACTCACGACGTATACTTTTAGAGGGAAAACATCATAAATGATGGAAATGCCTTTCAGCAACCTGATGAGCACCCAGACGCTTATCAATCCAACAAAAACTGCCATCGGCACCATGTAGAACTCGGTTTCCATTGAAAGCCGGTACAAGATCATCGAGACCGGGATCAAGAGGATGTACGGCAGCATCGACCACATCGTGATGGAGAAGGCATGATAAAAATAGACGTGCGTCCGAACCATCATCGAACAGAGCCGCACGATAATGCTCAACACGATAAGTTTCAAGAAGATAATGCCGGAAACGACGAGGATGAACTCCACCGGATTCCAGATAAGCCGTACGAGCGATTCTTTCATGTTATCGGTGAAGATTTGGCTGAGCAAGTTATCGAGTACGAGATTGTTCCTATAGTGAGAAAGAATGCTCGACAGGAGAATCGCCCATGTCACTGACACGACGAGAGCAACAAAGAGTGAATGTGCATAGGTCAAGATTCGTTGGTCACGCACATCGGCAAAGAAATTATACGTCCGAAAAAGTGACCGATTGGCACAATCGCGAAAGCGGCGATTTCCATTATACATGAAGAAAAAGGAAATCAGAGCAGTAATTCCGGCGAGCACGTAGACCATCGGTGCATTCGACGAGTAATTGCCGACAGGAAGCGCCTGCACTTTCTCGCCATTGTACAACGAACGAACCACATCAAATGCCACCCGTTTCTCACGATCGGTGGTTACAAGCCCCATCGCCTGCAGGTACGGATCATGCGAATGCGTCGTGAGTGCCGGCCGGTCGGTGCGCCAATCGTTGAAAGACCAGAACACGCCGCCTGCAATCCTCGCATCTTTTATCGCATCATACAACGTCATTACAGTCCGCGCCTGTGATTCCATCGAGAGCGGATCGCTATAACCGCTGTGATTGCCGGGCTCAACTTCCTTCCCATACCGCGCCACGATGATAGGCTTTTCCTGGAACTGAGCCTTCCAGTGTTTGAGTGACTCGCGGAAGTCCTTTGCATCGCCTTCGGCATAATTGATAGCAACAAGATCAACGTATTCGAAGCAGGGATTACTTGGCGAGTACGATGCAAAGTACACGGGCCGGCGATCAAGCGCCTTGGCGACGTTGCGCATATCGGTTACATACTCGCACGTCGCATTCGATTGTGCCTCGATACCGCCGCCGATTCCCCATGTGAGAACGGAGGAGTGCTGCTTATCGCGGCTGACCATTTCTCTGATGTACGTGTTTGCAAGGTCCTGGTAGTAATCTATTGCAAGGATTTCGTCGGGAATCGACGTCAGTGGAATTTCCTCCATCACCAGAATGCCATACCGATCGCATAGATTGAGGAGGTACGGATGCGGAGGATATGGAAAGCGAATGAGATTCGCACCGAGTGTTTTGATGAGGGCGATGTCTTTCTCCATCGCCTCGTAGGTGAGTGCCGATCCGAACAGTGCATGGTCTTCGTGCCAGAGAATGCCTTTCAATGGAACACGGCTGCCATTCACGAGCAACTGCCCGTTGTTCCACTGGAAGTCACGAAAACCAATATCAACGGCATGCTCATCTATAACGCTCAACTCTTTATTGACGGAATGGACAATCTGGCATTTGAATGTATAGAGGTCCGCAGTATCCGGTGACCATAATTTTGGCGATGCAACGATGAGTTCGGTACTGACGATCACCGATTTGTTTGACTGCCGTGGAAATGGAGCGACGCCGCTTTTCCCTGCCAGATCACCGGTCAGCTTGTTGTAGGCTTCTACCTGAAAGCCGAGGAACTCACCTTGACCGGTTTTAATATCTGTACCCCGATCCATAATCTCGCCACGAACGGAAGCCCTGAGATTTTTCTTCTCCCTCAGTACGTCGTAGGTAACATCGACATTCTCGATGTACAGTTTGGGAGTTGCCAGAATGTAGATGTCACGGAAAATGCCGCCGTAGCTCTTCCATCCACCAACGGGTTGACGAGGCGGCAATGTTGTCTTCGGGGTGAGTTCGTTGTCGACAGCAACTTTGATCGAATTCTCGCTTCCAACCTGCAACGTGTTGGATGGAATCGGTACAATAAACGATGTGTATCCGCCCATGTGCCTGCTGACGAAATTACCGTTGATCGCAATCTCACTCTGATAGTTGATCCCAAAAACAACGAGTGAAAACACATACTTGTCGAGCATCTCCGATTTGATCTCGAACGAGCGCATGAACGTGACTTTCCCCTTGAAGTCGTAGGAAGATGGAACGGTGACCGTATTCCACTCTTTGCCATTCATCGTATAGCGCCACGTGCCTGCAAGGTCGAGCTTGGTTCTCGTGGGGCTATCCGGAAAGAGAGCGGCATCGGCGCCCGTGTGCGTCGGCTGGCCGTTCTCGTAGAACTTCATTTCTGTTGTTGGTAGTAGCTGGCATTTCCCAATCGTCGGGAGGCAAAAGGCGAGAAGCGCACAGAAGAGTAAGAGAATGAGTGCGCGCGTGTAGTGGTTCGTTTTGATGTTAGCGGATCTACTACTTGTGAGTGATCACTTCCCTCACTGGCAACCAAAATGCCGAAAACATACTGCCGTGAGAATCATCGGCTCTAATATAACAATAAAGGGAGGCGAAAGCAACGAAAATCATGCAATCTTGCAGGATTTCCTGAAGAAGAGAATGAGAGGGTCACAATCTGGCCTGCTATTGTAAGACCGCGTATTGAACGGTACCAGAGGAAGGCACTGACTAAAAATTTGTATCTTACGCTCGAATAGCCATAGCCTCAACTCCCGCCTGTATGATCGCCATGAAAGCATCCGACTTAAGGCTTGCACCGCCGATCAGCCCGCCATCGATGTCAGACTCTGAGAGGAGCGATGCTGCATTCTGTGCGTTCATACTGCCTCCGTACTGAATGGGGAGACTCTCTGCCACCGACCACGAATACAATTGCCCAACAAGTTTCCGGATAAGCTTATGCACCAGATTCGCCTGATCGGGCGTCGCATTCTTTCCGGTTCCGATCGCCCACACAGGCTCGTAGGCGATCACAACCTTCTGAATATCCTCCAATGACAACTCGTGAAGAACGCCTTTCACTTGCGTCGTTATGATGCGATCCGTCAAACCCGATTCTCTCTCCTCCAGCGTCTCGCCGATACAGACGATCGGTGTAAGACCGGATTTCAGAGCCTTCTTCACTTTCACGTTGACGAGTTCATCGGTTTCTTTGAAGTACTGACGCCGCTCGGAGTGACCGAGGATGACGTAGTCGCAACCGACGGCAGTGAGCATGCGAGCCGAAATCTCCCCGGTGTACGCCCCATCATCGTGCTGCGACATGTTCTGTGCACCAAGCTTGATCGGTGAATCCTTCACAAGCTGCTTCGCAATCACGAGCGATGTGAATGGAGGGCAGATCGCAACATCCACTTCCTTTCGAAAATCTTTCATCCGCTCCTTTAGCTCGTTAATGAGCGCAGCGGTCTCGTGGATATCCTTGTTCATTTTCCAATTTCCTGCAATCAGTTTGCGGCGCATACAAAGCCTGAGTTGGATGTTAGATGTGGGATAGGTGGCATTGGTAATTGACCTGATTATCGAACTTCAGACAACTTCTTTTTCAACATAGCATTGACAACGCCCGGATTCGCCTTGCCACCGGTTGCTTTCATGACCTGACCGACAAAGAAGCCCAGCACCTTTTCTTCGCCCGCACGGTACTTTTCAACCTGTGATTGGTTGCGGGAAAGCACGTCAACAACAATCTTTTCGATCGTGCCTTCGTCGGAGATTTGCGTCAGCCCTTTCCGTTCGACGATGCTCTTCGGGTCTTCGTTCGATTCCATCATTTCATCCCATAACTGCTTGGAAATTCTCGAGCTGATTGTTCCGTCAACGAGCAATTCAATCATGCTTGCTAACCTCCCCGATGGTAACGAGAAGCTATCGATTGTTATTTTTCTTTTTCCCAATTCATTTAATACGGAAGCCATCACCCAGTTGGCAACCAACTTGATTTTTCCCTTTTGCTTTGCTTGATCGCCACCTTTGCTGATTTGATTAACTTCTCTCTCAAAAAAGTCAGCAATACCTTTCTCCTCAGTCAATACGTTAGCATCATACCAAGGAAGACCAAAGTCAGAGATAAAACGATCCCTACGTGTCGTTGGATGTTCGGTGAGATTTTTTCGAACATCTTCGATCCATGATTGATCGACAAACACGGGCACGAGATCCGGCTCGGGGAAGTACCGGTAATCGTGCGCTGTTTCTTTACTTCTCATCGGATATGTGATACCTCGATCGGCATCCCACAGAAGAGTCTCTTGGTCGATCGCACCCCGTTCTTCTAATACTCCAATTTGCCTATTGATTTCATACTCGAGAGCCTTCTCCACAAAGCGGAACGAGTTCAGGTTTTTCACTTCGGTCTTCGTTCCGAAGCTCGTTTCACCTTTCATGCGGACAGAGACGTTTGCATCGCAGCGCAAACTTCCTTCCTCCATGTTCCCATCGCATATTCCAAGATAGACCGCGATTTGGCGAATCTTTCGAAGATAGAGATATGCTTCGTGTGGAGATCGCAAGTCAGGCTCGCTGACAATTTCGATCAATGGAATCCCACAACGATTAATATCTACAAGTGTCTCTTGATCGATGTCATGAATTGATTTTCCTGCATCCTCTTCCATGTGAATCCGGGTAATCCCGACCCTCTTGGTAACCTTCTTGAAAAACTCACCGGGCGCCGGATCATCGAGATCGATTTTTACATATCCGGCGGTACAGATAGGCTCTTCGTACTGTGAGATCTGGTAACCTTTGGGGAGATCGGGATAGAAGTAATTCTTTCGGGCGAAAACTGAGCGGGGTGCAATCCGGCAGTACGTTGCAAGTCCCATACGGATGGCAAACTCCACCACATTCTTATTCAAAACCGGAAGCACGCCCGGCAACCCGAGGCAGATCGGGCAGACGTTCGTATTAGGATCGCTGCCGAACTTCGTCGTGCATCCGCAGAATGCTTTCGAGTCGGTGAGCAGTTGGGCATGGACTTCGAGACCGATGACAGCTTCGTATTGGGAATGACTCTCTTTCATGAACCGATCTTCATGCCATTCGTAACAACTGCGCGCGAATCTCCCTGATCTGCATCAAATGATTGATATCGTGTCCGGCAAGCAAATGCACCATACGCTCCACACTTTCCTTCCCGCGCTCCTCGTGGATGCCGTACCGCTGCCACTCTCTCGGCTTCAATGTTTTAAGAAGTACGAGGTGAGACGTGCGGAGTGCGGCAAAAAGCTCGAGTTTCTGCTTACAACCAGCCTTATCGTAATGGAGATTTTCCGCCCACAAATCCTGATCGTAGGCCTGGAAGGGCCGGCCGGGTTGTGCGATCGCCATTCGAATGCGAAATCCTGTCGCCCATTCGGCATCGCACAAGTGTGAGACCAGATATGAAATCGACCACCGACCTTTCGCCGGACGCGTGCGGAGATGCCTTTCACTCAGACCGACAAGCATTTTCCGTAACTTGCGCGGCGTTGTCGAGTATATTTTGAGCGAATCCTGACCGATGACATTCGAAAGAATTCGCTTGCTATAAGGATTTTTGATGTGGGAAACGCGAGTAAGTTTTTTCATAGGAGATAGGAAAATGATTGTGTGTGTTTTATTATTCGATCATTATCTATTGGTCTCCTTTTCCAAGGGAAAGGGAGAAGAAAAAATTCTCACGCCGCTGTGATTGCCCGGGTCACTTTCTGCGCGGCGTCTTGCAATGTCGTGGCAACGGAGAAGTTCAATCCTGAATTCGCCAGGATGGAACGCGCCTCCTTCGCGTTTGTTCCTTCCAACCGAACGACCACCGGCACATTCACGTGAACGGTCTTCGCCGCCTCGACAACGCCATTCGCTACGCGGTCGCACCGAACGATACCGCCGAAGATGTTGATGAGGATTGCCTTCACATTCGGATCGGAGAGAATAATCTTGAAGCCGTTGGAAACCGTCGTCACATTCGCGCCGCCGCCGACGTCGAGGAAGTTGGCAGGCTCGCCGCCGGCAAGCTTGATGATGTCCATTGTTCCCATCGCAAGACCGGCTCCGTTCACCATGCAGCCGACGTTGCCATCGAGCTTGATATAATTGAGATTATGCTTCGAAGCTTCGATTTCGAGCGGCTCTTCTTCGTCAAGATCGCGCATCGCAAGAATGTCCGCATGACGGAAGAGCGCATTATCATCAAAATTCATCTTGGCATCCAGTGCAAGGACCTGGCCATCTGTCGTGATGACAAGTGGATTGATCTCCGCCAGCGATGCATCGGTTTCTTCGTATGCTCGATAAAGTGCGAGAAGGAATTTGACGGCATTTTTGAACGCATCGCCGCTCAAACCCAATCCGAATGCGAGCTTGCGCGCCTGGAAATCCCTAAACCCAATCGTCGGGCTGATGTATTCCTTCAAAATTTTCCCGGGAGTTTCAGCGGCAACCTTCTCGATCTCGACTCCACCCTCTGTCGATGCCATGACGACATTTTGTGATCGTGCACGATCGAGCGTGATGCCGACATACAGTTCTTTCGCGATTGAAATTCCTTGCTCGATGAGAAGTCGTTTAACGATTTTTCCTTCCGGCCCCGTTTGATGCGTTACGAGCCTCATGCCGAGAATCTGCGATGCAAACTGCCGGACTTCCTCCAAACTTTTTGCAACTTTCACGCCGCCGCCTTTGCCGCGCCCGCCCGCGTGGATCTGCGCTTTCACAACCCACACGCTTCCACCAAGACTTTTCGCGACATTCACTGCTTCATCGACAGAGAACGCAACGCCGCCTTGCGGCACGGGAACTCCGAACTTTTTGAGGATTTCTTTCCCCTGGTATTCATGGATTTTCATTCTTGCTCCGTATGGTCTGGGGTAGTTCCAGTTTGAGGTTCCATGTTGGAGGAAAAATTCTTTACTCAATCCCCGAACCCCCAACCTCAAACCCGTTTTATCTTACCTTCGTCGCCACAGTTTTCGCTTGCAGGAAGAGCAAAAGGTAATCCTGTCCGCCTGCTTTCGAGTCGGTGCCGCTCATGTTGAAGCCGCCGAACGGATGCGCGCCAACCATCGCGCCCGTACACTTACGGTTGAGATACAAATTGCCGCAGAAAAATTCCGCCCTCGCCTTCGCCAGCTTCTTTTTATTCCTGGTAAAAACCGCGCCGGTCAAACCGAACTCAGTGTTGTTCGCAATCTCCAGCGCATGATCGAAGTTCTTTGCCTTGATGACGGCGAGCACGGGGCCGAAGATCTCTTCCTGTGCAATCGTTGCCTTGGGCTTAACATCGGCAATGACTGTTGGATGTAAGAAGTATCCTTTTCCATCCCCAGCCACAAGCGCACCGCCTGTTACCAAGTGTCCGCCTTCGTTCAAACCTCTCTGGATGTATTGTTGTATCTTTTCGAATGACCGCTTATTGATAACCGGTCCCATGAAGTTGCTCAGCTGATGTGCATGCCCGACCGACATCGTCTCGACGCGTTTCTTGAGCAACCCGACAAACGTGTCGTAAATCTTTTCGTCGACGATGGCACGCGAACACGCCGAACATTTTTGTCCGCCGAATCCAAACGCCGAAACCGCAACGCCTGCTGCGGCTTCATCGATGTTCGTCTCGCGATCGACGATGATGGAATCCTTCCCGCCCATCTCGGCAATGACACGCTTGAGCCACCGCTGGCCCGGATGAACCTTGGCGGCTTCTTCGTAAATATGAATGCCCACTTCTTTCGAGCCGGTGAACGCAATCCACCGGGTGCGTGGATGTGTGACAAGTGTTTCGCCGACCGTACCACCCGGACCTGTAAGAAAATTTATGACGCCGGGAGGAAGTCCAGCCTCCTTCATGATCTCCATGAACTTGTACCCGTTCAACGGCGAGTCGCTGGAGGGCTTAAGGACGACGGTATTCCCCGCGACAACCGCGGCTGCCGTCATGCCGGTAAGAATAGCAAGAGGAAAATTCCACGGCGGCACGACAACGCCGGCACCAAGCGGTATGTACATCATCTCGTCTTTCTCGCCCGGTAACTGCACTGGCAGTTTCACGCTCGCATAGCGCAGCATCTCTCTGCCGTAGAATTCACAGAAGTCGATAGCCTCGGCGACATCTGCATCGGCTTCGGGCCACGTCTTCCCGACCTCAAACATCTGGACGGCATTGAGATGGAAACGCCGCTTTCGCATGATCGCTGCCGCTTTGAAGAGCACAGCCGCTCGTTTTTCTGCAGGAACTTTACTCCACGTTTTAAATGCATCCCACGCAACACCGAGAGCACGTACGGCATCGTCCGTTGTTCCCTGCTGGAAGATTCCTACGATTTGCTGCGGGTCGGATGGATTGATCGAGTTGAGTTTTCCCTTGCGATAAATTTTCCTGCCACCGATAATGTTCGGATACTCTTTGCCAAGCTGCGCTTCGAGTTTCTTGATCTCGATTTCCTGTTTCTTCCTGTTGGCAGGCTTCGACCAATCGGTGTATGGCTCGTTCTTAAATTTGGGGACTTTCATAGCATTTTCTGTAGTGTCATGGTGTAAGAAATTTCAATGATGGAGGAGAAAAATCGGTGATGCGAGTGTTAATGTGCCAAATTTTCGGGAGGTTTGCAAATCACATGCTGCAAGGCGACGATTCGAATCGTCGCCTACACAGAAAGAGTAGGCGATGTCGCGCGACATCGCCTTCAGGCAGAGATTGTAGAGCGAATCGCTGATTCGCTCCAGCAAGACATCGGCACGCTGTTCTGGCAGGTGTTGTATATCATTTGGCAAACGTACGGGGAACAATCGCCCTCACCACTGCATCATGCACCGCGGGCCGGACTTGCATGATCTTTGTGTTAGCGCGCGTCGGATGAACGCGGTTGGTAAGGAAGATGATGAAGAGTTTCTTCTCAGGATCTGCCCAGATGGATGTGCCGGTAAAGCCAGTGTGACCGAATGTTTTCGGTCCGAAGAACGAGCCGGCAGAACTGTACCCGTTCATCGTCTTCGTGTCCCAGCCAAGCGCGCGCGTGCCCTTCTCGCTTGCTTTGGTCGTAAAGAGCGTGATTGTTTCGGATCGGATAAACTGGATGCCGCCGTATTGCCCGCCATTCATAATCATCTGCATGAAGATGGCAAGATCGCCGGCAGTTGAAAAAAGTCCGGCATGACCTGAGACTCCTCCCAAAACGTATGCATTCTCGTCGTGCACGGTGCCTCGAACAATTTGTTTCCGAACGACGCTATCAAATTCCGTTGGCGCGATGTTCGCCCATGACGATGAGTCCGGATTGAATTTCGTTCGCATCATCCCCAACGGCTTGAAGAAAACCGAGTCGACATACTTATCGAGGGTAACTCCTGTAATCCTCTCCACGATCTTTCCGAGAACGATAAAATCGAAATCGCTGTAGACAGTCGAGTCTCCCGTTCGGTAGATAAGCTCTGTTTGAAACACAGAATCCAACACTTCCTGCGGTGACTTCGCAGTTCGGTACAACTGCTTGAACGCCGGAAGCCCTCCATTATGCATCAGGAGGTTCCTGATCGTGATTTTTCCTTTCCCCTTATTATTGAACTCGGGGAGAGAGTTGATGACAAGATCGTCGAATCGGATTTTTCCTTCATCGTATAATCGCATGACGGCGGATGTCGTCGCAACGACTTTTGTTATGGATGCAAGATCGTACAATGTGTTTGCGTTTACGGCGGAACTCGCCGGCGAATAGTCGAGGTGGCCGAAGGACTTGTTATACACGATTGCACCATCACGCGCGACGAGCACTTGCGCTCCGGGAAACGCCGAATCACGGATCGCGCGATTGATCACCGAGTCTACCTTCGCAAGGCTATCGCGATCCATTCCAACACTTTCGGGATTATCCCTTCGGATTGTTGCCTGGACAAGATCGATTCCAGTTCCGTATGGAAACATCTCCGGAATTGTCACGGGCAATTTCCCGTGCGTTAGAATCTCACCGAAGAGCGCTTCAACAGTCGCCTCCGTCGACGCTTCACAATCGGAATAAGAGCAGACGTATGCCTGATAGTTCTGAAAAGCGCTGAGGATATATGGACTTCCCATCGCAACAACAATGGTGGGCTTGTTCGGCATTCCGAGAGAATCGATCATGCGGACAAGTTCCGGCGGAAGGCCAAATTGTCCTGACCCTGAACGCGCTTTTGAGAAAATCGTATAGAGAACAATGTCCGCATTTATCACCTTCTGCTTTACCGATCGCAGATCGAGTGTGTTGCTCGTGGGATCGAGCTTCACTGTTTGAAGATTTGATGAACGCCGTCGAAGCTGCGCCGTGAAGTAATCGCCAACCGGCTCGTTGGGCCATTGACTTGTGGAACGATGGATTTCCGTCCTGTAGTTTTCCTGATCCGCAATGATAACCTGGAGAATCTTCGTCGAGCCGTTTCGTTGAAGCGGCAGGATGTGATCATTTTTCAAAACCGTAATGGAATTGCGTGCAACACGCTTCGAGAGTGCGATATGCTCAGGAGTTGCAACGAGATGAGGAATGCTGTCGAGTGAAACCATCCGGTTCTCGACAAGTCCGAGCGACCATTTGCATTCCAGTATCTTTCTCACCGATTGATCGATACGCGCCTCGGAGATGCGTCCGCTCTTTACGGCATGAATGAGCGCATCGACGGCAGCATCTTCGTCCGGCAGGATGAGAAGAATGTCGACGCCCGCCTCGACTGCCCGAACAGCGGCAGAATCGGATCCAAAGCTATTCACCAGCGCACCCATATCCATCGCATCGGTCACGACGAGACCGTTGAAACCGAGTCGCTTCTTCAAAAGATCGGTAACGATGGATGAGGAAAGCGTTGCCGGCAAAGCGCGACCTTCCTCCAGAGCCGGAACTTCCAGATGTGCAACCATCATCGATGCAATCCCGCGATCGATGAGGCGCTTGAATGGAGTAAGCTCGATACTATCGAGCCGTGCGCGCGAGTGGGAAACGAGGGGTAAATTCAGGTGGGAATCGGTCTGCGTGTCGCCGTGACCGGGAAAGTGCTTTGCCGTCGCCAGTGCACCTGCCGATTGCAACCCGGAAGTGAACGCACCCGCCATGTCGGCAACGAGAAGTGGATTCTCACCGAACGACCGCGTGTTGATGACCGGGTTATCGGGATTCACGTTCACATCGGCAACTGGCGCGAAGTCAATCTGAACGCCGATTGCACGCGTTTCCTCGCCCGTCGCCTTTCCTACTTCGTACGCCAACGATGTATCGCGTGTAGCGCCGAGGGCCATGGCTTCGGGAAATCGTGTCGCACGGCGGATACGCATCGCAATCCCCCACTCAAAATCTCCGGCCACCAAGAGCGGCACATCCGACATAGATTGTAACCGGTTGATGAGTAGCGCCGTTTCATAGACATCACCCTGAAAAAAAATCAATCCTCCGAACTTATGCTCCTTGACGAGATGTTCCAGGCGCCGGAACTCGTCGCCTTCGCTACTGTAATAGTAGCCATACGCGCGCGACATAATCATCTGACCGATTTTTTCTTCGAGAGACAAACGAGGAAGAGTTTTATTCACCCAAACATTACGTTCTTTGAGCAATTGTTCTTTGGATGGCGGTTGAACAGCGCAGCTGTTCAGAAAGGATACAAGGACAACAAGGAAAAACAAGAAGTGCAGGTTTGAAAAAATTCTATGCACAATTCGATTTGTTTTTCGCAACAAATGGTTGACCCTCGCCCCGTTTCGTTGCCGACTTCCGTCGACGACGAAACTCCCCTCTCCCAATGGGAGAAGGGTCGGGGGTGAGGGTCGATTACATCTTGCGAAATGTTTCTGCATCAGCACTTATCCACGACTCAGTTTATAGAAACATGATGGGAAATAAGCGCATAGATAAATTAGCGGAAGGCATTCAGGCCGAGGATCGCCGCGCCGAAGGCGGTGGGAAATTTCGGTTTCTGCACTGCTACCTGCGGAAGCGAGTGTTGAAGTTTCTCTTTCACTGTTTTGGAGTAGACGTTGTCCGATTCAAGAAGTCCGCCCATGAGGGCAACCGGCAGTTTCTTCTTCGGACGCGACTGCATAATGAGAACGCGGACATGATCGGCAAGCTCGTTGGCATTCTTCACGAGAAGGAGATGCGCAATACGATCACGTTCAGCAACAGCATCGAAGACTTTTGGTGCGAAGGAAGCAATATCAGCATGGTCGTGGTACACTTTTGTGACAAGCTCATCGGCTGCTGCGACAGTGAAATGCTCGAAGGCGTACTTCGTAAGAAGCGTCTTCTCACCACGTCCATCATGCTGGCGCATAACTGCATTCAGGGCATCGCGGCCTAGTGCAAATCCACTTCCCTCATCGCCTAATATTTTCCCCCAGCCGCCGGCTCGAAGGAGTTTCCCGTCTTCCGTCCTGTACAGAGCGATGGATCCTGTGCCTGCGACAACAACAATGCCCGGCCCTCCGGCGAATGCAGCCTCAAGCGCAATGCGGGCATCGGTCTCGATACTCACATTCTTGATCTGAAACTTCTTCTTCATGCCAAGAGACAACAGTGTATTGATCAGCTCATTCCTGTCGGCCGCCCTGCCTGCACCCGCCACACCGATGACAATACTCTCGAGCGACTGCGCGTCGCACTGAACTTTTTCGCAGCATTCCTTGATGAGATCGAAAAGGGTTGTTCCAGCGTATTTGACGCCGACAGTTTGAAGATTGGTTGGACCGCCTGCACACTCGGCGTACACGGTGCCATCCATTCCAGTGAGGATTGCCGTAGTCTTGGTTCCGCCACCATCAATCCCGACGACGTATCGTCTGTGCTCAGCCAAAGAAGAATCTTTCTCTTACATTCTGTTGCAGGAAAATGCTGAGACAAAGTATCAAAAAAGGGGTAGAGAAGCAAGGAAAGCAGTTAGGGTCGTCACACAAATATTGAAGAAGAAATGGCGTTGACTGCCGAAAGGAGAGAGGCTCAGTCGGCGTAAACGATGCCTTGCGCGGAGTGGAGCGTATTCCTCAGCAACATCGCAATCGTCATCGGCCCGACGCCGCCGGGCACAGGCGTAATGGCGCTTGCCACCTGTGAAGCAGATGCGAAATGGACGTCACCCACGATTCGATGGCCATTTTTTGCTGCGGGATCGTCGATGCGGTTAATACCGACGTCGATCACGACGGCGCCGGGTTTGATCATGTCGCCCGTGATTGCCTCAGCCCTTCCGATCGCCGCAATGAGAATGTCGGCATGTTTCGTGAAGTGAGTGATATCCTTCGCCCCCGTATGAACGATTGTTACAACGGCGTTTGCACCCTTCTGCTTCTGCAAAAGAATGTTTGCAATCGGTTTACCGACGATGTTGCTTCGTCCAATCACAACAACGTGCTTTCCAGCCGGATCGTTGCCGCTGCGGAGAAGTAATTCCTGCACACCGGCTGGGGTGCACGGTTTGAAACAGTCGTGACCGATGCTTAGCCGTCCGACATTGATTGGATGAAAGCCATCGACATCCTTCCGATAGTTAAGGGCATTAATAACTCTCTCTTCGCTGATCTGTTTCGGAAGAGGAAGTTGAATGAGGATGCCGTGGATTTTCGGATCGTGGTTGAACTGGTCAACAAGTTTGAGCACGTGAGTTTCAGGCGCTTCGGCTGGAAGTTTTTCGGTGATGGAGTAGAAGCCGACCTCTTCACACCCTTTCCCTTTCATCCGCACATACGCTTGTGAAGCGGGGTTATCGCCAACAAGTATGAACGCAAGTCCGGGCGTGATGCCGCGCTCTGACTTGAGCCGATCAGTCTCGCGCTTCACTTCTTGCCGGATTTCCTCGGCTATCTTCTTGCCATCAATGATTGTTGCAGACATGGTGGATTAGAACTTTGGGTAGACAAAACTCTCGAACTTCAACGCTTTACCGGTTTCCGCATCGGCCTGGAGATAAACGCCGCAGAGCCGTACATCGTGCGACGCCATCTCGTACTTATACGGCGTTTGGTGAAGGAACCGCCGAAGCGCAATATCCTTCTTTAATCCGATCACAGAATCGTAGGGGCCCGTCATGCCGACGTCGGTGATATAGGCGCTGCCGCGTGGAAGAATTCTTATATCTGCAGTTTGGATATGCGTATGGGTTCCAACGAGTGCACTGACTCGGCCATCGAGATGCCAGCCCATTGCGACCTTTTCCGCAGTCGCCTCGGCATGGAAATCGACAAAAATAATTTTCGTTTGTTCCTGCATCTTTCCCACTGCCCAATCCGCTTTCTTGAACGGACAATCGATCGGCTGCATATAAACGCGGCCCTGAATGTTCAGTACACCCACTTTTCCCTTCTCACCAAGATCATAAATGACGAATCCATTACCGGGATTCTCCGACGGATAGTTGAGCGGGCGAAGAACATTCCGGTTACTCGCAAGAAGCTTCCGCGCATGCCAATTATCCCAGAGATGGTTTCCACCTGTGATCACATGGACTCCGAGACCGAATACCTTGTTCGCCGCTTCTTCGTTGATTCCTTTTCCGTCGACGAGGTTCTCGCCGTTGGCGATGCAAAAATCAATCTCATATTTCTGAATGTAATTCTTGAGGAGTGTTTCGAGCAGATCGAGCCCGGGCTTTCCTACAATGTCACCAATGAACAAGATATTCAGAACTCTCTGTGTCATGTGCAGTCAATGATCGTTTGTGTAAATGCCAAAACGCGTGGATTTGTCAAGGATAAGGCAGAAAAATATACGAAAATTTGCCTAAACAAAAAATTCTTCTATCTTAAATCCTGAAGTGTTCCGATTTTTCCACCGCACGATAAGGATGTATGGCACAGAAAGAAGTAAACACGAAGACCAAAGTGCAGAAGCCGGAGTTGGAACCACTCTCCGACAATGGCATTTCAGTTCACACGAAGACCTTACAGCGCTGGTATCAACTCTTGCACCTTGGCAGATTGCTTGATCAGAAGGCTGCCACGTACGTTCGGCAGGCGAAAGGCTGGTCGTACCATTCATCGTGTGCAGGACATGAAGGCATCCAGTTGATCCTGGGTCTTTCATTTCGGCAAGGAAAAGATTTTCTCTTCCCGTATTATCGCGATCTCATGACGTCTCTATCGGCGGGGTTGTCAGTCCAGGAAATCATTGCCAACGGTCTTTCGAAAGCAACCGATGTCGGTTCAGGTGGACGCCACATGAGCAACCATTTTTCCAAGCCGTCAATCCGCATCCAGAATGTGTCATCGGCGACCGGCAACCACGCGCTTCATGCAGTCGGCGTTGCGCGTGCAATCAAAAAATATGGCGGTGATGAACTTGCATTTGCAAGCTTTGGCGATTCGGCGGTTTCGGAAGGATTCGTGTACGAAGCGGTGAGCGGCGCTGCGCGAGAAATCCTGCCGGTCATCTTTGTCATCCAGAATAATAAGTTTGGAATTTCCGTTCCCATCGACGAGCAGGCTGCCAACAAGGTTGTCGCCGAGAATTTCCGCGGCTTCAAGTCGGTGAAGATCGTGAAAGTCGATGGCACGAACGTGTTCGACTCGTGGCGCGGAATGCAGGAAGCGCTCGACTACGTCAAATCGGGTGAAGGTCCGGCAATCGTCCATGCCGATTGTGTCCGCATCAATTCCCACAGCAATTCTGATCGGCAAGAACTCTATCGCTCTCCCGAAGAGATCGCCGAAGCACAACGCTTCGATCCTGTGCGTCGGCTTCGCTCGTACTTACTTTCACATGACGAGTTGTCGGAAGAAGAGATCACACACATCGAGAGCGAAAACTCGCGTCTAGTCGAAGACGCTGCAACCGAGGTTGAGGCACAGCCGGAGCCCGATCCGGCAACCGCGATGCAGTATGTTCTTCCTCCCGTCTATGAGCGAGCACAGGAAGATGCACCGGCGCAGGCTCCTGCTGATGCGCCGACACTGACACTCCGTGAAGCGATCAATGAGACGTTGAAGGAAGAATTCCGTCGAAATCCCAACACGTTCCTCTGGGGACAGGATGTTGCGTCGCACGAGAAAGGCGGCGTCTTCAATGTCACGAAAGGAATGTTGCAGGAGTTCGGTAACGAGAGGATCTTCAACGCACCGATCGCCGAAGACTTCATTGTCGGTACTGCCGATGGATTTGCCCGCTACCGTGACGATATCTGTGTGGTAATCGAAGGCGCTCAGTTCGTCGATTACTTCTGGCCCGCGATGGAACAACTCGTCGAAATCTCACATGAGTACTATCGTACGCTCGGTCAGTTTACACCGAACGTCGTCATTCGTCTTGCTTCGGGCGGATACATCGGCGGCGGGTTGTATCACTCGCAGAGTCTCGATGCGACGTTCGCAACGATTCCGGGACTGAGAATCGTGATGCCGTCTTTTGCCGATGATGCGATTGGCCTGATGCGAATGTCGATGCGCAGCAAAGGTCCGACAATCTTCATCGAAAACAAATTTCTCTATAACCAGTTCTTCACCAAGACTCCGCGCCCAACGCCCGACCATGTCGTTCCCTTCGGCAAAGCGCGTGTGCGGCGTGAAGGCAACGACCTCACGATCATTGCGTGGGGAACGCCTGTTCATTTCGCATTACGGGTTGCGGCAAAGCTCGCCGACGAGCATGGTGTTCAGGCAGAAGTGATCGATTTGCGTTCGATCAATCCGCTCGATGTTGATGCGATCCTCACTTCCGTGAAGAAGACAGGACGCTTGCTTGTTGCGCACGAGCATCCGCTCTTTGGAGGATTCGGCGGTGAGATTGCCTCGCTCGTTGCCGAGCAGGCATTTCAGTATCTCGATGCACCGGTCATGCGCGTAGCGTCGAAGAATTCGCCTGTTCCATTCGCGCGGGTACTCGAGCGTGCGGTGTTAGTACAGGAGGAAGATATTCTGCAGGCGGCGGTGAAGCTGGCGGGGTTCTGAACCTTGCGAAGGTTTCAAAACCTTCGCAAGGTTATGTTAGTGAGGAGGCAGAGTGAAATACATTTCCAATCAATACTACCACGTCTACAATCGCGGCGTCCACAAATCTCCGATATACTTTTCAGACGACAATTACCGCTACTGCATCAACTTGTTGCGTAAGTATAGCAAGAAATATCGAGTGAACATTGGAGCATATTGTCTCATGCCGAACCACTATCATCTGGTCGTACGGCAGGAGGAAAACGGGTCGATTGCAAGATTTCTTCAGACCACGTTCAATGCTTATACTCAGGCGCTCAACAAACAACGTTCCCTCAGCGGAACTCTTTTCGAGGGTCGTGCAAACGGTATCCCGATTGATTCGGATCGGTATCTGCTCCAGCTTGTGCGCTATCTCCACCTCAATCCAGTCGTCGCGAGACTTGTCAAGCGCGCAGAGGATTGGGTTTATTCAGACTACGCAGATTGGATTACAACCGATTTCGTTTCTGAGGACGGGAACAAATTGAGAAGTTGGTATTTCCAAGATGGCTTGCAGTACCAGTCATTCGTTGCAGAATATCAGCATGAACTTGAACAGCAAATACTTACAGTATATCTATTTGACGAAGAGTAAACTTTGATGGAACCTTGCGAAGGTTTTTGAACCTTCGCAAGGTTGGGAAATAAAAAACCCAGGCAGATGCTCGGGCTTTGTTATTTCTGTTTCAACTTGTGTCGATGGTTCACATCTGAATTGGTAGGGTATAGGTCAATGAGGTTAATTAACCTTCGCTTTCAATCCTTCTTCGTCGCTCATCAAGGGTCTCCCCCTCGTACATCCAATACTCGGTCCCAGCAACCGGGTAATCATAGTTGAGTATTTTTTGCGCCGAACTGGAGAGGCTTGTTTGCTCTCCTTTAAATTCAATGTTACGATTATCTATGACCTTTGCCGTTATGTTTTTGTCCCGACTGAAGACTATCTCCGCACCGACGGGGATGTTAACCATCTTGAAGTTGAACACCTCTCGTTTTCGGCGGGCATGATTCAGAGCTTGCTGGTCCTCCTGCGAGGCTACAAAATCTTTTCTAGGAGTAAGATTGTCTACTGCTGCAAGTCTTAACGCCGCAACTACGCGCTCAGGCGAAATCTCAAAAAATTCCCGGCTTGAGCGCACGCGATGATCTAGGAAGGCATCATGCAATTGGTGTTCAACAAAAGCAGCATCTTTAACTGTGCACGCAAAGAAGCATTCAAACGGTAGTGGGACACTTGTGGTATCAAGCGAACGGATACGGTCTTCAAGGTTGGTTGTTCTTCCGATTTTGACGTATCCCGGCATCGCTTCGTTTGTCACAATATAAATAATTTCATCCATAGCATCATTAAGAATAAGCAGTGGCATCGTTAATTATACGGAAAGCGACAGCTAGGCTCAAATGGAAAAGCGGAAGTTTCACAGAGCAAGCTCATAGACTTTGTGGTTTTGATCTTCACGAAGATCTTCTTCATCCGGCTCGAGATGCAGCTCAACAGCTTCTCGAATATTCTTCAAAGCTTCCTCCTCAGTTTTTCCTTGCGACCAACAACTTTTCAACGACGGACAATGGGCGACATAATATCCATCTTCGCCCTTTTCAATAACTACTTTGATCTTCATAGGTTCGTTCCGAATTCATGGTACATGTCTGGTTAAAAACTTCTCGATCTCCTTGTCATCCGTTCATCCGTTGTGAATCCACGGTGAATCTTATTTCAACAACTTCTCCACTTCACTTCTCACTTCCTTCGACATCGGATCGATTGCGGAAAGGTATTTCGCAACAACTTTTCCTGAACGGTCTACGAGATACTTTTGGAAATTCCACTTCACGTCGCCGGGAAATGGAGAGTCTTGCGTGATATACTTATAGAGCGGGTGCTGATCCTTTCCTTTCACGCTGATCTTCTCGAAGAGATCGAACGTCGTGTGATACTTGGTGCTGCAGAACGTCTTGATCTCGCTATTCGACCCCAGCTCCTGCTCACCGAAGTTGTTCGCAGGAAATGCGAGAAGGCGTAACCCCTTCTCCTTGTAAGTCTCATAGAGTTTCTGCAAGGTCTCGTACTGCGGTGTGTACCCGCACTCCGATGCAGTATTGACGATCATGAGCACTTTCCCTTTGTATGCGGAAAGCGGCTGTGGCTTGCCATCGATCGTGCTCATCGTAAAATCCAGCACGCTCTTCGGCTTCATCGTGGGACTCTCCTTCTGTTTTTTCTGTTGAGCGGAGGCGAGGGTCACTCCAAGAAGGATCGTCAGAATGAGAAACAACGAACATTGAATTTTCATGGTGAGCTCCTACAATTCCGGTTTGAATTTCTCCACTTCCTCTAAAATCGTCGAAACAATTTCCGATTCCTTCACGCGCTTGATCACTTCTCCTTTGCGATAGAGGATTGCGACACCTTTCCCGGCCGCAATGCCGATGTCGGCTTCGCTTGCTTCGCCGGGACCATTGACGACGCAGCCGAGCACGGCAATCTTTACGGGCTTTTTTATTCCTTCCAACTTTTCTTCAAGCTGTTTCATGATGCCGAAGAGATCGACTTCCAACCGCCCGCACGTCGGGCACGCGATCAATTCGATGTTGCGTGAAGCGAGACTGAGCGAGCGGAGGATTTCTTTTCCAACCTCGACTTCCTTCACCGGCTCATCCGTCAAAGAAACACGAATTGTATCGCCGATGCCTTCTGCAAGCAAAGTGCCGATTCCGACCGCCGATTTGATCGTTCCAATCCTCGTCGTTCCCGCTTCCGTTACACCGAGGTGCAGAGGAATGTCTGTCCGTTGCGCAACGAGGCGGTACGCTTCGATCATCAACCGCACATCCGTCGACTTCACGGAGATGATGACGTCATGAAATCCGGAGTCGTTGCAAATCCCGACGTGGCGCATCGCGCTTTCGTAGAGCGCCTCGGCCGTGGGGTAGCCGTGCTTCTCGAGGATGTCTTCTTCGAGCGAGCCGGAGTTCACGCCGATTCGTATCGGGATACCTCTCTCCTTCGCTGCTGAGAGGACTTGATGAATGCGGTCGCGCGATCCGATATTACCGGGATTGAGCCGAACTTTCGCTACGCCTCCTTCAATCGACTTCAGCGCAAAGATATGATTGAAGTGGATATCGGCAACAACAGGGATTGGTGATTGCTTCACGATCTCAGCGATCGCCTCCGAGGCTTCTTTATCGTTGACTGTCACGCGAACGATATCGCAGCCCGCATCGGCTGCCTGTTTAATCTGTGCAACGGTTGCAGCAACATCGGAGGTTTTGGTCTTCGTCATCGTCTGCACCGAAATGGGTGCATTGCCGCCGACGAGAATTCCGCCGATGCTGACCTGCCGCGTCTTCCGCCGAACACCGACTTTGTATGTCGGATGTTTCACCGGCTGGACGTTGATGTCGATGGGATTATTGAGAACGGGAAGAGTGAGTTCCATTGGGGATTTTAGATTGCGGATTTTTGATTTCTCATTCGGAAATATACGGAAAGTGGGAGGAGATAACAAATTGGCAGTGGATCAGCTTGAAGGCGACGAGACTAAAAGAACTTAGTAATCGCTTTTACTAATTACCCTGACACAAAGGTAGAAATATAGCAAAATGAAAACGAAAAATGCCAAGATGTACAAATCGTTGATCGTGGGTAGTAGGGGCTTGCCAAAGTAAGAAAGAACGCCATTCAAAACTATCAAAAGCGTATCTTGAGCAAAAATTAAGGCCGCCATTGCTATGACTAATAAGCCTCCCACGAGATTTACTTTTCCTGCATTAGATTTCAATTCCCGTCTGAGAAGTCGCTCTACTACATTTCTGAAAAGTTTATATATCTCCTTCATTCTCGCAATCTTCTATTTTCCTCTAATTGCAAGAATAGTGGATGCTAGCAATGCCGTACCTCCAATACAAAGGGCTACCGCAAAATACGGATGAAAAATATATATATTCTGAAATAGAAACATATAAAGATCAATCACGCCCATACTCAATGAAAATGAAGAAAAAAGTAGCGACTTAATCCTATAAGAATTTCCTGAGAGTTCAACTGGTATTTCAATTATTGAAGCGTGTTCATCTGAATAGATGAACGGCGTATTTTCTGCCGCTACTAGACTTGACATAGTCATTGAACGCGAAGAGTATGTAGAGGATGCCATGGCTACAACCCCAAAATAGAAAGTGTGGTTAAAAGTTTTTTCTGTGCAACAGGAATCGCTTTTCCTATAAATCCCCTCAAATAACTTGCCGAAAATGTTCTGTTCGGAAGAGCAAAATAGTCTACATCAATGAACGCGAAAAAATCAGAGACATCCTTCATGGTTGTTTCAAACTCAAACCCTTGTATTGAAAGTTCCTCTCTTTTCATTGCTCCATAATTGTAATTAATTCTGTTTTCTCCGTCCAATAAGGTCAACGGCACGGCTACATCTATTGATTCATTGACTAAAGAATTATCGCTAAACAATTTCTGTTTGCTTAGATTCACAAGTTTCTCAAAGTCGCTGACTTCTTTTGTCCACATCATTCTTAGTCCAATGCGTAGAGCAGTTCCCCACTGTAGCTGACTGTTTATTTTCTCGCTCAGATCAAGCAAGATTTTTCCTAATTCTTTTTCCTCTAATTGTTCCTCAATATTGATAGCATACCTTGTAGCTTCTAAATGAATACTTATCCTTCGGTTGTTTATTGGTATTCTAACCTTTTGAATAATTTGAAGCTCGTTCCCTGTTTTGGGAGTGCCTCCAATAGCTTGAATTAGACCACGCAAGAAATTAAACTGTTTTGCAGGGTTTTCATATCTGATTTCAAGTATCGATCGGATTGGCCTCATACCAGAGTATACAATCTACGAAACTTTTCTGAAAAACAAATTTCGTTATTTAATCCTAAACTGACTCAAGGCCTACAATCGGGGATGTAGTAGCAAAAATAAACCAATACTCAGTTCAGTTTCTTGCTTGCCTCGAACAGAATTTTCTTCTCGTTCTCGGTCAGGCTTTGATAACCGTTCTGACTGATCTTGTCGAGGATTTCGTCCACGCTCTGCTGGTTGATCCGATCCTCATCACCATGGATGTCGTAATACTGTGCATCGCTGACTTGTCGCGACTCGTATCGGGGATGTTCAGTGACGCGGCCGGAAGCAACCGACTGGCCGCGCCACCGCAGGAAGACATTCTGAAACGGCAGGCGCTTCCGATCGATGAGCAGATACACATAGCCTACGGCCGCGCCGCCAAGATGAGCAAAGTGTGCAATGCCATCCGGACTGCTGGTAACACCCGCATACAATTCGAGGAAGATGTAAATGAGGACAAAGTAGCGCGCCCGAATCGGCAAGAGGAAGTACACAAAGATCGGACGATCGGGGAACATCATCCCGAACGCAATCAACACGCCGTAGATTGCGCCCGACGCACCAACCGTGGGACCGCCGGGACCGAAGAAAGGTCCAATAAAGAGATTGGACAATCCTGCGCCAAGACCGCAGACTAAATAGTACGCGAGAAATTTCTTCGACCCCCACACGTTTTCCAGTTCCATCCCGAACATCCACAATGCGAACATGTTGAAGAGCAAATGCATGAATCCGCCGTGCATGAACATGTAGGTGAAGAGCTGCCACATTTGAAAGTTCGGGCCAACCGGCCAGAGCGCGAGGTACTGCGTAATGATACCATCGCTTCCGCCGATTGCAACTCCATGCAGTACGAACGGTCTCAGGAAGAGATCAACGAGGAGCCAAACGACAACGTTGCTGACCAGGAGGGTCTTGATGACCGGCGGGAAGAACTGAAATCCGCCGAAGAACGAGGGCCGATGGTAGCTGGAATTCGAGTAACGGTAGTATGACATGGTGCTGATACCGATAGACAACACGTGCGGGTATAAGAACGACTATTGATTGATAGTTAATTCACTTGCCGGTGAGTGCAGCAACTCCGGGCAACATTTTTCCTTCAAGAAATTCAAGCGATGCGCCGCCTCCTGTTGAGACGTGCGAGACTGCTTTCTCAAGTCCCACTTTCGCGAGTGCGGCAGCCGAGTCGCCGCCGCCGACGATAGTCACTACTCCACGTTTGGTACCATCCGCCAACGCCCTCGCAATTGCATTCGTACCCTGCGCGAAGTTTTCCATTTCAAAGACACCCATCGGTCCGTTCCAAACCACAGTTCTGGATTTTCGAATTTCATTTACAAACAATGTAATTGAGTCCTTGCCAATATCCAAACCCATCCAACCGGCTGGAATTTGATCGACCGGAACTGTCTTACAATTCGCTGTTTTTTCGAACCTATCGGCTACAACACAGTCTACGGGAAGAATAAGTCGCAGGTTCCGGCTCCGTGCCTCATCGAGAATCTTTTTCGCAAGGCCGATCTTGTCGGCTTCAACGAGGGAGCTGCCGACTTCAAGTCCTTGTGCCTTGTAGAAGGTAAACATCATTCCGCCGCCGATCAAGAGTACATCGACTTTATTCATGAGATTCTGAATGACGTCTATTTTGCCGGAGATTTTCGCGCCTCCGATGATCGCAACGTATGGCCGTGCCGGAGTACCGACTGCGCTTCCGAGGTAATCGATTTCTTTTTTCATCAAGTATCCCGCAACGGCAGGCCGGATGTAATGCGTTATTCCTTCCGTTGAAGCGTGGGCGCGGTGTGCTGAGCCGAACGCATCGTTCACATAGACGTCACCAAGTGACGCTAACTCGCGTGCGAAGTTCGGATCGTTCTCCTCTTCTTCCGCATGGAAGCGAAGATTTTCGAGAAGCACACAGTCGCCATCACGAAGTCCATCAACGATGTTCTGCACTTCGGGACCTACACAATCGGAGGCAAATTTCACGGGTTTCCCGAGAAGTTCAGAGAGCCGCTTCACGACAGGCTCGAGCGAATAGTCGATATTCCGCTTCCCCTTCGGTCTGCCGAAGTGGCTCATCAGAATTGCGCGGCCGCCATCGTCGAGTATCTTTCTGATCGTCGGAAGCGATTCGACGATCCGCGCGTCGTCGGTAATGGTTTTGTTTTCCATCGGCACGTTGAAGTCGACGCGTACAAGAACGCGTTTTCCCTTCAACAATACGTCATCGATAGTGAGCTTGTTCATCTGCGGCTGCAAACATTCGTACGGGAGGATAAAAAAAGCTAACACGCACTCGCGCAGTTAGCCTTTTCGCTGCACTTGTTTTTCTCAATCCAATCCAGAGGCAATCTTCTTCGTAAGATCGATGACACGGCAGGAATAAGCCCACTCGTTGTCGTACCATGCCATTACCTTTATCATCGCGCCAACCGCGAACGTGAGCGGCGCATCGAAAATCGCCGAATGTGGATTCCCCTTGAAGTCGCTTGAGACTAACGGCAGCTCGTTATATTCAAGAACATGCTTCAGCGGACCGCTGGCAGCGGCTTTGAAAGCCGCGTTCACCTCATCCTTCGTCGTCTCACGATTGGCTTCAATGACGAGATCGACGAGTGAGACGTTGGGAGTTGGAACGCGGACGGCCACACCGTCCATTTTTCCTTTCAACTCCGGAATCACAAGCCCGATTGCCTTCGCAGCGCCTGTCGAGGTCGGTATCATGTTCAATGCCGCTGCACGAGCACGGCGCAGATCGGAGTGCGGCAGGTCGAGAAGTTTCTGATCGTTCGTATAGGAGTGCACCGTCGTCATCAATCCCTTCTTGACACCGAAGTTCTGCAAGAGAACCTTCGCGACCGGCGCAAGGCAGTTCGTCGTGCACGATGCATTCGAGATGATGTTGTGTTTCACCGGATCATAGATCTCGTCGTTCACACCGATAGCAATGGTGACATCGGGCTGCTTTGCCGGCGCACTGATGATGACTTTCTTCGCTCCGTTCGTAATATGCTGCTTCGCTGCATCGCCATCGGTAAAATGCTTCAACCCCGTCGACTCAATGACAATATCTACGCCGAGATCCTTCCATGGGAGTTTTGTATGATCTTTTTCGGAAAGCACTTTGAGTGATTTGCCGTTGACAACAAGGGTCGAGTCTTTCACATCCACCGTACCTGCAAAGTTGCCGATCACCGAATCGTATTTCAAAAGATGCCCGAGAGTTTTCGCATCCGTAATATCATTTACCGCAACGAATTCGATCCCACCGGCTTCGACACCTGCGCGGAAGACGTTTCGCCCTATGCGACCGAATCCATTAATACCAACTCTAACAGCCATTGTATCCTCCAAGTTTTGGATTTTTCAATGAAAGAAATAGAATCGCGTTTGAGGTGAGAGAAATGTACCAAGAACCGGAGAAAAAAACAACTTACCGCATTGACTCATTAAAAATCTAAATAAAACGGAGGTATTGCCTCATGGAAAAATCTAAACGAAAATTGCTGGAAGATTCCCTATATCCTGCACGGGGAAGCATTCCATTCACCAGAGCAGGAGTAAAGGATGTCCTTG
>JACOSY010000018.1 GCA_016178595.1 Ignavibacteria bacterium
ATCCGTCTGGGTACATGCTTCACCGTAGACAGTGCCGCTGATACAAATGGTCCAGACAGTGGGGGGAGGCGGGTCACCAGCCGCGAGGCCGTCGCCGTTCACGTCCTCGACCTTCTTGCCGCATGCCGAGGGCATCTGGAAAATCAGCGACCGAGCTGTGTCCAGAGTACCGCTTGTGCTGATCGTAAATGTGTAGGCAGAACCGAACGTTGTCACCCATCCCGGGGTAAGAAAGACTTTATTAACGGCGTATGTTCCAACATCAAGACCGGCATGTACCAAAACGGAATTCCCATCACGCAGACTATCGGTGAACAAAAGATTTCCGTTCCTCCTTACTTCATAGGCGACAACCGCATCGTATGGAGACTCGACCTGCGCATCCTGTATTCCATCGCCATTGTTGTCGACGTAATTTTCCAGCCGGATGGTTGCAAGTTGGAAGTTGCCGAAGTTATTGTTGGCAGAACTCGAGCTCAAGCCGCCACTCGGCCCGGAGATCACGACTGGTCCAATGCAAGTACCCGGCGGGGATGTCGCGATCCAATTGGTCTGATGCACTTCCTTCAGGAAATATGTACCAGGTGCGGTTGCGAACATGTAATCTCCGTTCGCATCCGTAACGGTTGTGCCGAGGAGTAAGCCATTACACGAATCGGAATGCAATTCGATCGTCCATCCCTGGAGACCGGGCTCGCTAAGATCCTTCTGTCCGTTCTTATTGAGATCATTCCATTTGGTACCGGTAATCGTTCCTTGGTAATTGCCGATGTTCACAATGAGTGTCTGGAATCCGTCATTAGAAACATTTCCATTTGTGGTGACCGCAACGCCGGTTGATTTGAGAGACGTAAGAGAATATTCGCCAGGTATGAGACTGTTGAAGCAATAGTTGCCGCTGCCGTCAGTACTCGTCGTTTCAATTGCGACATCGTAGTACGAGAGGACGATCATTCCGGGTACTGCGTTCTCGCCCGGATCCTTTATTCCATTTCCATTAGTATCGTCAAACTTCACACCGCATATTGATCCCCATGGGAGCGGCAGCTGGTCCTGTACGCAGAAGTCGTCAATGGCGATGCCTTCGTCGCCTACTGCGCCGTCAAAGAAGGTGTTGTAACGGAATAGCACATAGTTTCTTCCACCGAAGTTGCCCGCCATATCGGTGTACTGAACGAAAACATAACCGTTCGGGCCGGTATGAATGTCAGACGCTTCGCAATCGCCATTGCTTGTCCACTTCGGGGCTTCGTGCATGCCGAAGTCGGTGAACCGCGATCCAGTACAATTGTTCGCACCACCAAAGTTCGGAGCCCAACAGTTCGGGTCGGCATTATTGGCGTTCAAGTACGCACCGCCGTACCAGTTGATCCCACTGTTAGCCGCACCTACAATGTTCCACGTCTTCCCGCTATCGATCGAGTATTCGAAGCGACCACCGTCCCACACCGGCTCTGTCCGAATACTCTGATAGAAGGAGATCGTTGGATGCTGAATTAATCTCAAATCAAAGAATGGCGTATACAGGAAATCCCTCCCGCCGCATGAGTAATCGGTGTAATTGCCGGTCAACTTTGTAACGGCTGCAACGCTTCCGGTCCGGGGCCCGCCAAGCTTGGTGAAGTTTCCAAATACGAAGTCACCCGTGGCGATCCAGCCAGTTCTGTCAGAATCGGTTTCAAAACTCGTGCAATAAGGAACTGAGGCGAGACCCACAGCAGTGTAAACACTTTGTTTAGAATTATTTGACGTATCACCATCCGACGTCATCGTCAGTGTCGCGATGACCGTATACGAGCCAGTCATTGTGGGTGTGAATTTATCCGGAATCGTGATCCCAACTGTGGAGAAAGCCGCTAGTGAGCTTACCGACCAAATGTGGTCGTACACAAGGGTATTGTTCGGGTCGTAAATCTTTGCATTAACTACGATATGCGGATCGGTATTTTGGGTCGGATTGCCAACCGAGATGATGACCGGCACCGTTAAGCCAATAGTGCCTCCTGTTGCAGGTGGGCTATTAATGGAAGCGAGGTATGCATCATAGAACAATGGCGCATTCGTTGCTTCTTCAACACACCCGGCGTCGGGATGCACGGTGCTTCGGAGTGTGCCGAAGATGTCGTCTCCAACTCTGTTCGGCGAGCCCAAATTGCTTGCGGAAGACGGACCCGCTGTGTTCCAGTGAGGATCGTTCGGAGCCAGCATCAACGGGTTGTAGCCGACGCTGGCTGCATCGTTTGCATTGTACGTACGCCAATCGGCGACTGTCGTATATCCGGGGCTAACTTCTCCATGAGGACCCGGTGCGTACAGCACGTTGTTATTACTCGATGCGCGGTAATCGAGTGCACCGCCATCATCAAAAGGACGGATAAGGGTCTGAGGGAAGTTGCCGCAGTCCCGATCGTTCGCAAAAATATTGTTGATCGCCATACAGCGAGCGGGGAACGGACCACCGAAGAAGCCGCGTCCGACCTGGAAAATCTGAAGGCACGTAGAGCCGTCGTAATTCGGTCCCGCACTGCCCGTAAAGTAAATCGTGTTGTGTGTGACCGAGTCTTGCCGGCCACCGCCGATTTCAATTCCGACATCCCGAAAGCCACCGGCAACTCCTTGACCGAGCACACGTGTAATGGAGTTGTTCTGGATACGAACATCCGTGACGATGGCATCGAATGATGCATCAGTCGCAACCGGCAAGCCCTGGGAACGGATACCGTATACTCTTGCTGCCACCCCGGTATCTGTCGTCGATAGGCTCTTGATATTATCGATGATATTCTTCCTGATCCGTGCACCCTGATCGTTCAAAGCAACAATGCCTCCGTAGCGAGCGGTCGTCGCGGGGAAGGTGGCAGGATAGATAATATCATGCACCTTGTTACAAAAGATGACAGGCGCCTTCGAGTTATTGAGGTTGATTCCCTTCTGGGCGAGATCTTTGATCTCGCATCCGTTGATCGCGACACGCTGATCCCAGTTTGTCGAAACTTGAGATAGAGTGGCAGCCGCAACACCGAACTCCACGATACCTTCTCTGCCGGTATGAATCAAACAGTTTTGAATCACAATATCGGAATTGACCGGAGGAGCCGCCGCATTCGAGAGCAGGATAGCTCTGCTGCCGTTGGTATTATCGAGGATACCCTCAATGTTGCAGTCAGCAACGGTGATGAAGCTGCTGCCGTTGGTGATCGCGATGGTTCCCGCTGTCGAGGAGACGTATGCCGATGGGCTGATGTGCCAGCTTCGTACTGCAGCGTCGCCGCACGGTCCACCCGGTGTTTCGTCAAGGGACGCACCTTCGAACAGAACGTGAGAGGCGCCCGTAAGAACGAATGCGCCCGTGGCAGAACTTGTCACAGTCGTAGTCACATCCACGCCGGTATTCGGTCGGAACGTAACGGTATAGGGACCGCCTGCTCCATAGGTGATCGGACCGAGGTTGAAGCCCGTTTCTGTGTACGAGGCATCGTCCAATACAAAAGTGATATCGCCCGTCACGGGTGCACCAAAATTCAATGCAGCAACAACCGACGTAACAGTCCTAAAAGCCTGAGCAGCACCGATGTGAACAGTGCCGGAGAAACCGGTTACAGTAACCGGAGAACTTGGCATCGTCAGCGGGATAGCGTGAGTCGGGTTACTCTTTAAAAGTTCCTGCTGCTCTTCGCGATAGGTTTCGATCGGCTCTGCTATGTGAGGGTGATTGTGGCGGATGGCTCTCCCGTCGTCATCCTGTTCAGTCCGAAAACTTGTTTTCGTCTTTTGCACATAGCCGCTCATATTATTTGTCTCACCTCCAATGAGCGTTCTCTTTGCTATCCCTCCTTTGACAGAAGGTGACGCAACAGCCATGCTGATGAGCAGAATGAAACAAAATTGTCTGATGTAGTTCATGAAACCTCCAACATGACTTCGAGTGTCTTGATGCTGCTGGTTGTTAAAGCGATGCACATTGAAGCGAAGATCGAAACTGCCGAGGCTATCGGTCAGTTGTGCATCATTGGGAACGAGCAAGTGCTCTGTGATTGGACAACGTATGGTACAGTCGATCTCTACCACTATCTGGAGGAATATACAACGAGAGAGAATGAGAAGCAATGGGTAATTTCCCCAGGCGAATTCTTATAGCTGGATTCGTGAAAATCGTGCATCGGCTTGGTTTTTTTGGTTCAAAATGATACATTGTTTCCAGAGGAAATGGATCGCAAGCCGAGAAACTATTTCTTGACGTTTCCTGTAGAATGATACAGTCTTGTCCAGCTTCTTATTGCTGGACTTTTCTTTTCGCCATGAATCTTATGGACACATACGATATCATTATCATCGGTGCCGGTCCGGCCGGACTTTCGACTGCCATTGAGGCGAAAAAGGCCGGACTTCGTCATCTCGTCATCGACAAAGGGGGAATCGTCAACGGCATCCAACATTACCAGCGCAACATGTTTTTCTTTTCCACGCCGGAATTGTTGGAGATTGGAAATCTTCCTTTCGTCATTGCAACGATGCGGCCTACGTCACTCGACTGTGTGAACTACTACCGCAAGGTGGCCGAACACCACAAATTGAATTGTCACTTCTACGAGCGAGTTCTCTCGGCGACACAGCGCGACAGCGTATTCATCGTGAAAACGGCGACCGGTGCGGAGTACAATGCGCGTTACCTTGCTGCAGCAACCGGATATTATGACACGCCAAGTCAACTGAACGTGCCGGGGGAAAACTTGCCACACGTTACGCATTATTACAACAATCCCTTGCCGTATTACCAACAGGATGTTTTGATAGTAGGAGGAAAGAATTCTGCGGTCGAAGCTGCGCTCGACCTCTGGCGTCACGGCGCTCGTGTGACCGTCATCCATCGCGGTGAGAAGCTCAGCAGCGGAGTAAAGTATTGGATCTTGCCGGACTTCGAGAACCGCGTGGCAGACGGATCGATAACGTTGCATTTGCAGAGTGAGGCGAAGGAATTTCGCCCTCACTGTACCATGGTCGAGACCCGCAGCAAGCGTTGGGAAATTCCAACCGACTTCGCCTTCATCCTCATTGGCTACCGGCCGGATAGTTCATTTCTCGAGAAACTCGGAATTGCCATCGATGCGGAATCACTTGCACCGGTGCACGATCCGGAAACGATGGAAACGAATATTCAGAATCTTTATGTTGCGGGAGGAATGGTTGGAGGGAAATACAACAACAAAGTCTTCATAGAAAACGGTCGTGAGCACGGCAAGAAAATTATTGCTGCGATCACACACACATCCGCCTGATCATTGGCTCCTCGCATTCGCCTTCGAATCTAACTCTTCAAGTTTCTTGGCGACTTCCACGAACTTTTTACTCCCGGGAGTGAGCGTCGCAAGATATTCACGGAGAACAATCCCCATCATTCGCATGTTCTTTTCTCGCACGTAGAGTTCGAAAAGGGTTTCGTAGGATGATCCCTGTTGGTGGTTGAGCGCAATTGCCCGCTGGAGTACCGCTTCTGCCTCTCGATGTTTATTCAATGCGAGGAGCGCTCTTCCGGCAAGATCGAGCACATCCGCCTGATTTGGATTGGACGCGAGAGAGATTGCCAGATGTTGTAACGCTTCAAGATATCGCTGTTGGTCGAAAAGGATTTTCGCCAGCGCGTTTCGGGCTTCCAGGTTTCCTTCTTCAGCCGACACCAGTTCCCGGAGAATTTGTTCGGCTCTCGGGAGACTGTTCTTCCGAATCAGGACAATACCCAGCTCGTTGAGAAAGTTGCCGACGCGTGCGCTGTCCTCCACGCTATGCAACTTCACGATCAGTGATGAGTCGAATCGGGCGGGACCGTCGTGCGGCGGACTGTAGAGCCAGAATGTCGGCCCCGTCTGACCTTCGGTCGGCTTGATTTCCACGGCCAGGGTCCAGCGAGCACGAAGCGAATCGTAAAACGGGAGGATGTCGCGGTACCGCTCAGGTTCACGGACGTACCTGTCGTAATCATAGTCTGAGGCAATCAGAAGATCGACCTCATCGTACCATCGTGTATCGTAGAACGGGGACTCCAGCTCTGCGTCGACAACACGAAATGGAATCTTGATGAGATTGTACAATGATTCGGGAAGCTGGATACCGAACGCGCCGGTTGCAATCGCCGCACCTTGCGCGAAATGTTGCTCGATCCATTTTCGTGCGATCGTGCGTGTGTTCGGCAGGGCGATCGTTCGCTCGAACTTGTACACTTCTGCCACCGGTTGGATTATTACGAGTGTGCAGAGACCCACGAGAGTTGCAGCAGGGCTAAAGCGTTTCTGCAGAATGATCATACGCTTCATTCCCCGATCAACAATTCGCTCCCATAGTTGTACAATTCCAATCGCAGATATCAGCAGAACAATCGGGATGATCGGGAGGATATAACGTTCGGCCCGCATCTCCCATGAACCGACGACGAGGAAGTAGACGAGTGGGAAAAAAAGCAGTTTTCCAAGCTTCCGATCTCTCTGCACGGAAGCAAAAATCGTCATGAGCAGGAAAAAGCCATACAAGAGCCAGCCGAGATACTGAGGGAACACCTCAAGCAGATAGTAGCCGGGTGTCGTTTGGGAAACATCGAGGCCGAGATGACCGGTTGCAGCATGGTGTTGCTCGTACGAAAAATCCCGCCAGAATTCACTAAAGCTCAAGAACAAATATGGATTGAGGGCAATGAAGATGTATGCTGCCGTAAAGAGCGAGATGCCGAGGTCCTTGGATTTGAGTGAATGAATTTTCTCGCGCACTGTTCCGGCTCGCAAAAACTGGACGACAAGCAAGACGAGCAGGAGAACTGCTCCGGTATACTTGGTCGCTGCAGCAAGCCCGATACTGAAGCCCGTTCTGATGTACCACTTTCGTTTCGGCTCAATGGAGATCCGATGAATATAGAGGAGAGCAAGTACGGTGAAGAAGGTGAGAGGGGTATCGACGGTGACATAATGTGCCTGGAGTACGTGAAGAGGATTCACGGCGACAAACGCTGCTGCAACAAGTCCAACGGCAGGACTGGAGTATTCCTTTCCGAGCTTGTAGGTGACGATGATCGTTCCAATATCGAAGAGAAGCGTCACGATTCTCGCTGGAAGCAGGATGGATGAAAGCTCCATGCCGAAGGATTCAAGTGACGAATAGAGGCCGAACAGATGGCCGACGAAATAGTTGATCGCCTGAACGATGAACTGGAGGTAAAAGGTAAAACCGGGATAGTTGAAGAAGTGTGGATTCAGATCGATGCCGGGAGAGCCCCACTTCCACATTTTCCAGGATTTTACAAGCGGTGTGGCCTCTTCGAAGAGCTCCGGCAGTCCCCAACCGATATTCCAGATGCGCAGTCCGAACCCCAGCGCCACAACAAGAAAGAGAACAACATACTCAGCGCGTATTGTGCGAAGCCCGCCATGTGTGTGGTTGGGGTTCCCCTCAGCGACTACCATCTTGTCATAATCTCACGAAGCCCGATACAGTTGCATGAAGATAGCGATTTCATGTTCAAGTCTCAACCTCAGGAGGGGATCGATCTATTTCGCTGAAGAAAATGTGGCGGCTGAAAATGAAGCAGCTCCGGGCTTACTATACGAGCCGGAGCTGCAATGGGCTATAATACATTAATGTGGAAGCGACTTTCCGAAATCCCTTCCGTTGAACGTCACTTCATCAGCAACATCTTCTTCACTTGGACTGTTGTCCTTCCATCGTCGAGACTCGTTGCTGTCAGCCGGTAGAAGTACAACCCGCTCGTCATTCGGTTTCCGGATGCACTTTCGCCCGACCACGCAACCTGCTTGAATCCTTCACTCTGTGTTTCATCGACAAGTGTCTGCACTTCGCGTCCGAGCAGATCGTAGATCTTTACCGTAACGCGGGCTGCGGTTGGCAGTGCATATTCAATTATTGTTGTGGGATTGAACGGGTTCGGATAATTCTGCTCAAGCCTGAAGTCCGACGGTAACGCTACCACCGGAGCCGATGAAAGTTTAAGCTGTATCCGATCTCTCAGCTCAGTGACACTGATTGAACCATCGGTTCTGAGATCGATCGACTTCTCATCAATCTCCAATGAAGCATGTGTCGAATTATCTTTCACATTCCAACGAAGCGTTAGCGGATATACTGCGCCACTTATCCGAAGCGGAATGGTCTTCTCCGTGGCCATATCAGGAACCTCGGCGAATCGATTCGAAGCGAATCGTACATCGAATGCTTCAGGAGGTGGAAGCGGCGGCGCTTCGAACTGTCGGGCATCCCGACCGGAGCGTCCCGCGTAGTAGAGAGTTTGCACATCACCGTACGCATCGACGATCGTAATGCTGTTGAAGTCATCGAGAGGCGATCTGGGTTCTGTCTGAGATTTAAATATCCCACCGGGTGCTGTCAGAATAACTGTTCCCGGTGCGCTGGCCTTCACCCAATACGCTTGTAGAGGTTGAAGCGTAGTTGTTGGCTGGTACCCGTGCTGATACCCAAAGATAGCACCCTGGATGATATTGGGTGGTATGGTGATAAGGGAGGACCGTAGCACCGGGTACGTCACACTTCCGATGAGATTCCATCCTTCAACAAGCGGAATCGAATCTTCCAAGACAGCAGCGCCGAGAATGGAGACCGTTGGCGGACTATTGAACCGAAGCCAGTAGCCTTGCCCGTTCTTGAGAGTTGCCGCAGTGACGTAACCAGAACCATTGTATGCAAACGCCTCGGAATCTGACGTGGGGAAGACCGCACTCTTCGTGTGATCCTCTGCGTCGACTGGAAGTGAGAGCATGTTCCAAGAGCTGGGCAAGGACTCGGTGTAATAGGGTCCGGTGAGTATTTTGAGAGATCCCTCGGTAGTGCCGGGTGGTAAACTATCCGGATTATACCCCAACTGTACGACGGCGCTGTAGCTTCCCCCGCCACCACTGTTGATCGTAATACTACCACCGCCACCGCTGTTAATGAACGTGCCGGACAAACTATCGCCCGAAGTACCGATACCCCAAACGGAGAAGTGGGTTATTCCTGTCCCACTCACGGAGTGATTTGATGTGTTCACCGTGCCCGGTACGACATGCCACTTGACGTGTGTCGAAACCGGGAAAGGTTTATCGCTTGGTGTCGTCGATACGAAATCCGGATTACCGGTACCATTGAACTGCACGAGCGTCTGCGGATCAGTGAAACGGTATGGACCCGTTTCCCCAGGGGCTATTGAGCGCTTGATCGTTCCACCGAGGATTTGTCCGTTGTTGTCAACGGCAGTCGTCGAACTATTGGAGATCAGCAAACTATCATCGGGTCCCAGCGTGAGCGTGTTGAGCAACGTTATTTGATTCTGAACGGAAACATTGCCCTGTGTCGTTGTATGCGATCCATCGACTTCCAGATCAAAGAATGTCGTTGAGAGAATGGTTTTGGGATTATCTCCGGCAAATGTGATACGGGAATTCCCCGGAACAAATGTCCCTTTCACATTCCAATCGCCGTAACACGTTATTCCAGGTTGACTCGCCGCCGCCGCGATGCCCTGCGATTTTGCACTTGGCGGAGTTGTGAAAATGAGGGTTGAACCTTCTTCGACCTGGAATGACCCGAGTACCGTCACTGTTGTTCCTGGGGGAATCGATAAGCTGCCGCCATCCGCTACACGTATCGCCAAAACAGTCGCATTCGAGACATCGAAGGTGACAGATGAAGGGAGGACAACAACATCCGTGGCTCCTGGTGGATGGCCGAACGACCAATTGTTTGGATCGGACCAGTTCGCATTGTTGCCGCCGGTAAATTTATTGGCTTGCTTGTTCCCGAATGACAGCGTGTCGTCGTCGAGACCGCTGGTCATTTCTATCGTGTAATATCCAGGAGCGCCCGGTTTCATCTGTACCCAATCGGGATCCTGTTTCTCCTGAATCGTATATGTTCCGGGGCCAAGATCTGAGAAGCTATAATGTCCGTTTACATCCGTCGTGGTTGAGTCGGTTTTTGCGCCATTGACGTAGATTTTCCAGTTGGGAAGAGTGGCTTCACCTTCATCCCTCACGCCATTCCCGTTGCTGTCATCAAACTTTATTCCGCCAAGTGAGCCTTTTTGGAAATCACCGAAGTCGGCATAAGTCTCTTGTTGACCATTTTCAAGCGTGATCGAGTAGTCTCCCGCCGGGTATGTTTGGGTCCAACCAATAAGAAAATTCTCGTGGACAGTGAACGAGCCGTTTGGCAAATTGGTGAAGAGATAATTACCTGCAAAATCCGAAGAGACTGTTTGCGATTGATCTCCACCGAGGACCACTTGCCGCCCAGATATTCCAGCCTCACCGGCATCTTGCAGACCGTTACCATTCATATCAAGGAAGACCTGTCCGCTAATAGAATTTGAGCCGAAGGGGCAACTTGCAATGAGCAGGAGGGTGCTTACCTGGTCATCGACGATCTTGACACTGTCGTTCGCACGCATATCAACACTCGTTTGCAGAACGCCGTGCTGATCTTTGATGGAATTAGGAGGGCCGACCAATGTGACGGCACAGCCGTAGTAATCATGAACGAGAACACGCGACCAGGCAAGTGTCATCGGATAGCCTGCAGGACCCGGTTGAAAACGAACCTGGTATGTATCGACCTGTACGTGGGTGACGAAATCACGAAGGTCCAAAACAACTCCCTTGCCGAGTTTCGAACTGCCGGGCGGGTTGATCCAACGTACATCGAAGCTTGGAACAGGCGGGAGGGGCGGTCTTTGGATCTCTCCCAACGAGCCATCAATACTGTCCGTCGCGTTCTCATCCAGGCCCCACGTGATTGTAAACGGGACGCCTGAGCTATCGTGGATAACCATGTCGAGCCGTATTGGCGGGAACTGCCCGAATGATGTTGAGCTTGCAAGAACAATGCTTGTTAGGAGAAACAACAAAGTATGTTTCTTCATGGTTCGTATCCTTCGTTCTGGATGTGTATGGTTTGGAACTGTTTCCGAATCAAACAAATGGAAGCACTACAGGCTACAACACATTTATTCTCAACATATTCCTTTGAGAAAATTACCTTCTTCCCCTTTGGTAAGATCAATTGATTGTAGTCAAATCTGGGTACAAAGTCAAGAGGACAATTCGAGAACCACGAAATGAAATGAGGAATTCGATGAAGAAGAGAACAATTCCGATCAATTTGAGTTTTCGGCTACAACGACCGTCTCTTTGGGGATGAGAGATGTATCGTTCGGAGAGAGATCCGACAAGTATTTCCAGATCAACGCACACGTAAGCAGGAAGATAATACTATTAAAGACGAAGACACTTCGCAGGGCGAAGTGACCTGCAATGAGCCCGCCAAATGGTGGGCCGATCATGTTACCGAGAATGGCAAGACTGGAAGCGATTCCAATCAGTCCGCTCTTTCGCTCTTGGGGAGCGTGAAGGCTGGTCAGTGAGTACAAGGCATGGAGGATTCCGCCTCGGGTAAATCCTAATCCCGCACGTAACACTGTCAGCGAAAATATATTCGGAACAATGATATGCAGAGCATAGGCGATACCGGTGCCGCCTAATGCGAGCATGAGATTTTTCTTGAAGCCAAGGCGATCATTTCGCTTTCCCCACCACGGCGCCGAGATAAGCATGAAGATGCCGGGAATCGCAACGATACCTCCGGTAATGGTTGAAATGTAACTCGTCGTTGTTCGAAAGCTCTCAATGAAAAGAGCGAAGATGGGTTCGATCATCAATGCAGCAGCTTGCGATAGCACGATCGTCAGTCCAACGAGCCGAAGCTGTTTGTGTGTCGCCATGAATTTGTAGTTCTGCAGGATAGATGGCTTGCGGCCATTCTCTTGAACGCGCGGTACTTCCTTAACAAGTCTTGCGATGACAATAGCGCTAAGGAAGCACACGCCTGCCACGATGAAGAAGATCGGGCGGTATCCGATTATATCTGCTAACAATCCTCCAATCGCTGGACCGAAGACCGTACCGCCGGCAGTCGCTGATTGCAAGATACCAAGTGAGTAACCAATTCGCTCCTTTGGGGTGGAAGTTGACACCAGAGCGAGAGCCGCAGCGATGAAGCCGCTGATAGCGCCTTGCAGCACACGGAAAAACAGCAGCTGGTAGACATCCTGTGAAAAGCCGATCAGGATTTGAGAGACACCGAGGCCAATAATCGCCCGGACGACCATGATCTTCTTACCGTACTTATCACCGAGGGAGCCCCAAAATGGTGTCGCAATAAAAGCGGTGAGGAATGGTCCCGCAAAGACAAAACCGCTCCACTGTGCCAACTGTGCTTGATCGGTAACGCCAAGTTGCCGGATGAAGAACGGTAGGAAGGGAACGACGAGATTCATTCCAACCATTGCGAGGAATTGAGCTCCCCAGAGAACGTACAAATTTTTCCGCCAGACTTCCATCAGCAACCGTAAAATACCGATAAAACATTTCTTTTCAAAGAAACAGGTACGAGTCCAAACGCATTTTGTTGTTTCCACTTGACAATCGACGGAATGATGGCTATACTATGCCATTATTTTCACGTCATGATTCCAAACATCACTCGACGGAAGGAGGGTAGTATGATGAGGATTAGGCTGGTGGTTGTTTTTCAGGTTGTCGTAGTGTTTAGTGCACTGTTTCATCAGCAGTTCGTCCAGTGTCAGCCATCGATGTCGCATTTTCGTTATGCAGGTTTTCTTAACGCTGATAGGAAAACTCCTGTCGATAAAGATATCACAGGACCTCTCCCATATTTCGCATTAGAGGGAGACTCAGTCTTTCCGACTGCAGTGATCCGGAATACAGGTTTGACTCCCGAGACGACGACAGTTGAATGTGTCATAATTGATTTCTCTCTCGGCACACCTGTTTATGATGAAAGTCTCAAAGTAATTCTTCGTCCCGCTTCCGATATTACGGTCGTGATGCCTGCATTTACAATACCGATTAGTCCACTGGCTGGTTTAGGAAAAGTTGCGGCGGACGGACCGTTTGGTTCCTACTGGAGAAAACCCGATAGCGATCCAATCCAACCGCAACCGTTGGGAAAAGGGAAATGTGGCTTTGTCCTGCTGAGCGTTCAAGATAATGGTGATGGAAGTTTTACGATCAGCAAGCAAGTTGTCAACCGCAAGACAGGGCCATGTCCCTGGTCGATATCGTTTTATTGGGATGATTTCGGAGTGAACTCCGGACTCAACAATCTCATTGGTGCACCACAAAGTGGAACAGTAGCGATGGGAGACCCACCTGCCGATGTCTCCACCACGTGGACGCCACCAGGCCCTGGAAAATATTGCGTCTTTGCGAAGACGACGATTCAAGGAAAGACCTTTGTCGAATACTTCAATGGCTTGACGGTGAAGAACCAACCGCCTCCGCCACCCATGCCACCACCGCCTCCGCCACCTCCTCCTCCATCGGGATGGCCACCACTTCCACCGGGGAAATTCTGGGATGTTCCGATTCCGCTGCACCGTGACACTGTAGCGTGCCCCGACTCGATTCCCATCGAGCTGGTCGCTCTTCAATTACAAGGATCGCCGTGGTACTTTGTTCCTCCGAGAGATACCGCCTACGTCAAATGTGCCGGATCAGATACGGCTTACCTTTCGGTCTACGTTCCGGATTCTGCGGCAGGAGTCGATAGCTCGGTGTTTACAGTGATCGCAAAAAATCCGGGACCGGGTGGTCTTGAAATTGGCTCTGCGACAATAACAGTACGTCCCGACATTGCTGTATCGGTAGGTCGTGACTATACTCTACCACGAACTGCCGTCCTCTATCAAAACTACCCGAACCCATTCAACCCGACGACGACCATACGATTCGATCTGCCGAAGTTGGCTGCGGTAACCTTGACGGTCTACAATTCACTCGGGTCTGAAGTCGCATCACTACTCCACGGAGTGTGGATGGAAGCAGGCAGTCATGTAGTCCACTTCGACGCGAGCGGCCAATCGAATGGCGTGTACTTTTACCGGCTGTCGGTGGGTGAATTCCAAGATGTGAAAGCCATGATCTTATTGAAGTGAAGATCTGCTAACGCGCAATGTCAACGGGCGAGCCTTCATGCTTGCCCGTTGCTGTTTCTGAGTGGGTCTGCATCACAGCCTCGCTCTCGAATGCTTGATTTACGCTTTCGATTTCTCTATATTTCTACGGACTTGGAGATGTACGATTACGATTCAATGTGAAGGTAGAATTTTTGGAGAGTTGGCAGAACGGCTATTGCACTCCGCTTAAAGGAGACGCATGTGTATGTTTGGAGGGTTCGCCTAATGGTATGGCAGCAGTCTTGAAAACTGCCGTCCCGAGAGGGACGTGGGGGTTCAAGTCCCTCACCCTCCGCAAGTTAATCGGAGAGCGGTATGCCCGCAAGGGTTTGGGGGTTCCTCCGAAGGAGTCCCCTCGGGAGAATCCCTCGCTCTCCGCACGAAACTATTGCTTTTGCGTCCGAACACAAAAAGAATCAATGTCACTACATCGCATTCTGATATGAAGGAGGAGACCCGCCAACGGCTCTCCGAATTGATCGTTGAAGAGTTAGCCGAGAAAATACGGGGTGACCAGAGTCTCAAACGCAAGCTGGAGGTTTTTACCGACCTGCCGGTTGAAAAAGTTGCCGATGCCATCATCAAACAATTCGATTATCTCCTTTCGAGTGATCTCCGTGAGCTTATCCTACACCTCATTGAACAGGAAGTCGCACAAGAGAAATCGAATCTCGCTCTTGTAACTGAGCCGTTGCCATCCACTCCGGAACCGATAGCCACGGAAGAACCGTCGTCAGTGGAAGCTGAACCTGTCGAGCAAGAAGAACAGCCCCCGACCATGGAAGTAACGCAGCCGATCGTCGAACCGACGTTGTCCGAGAGGCTGGTGACGACTTCCATCATGGAGCATTTCGGTTCGAAGGAACTCTTCCCAACTGAACCGATGGATATCGATGTGCTGTCGATCGATTGGCTGTACGTCTATGGTTTCAGTTATGCACCGGACAGTTCCGGAAAAGGAATACCGACCAAAAAACTGGTCATGAAAGGTATCGATCAACTCAACAATATTTTTCTGATGGATTATGGGGATATTCGTTTCTTTGTCAGCAAATTGAAGAGTGACGATCACCCGCGCGATAAAACAGGAAAGCCTGCACTCGCTTCGCAGAAAACATCGCAGTACAAGTTTGAGCATGAACACATTATCAATATACTGCGGAGTGAAGATGTGCTTGTGCCGTTATCGTGCTGGTCAATTATCAAAGGACTTGATGAGCTGCTCAAGGCAATCGAAAAGAACTATGTTGATGCATTACGGGCGCTCATTGATATGCACGATGCAACCGATTGGAACGTCGATGTGATGGCCTTTGACGAGCATCTCCTGCAACTGCCGTTCATTACCGAGGTGTCGAAAGAAAGGACGACAAGCCGTACGTCGAGACATGCGCGGAGTACCGGTACGGATGTCCGTAAAATGGAGCGTCTGATCTTCCGTGAGAAGACCCTTGCACAAGAAATCCACAACGCGCTGTTGATCCATGCTCAGAAGAATAAGGTCGATTACATGGTTCGCCTCGATAGTGCAATTATGGGTGATTGGAAATCGATGCTCTCCGCCCGCTATACTGTCGGGAAGGAAAAGCGGCGGGTCTTCTTTCAAGACATCGCCCAACTGCAGCGAAAGTATGAAGAATTTCAGTTGCTGTTCTCAGTTACCTCGCCATCCAAAACATTTGCTCTGGCGAGTTGATGTGAAAGTTCATGGCCGCAGCTGATACGTTCGAGCACTACATCTCAACCATGGTGAAGAATTCATCACCGGCGCTGCGGCAATACATTGGTGAACAGCGCGAGTATCTCCTCGCACTTCGCAGCGAAGACGAGCGGCAGCGATTCGTTGATGATATCATTGAAGAACTCATGAGGCGTAAGCGGGAAATGTAAGAGAAGGGCGTGAGTTTTTCGTTGTATGATTGCAAGAAAATAAATCGGGGTCGTAGCTCAGTTTGATCAGACTACCTGCCTGTCACACTGCCGGGAAATTTCCGAACCCCGAATCCTTCTTCGCTCTGACATCTCTCTCGTAAGTATCTTTCAAACCGTCATATCATTCGAGCTGAACAGTTCCCCCAATAAGTACTCTTGGGGCGGCGATTGTCTGCACTACCAATAGGAAGAGTTTTCGGCGAGGAGTATGCCGCTGGATTTTTATATGACTCTTAAATTTGAAAAAAGGGTCGAGACATCGCTCAAGAAAAAAACTCGTGCATAGCTGTAGAAAGTACATGACAATTAGCAAAGAGTACAGGGTACTCAACTCGACAATATGTCGGGCTGGAGATAAATTCATTTTTCTTACTGCTTAGCTGGAAAATCTTTTCACCAGAAAATCGCGTAAATCAGTTCCTCCGGTGACAACCGTCATCTTACTTCGAGGGTGTATTTCCGATCTTTTGGTCGCATGATCCTTTCTTCAGGCCTCACCTACGTTCTTCGGTGAGCGCTATTGGCAAAAAATTCTTCGTCGGCAAACTGACAAGTAGGAGTAATCACAATGGAATTCTTGAAACGGCTTTACATCATTAGTGTCCTTCTCGTCATAGGCACTGCTCTTTCCGCTCAAGCTATCTATGCCCAGTCAACACTAACGAGCGACAAATCGGATTATCCACCAGGCGACACAGCAACGCTTACCGGCACCGGCTTCTTGCCTGACGAGACGGTGACACTGCAGGTGCATCACGCCGATGCCACGCCAGATTCTGGAGTTGACCACCAACCGTGGACAGTCGTTGCTGACTCGACCGGCGGCTTCGTAACGACATGGCATGTGTGCGAGGATGACTGCCTCGGTAAGCTTCTTAAAGCAACGGCGGATGGGCAGTCTTCTAACCTTCACTCTGAAGTTTTGTTTACGGACGCCAACACACCGCAAATAAATTCCGTTTCCACAACTCCGTTCTCCCCTAATCAGCCGAGCAGCGCCGGTGTCAAAGACACGACGGTCATCACAGCGCAAAATGGTACTAACAGCACTATAACTGATTTCAGGGTGAGGATCCATGGACCAAGCGGTGCGCTCATAAAAGAGTTTCTGTTCAGCAACGTCATTAAAAATGGTATCGTCACGCCTACTTGGGATGGAAAGAATACCAGTGGGACATTTGTTGGCGATAGTACCTATAACATTTATGCTTCCAATGGAACCACGGAGACCACGAGCCCTGCGAATGTAATTGGGAGTGCAGTAGTTGATAACACGAATCCTACGGTTACGCTTAATTCACCTGCCGACAACGCGGTCGTAAGTGGAACTATAACCCTGGATGCCTCACCTCTCGACGCAGGTGGTAATGACAACAATATCGATAAAGTGGAGTTCTATGTTGATGGCAATCTTGTAGGCACTGACGGCTCTTCAGGCGGTGGGTGGACCAATTCATTTAACACCACCACTGTCACTGACGGGAACCATTCCTGGAACGCTAAGGCATTCGACAAAGCAGGGAACAATACGACAAGCGGTACTCGTACTTTCACAGTAAGAAATACAGGAACATATACGGCGGTCATCACTCCCACAACCGCCATTACGGGAAACTCCGTACCGTATACCATCACCGTGACAAACACAACCCCCCAGGTGGCTCTGGCTATGGGTTCTGTCACAGTCGCGATACCAACAGGAGCAGGAACCCCAACGTCTGTTACTGTGACTGCAACCGATCCAGGTCCGATTTCAAGGACTTGGTCTGTGGATCTTACGGCTTTGCCTGATTCTTTGCGATTCAGTCGATCTGGTGCCTCTGCTAATGATATTGACTCAGGAGGCACTGTTGTTATTCAATTCAACGCCACTGCAACAAGCACTGGTTCAAAAGTATGGAGAACAACAGCATTCGTAAATAATAATTACACGCAGCCCTTTAACTTGCAGGGTTCGCAGCCGACCGTTACTGTTTGCTCATCATTAACCGTAACGACTAATCCCTCTAATCAAACAGTGTGTGCGGGTAGTACCGCCACGTTCACAGCTTCAGCTAGCTCGACTCCGTCACCGACCGTGCAGTGGCAGGTCAACACCGGCAGCGGCTTCACAAACATCCCTGGCGCAACGAGCACGACGCTCTCCTTCACGACAAGCGCTTCACAGAATGGGTACCAGTACCGTGCGGTGTTCAGCAATGTTTGCATCTCCGTGAATTCCAGCGCTGCAACACTGACGGTCAATACCGCGCCTGTAATCACATGTCCCGGAAATATCACGAAAAATAATGGACTCGATTCTTGCGGCACGATTGTAAATTTCAGCGCAACTGCTACAGGGTCTCCGGCTCCGACGATAACGTATTCGCCGACTGCGGGGTCCTTCTTTCCTATCGGAACTTCAGTAGTGAAAGCTAAAGCCACTAACACGTGTGGATCAGATAGCTGCACCTTCACGGTGACAGTCAACGATAACCAGAAGCCAAAGATTACGTGTCCTACAAATATTGTGAAGAATACCGATCCCGGTCAGTGCTCGGCAGTGGTGAGCTTCACAGTGACGGCGACAGACAATTGTCCGGGTGTTACCGTTATCTCGACACCTGCCTCAGGCTCGACATTCCCCAAAGGAACGACGACAGTGAAGAGTGTCGCCACAGATGCAGCAGGAAATAAGGACAGTTGTTCGTTCACCGTAACAATCAACGACACCGAGCCGCCGAAGATCAC
>JACOSY010000012.1 GCA_016178595.1 Ignavibacteria bacterium
AAACTTCGACGCTGTCTCCAATGCTGATGTGAAACGTTTAGAACGACGCATGAACAACAGACCAAGAAAAATATTACATTATCAAACACCACGCGAAGTCTTTAACCGACGTGTTGCACTTGCTCATTGAATCCAGCATTCTAAAATCCGAAATTATAACGTTCTTTTCTGCATCCTCTTCGAGCTGATCGTTATCATGACAAGCACAAAGATCGTCATGTACACAAACTGATCCCATAGTTGCAGGAAGCCCACGCCCTTCAACATAATGCCGCGGACGATCACCAAAAAGAATTTATTCACAGCGACATTGGAAACGATCTGAAGGAAGACCGGCATGTTATTGATCGGAAAGACAAATCCCGAGAGAAGAAACGACGGCAGCAGCGAGCTGAAGATTGAAATCATAAATGCAACTTGCTGAGAGTCGGTGATGGTCGAGATCAGGAGTCCCTGTCCAAGCGCTCCAAGGATCAACATCAAGAGCGCTCCGTACAACAGAACGATGCTTCCTTCCACACGTATTCCGAACAGTAGATAACCGAGAACGATGACGACTGTCGCGGCGAGCAAACTGATGAACAGATAGGGAATGATCTTTCCAAGTATCACTTCCACGGGTCGAAGCGGCGACACCATGATTTGCTCCATCGTTCCACGCTCTTTTTCCCGCACGACCGTCAGCGAGGTAGAGACGACGCCCGTCAATACAATGATAAAGCCAATGAGACCGGGAACGAGGAAGCGGGATGAAATCAGATCGGGATTGTACCACACGCGCGGACGAAAGTCGATGGGCACATACTGCTGCACTCCGCGCCGCATCATTGCCTGTGCAATCACATTCGATGAATACGTCGTCGTCAACCCGATCGTGTAGAGTGCCGCTTGCCCGGCGGAGGTGTTGTCGGATCCATCGACAAGAATTTGCACGTGAGCGCCTCGTCCTGCAGCGAGATCGGGAGCAAATGTCGTGGGAATAACAAGCGCTACTTTTGCACGATTTTGCTGGAAAAGTTTTTCAATCTCATCATAGGATGAGACTGCGAACGCATAATCGAAAAACTCCGTATGCTTGAACGTTTGAAGAAAATCACGGCTCTGCGGCGTGCCGCTTTGATCGTAGACGGCAAGGGGGATATACTTCACATCGAAATTCAGCGCGTAACCGACGAGGATAATAATCGCTGCCGGCAAGAATAGCAGCATCCCGAGCGACGTGGGATCGCGGCGAATCTGCCGGAACTCCTTCACGATCATCGGCTTTAGCGCTCGAATCACCTTGCTGCCACAACCTCCTTCCCCGCCTGCACATTCGAATCGCGTTCGAGCAGATAGAGGAACACATCTTCGAGCGACGGAACGATCCGATCGATACGCTCAACCGTGATCGACGCCGATGCAAGCAATTCCCGAATCACGCGCTTTCCCTCGTTTTCATTTTCCACCATCACGTGAAGCAACGTTCCAAAAATGGATGTCTCGATTGCCCACGGCTGCACGCGAACGCGTTCGAGTGCACGCACGACGCCGTCGCACGCAACTTCAAGTATCGGCTTCCGGATATGCTGCGTTTTCAGCTCGCCCGGACTTCCGCTCGCGATCAGCCGTCCGGCGTTGATGAGAATAATGTCGTTGCAGTACTCCGCCTCATCCAAAAAGTGCGTCGTCACGAGCACGGTAATCCCTTGCGACGAGAGCTGATTGATCAGATCCCAGAACTTTCGGCGCGAGATCGGATCGACGCCGCCCGTCGGCTCGTCCAGGAAAACGATTTTCGGCTCGTGCAGGATCGCACAGCCGAGCGCAAGGCGCTGTTTCCACCCACCCGAAAGCGTTTTCGTCAAGCTCTGTTCACGGCCGGTAAGATCGGCCATGTCGAGCACCCATCGTATGCGCTCTTTCAGCCGGTCGTTCTTCAAACCGTAGACGCCGCCGAAGAAGCGGATGTTTTGCTCGACGGTGAGATCGTCGTAGAGGGAAAACTTCTGCGACATGTAGCCGATGTTTCGCTTGAGAAGCTCCGTTTGCGTATTGATGTCGTATCCACCGACGCTCGCCGTACCCGATGTCGATTGGAGTAATCCACAGAGCATACGAATGGTGGTGGATTTACCCGCGCCATTTGCACCGAGGAATCCGAATACTTCCCCCTGCTTCACAGTAAAGTCGATGTGGTCGACTGCGGTGAAGTTTCCGAATTTCTTCGTCAGGTCTTTGACTTCAATGGCAACGTCGGACATCATGAATCGTTCTTATGCCGCCTCGTTCGAGGCAGGATGTGTGAGAAGTGAAATGAAAACATTTTCCAGAGATGGAGACAGAACACGCCAACCCACGAGGCGAATTCCAGCATCAGTCAATTGTGTCCCGATTGATGGAAATTGAGCGACTGCGTTATCGAGAACGATGTTGAGCCGATCGCCAAACGCCTGTACCTCCCGAATCTGTCGATCGTTTTTTAGTATCCGGTACGCCTCGCGAACACGGTCGCACACCACTTCAACGACCTCTCCTCCCATCATCTTCTTCAGATTTGCCGGCGTGTCGACCTGCAAAAGAGTTCCTCCGCTTATCAATCCAACGCGCGTGCATCGCTCGGCTTCATCGAGGTACGGCGTGCTCATGATGATGGTGATCCCGCGCTGCTGGAGGCTCTGCAGTATCCGCCAGAAGTCGCGCCTTGAAACAGGATCGACTCCCGTTGTCGGTTCATCGAGCAACAGAATTTTCGGCGTATGGATGAGTGTGCATGCGAGCGCAAGTTTTTGCTTCATGCCGCCGGAGAGTTTCTCGGCAAGGCGGGTACGAAACGGAGCGAGGCGCGTGAACTCGAGTAGTTCTTCCCGCGGCTTCTTGAAGTCGTAGACTTTGTTGATCTCGGCGAAGAACTCGATGTTCTCGTCGATGGTCAAGTCGCCATAGAGGGAAAATTTTTGTGAGAGGTAGCCGATCTCTTTTTTTACGCGATCGGGATCGTCGAGAAGATCGATGCCGAGAACTGTGGCACTGCCGGATGAGGGAGTAAGGATGCCGCAGAGCATGCGTATCGTCGTCGTCTTTCCGGCGCCATCCGGACCGACGAGGCCGAACATTTCGCCCTGATGGATCGAAAGGGTTATGCCTGAGACCGCATGAATGTCGCCGAAGAATTTGGCGAGGCCAACAGTTTCGATAACAGCATTCATAGAAGAAACTCGAAGCACGAATATCGAAATCCGAAACAAACTCTAAATTCCAATTCAACAATCATGAAAACGGTTCGCATCTGTGTTTTGGAATTTGCGATTTATTTTTTTGAATTTGTTTCGTGCTTCGAGATTCGGATTTCGGATTTATTGTTTTGCAGATTCTTCCGTCATGAGCGTCGCATCGGCAGGAAGTCCGGGCTTGAGGGTTCCATCGGGGTTGGCAACCTGAATCTTCACCGCGAAGACGAGCTTCGTGCGCTCGTCTTTCGTCTGAACGTTTTTCGGAGTAAATTCCGCCGTCGGCGAAATGTAGATCACTTCCCCCTCGAACGATTTCCCGTCCTTCGTATCGGTACCAACCGTTGCTTTCTCGCCGAGATGAACTCGTCCCAGCTCGGTCTCATTGACATAAATCGTGAGCTTGACTTTATCGAGGTAGGTGATGCGAAAGAGACTCGATCCGACCGTGACAAACTCACCAGGCTCGACTGCCTTGAGTGTGACTATCCCTTCAACGGGAGCCATGACGACACAATCGCGAATTTTCTTCTGCAACTGTTCAACTTGTGCCTTCGCCTGTTCACGCTTCGCTCGCGCCGCCGCGATTTCTTCCTGTCGGGAGCCACGATTGAGTTTCTCGGAGTTTTCCTTTGCCGTCACGTAGCGCGTGTAGGCATCGTCGTACTGTTTCTGCGTGATCGTTTGCGATACAAGGAGATTTTTCATGCGATTGTAATCTGTTTCAGCATTCTTGAGCGCCGCTTCTGCTTGTGCAATATCCTCTTGACGCGGACCGTGAAGCGTAAGCGCATACTGCGCTTCGATCGCTTCCTCGTTTGCCGTCGCTTGTCGGATCTGGATTCGGTAATCTGCATCATCGATCAGCGCCAGTGTATCGCCGGACTTCACACGCGCTCCTTCGTCAGCGTGAATCGCTTTCACTTTTCCAGCCACTTCCGCAGAAACATTCACATCGGTTCCCTCGATTGTGCCGGAGGCGGTGATCGGTCGATCATCGGAACGCGAACAACCGGCAACGCACATTATCGCAAGAAACAACCCGAACACCGCTTTCATGTCGTTCTCAGTATGGGATACTTGTGTATGGCAATCGCGTGAATGTTATTGCTCAAAAGCTGACAGATGTCATGGGATGCAAAACGTTTTCTTCGCATCACCGGAGTATAGCCATAACCTCCTGCTGCCGCGGCTCGCCTGGAACGATGACTTCATTCTTCTTCGAGATGTAGACGTTGATCTCACTCCGAATTCCGAAATCACCCATGAAATAAATTCCCGGCTCGATCGAGAACGATGTTTGGGGAATGATCGTCCGCTCGTCGCGTGTTTCGAGGTTGTCCATGTTCGCACCGCTGCCGTGCAAGTCTTCGGTGATCGAATGACCTGTGCGATGAATGAAATACTCGCCATATCCCGCTTGCACAATAACATTCCGCGCGACATCATCGACATCACAGCCACGAACTGTTTTCTTTTCTGCATACGATTTCTTGAGGAAGTCGGCGGCTGCATCGCGTGCATTTTTCACAACGTTGAAGATCTTTGTGTACTTTTCCGGAACCGAGGTTCCCATGTATCCAACCCATGTGATGTCGTTGTATGTCGAGCCGGGTTTGTTCTTCTTCGCCCACAGATCGATAAGAACGAAATCCCCTTCGCGCAACTCCGAGTGCACTTCCTTCGTCGGTTCGTAATGCGGGTTGCCGCTGTTGGCGTTGACAGAACAATTCGGCGCTTCGTACGTGATAAGATCGTTCGCCTCGAATTGTTTTTGCATGAACTGCTGCACGTCGTATTCCGTCACCCGCTCGCGACCCTTGATCTTGTCCCCCATGAACGTGAACGTCTTGTAGACGATGGAGTGCAGGATCGCCGCGGTATCGAGGTTATCGAAATAGGCTTCATCGCTCCACCGCGACTCGAAGTACTGCGCAAGATCCATCGACGAGACGACGTTCACCCCCGCTTTGCGTACCGTCTCGACTGTGCCGGCATCGACTTTCGAGATGTAGGGAATTGCGTTGCCGGGAGAATATTCCATAGCCACACTCTTCACGCCGGAGAGAAGCTTCTTCAATCCTTGCTCAAGCGATTGCCAGCTCAGGAAGATCGTCTTCTCGCCGGGGAGATGATCGAGATTCCACCGCTCGATGCTGTGGACGAGCTTCTTCGGCTCACCCTGAGCCGGGATGAGATAAAAGAAGCGGCGGGTATTCAGGATATGTTTCGGATACTCAAGGATGCGCTGGGCAAACTCGTTCCGTTTCCAGAAATCGTAAAAGAGCCAGCCGTCGATTTTTTGATCGCGAAGCGCGGATTGGATGGCCTTGATTTTGTCGATCGTTGCCTGTGAAGGAGTTATCTCTGTCATCGGCTTCTATAATAGTGTTACTGGTGGAACTTCGGTAGGAGAATATACGCAGAAGTCGGGGAAGAGGCAAAGGAGAAGTTTGGTACTGTTCTCATTTGGCAGGTGTCACGGTCCACACTGTGACACAAACGCTTTTTCCGTCACGGAATGGTCCGTGACGGCTAAGTTGAATTTCAAATCCACTTCAGAACGAAACTTACTTCCCGGCGTATTTCGCAATCGTACTCCTGAGAAAATCGTTCAGCCCTTCTCGTTTCACTCCGAACATTTCTTCGATGGCCCTGTAGAAATCATCGTTGCTGCTGCCGAAAGAGAATAGCTTCTTGACAGCCGGCAATCCGCCTTTCTCCTCGGCCATTTTGCAGAGCAGTCCGCCGAAAACCTTCGACGGGTCGGTGGTAAAATCCATGTGCCAGAACGAAAAGAGATCGTTCAAATTCAAATCCGGGTGATCGTGCAAGTACTGGTTCATGCGCTTGAGATGCCACGAAAGAGATTTCCCTCTGTGTCCACCGAGCAGGGTTGCATACCCTTCGAGAAAATAGCCGTGCGCATTCGGGAAGAGCGGATTGATGTAGATGTGAACAAACTCGTGAGGATACCATTCGTTCTCGCCTCCAGCGTAGACAATCCGGTTGTGAGTGTCCGCAAATCCTCCGGGTCGCGCATGGTTACCCTCGCCGATATAGAAATCAAGTCCGAGCGCTTTGTACACCAGCTCCAACCTGTCGGCAAAATAATACTCGACAGGCTGGACCGGAATGTTCCAGAGCATTGCCAGCGAATCGACGAAACGGCTCATCCGTTCCCCCAAGTCGCGGTCGAACGTGTGCTCGCGGGGATGGATAAAGGTAATACTGCCGACGTTCGTCTTCGACCAGGACTTCGTATTGTACGACAGCGCATTGGAGAGCTTGTAGTCGCCGTCTTCTTTTGCTGCAACAACTTCCGTAATGCAAAGAGGTTGGGCGAATCCCGAATCTGTGTGGCTGGAAAAGAGCGTTCGAATGCGAAAGCCGCCCTCGATCTCGGATACGCTCAGAACAGTCGGCTTGTAATAGGACATCATCGCATAGATGCTCGGATCGAAGTAAGTTCCGCGCAGAAGATCGAAGTGGTTATACCGGCGTTTGTCGTCCTTCGACCAGTACGGATTGTCATAGATGCTGTCGGGGTTGGAATTGAGATACTTCTTCCAGAGATGCAAGACCGCAGCAATGTCGTTGTCGACGGTATCGACGCCATTATTGATAGAAATCTTGACGGCCGGAGTCTGTGCGAAGAATGAAGCACTACAGAAGACGAGAACAACAATCGTGCAGATAGTGCGCATGGACGTTAGTGTCCGTGGCATTGTTGTATAATCTCTGTGATCACGTAAAGCCGGAAGAGCCGGGTGAACAATGAGCAAAAGCACGTCTCGCATTTGTGACTTCCAGTAAACCTCATCGACTCAAACGAAGTCCGACACCCAGACCGACACTTGCCGATGTGAGCCTTTGTTCACCGGACCCGACCGCGGGAAATTTACTGCCCCACGACGTGAGGAACTGACCGTTCAAGTCCAGGAACACAAGCCCGGATATCGGGAGTTCGAAGCCGCCCGTAAGCGTAAAGCCTCCATCAAGGTAACTTTCCGGATTTCTCTCACCTTTCACGATATTCATTATCGATATACCGGCTCCGAGATAAAACCGCAAGTCCCGCATCGGGATAGCCGTCACGAAATTGCGCCGCAAGACTAGCGTAACATAGCGAGCGTACACTCTCTGGCTGTCAATGTGTTGGCCGAAATCGTGGGCAACAATAAGCTCGGTTTGCCAGGGTCTCCAGTAGTAGATTCCCGCGATCTCGATCGAATTCCTATAGTCCTTTTCGAGGAAAATAGATTTCGAATTTCCCAGGAATCCGAGAATATTTCCACGTACTCTCACGGCCGTCGCGTCTATGCGATAGGAAGTTTCGTCCAGAACGACAGCCACCTTCTTAGTCGTATCTTGACGCGAGAGGGAATCCAAAAAGGCTCGCCCCAACCATTTTGCAAGTATGGTCTCTGTGCTCTTTGCGACTGCTTCCCTAAGATTATCGATGTGATCGATTGTGAATTGTTCTGCGTACGGGCTTTCGAAAGGGTTGGCGACATTCATCAGTTTCATCTCCGCATGACGAATATGTCCCAGCTTTTTATATTCGATCAGCCAAAGATACTGACTATGGAGATCGTGACCTATCGAGTCGGTGTCGAAGTTCTTCGAGTGAATGTAGTCGTCGAAATACTGTTCGGCCGGGATGACGGTGATGCCCTTTGCCGCTGTTTGCAGAACTCCGAGTTTGACTGCAACCATATTCGCGATGTCGAGCGTTATGCCTTGGTCTTCTGCCGACCCCGGGTACGGCGGGGCAGGAATTACTGCAATCTTTTTCTCAGGTGGCCAAACTGTGATGTCCTTCCAAACTGTGATGTCCTTAGAGATCGAGTCGACACGGGCTGAATCAGGACATGACGTCTTCATCGTCGGTTCGAAACGGCTCAACCAACAAAGGGCATCTTTCACCAAAGATTTGACAGCATTGTCAATTGTGTCTAACGAGACGTCATCACGCCGAAGAACGGTATCCAACAGAATTCGGTCTTTCACATCGCAGACTTCAAAAGAGATGTGGAACTCGGTTCGAGGTCGCTCGCACCGAACAATCCAGAGGTACTGCGTATTCAGATCGCGACCGATTACCGCAGCTTCGGACTCCCCTCTGACATATTCTTTCAGTCGCTGCTCGTCACCAATAACTGAAATTTTCTGACCGTCATTACCATGCACTTCCTTGAGCATCCGCGAAACTGCGCTTGCGATATTGAGCGAAACGGCCGAATTCTCGTCAGTGTTGGGAAAAGGTTTGAGAGCAACCACGGCGACCGTTTTTGGTTTAGCAGGGTCTTTGATGTCGCGATCAAGCTCGATCGCACGCCGGATATCATCGCCCAGCGCGTTGATGCGGTCATAGAATATCGCTCCCGTCATGGGCGTGACAATTACAGACTTGCTTAGGACTGAATGACCCGTTTCAAGATCGATGTGCTCAGCTTCGATGCCGACACTCGAGTCGTGGAGGAAGAAGCTGCCGCCAACCAGATACTTGGCAGCCTCACGCCGACCAAGTTCCGGAAGAGTCCATCGGCGATATCCATCGCCGCTTGGCCTTCGGTGGGCATCAACAGCGGTATCGAGGGCAATCACGCGGATACGCTGAGAAATGCTCAGGCGATTCCCGAGTAGCGCCGAAATCATTCCCCCGAGATGTTCCATGCTTTGGTCGTTTCCGTGAAACTTGAAAGGAGATACCAGCACTCGAATGCGCCCATCGAGTCGAGCTTCAACTTCCAGCACAAGCTCTTCAATGAGCTGCAACATCAGGCTTTTTCTATTCGAAAATGCTTCTGCCTGCGAAGCTTCGACGTGAATCCGGGTAAACAGCGGATCGCGCAAGCTATCCGGGGGTTTGTAGATTTCTGCATCGACGTACGCGAAGTTGGACGTGTCGTCGGTAATCCTGCCGATCAACGCGTAGTCCCATATGGAGTTTGATTTGCGCAGGGAATCCAGTCCGGTCCTTAGTTTGGCAAAATCCATGTTATGCCCGTATCCGTCGAGCAGCGCTTTTTCGATGGATGGTTTTCTCGGCGGGACGATGCTATCGAACCCCAGCGATTTTGAGGAGCGAAGTTGACGAAGGAGCTCTTCGCTGAACGATGCACTGTCATTCCCAAACTGTGGAAACGCATGTTTGAATGGTTTCGAAACACTATCTTGAAAATCCACGACCAGCAGCTTGTGTTTTTGTGCCTGACACAGAGTGCATAGAAAAACCAGTATTACAAGCCACCGGCCGGAGCGGATAGATCGATTGATGATATGCGTCGTCATTTGGCTTTCATGTAGAAAGGTTTGATTACTCTCCTGGTTTCTTTTCGTGTACTTTGATCTTACGCTCGATCGGTTCTTTCGATCCGCGTTTGGGTATACAAATGTTCTCCCGTTTAACGTACACACGGCCGGAGAGGTCCCAATCCTCTTTCGCCGTTGCTTCGACCGTATAGCCTACGCCCACTTCCAAGCGGACACTCTCTCCCGACTCCAGCGCATACGCCACAACCGATGATCCTTCCAAAATCTTGAAATGAGCCGGGATTAAGATCTCTTTGAAGCCAAGACCTCTATCCGCCACGAAGCGCACCTCGACATGCTTGCGGCTGAGGCTTAGCTTAAGCGTATCCCTCGGTACGGAGAATTTGCTTGCGATGCTATAATATTCATTGGTATCTTTCGCCTCCAAGGCGTACGAATATTCCTCTTTCAACAATCCATCGATGATACCGGTGGCAATGGAAGTGGATTCCGTTGGGATTCTTGGCAAATGATCAACGGTTAACTTCGCATCTGGAGGAGTGAAAACAAACGGAACACTGTAATGCCTCCGATATAGCTTTAAGGTATCATGCATCGGATCAGTCGAGACCTCGTTACGTATAGAGTCTATCATATACGATTCCTGATCAAAAGGGAAATATGTGAATTTATACTGAGACCCTTTTTCGCGACGTTCAAAGAACACAACCGTATCATTATGAATCTGTCGCGTCTGTGCGACCACCCCGCTTCCTAAAGAAGCAACAAGTTCTCCGCTCCATTCCAGAGGTAATGGCTGATTGGGAACAACTTTGATGTGCAAGATTACTGTAGCCACAGGAGGCATGAGAAAAGTTGGCTGTACATGCAGCAATCCCATCAGAATAAAGACCGCCGTTATTCCGATCTGGACAAAGCGGTTGTGCAATGGACTGCTGCTTCCGGATTCCCAGATTTGATTGTTGTCCGTCCAACCGAGCTTTTTCGCAAGAAATTTTGCAATCGTAGCGATCGCTGGCACACCAATGCCTGCAACAGAGAGACTGCGCACTATGTGAGCGGAGAATTCCGGATACCATAGCAAATAGAGCACAATCAGGCAGACATCAAGGAACAACATGATAAATATTACATAGGGGAGCTTAGGGGAACCCAGAATCTTCCTTAATGACTCGCGTATCATAGAACCTTCGTCCATGAAAATGAATACACTTGACGCTTTGATGCGTTGTTGAAAATGGTTGAATTAATCCATGCCTTTTTCATTGTGCAGCCGAGGGCGAATGTGATCCATAGTCCAGCGTAGATGTTTGCCTCGCCGCCGACCTGTGTGACCGTGCAAGATACTCGATGGCCCTTCCAATGTCAAAACCTCATAGTGACTTCGATTCTTTTCACGATGCCTGAGCTGTACCGGTCGTGCGCCCTGCCTTTATCACTTTATCGCGCCGTCCGAAAGTTCAACTGTCGGACAAACGATGGAACATACTACTCCAGCAGGCAAGATCGGTATCGGTTGAATTCAAACAACAACTCTGAAGCAAAAAAATTTCTCAACGCTTTATTAGCCTCTGCGCGAATCCGGCACAAGTGCCATCCGATCCAAGAGAATGAGGGCATCATATTCTCCCACCAAGCCAGCCAAGTGAATCGCCGCGGCACCGACATCCGGATCAGAAACCAGCGCACTCCAGATTCCTTTCAAAAGCTCAACGTGATTGCCACTAGCACTAAGTTCAGATGGTATTAAACCCTTCCGGCGAGCACGTGAGACAATCTGCTGAATGAGATTCTCCCCCTCAACAATTTGTGCCGCCCGTACCTGAATTGCACTCGATATCCGCTCACTTGCTTTCCGTAAAAGCTGGGCTGTCGACGCTGCCTTGATCGTTCGGAGGGTCGGATGGCCAGTGAAAGTAATTCCCTCCGGGATGAGTCCCCGTTCGGCACAGATCAGGGTTCCTCGCAGCCCCGCAATTTCCGAAGCGACCGCTAATCGGTTGCTGACAAGTTCGTGTTCAGCCCGTGCCAGCCACTGTTTGACTGCAGACGAGAAATTCGGATCTCGGCGTTCAAGACCATGGATAAGTTCCGGCACTTGTAGCAGCAGGTTCTGTATCTCTTCAAGCTGTGCAATGTGGAGCACGTATCACTCACTCGGGAATAAGTCGGCTCTGTGTCTTGCCATCAACTTCGATTTCTCTCCATTCAAAGGCATCCTCGGAAATCGAGAGATGAAGAATGGCAAGGAAATCTTTTGAACCCACCTCTTTCATCTCTGCGGTGGCGACCTGCACCTCGAGCCGTTCGGGTGATCGGGTAAGCATTGCAATCTTCTCCCGCGCGCTACTTTTGAGCTCCTCCTCAAACACATCAAGGCGTGGAGTCTCTGCGGCGGCACGCTCAGGGGGAGGCTTCCGCAATGCCTCAATGACATTGAAGACGAGACCATCGGCAATGTGCGCAGCGCTTACCGGCACATCAGGTGGATCTTTGAGGTCGGCAATCGTACGGTCGAGCGATTGCGTGAGCCGCTCCGAATCTTCATTCGACAATTTAAACCCAAAGCGTTTCATATGGGCACTGTACAGTTGATCGAATGTCTTCCGTACTGCGAAAAAGTTTATCCGGCTTCGCGGCGGCTCCACTGTCGAAGTTGCTAATCCTCTGATCGCCACAGGCACATCGAGATCGACCGTGGGCAGCCGGAAACGCGGGATAGGCAGGTGCTTAAGTAACGGATGCCCGGCGTAGAACTCTGCAATACGGAGAGTCTCCAGGTCGGCATGGACACGAGCATTGGTAATCTCGGACAACAAGTGTCCAAGGTAATCACCCAGTAGCGGCATGGGAATCCCTTTCCTTTCGGATGATCGTCATGAATGAATTGTACCCGCCTTCGTGCACCAATCCTGCAGAGTAACATACTGCTTCATTTGCTGCATGTTTGCTCCGCAGGATTACTCAGTAATTGAGTGCATTTTTGACGAACACACACCAATTGATAGACTGCCTCAAGGATACGATCAAACCTTGGCGGGCTGAGACCGAATGGCATCTTCGAGTATACCAAGAATTTTCTCCATTCCACCTGGCATCTCGTCTTGCACCGCCTTGATATGTACCGCCATCGAGTATGTTCGATTTACAGTCGATCCTTGCTGAGTTGAACGTTGATACGAAACGGATACGTTCAGTTTGGCAGATCCCCACAGCCAGTTCGCTTTCACTTCGAGAGCGGCATCGACCTTGAGGCTCGTATCGATCTTTTGGTACTCGACGGAATTGATCTTCGCGTTAAAATCGATCGTCACATCGTCTATTCGAATATACGGGATCGGCAGCATCGTTAAGATCGGCACCTCGAGCTGCTGCGTTTCAAAAACTGCCTTGACTGCGTCCTTAGCAGCGACGAAAGGCGGAAGCCCGGCCGGGAACGCTGCGTCGCCGACAACAGGCGGGCCGGCAGCAAAGGGCGGGAGCCCGGCGGGGTGTGCTGGATCGCCCACCTGAGCCACGGCAGGTTGATAAGGGCTTAACTCCTTCGGATACTTAAAGACAACATATACGGGATCCCCTGTTTCGGATGCAGTCGGATCCTGATCGTCTTTGATCTTCTTAAACCCGACTTCTTTGATAAAATTGACGGCGCTCATCGCAGCCTGAGCCTGTGCGTTGACAGCTGCAATCAGTGGACCTCCGAGCATCGATGCGAAATCGATGGTGGCGAGTTCTTGTCCCGGGTTTGGCATGTGTTATTTTCTCCTATACGTTGGTGATTGAGTATTGTGGATTATGAACGAATCAGTTCATTCTTTGCTCAACTTCATATGCGGGCGTTTCAACTCTGGCAACACAAGGAAGAGCCATGTTGATCTTCACATCTTTACATTATTCTTCCAGTCGTATGTCACGCTATCGACGGCGTTCACCGGGGGCTTGGAGCCGTCCCACGTGTTGACGAAATACTCCACCGCAAACGTGCTTTTATCGATCACCACTCTGAGGAAACCGGGATCCTTCTGGTCGTAATACTCAAGCACGAGATCCTTACGGCGCGTGTGAAACGGCACTGCGATGAGATCGTTGTTCGGGTGACGCTGCAGCTTGTGCATGCTGCGCTGCTGGTTCACATACCCGGCAGCGCCCGCAATGATGTAGGGATATGCTTTTCCTTTGAGTGTTCGCGTGAAGCGCTGGTAATCGTGCACGTGCCCGGAGAAGACCGCATCCGGGTGCCGTTGTGCGGCTGCAGCAGCGGCATCGATCGCTTCGAGGATGTCGATGTATCCTCCATGCACGGTGTCCAGGGAAAATGGCGGGTGATGGACGGTCACGAAGAGGCATTTATCTTTGGGTGCGGTCTTCAATTGATCGACCAGCCACGTGTATTGAGGCTTTGCGGCATCGTCCCAATGATCGAGCGAGCCATCGACGTTGGAGAAGAGTCCGATGACGGTGAGGAACGGTGCGTCGAGCGTCCAGTAAGGGTACGGCTGATTCATCGAATAGCGGTAGGGCGAAAACGGCACGGGCCTGCGTTTCTTATCGCAAAAGTTCTCGATAAAACCGGTGAGAGAGGGCTCATTGTCGGGCTCATCTCCTTTCCTTACACTGGTATCGCAATCGTGATTGCCCGGGATCGCGAAGATCACTGCGGGATAAGTTTTGTACGGATCGTAGAACTGGTCTTCATAATGTTTCAGCAGACCGTTGTAATAGACCACGTCGCCGAGATTATAGAAGAACGATGGCTGCTGTCCTTTGGGAGCGCCCTGAATTTGTTTCTCCATCTGATAGGCAATGGCTTCCTGGGTTTCCGTTCCATTGATGCCGCCGGTATCGCCTGCCATGTGAACGATGAGTTTCTTGTTTTTCGTGATGGCTCGAATGTCCTTATCGGAAAGAATCGAATCGAGGGAGAGCGAATACTGCTTGGGTTTCTTAATACTTTTATCGGGAATCGGAATGAATCGCGGATGAGGTTTTGGGAGGGCAACGGGACTCCCAAATGCGCGCTGGACCTTATGTGTGGTGTTCGACGGTTGTGTGCTCATAACAAAACTCCTTGATAGTGACGCCTACTCTTTTTGGGATTTTCGGCAAACTCCGGAAATATTTTAGATCGTCAATTCCTCGTAACAATTTTCGCCAAGCATCGAAGTGCACTCCTCAATTCGGCCCCTTTGCTGCTTGCCTTAGGATGCCCCGATTTCATCGATGCGTTCAAAAGGCCATCCGCTCTCATCATGCGTGTGCGCCCAGGGACTCTCCTGCCAGTTGATCTCGTTCGTTGCAAGATGGTGAATCTTCATCTGCTTCGCCTCGTCCCACTCCTGTTTACTGCTCATATTAAAGTGCGGCTTGAGAGAGAGAATCCATTGTGGAAAAACACGACTTATGAATTGCTGCGCAAAGATCGCGGGACCGAGTCCCTGGTTCCCCCAGCTGAAGTTGTAGAAGATCACATGATCTCTCTTGCCGATCTCACCCGCCGTGTCGTTACTGATTTCCTCAGCGATGAACCCGATACGATCGTTCGCGGTTTTCCCGCTCTCAATGTATCCATCGATGTTCGCGCCTGTCAAGACGAATATGAATTTTCCCTGCAGGTCTTTCAGTAATGGCCAGCCCTTCTCCGGCGTGGTGACAGCTTGTTTCAGCGTTGCTGCCCCGTTCAATAACTGCTTCGGAGTAAAGATGTTGCCGCCTAACTTCTGAAGGAGAAGCGCATCGAGGTCTTGAGGAGCGTGCTTGTTGTCTGACGTAAAGTCGTCGTGATTATCCAGGAAGATCGTCATGACTTCATGATCGGGGATTTGTTTCTGCAGGCTCGCCAGCATATTCAGGAGCCGTGAAAGCGTGTCGTATGAGGTGGTGTAATCGATGTCGTCGTGGTAGATGAACCAGTCCCCGTCGACCGTATACCAATCCCGTGTCGTCGCGCCTTCTTTCAATACCTTTTTCCGGATGTGCAGGTCGAACTCCAGCGAGCGGATATACCACTTCGTTATTTGATCCACGATTCCTTCGTCACGTTCGAACGAGTTATGAGAAGATTTTTGCTGTATCTGATTGTAACGGAGTGAAGCGTGATCAACATTGGGCATACGATATCTCCTTTTTCGAGTATGGATAGTTATCTTTTCGCGTGTATCGACTCACTTGATGCATTGGAAAGGAAGCTCTTGGCATCACGACATCAATGATATTTTGTGGCATGGGTATCTCTTGTATTTGTGACCGGTTGTGCAGATTGTATCAACACACCGTGGAAAGGTGCTTACACGAGTATCTTCCCTTGTTTATGGCGTTAACGATTTTTTCCACACAAGAACATCGACAATGTCGTGATGGAATTCCGGCTTATATCAATTTTTAAGACGAGTTATCCCTCGTTTTTCCACTTGTTGGAGAGAATTTCCAACCGGCACCATGGTAATGAAGTTTTTATGCTCGGAAAATCATAAAGCTCACAGATAGATTTCTTGCGCAAGTCGTGAACTTGCCGAGTTCGACGCAATCACAGAGTCTCCTTGTATCTCAGCATGCTTGTTTTTGACGACCCATCGCCCGGGATTTCATAATAGGAGACGTACGATTCTTGTTTTGTCTCTCTGCCATACAACGTCATCACAGCATAGCCGTGGTTATACACCTCGCTCGACTTCCCCAGTTTGATGAACTCACCGGGTTGAAGAGGATCTGTGACTAGCGGCACGACTGGGTATCGTACTTTGTAAGGATTGGGTTCAATGAGCATCGGAAACGCGGAATAACCGATGCATCGTCCCTTTTGCAGACTCAAGTAAGGGCCGTAGATCTGGAGCAAATGTTCGTGCCCCCAAAACCATGCGGTAATCCGCCCGGCAGCGAGCGGTTCTGCAAAGCTCGCTTGCAAGTGTTTGTTGTACGAAAGGCCGCCGATGGCCTGGAAAGCCGAGAAAAATTGATGGTGAGAAAAGAGGATGATTTTTCGTTCGCCCGCGTTCGTGATCTTGTCAAGATGCCACGCTACTTCGCTATCATGGAGATGCGTCAGGTCTTCGTCCACTTTAAACAGATCATGATCGTAATAACCGGTATCCATCCCTTGCAACTGCCAATCGCTATTGCGCAGACAAAAGAAGCTCGCTTCCTGAATTGGCGTTCCCGGCGGCGCACAAGGTGCCTTGTTGAGTTGCGACAAAATGTTGAAGAAGCCGCTGCCACCGCTGTAGTAGTCGTGGTTACCGGGAAGGTTGTAGACCGGTACCGGTTTGTTCCGACGCGCAGAGCTCATCACATCCAGAAAATTGGCCTGGGACTCGCTGTCCGTCCCTGAATAGTATACGTCACCAACATGTATGATAACATCGGGGTCGTGCAGGAGAAGTTCCTGCAGAACAAGGGAAGCAACTTCCTCGCCAGTGCCCCAGTCGCCAAGTATACCAACGGTCAGCTCGCCCGAAGTTTTTCCTTCGGGGAGCGGGTAAACGAATTTTTGGAGGTTGCCGTTGCAATCGATGTACCGCGGCTTTTCATTCGCAAGCACGTAGTATTTCATGTAGGTTGTCACCGATTCGAGCCAACCCGGATCGCAGGTGCCGTCTCTCAGTTGATTCTCAAGCTCCGTGATTCTCTTCTGGTTGTTATCGATCTTTGCCTGTGCCAGGTCGAACGCAAGTTGAGCGCATAGTTCGACAGTCTTCCGACCTTTGGAAATGCTGAGCACACGTAACACCACGCCAACGAAACGTAACAACCATCGGAACCACCAGGGGCGGCGCTGAAGAGACATTTTCGCTGCAGCTGCATCGAGCGGCTGCAAAGCTTTCAGCATCAGTGGATGACCAGACCGAAGGCCACGTTCACCTTCACCTTTCTTTGCCACTACTTCATTGACGGCCGATTGGAAGACCGACAGCCTTGCGCTGTGAAAACTTTTCGGATATGCCATCGCGTTAAGCGAACTCTCCTTCCTTCATTGATTCGAGTGTTGTGAAATTTATTATGACGTCGTCACTGCGTTTTGAGAAACTCGATCAAATTCCACTTCTCCCGGTCACTGAACGTGGTTCCAAACGTATGCCCACGATTGCTATTTCCGGGAGCGCCGGTCAGGATCTTGAAACCAACCCGCTCTGCGTCCGGTCCGCTGTTGACAAACCCCAGCTTCACCGGATCGTAAACGTTGTAGCCTTTGTAAAAGACGGTTGGACGTGCTTCGACAGGCTGCAGGAGATCCCACATGGTCGGCACCGATCCGTTATGAAGATATGGCGCGCGCGCCCACATACCATCGAGGGGCGTGTTGCAATAACCGTATGTTTTGCGGTAGGCGTCGAACTTGAACGGCGGATCGTCAATTTGATGAAACCGTTCGACAGTTTGTTCGGTAAAGGAAAACAAGCGATATGGATCGGTATCGATATCTTCAATCGGCGTAACCGTTCCTACTTTTTCGCTTCCGAATGCGTGGCATCCGGCACAAGCTCTTTCAAATACTGCTTTGCCGCTGTCGGCTTTCTGCCGATCAATCTCAGCAGGGAATTTCGGCGGCAGCAACCCGAGCAAGAAATCCGTCACCCTTTTGAAGTTTGCCGGAATCACAGACTTGGACGTTGCTCCGATCGCCATAGCTGCGGCATAGTTCCGTTCCCGGATATTATTGTTGTTGCCGTCCCAGTGCAGCCACATCCCTTCACGTTTCTTTTGATTCCAGATTTGCGGCAGATCGACGGTGCCTATGGTGTGATCATCAGGAAAATGAAAAACGTCGATCTTCGTGGGATTAAATGTGTCCGTTCGGCCTTTTCCCTGAAGCGGCCGTTCTTGTTGCCATGCATACGCAAGACGCTGCTGTTGCAGTGTATGTTTGGCAAACGGAATGATGATATACTTGTATGTCAGACGCTCGGCCCATGACAGGTCGGCAATCTTGTCAATTCGCGCGAGTATCGTATCGGGATTGAACCTCGGATCATCGGCACAATCGTACAAGAACCATTGGAACGCTTCCAGGTCCAATTCATGCGCGGGAGATCCTAACATCAGTTTTCGTTCACCCGCTGGACTCAGCTTGTACGAGCCGGTGTGACAGAATGCGCAATTAGGCTCAACGCTCGGGAAACCTATATGGCGTCTGGAAAGTCCGACAGGCAAGTCTTTGCCTTGCTCAAACACCAACCCAAAAGACGCCCATCCCCCCGGGCCGGGAAGCTTATCGGTAAACAGATCGGGAAGAATTTTGAAGATGTAGTATGGTATGCGGCCTTCTATCCCAAGCCCTATTGCACCATATTTGAACTGTTCTTCATCAGAATCATAGACAATATCAGGACGCGCCCGTAACAGATTGTTCCAGAGTTGAAACCCGACAAGAATGACTGTGAGAAGGACGGCCGTGGAGACAATCCTGAATGCCGTTGACCGCCATTTCATTTTGAAAAAGTCGATAGGCATCAAGAGAATCTTCTTGATGCTTTGCCAATGAAGCTTTTTTTCCTCCGGCAAACCGCGAGAAAGAAGGAACGCAAGTATGATTCCGAGCGGCAGGTCGGTCAATAGCATGGGGCGGAAGGCTGCAGGATGTGTTGATGTCATGATAACGTCGATCCAGAATATCCCGGCAATGAATCGTGCAGCGATGAGTATCCATGCGTACAGAGCGAACCGTATCGGCTCGATTGCCACCGGTATGTAGAACAAGCTGATCGAGAGTACCAGCATGCCGGAATCCCGCAGCCATTCAGTCGTGAAATCTCCAGAGAGTCCTAAAGAGGCAAGGACGACGTCGGGCGCGAGGAGCGCTGGCAATGCAAAGAGCAAATTCACAACAATCCCCACCCATACCACGCGTTGAAACCATTTCAGATAGGTATTCATAATCGTTCTCCTTCAAGGGTGTTCGTGTTTATTGTGTAGAGTCCAAATGCTCAAGGATAAAGGGATACACATCGTTGACGGCGTTCTTGCCGAAGATGCAATCAATGTGGCCGTAGCCCGGAATGACGTGACGTTTGTAGAGCGCCTTGTTGTTCTTCTCTCGTAATACGTTATACGTGATCTCCGTGCTTTCCGGGAAGAAGCAATCGTTCTCAGCGCCGTGAATAAAGGTTATGGGAATAGCCATGCGATCGAGGTGCGGCATATAGATGTCCTTGCCGTCGAAGCTGACGACAGTTCCCTTCCGCATCATAAGAGCGAGGTGTTCGAATTGCCGAATGCTTGCAATGCCGAACAATTCGTGCAAGTTCTCGTGCAGCAATTCATTGAGTCGATCGTGCTCATAGAGCAAAGAATAGAGGAAGGTGATCCTATGGCATACAGGATTGTTGCACCGTTCCTCCAATTGAACGGGGTAGAGCTTGAGAGCGCTATCATATAGCTTATTCAACCAGTTTTCTTCCGAGTCCGCGTACGCAGTGAGCGAACGGACGCCGAGCTTTTCAAGGAAATCGGGTACGTGCAGCCCCGTTTTGAGTCTGCTAAGGAGGGGAGCCTTCATGTGGGTGGATACTTGCGAGCATACTGCAGAGCGAACGCCTTGAAGTCCGTTGAGCATTGCCATCGTCCAGGTAGTCGAGCCATAGCAATGTACTACCATTTGCACATCCTTCGCGCCTGTACACTCGCGCACTGTCCGTACAGCAGCGGGGTAATCGTACTTCGCTATGTCGTCCCCGGATGCCTGCTGTTGCGAAACCGGAAGCTCGATGCTGGCCCTGTAATCCAGCAACCAGACGTCGTATCCTTGTACAAAGAGGTATTCGAGAAGATTTGTTTCAATCGTATCCGTGGAAAAGATGCGGCTGGAAACCCCAAGACCGTGGGAACAAATCACGGGACCTTTGCTTCCGGCGCGATACCGTGTGAGCTTGAGCTGCACACCGTCCTCTGTAGTGAAAAAACGTACTTCCGGTGCGCTCACTCTCAGCGGGCGTTTCTTGCGTGGCGGGGCATCCGGACTGAAATAGACCGACCGTGAAAAAATTCCGCCGTACGTTTCGAAGAGCACGCCGGCGAAGAACTTGCCGAACTCGGCTGTGCCCTTGAGGCGTTCTGCGATGTTGTCTGCGTTCGTAACCTTCATTGTTGTCATCTGCTTCAGAAAATCCGATGGCGCTATTTGGAGCATGCCTTTCCCCAGGATCGGGGCCTTAGCATCGTTACCGTCATAAACAGTTACATAGAGCGTGGTTGCATCATGCCACATATCGAAACCGGGATTGTTGTGAATCTGCTTGAAGCCTTCGAAGTAGTATTCCTTTCCGCTCTCGGTGGAAAGTTTCATCCGGTAAGCCATTCGACGTGTGTCAACATCTTCCGGGTAGGTGACAAACAGATTGAAGAGACCATCCGTCACCGTCATCGCTTCCGGTGCAAGCGCAAGGGCAGTCACACTGCCGAACATTTCCGCCTCATGCTGCTGATTCTTGAGCATGTCTTCAAGGTCTTCGGATTTGACGGTGAGCGTGAATTCAAAATGGGAACCCTCTTCTTTTCCTAATTGGGCCGCCTGCTCGTAGCTTGCAGCTTGTGTAGTCGAGAAGTAGCCTCGCATCGTTTCCGTGAAGGTTATTCCCATTGTTCGTTTTGCGATAGGCTTCTTTGGCTTGGAAGGCAGCGAGTAATCGATTTTCCAATTGCGCTCTTCGGCGAGTAACGCCACATTGCGCTCGGAAATTGCCGAGATGGTAAAGAGCGGGTTGACGCCAAGCGAGCACGGCATTACGGAACCGTCTGTGATGTAGAGTCCCGGATGGGCGTCCGTCCCCGCGTTCGAGCTGAAGACTCTCCCTTTGTGATCGACTACTCCGGTACTTGCATCCTCCGCCATGCCGCATCCGCCTAAAGGATGCACCGTAACAAGCTCTTGATGCAACAGTTTCGTCCAGACCGGGTTTTCAACGTACGTTCCGCCGAGTGCTTCAGTGCATTGGAGAAGTGTATCGTTTGCTCTCTTGAAAATTTCTTCTCGACCGACATTCGGCCACGAAATGCGCAAACGATCATTTTCCAATTCCATAACTCCGTCTTCACTGTCGTGTGTCATGATAAGATATGTTTGTGTGTTCTTCATGGCGCCGTGATGCGCTCCCAGAAGGAGACCCGTAACCTCGCGGGTTTTTCCCTTGAGATGGTTTATGAGACCCTGGTCGGTATCCGTACCAATTGTCTTTGCAATGCCCGCGAACACCACGGGAAGGCCCGGTGCAAGAGCACCGGGGATTGATCCTTCTTCGATAACCATACCTTCCCGATAATTCTTTGCGGTCATTCGTGTGTCGGTCAATGTGGTAATGCAGGGGCCGCAGGGGTTGTCGCGATCGGTCTTGCGGCTTCCATAACCGACTCCGTTAATTTCGTTATCCGCATTGTACGCAAAGCCAAGAACGTCCCCGTTGCCGGTGAAATGCCGGCCTAACATCGTCGAGAGAGGTAATCCGTTTTGTTTCGAGCGCAGCATGATTTCGGTGGAGCCGAGAGTGCCGGCAGAAACAACGACGACATCGGCACTCACAAACATATCCGGCGCACCAAATTTCTCACGGCCAACATCGACAGGCTGGAAGTGAACAAGCCATTTGTCGTCTTTCCGTTCAACGTACTCGACATGACATTCGGTGAAAATCTCGGCGCCATAGTTCCATGCATCCGGGAGATAGTTCATCTGCGTCGTATTCTTTGCGGTATGATTACATCCCGTCACACAATCGCCACACAGGATGCACGCCTTCTGTTCTACACCGACATGATTGACCTGATCTTTGAAGTTGACATTGATTGGCGGACGGGAAAACGGCTGCTTGATGTATGCAGCAGAGACTTTCTGAGCTTCGAGCTTTTTCAACGTGGGAAAGTCTTCCGGATAAGGGGTCGGCTTCAACATTTCCTCCGCACGCTTGAAACCCTCTTCAAGCCGACCGTTGAGATCCTTGATCAATCCTTTCGGCCATCGGGGATCATCGAATACCCGCGGGTCGGCTTTGAGCGATACGTTAGCATTGATCAAGGACGTTCCTCCAAGTCCGCATCCGACGAGCACTGTGATATCCTCATTGACGTGAAAGTTGAATAGCCCCGTTTTGGAGCCAATGCGTTCTTCGGACAAATCGACTTGCATCTCTTCTGCAGCTTCAAGCTCGGTATCCGGAAACTCGCCAGGCATGAATTCCTTGCCGCGTTCCAGCAGACAGACTTTCTTTCCCGCCCTGGCAAGGCGTGATGCGGCTATACCACCGCCATACCCCGAGCCGATAACGACAACGTCATAATGTTCCCTCAAATCTTCGAGCGGTGATGATAGGCGTACCATGATAGACCTCCAGAGTTTGTTGTATTGATTATTACCCTACGTATTCCGTAGGTTCTCTGATTAATCCCGTTGTATACTGAGAGGGAGAATTGCATTTTTTCCATTTCTTTCTTCATGATTGTCATTGTTAAAGCTATAGAGCACTTCGAATGGATTCTGCTCGCCGATGCCGTGGATGACGAGGAAACAGGTTTTGCCGGGAGGGAAAAGTATTGTTCACATTTTTTCTCGCTGGTTGTGTGCTCATAACAATACGATCAAGTATTAATATCTACTCTTTGTCGGATTTTCGACTTGCTCCGTTTCACTTTCTTTCATCAACACCTTTTTCCATAGGCCGCTGATTTAATGAATCATCTGTAGCTTTCTTGTCAATACCATTTTTGAATTTATCGTGCATATAAGAGTAAATAGCTTGTGGGGTTTTTAGCAACGGTACTACTATATCATAGGGAAATTTCATGGTCTTTTGCTTTGCTTTATCCGTTGCATATTCCGTTTCTGCTTTGGCTCGCAATGCCGGCTCAATAATTCCCTTGCCGTTGTCGTAATAAACAAGTTCGATCGATGTTACACTAATTTTTTGTGCATCGGTGTTTTCACTTAGAACATATTTTTCAAAATCTTTTTTTAAATCCATGAGTTCTACAAGGAAGTGCAACACTCCAGGAGAGAATTTGTTATTCTTGGAGTATGGCACCTATACCACAGTATCATCAACTGTCTCTTGATGAAAGAGATCATATTGCCGTCTATCGGGCTCAGGGGTTGTCGA
>JACOSY010000013.1 GCA_016178595.1 Ignavibacteria bacterium
CAAGGACATCCTTTACTCCTGCTCTGGTGAATGGAATGCTTCCCCGTGCAGGATATAGGGAATCTTCCAGCAATTTTCGTTTAGATTTTTCCATGAGGCAATACCTCCGTTTTATTTAGATTTTTAATGAGTCAATGCGCTTTTTTGCTTTTCACTGCCGTTCTTTCTACATTCGCTCACGTCTCCACTTCAGACAAGGATTCCGTCATGGACCCGCTATCTCGTCGTGCATTCCTCAAAACCACTACCCTTGCCGGTGCCTCGACTCTCACTTCTGTCATATTCCCCAACGGCATTACAGCCCAGGCAATGCCACAGTCGTCACCGGTGCACAAGCCGATTGTCGTTGGCAGCGCCAATAGCGCAATGGCATTTGAAAAGGTCATGGAGCTTCTCAACCAGGGGAAGGATGCACTCGATGCCGTGATTGCAGGAGTGAACATTGTAGAAGACGATCCGAAAGACACGAGCGTCGGCTACGGCGGCCTGCCGAATGAAGAAGGCGTTGTCGAGCTGGATGCAGCAGTGATGCATGGGCCAAGCTATCGTGCAGGAGCTGTCGCAGCAATTCGCAATATCAAGAATCCCTCGAAGGTCGCTCGCCTCGTGATGGAGCGTACCGATCACGTCCTGCTCGTCGGTGAGGGCGCGCTCAAGTTCGCAAAGGCGCACGGTTTTCAGGAAGAGAACCTCTTAACCGATGAAGCGAGAGAAATTTGGCTGAAGTGGAAGGAAAATCTCAGCAACCAGGATAACTGGCTTCCCCCTCACTCCATCGATGATACGACGATTGGCGAGACCTTTGATGCGTATCTCCAGCACTATGGCACAATTCATTGCAGCGCTCTCGATCAGAACGGAAATCTTTCCTGCGTGACGACGACGAGCGGACGCTCGTTCAAGATTCCCGGACGGGTGGGTGATTCCCCCATCATTGGCGCCGGTCTTTACTGCGACAACGAGGTCGGTTCTGCCGGATCAACCGGGCGTGGAGAGGCCAACCTGCTGAACTGCAGCTCGGTCATGATCGTCGAATGGATGCGGCAGGGAAAGTCGCCCGAGGAGGCGTCCATGCTCGCGTGTAAGCGAATCAATGAGCGATGCTGTGAGGCTCGGCTGAAAGATGAGAAGGGGCGGTTCAAACAGAATGTTGCCTTTTTCGCACTCACCAAGAGGGGCGAGTATGGAAGTGCCGCCATTTGGAATGACACGTATTATATGGTTCACGACGGCAGTAGTCCAAAGAAGCTCGAATGTGCGTATCTTTTTAAGAAATGATTCCGGACAGTGCGCTGTCGATTCCCCGGTGTAGTACACGATCGGCTCTCTTGCAAAAGAGAAATTCCTTGCCTACCTTACGATAGAAGGAGAATAATAAGACATGACATTTCTTCCTGTACATACTCTCGCCATTGTGGTACTCTTGCTGCTTGCGATAGGCTGTGGACAGAAGGATGATTCAAAGACCGAAGAACAACTGCGGCAAACACAGGTTCAAAGCACTGATACCAGCGGTAATGTCGCTGAAGTTTTCGGCGTCATCAAGAGACCCAATACAGTGCCGAACTTCTCATGGAAAGACAATGGCGGGAAGACGGTTGACTTTGACAATTTCCACGGCAAGGTTACGCTTGTCAACTTTTGGGCGACATGGTGCGGGCCCTGCAAGAGAGAACTTCCCGATCTCATCGCACTCAGCCAGGAACTCGCGGCACTGAACATCAAAATCCTCGGTGTTGCAACGGATCGTGCTCCGAACGCGGTGGACCTCGTTCGCACATTCGTCAAGGAACATGGAATCCCCTATCAAAACATCGTGTCGAATGACGATCTCGAAGATGCCTTCGGGAATCCCCGCGCAATTCCAACGTCGTTCTTGGTCAACGCGAACGGAAAGATCACCCAAACGATCATCGGCATCCGTTCGAAGGAATTCTACCGCCAGGCGATGACCGCGCTCGCGCAGTAACCGGCTGTTGTTTTTTATCCCCCCTTTCTGTAAGTTTTCTGCATGGAACAGAAGCATACGACTATCACGTCGATTGGTGAATTCGCTCTCATTGATCGTATCAAAGAGATCGTCAACGTCCGTGTCGACGACGCATCGCTTCACGACCAACTTCGACTCGGAATCTCCGACGATGCTGCAGTGTACCGCCCAACACCCGGAAAGGTTCAACTCCTCACCACAGATGCTTTTATTGAAGGCGTTCACTTCGATCTCCTCTTCACGACATTCAGGCATCTCGGATGGAAGGTGATGGCTGCAAGCTTCAGCGACATCGCTGCGATGGGCGGCGCACCTCGCTACGCTGCATTGACGCTTTCCCTTCCTCAAAAAATATCGATTGAAATGGTAGAGGAATTGTACCGGGGTATTACATTCGCATGCAAGAAATATTCGTGTCTGGTCATCGGTGGCGACACGACGGCAGCATCCGGTAACACGATGATTTCCGCCACGATCATCGGCGAAGCCGTGGAATCGAACGTCATTCAAAGGCGCGGCGCAAAGCCGGGAGATTATGTGTGCGTCACCGGCCATCTGGGAGCTTCGCTATCCGGATTGAAAATTCTTCTCCGCGAAAAAAATCGGTTTGCCCAAGCAGTGGATCCTTCGCACTTCAGAGCGGAGCTGGAGCCCTACGCTCCCGCAATCGAGAAACACTTGATGCCGAAGCCCCGCCTCGACATCTCGAAAATTCTGTCTGAACAAGTACAAATTCATGCGATGATCGATATCAGCGACGGACTTGCCTCCGAAGTCCATCATCTCTGTGCGTACAGCGGCGTTGGCGCATCGATCTACGAACACAATCTTCCGGTCGAATCTATTACGCAACGAATTGCCGACGAATTCTCCGAATCCCCCGCCCACTACGCCTTGTATGGCGGGGAAGAGTACGAATTACTCTTTACGCTGACCGATGAGGAGTTCGCGAAGCTCGATAGACTTACCAACGATGTCACGATCATCGGACGAATCACTGAAAAAGAAAAAGGGATCGAGCTTGTCCATGAGAATGGTGAGCATGAAGCTCTCCCATTCGGCGGGTGGGATCATTTTAGTTCTCGGTAGGACAGAAGTCCTCTCTGGTACTGGGAGGGAGTTCCTACTCCCGACCATCGCTACGTGACAACTCCCGACCTAGGCGACTAAAAGGTCGGGAGCACAGCTCCCTCCCAGCAGACATAGGGCGACCAGACTGGTAGCCCTTCTGTTTTTCTGCGTACTTTTTCCTACCTTTGGTTCATCGGTAGGACAGGACTCCTGTCCACCAGATGGACAGGCGAGAACGTCTGTCCATCCACAGATAACCATGAACAGACTTCGCACATCGCTCGGTCTTGAGCGCAACATCGTTGTGATGCTTGCAAGCATCATCGTCCTCGGCATCGGCGAGGAGTTGTGGACTCGCTTCGTTCCCAAGTATCTCGAACTCCTCGGCGCTACGACCTGGGTTGTTGCTTGGTACGGTACACTGCGTGACTTCCTCGATGCAGTCTACCAGTATCCCGGCGGCTGGCTCGCAGACACGCTTGGTCGCCGTAAAGCGCTCGTCGCGTTCACCCTCATTGCAATAATCGGCTACCTGATCTTTGCTGTCGGCCGTCATTGGATATGGATATTGGTTGGAACGGTCTTTGTCATGGCATGGGGAAGCCTCACTTCGCCGGCCGTCTTTGCGATCATCGGCGATAACCTTCCCAGGGCACGCCGCTCGATTGGCTTCGGCGTGCAATCGATTATCAAAAGAGTTCCTGTTGTCATCGCGCCAACGCTTGGCGGACTTCTTGTTGCGTCTCTCGGTTTCGTCGATGGCATTCGTGTTGGTGTCATCATTACGATAGTCCTGGCTCTCCTCGGTATCACGATTATCGGAAAATATTATCGGGAGATTCACGTTGCTACGACAGACGGATCAACATTGAGAAGCATCTGGCGAGAAATGGATCCATACCTCAAACGGTTGCTCCTTGCCGACTGTCTCGCCCGGTGGGCGGAAGGCATACCGAAAGTCTTCATCATCCTCTATGCTCTCGATGTCTTGCACGTAAGTCCACTCGCATTCGGCACGCTCACAAGCCTCCAGATGGCAACATCCATCATCGTCTATATTCCGATCGCAAAGCTGTCCGATACATTGAACCGGAAGCCGTTCGTTTTACTCACGTTCGCTTTCTTTGCTCTCTTTCCATTGGTGCTTGCCGGTGCGGCAAGCTTTACATGGATTGTTCTCGCGTTTATGTTCGCAGGGTTGCGGGAAATTGGCGAGCCGGCACGCAAAGCGCTCATCGTCGATCTCGCACAAGAAACCGCACGCGGTCGCGCCGTCGGGATCTATTACCTGGTTCGCGGACTGGTTGTCTTCCCTGCTTCTCTCGCCGGTGGATTGTTGTGGACACTCGGCAAGCAACTTCCATTCTACGCTGCATTTGCTATCGGCACAATTGGATTCATCGTCTATGCACTGACTGGACCTGGTGAAAAATCGGTGCGTACGTAAACTTCAAAAGGAGTTTCCTATGAAATGGATTACGCGTGAGCACGTCAAAGTGGATCGGGTCGCATGCCCGTGGCTCATTAGAAAATTCGTCGACCCGCAAGCGGAATTTCTCTTCCTCCCGGCGAGCGACGTTCTTGAGAGTGCACGACGAGAGAACGCCATTCCGTATGACGTCGAAGGAGTCGAGCTTGGCCACCATAACGGGAAGTGCAGCTTTGAAGCAATTGTTTCGAAGTATTCGATCGGTGATCCCGCTGTCCATCTCCTTGCAAAAATTGTTCACGGGGCGGACGTGAAGGAGGATCTCTACGATCGTCCGGAGGCTCCGGGACTGAAAGCCATCGCAGAAGGATTCCGCTATCTCGGATTCAACACTGATCATGAAATTCTCGCCAAAGAGTTTATCATCTATGATGCACTGTATGCCTATTGTCAGACTCTGGCACAGTGACGATGGGCGGCGAAAGCGTGTTTGATTTGGCAACAGTTTCCATCACTATTCTCAAAGGTGAATTATGAAGCCATTCGTTGTTTTGATTTCTTCGTTGTTGATCATCGGCACCGTATGCGCCTGGCAACAGGAGAGTACGCGGACGGGCCGTACGAGCAATCGTGACTACCATGACGTTCTCTTATCGAATGTGCCTCTTCCACAGCACAATCAAGATTGGAAATCAGTCGAAGAGGTTTTCGATCGAAAAGGAACCGTACAGGGAGATGTCTTCAAAGTGACCTTCCCGAGGTCAGAGCTCAAAGTGAAAATGGGGAAGGTTACGATCTCGCCGGGTCTGGCGCTTACATCGTGGATCGCATTCAAGTCGATGGGAAACGAGACTATGGCTATGGGTGATCTTGTTTTGCTTGATAGTGAGATCGCGCCTGCGATGAAGAAGCTTATTGAAAATGGATTTGACGTCTCTGCCCTGCACAATCATATCATTGGCGAATCGCCGAACGTGATGTACATGCACTTCGAAGGTCGCGGTGAAGCCGCAAGGCTCGCCGGCGCTATGAAGAGTGTTCTCCAGCAGACAAAGACTCCGATAGGACCTCCACCCACCAAGGCAAAACAAACAACCACGCCTGATTGGGGAAATGCGGAATCCATTCTCGGACAGACGGGAAAGCGTAACGGCAAATTATTGCAATTCAGCATCCCACGCGCCGAAACGATTAGCGAAGACGATATGGAAATACCGCCGTTTATGGGTATGGCGACGGGCATTAACATGCAGATGGAAGGAAAGAAGGCGGCAACAACCGGCGACTTCGTCCTCCTCGCCGATGAAGTAAACCCTGTCATTCGCGCGCTCACGGAAAACGGCCTCGCTGTCACGGCGGTGCACAATCACATGCTCAACGAGATGCCGCGGCTTTTCTTCGTGCATTTCTGGGGTTACGACGATCCGGAGAAGATCGCACGCGGCTTGCGCGCCGCACTGGATAGAACCACCTCGGCACAGAAGAAGTAGCATGTTTGTGTCTCTCCTACCAAACTCGTATACTACGCGCACGTTCGACTTACAAGGAGAGACGCGTCCATGCAATCAACCAGAAGAGGATTCATCAAACAGGTAGCGGGCGGCGTCGTCGGTTCGCTAACATTGAACACGCTGCCGGGAACCTCGGCTCTTCCCTTCATTGTTTCGCCTGACGATGAGGAGGCGTGGAAGAAAATCCGGGAACAATTTCCTCTCACACACAACCGCGTGTACTTCAACAACGGCACGATGGGACCATCTCCGTATCCCGTCATCGATGCCATCAAGCAAGCACTCGTGGATGTGGATACACGCGGAGAAGTCGACGGATGGGAAGCGGCGCGACCGAAGGCAGCTTCTTTCGTGAAAGTCGATTCAACCGAAATTTCTCTGACCCATAACACAACGGAAGGAATCAATATTGTCGCGTGGGGATTGCCGCTCAAACGGGGCGATGAAGTTATTCTTACAACGCACGAGCATGCCGGCAATGCACTCCCCTGGCTTAACCGCGCACACCTCGATGGAATTGTGCTAAGAACATTCACTCCTGCTTCAACTGCCGGTGAAACTCTCACTCGCATCAGCGATCTCATTTCACCGAAGACGCGAGCTATTGCGGTCCCGCACATAACGTGCACGGCTGGTCATGTCCTTCCTGAAAAAGAGATTGCAAAACTGGGACGTGAGAAAGGCTTGTGGACTTTCTTCGATGGCGCTCATGGTCCCGGTATGCTTCCGCTGGATTTGAAAGACATCGGCTGTGACTTCTACGCAGCGTGCGGACACAAATGGATGTGCGGGCCGAAAGGCACGGGCTTCTTGTACGTAAGGAAAGAAATGCTCGATGTGCTGCAAGCAAAATTCATCGGCGCATACTGCGATACCGGTTGGGACCTAACTACTGAGCCGCAGGAATTCAAAGGCTACGTACCGACCGCGCACAGATTCGACTACGCAACGCAAAGCGCGCCGGTGTTTATCGGCCTTGCGGCGACAGTCGATTTTCTGAATACGATTGGAAGAGAAAACATCAGCCAACGGAGCAGAGCACTTGCGGCACACTTGCAATCAAAGCTCCTCGAACTTGGAGACCGCATCGATATGCTGACGCCGACTGAAGAAGGCTCGCGTGGTGCGATCGTCGGTTTCAGGATCAAGAAGATGCCGTACGATCGGTTCGGACAGTATGCGGCAAAGAAGGGCTTTCGGATTCGCCTCGTTCCGGAAAGTCACCTCAACTCAATCCGCGTTTCAACACATTTCTACAACAGCATGGAGGAAGTAGATCGGTTTGCGGAGGTGGTGAAGGAGGTGGCGTAGAGTCACGGCGCCAGCCGTTGAATTTTCCACGACCCGTTGCCGCGCAATGTATACACGATTCGGTCATGGAGGCGCGACTGCCGTCCCTGCCAGAATTCGATTCGTGACGGCTTCACGCGATAGCCGCCCCAGTGCGGCGGGCGAGGAACCAGTTTACCTGCAAATTGCTTTTCCAGCATCTCCATCCTGCGATCAAGCTCTTCTCGTGTTGCGATAACGTCGCTTTGCGGGGAAGCATGAGCGCCAATCTGACTTTCGCGGGGTCGTGTCTGGAAGTATTCATCCGACTCTTGGGACGAGACTTTTTCGACAACGCCTTCGATGCGCACCTGGTGCTCAAGCATCGGCCACCAGAATGCAAGCTCGACGTTTGGATTCAGCGCCAACTCCTTACTCTTGCGACTATTATAATTCGTGTAAAAAACAAAGCCGTGGGCGTCGAAGCTCTTCAATAAAACAATGCGCACCGATGGTTTTCCATCGGGCGTTGCCGTTGCAAGAGACATCGCATTGGGGAGGATGGGCTGCACTGCAGTCGCTTCGTCGTACCACGCCTTGAACTCAGTAATGGGATCGGGAGGAACAGTTTGTTCATCAAGTATGCGTTCGATGTGATCAACCATGACGGTGTTTTGCGTTGTGGTAACGAAATAATATAGAAATTTCAAATATAGAACTCAAGAAATTCCACTTGATGCTTACCCATCAATTCTCTACATTCTTCATAGTCCCATCAAACATCCAGGAGATCGATAGCGTGCCATCTGAATCGTTTATAAGTAAAGCGGAGTTGTCCGATGTTGGAAAAGAATATATCTCCTACGTGCGTCGGCGACTTCTGAAGGAGTACCTGCCGCGAATCAAGCAGTGCATGAACGAACTATCCGATGACGACATCTGGTGGCGAGCCCGCGAGACGGATAACAGCATCGGGAATCTTGTTCTGCATCTTAACGGTAATATTCGTCAATGGATTATCACAGGACTCGGCGGTACGGCGAACGTGAGAAATCGACAGTATGAATTTGCAGAACGGAATCATATCCCCAAAGAGGAATTGGTGTCGATGTTCGAGGCAACACTGCGCGAAGCCGACCAAGTACTCGAACATTTCGACCCGGCAGGGCTTCTCGAGACACGGCATATCCAAATCTACGATGTCACCTGTCTTGACGCCATCTCGCACGTTGTCGAGCATGTCGCGCAGCACCTCGGTCAGATCATCTACATCACGAAACTGCGTACCGGCAAAGATTTGAAGTTCTATAACCTGTAATTTGAGGAGCGTTCGATAAGCTGTCGGAGCTTCTGCATCTCACGCGCAGCAAGCTCTCTCATCTCGCCAGGCGGGAGATCGCCGAGTGTCAGTGGTCCGATGGCAATGCGTACCAACCGCAGTACCGGATGGCCGACTGCGGCTGTTATTTTCCGAACCTGGCGGTTCCGGCCTTCGTAGAGCGTAAGCTTGAGCCACGCAGTTGGGATATTTTTTCGGAATCGAATCGGGACAGAGCGCGGCGGTAGCCGGGGTTCAACATGGAGCAGCGCGACTTCGACAGGAAGTGTTTTCTTCCCTTCAATTATAACGCCGCGGCGAAGCTTGTGTAGCGCACCCCTGCCGGGGATTCGCTCCACTTGCGCGAGATAGGTTCGCGGATGCCGGTAACGCGGCTCGATGAGAAGATGCTTTAATCGTCCGTCGTTTGTAAGGAGAACAAGACCTTCACTGTCAGCATCGAGTCTGCCCGCAGGGTACGCATCTTTCGGAAACGGTCCATAGTCTGCCAGAGTCCGTCGCCCGGCACTATCGGTGAACTGAGAGAGCACACCATAGGGTTTGTTAAAGAGAGCATAGTGAAAGGATTTGTTCTGCATGCTTCATTCTCATTCATCAGATATCATAACGTCTAGTGCATATGCATCTCGATGACGGTAAAACGATGACGTATGTCTGCGCATACTGCGGTGAGCAGAACGAAATCTTTGTCGATCCTTCCGGCGGTTACAAGCAATCATACACCGAAGATTGTGCCGTCTGCTGCAGACCCAACGTTATCCATATCATCATTTATCCGAATGGAACCGTTACTCTGACGTCCGAATTCGAAGGTTAGCCAGCTTCCTTGCCAACCCCGTCACACAGCACATATCCGACATCAGCTTTCGGGTGACCTGCCACACGCACGGTGATTACACCCACATTCTTCATTTCCGTCTCTCCTTTTATTGGAGGCAGAAACAATACAAAGGAGATCGTTGCATGAAAATGAAATACCAATTCCGGGGCCTCACCAGAACACAGCGCGCCATGATTGAATATTTGTTGCTCGACGAAATGGTCCAGCAGAACTGGTACCAGATACTCTACCTCGATCTCTGGGGAACCGAGGGACTCATCTCTCTTCAATAATAACGCTTGGAGGAACTATGAAACTCTGGACATTTGCCGGGATTGTCGCCGGTTTCTTTCTGCTGGCGCTTGCCGCGAAAAAATCGTCGCCTCGGACCGCGCCTGTTCGACAGCTGCATAACACGAACAACCGCTACGACGTTGACGACTTCGTCGCCGGCGAAGAGTTATAGCGGTTAATCTCTCGATACAGCGAGCAGTCTCAACAGACGGATGCTGGCGCTCTATTTTGTATCGAGGATGATCGGAAGTCCGCTCTTTCCACTTCCAACAATTACTACTTTCGTGTTATTCGATTCTGCAATCTTCAGTGTCGCTTCGATCCCCTTCCACCGCAGCAGATTTTCACTGATTCCCAGTGTGACGATTTTTTGGAAGTCCGAAATGCCTTGCGCCTCGATTCGCTTACGATCTGCTTCCTGGCGTTCCTTCGTTAAAACGAACTGCATCCTTTGACTCTCTTGTTCCATTCGCAGCTTCTCCTCAATCGCTGCAGACAATCCCGCGGGTAGTCCAACCCGGCGCATGGGAGTCGATTCGATTGTAACGCCACGCGGCTCCACAACTTTTTTCAAATCATCGAAGATCAAACTTTCGAGCATTCCTCGTTCCGACGTATAGAGAGCTTTCGCTTCATAAAGCGCTGTTACGCTTCTGCAGACGGATCGAAACTGCGGTTCGAGGATAACCGGACTGTAATTCTGTCCGACTGTCTTATACACTTCGGCAGCACGATCAGGGTTGAGGTGGAAGAGAACGCTCACTTCAATCTGCGTGGTGAGTCCTTCCTTGCTCGGTGAGTCCATTGTCTCCTTGATTTCCTGAGTCTGGATGGACATCTTGATAATCTCTGCGAGCGGGTTCACGAAGTTAATTCCGGATTTGAGTGTAATCTCTTGCACAGTGCCGAAGAAATCGACAACACCGATGTGACCGGCCGGAATGACAGTAAAACATTGTGAGAGTGCTAGAAGTCCGGCAATGAGCGTCACAGCACCGCTGACTGCGGCACCAGCGCGAGAAGTCGTGTCTTGTGATTCAGCCGCGCGTTTTCTCGATGCCCTCCAAATAATGAACGCGACAAGCGCAACCATGAAGAAGAAAAGAAATATCATAGAAAATCCCTTTCAGACATGCGGTGATAGAAAGTGATGTCGAATGCTCGAACCATCTGCCGACGAAGGTACTGAAGTTGTCGACCAATTGCAAAGGCTTTGATATCACATGGAATCTCAGTATCTTTTCCGGCATAATGAGAATTATCAAGCCATCTGCACTCAAACGCGGCGACATCATCGGCATTTGTGCCCCGGCGAGTGCTCCCGACGCCGACGATACACTCGACAAAGGTATTCGTTACCTCGAACGACTCGGTTACCGGATTGTGCTTGGGAATAACATCCACAAGAAGCGCGGCTATCTCGCCGGCACCGACGCACAGCGTGCATCAGATTTGAACGACCTCTTCGACGATTCGCGAGTAAAAGCAATCTTTACCGTGCGCGGCGGCTATGGTTCTCACCGTATCCTCTCGCTTTTGAATTACATGACGATCAAGCGCAATCCCAAAATTTTAGTCGGCTACAGCGATATCACGGCGCTCCAGCTCGCTATCTTCTCAAAGACCGCTCTCATCACTTTCGCCGGGCCGATGATATCATCCGACATGGGAAAGCGATTTACCGGAGAAGCGGAAGAGTGGTTCTGGCAATGTATGACGTCAACGAAGAAACTTCCTCCGCTTTCTTATGAGAAGAATTCCCTCCAACAGCTCGGTACAAAGAACGTTTCCAGTGGAATACTGCTGGGTGGAAACCTCTCTCTCGTTGCTGCACTTGTTGGCACACCCTACTTTCCACCGATCCAGGATATCGTCTTTCTTCTCGAAGAGATAGACGAGCGACCGTATCGCATTGATCGGCTCCTTCAACAAATCAAACTTGCCGGTCTGATTGATCGCTCAAAGGGAATTGCGCTTGGCACGTTCATTGGCTGCACACCTGCCAAAGGAAAATCCTCTCTTACCCTCCGCGAAGTGTTTCATGAAACGTTCCATGATTACTCTTATCCCATCCTTTCGGGTTTCCGGCATGGCCATCTGAAGAATCCCGTGACAATCCCGATTGGAATCCGGGTGAGACTCAATGCCCGACGAGAGCGGATGGAATTTCTTGAGCCAGCCCTTTCTTTAAAATAATTTCATGTGACAAAGAGCGCCTTCTGGTTGACTCTTCTGCAAATAATCACTAACTTTGGTTCGAATTGAGAAGGTTATACTCGTTGCCCGCTATGTTGAACATTGCGGTCTTTGCATCCGGGAAAGGGTCGAACTTCAAGGCGATTCTTGAGGCGATCGAAGAAGGAACAATCTCCAATGCGCGTATCGTCTGTGTCATCAGCAACAACGCCGGGGCCGGTGCACTGATGATCGCTCGCGAGCACTGCATTCCTGCGATTTACCTGAATCGAAAGCACTTCGAAACCGATCAGGTATTCAACCAAACGCTACAGACAACATTGCAAACGCATGGTGCGAATTTCATCGTGCTGGCCGGCTATTTGAAAAGGATCGATCCATCGCTTATTCAAGCATACAGAAACAGGATCGTGAACGTCCATCCCGCCCTCTTACCGGCATTTGGCGGAACCGGAATGTACGGGATACGCGTTCATCAAGCCGTCATCGCTAGTAAAGCGAAACAGTCCGGTGCAACAGTTCATATTGTCGATGAAGAGTACGATCAAGGTGCAATCGTTCTCCAGCGAACAATCGACGTTACAGAAAACGATACCGTAGAAACCCTGTCGGCGAAAGTGTTAAAAGTTGAACACGAGTTGTATCCGGAAGCGATTCGGCTTTTTGCCGAAGGAAAGGTCAGCATCGACGATCACCGGCACACCACTATTGCGCAATGAATTCTCTTACGATCAAGCGCGCGCTTATTAGTGTCTCTGATAAGAGCGGTATCGTCGAGTTCACGCGAAAACTCCTGCACTGGAACATCGAAATCATATCGACGGGGGGAACTCTGAAGACGCTTCGGGAAGCCGGTATTCAAGCACGATCGATTTCTGAGGTGACGGGTTTCCCGGAGATTCTGGATGGCCGCGTGAAGACACTTCATCCGAAAATCCACGCCGGACTTCTTGCCGTGCTCGATAACCCAACACACCAGCAACAGCTTGCGGAATATGACGTAACACCCATCGACCTCGTTGTTGTAAACCTCTATCCGTTCGAGCAAACGATTGCAAAGAAGGGCGTCTCGTTGGATGATGCCGTCGAACAAATCGACGTTGGCGGTCCGTCGATGCTTCGCGCTGCGGCAAAGAATTTCAGATTTAAAACAGTCGTGACAAATCCGGCAGATTACCAAGGTATCATCACAGAGATGGGAAAATATGCTGGAGCGATTTCCGAGGAAACCCGCTTCGAGCTGGCAAAGCAAGTCTTCTTCCATACCGCAAAGTATGATACGGCAATTGGGAACTACCTTGCGAAGGTCGATCGAACGGCCGGATCGGATGCGTTGTCCGAAGTTTTTTCCATTACGCTTCCGAAGGCTGGAGGACTGCGCTACGGTGAGAACCCACACCAACGCGCGGCACTTTATGGCAACTGTGGAGATTTCTTCGCCAAACTTCATGGCAGGGAACTCTCCTACAATAATGTCGTCGACATTCAGGCGGCTGTGGAGCTTCTCGAAGAATTCGCCGAGCCGACAGTCGTCATCATTAAACACACAAACCCGTGTGGAGTTGCTTCCGCGTCAACTCTGGCAGACGCATACCCGAAGGCGTTCGCCACAGACCCGAAATCGGCGTTTGGCGGGATTGTTGCAGTGAACCAACCGCTCGACATGATGACGGCGCTACTCATTGACAAGCTATTTACTGAAGTCATCATCGCGCCGGAGTACCCGGACGATGTTCTTGACTTTCTCAAGAAGAAAAAAGAACGCCGCGTGATCCAGCAACTGAAGCCGTTTCATTCGGAGATGCATGTCGTGATGAGGCATGTGGCGGGTGGCGTGCTTGTCCAAACACCGGACGATGTGACGCTGAAAGGAGATCAACTAAAGATCGTTAGCAGTCGCACACCGACAGCCGTCGAACAAGCAGGGATGGAATTTGCCTGGCGGGTTGCAAAGCATGTGAAATCGAATGCGATTGTCTATGCGCGATCGGATCGCACGATCGGAATTGGAGCCGGACAAATGTCGCGCTTCGATTCGTCGCGCATTGCAGTGCTGAAAGCGAGAGATGCCGGGCTTGATCTGACAGGAACGTCCGTCGCCTCGGATGCCTTCTTCCCATTCGCCGACGGATTGCTGGAAGCGGTGAACGCCGGTGCAACGGCAATCATCCAACCAGGCGGATCGATTCGTGACGACGAAATTATCAAGGCCGCAGACGAAAATAATATTGCAATGCTTTTCACCGGCATCAGGCATTTTAAACATTAAATGACTTATTCACCATTTCGATGAACTAACACACTCATGGGTCTACTCTCGCTCTTCTCCGCCGACCTCGCAATCGACCTTGGGACAGCCAACACGCTCATCCACATGAAAAGCAAGGGGATCGTCCTGAACGAACCCTCCATCGTTGCTTTCGATCGGAACACGAAAAAGATTGTTGCCATCGGCAACGAGGCGCGTGAGATGCTGGGCCGAACACACCGCGACATCCGTACCATCCGACCGATGAGGGACGGCGTCATCGCCGACTTCGAAATTGCAGAAGGGATGCTGCGTGAATTCATCAAAAAGGTCTCTTCCAATTGGATGCCGAGCCGGCGGATCGTTGTCTGCGTTCCGAGCGGTGTGACTGAAGTGGAAAAGCGCGCTGTGCGCGATGCGGCAGAACATGCCGGCGCGAAGGAAGTGCACCTCATTGCCGAACCAATGGCAGCAGCGATCGGCATCGGATTGGATGTCGATGCACCGGCAGGCAACATGGTTGTCGATATCGGAGGCGGCACAACGGAAATTGCCGTGATTGCGCTCTCCGGCATCGTCAATGAAGAGTCGGTTCGCATTGCCGGCGATGAGATGAACAACGCTATCATCCAGTTCTTCAAGAAAAACCACAACATCTTAATCGGCGAGCGTACGGCAGAAGCGATCAAGTGTGAAGTCGGCTCCGCCATGCCGCTGAAAGAGGAAATTACAATTCAGGTGAAAGGGCGAGACCTTGTGAACGGTATTCCGAAGACGACGGAAGCAAGCTCGGTGGAAATCCGCGAGTCATTGAGCGAGACGATCCAGCAAATCGTCGATGCAGTTAAATTGACGCTCGAGCGGACACCGCCTGAACTCTCGGCGGATATTTTGGATCGCGGCATCATGCTCTCCGGTGGCGGTGCCCTCTTGAAACAGCTCGATGAACGCCTGCGCCTGGAAACAAGTCTTCCCGTGCACGTTGCCGATGATCCGCTCACAGCCGTGGTACGCGGCACGGGCAAGGTGCTCGAGCACTTGAGTCACTACTCCAAGGTATTAATCAAGAGCCGAAGGTACTGAACTTCGAGCGAAGAGCAGAGAGCATAGAGTTATCATCGACTCTTGGCTCTCCGCTCACTGCTCTCCGCTACTCATGCAACGACTCATCAACATACTGTTGATTTTTAAGGAGTACGTCGTCCTCGCTCTCCTTCTCATCGTCTCCCTGATCCTCTTGAGTCTCAACGACAACAACCAGATTCGCGCAATCCGATCCTATACCGTTGGATTCATCGGAGTCATGCAGGATGCGCTTTCCATCATTCCAAACGTGTTTGAGCTGAAGCGCGAAAACGAAGTCCTTCGTCAATTGAATGTTAATCTCTCCAACGAAGCCAATCTCTTACGTGAAGCGCGGCTGGAAAACATTAAGCTCCGCGCGATGCTTGGCTTGAAGGAACATTCTACACACTCGTTCATTGCTGGTGATGTCGTTGGGAAAAGTCTTCTCCTCCTTCGCAACACGATTACGCTGAACATCGGCGAACAGGACAGCGTACGGATAGACATGCCGATCATTTCCGAAGCAGGCTTGGTCGGAAAAGTGATTGCAACAAGCGTCCATTATTGTACCGGTCAACTGATGTTCAACAAAGACTTCAGGGCAAGTGCGAAAATCCAGCGGAGCCGTGTGGACGGCATCATCTCCTGGGACGGCGGTGAGTTCCTGAAGCTGAAAAGTGTTGCCAAGACTCAGGATGTTCGCGAGGGAGACGTCGTGATCACGTCGGAGTATAGCAATGTCTTCCCGCGCGATATCAGGATCGGTATTGTCGCAAAAATTTCAGAGAAAACAGGAAGCCTTTTTCGGGATATCGACGTAAAGCCAAGCGTCGACCTCTCTTCCCTCGAGCAGGTCTTCGTGGTTACCATGATGCGCGACACTGAGCGTACCCTGCTTGAAAAAAAAATTACGCCAACGAAATGATTTCGCGCGCTATCAAATACGTCATCTTCACCGTGATCTTGGTGATCCTTCAGACGAAACTCATGCGGCTGTTGAGTCTCGAGGGCATCACTCCCGATATTCTCACAATTTGGATTGTCTATATTGCGCTGAAGGAAGGACAACTTCCAGCGACGATCTGGGGGTTTTGCGTTGGCTTGTTTTTCGATTTCGTGACAGGAAATTTTATCGGTCTTGCCGCTCTGACAAAAACTGTATGTGGATTTACGGCTGGATACTTCTACAACGAAAATAAGACGACAAGCATGCTCTCGAGCTATCGCTTCCTCATTGTTGTGCTCGTCGTGTCGTTCATCCACAATACAGCGTACTTTATCATTTACACGCGCGGCACTGATATTGGAATCTTGCAAGCTGTACTGCAGTTCGGACTTGCAACGACCTTCTACACGACAACATGGTCGCTATTGCCGATGTTTGCTTTTGCACGCAAATACTTGAGCTGAGCTTGCCATGGAGAATACCGAATCGCCGAAACGCAGGATTGCCTTCATTGTCGCCATCGGATTTATGTTTATTGTGCTCTTGGGGCGACTCATTCAGCTTCAGTTCCTCTACCAGGATGTGTACGGCAAGAAATCTGAAGAGAATAGTATTCGCCAGATTGCGCGCGATCCAATCCGCGGTTACATCTACGACCGCCGCGGTACGCTTCTCGTGGATAATCGTCCATCCTATACGGTCACAATCACGCCATCGGAATTCAAGGAGAAAACCATTCCGTACTTGGCACAGGTTCTCGGCGTCGATACTGCTTTTGTCCACGAACGGCTTCGGAAAGGAAGAATCTACAATCGCTTCGCGCCGATGAAGGTCAAGCGCGATATCGATTTCCCAACGCTCTCGCTCATCGAAGAGAATCGGGATAAGCTCTCGGGTGTCGATTACCAGATCGAAACGAAACGCTTTTATCCGACAAAAGCGAAAGCAACACACCTTTTCGGTTACACGAAGGAGATCTCGGACGCGCAATTGCAGGAACTCGGCAGCGAGTACCGCCTCGGCGACCTGATCGGTGCAACGGGACTTGAAGCAGCCTACGAGCACAACCTCCGCGGGCAGAAGGGGTATGAGTTCCTCACGGTGAATGCAAAGGGACAACTACTCGGGGCGTACAATGAGGGGAAGAGCGATTTTCTGGCGAAGGAAGGAAGCGATCTTATCCTTGCGATTGATGCGGATTTGCAGGCACTCGCTGAATCTCTGCTCGCGGACAAGCGCGGTGCCGTCGTAGCAATCGATCCTAATAATGGCGGCGTCCTTGCCCTTGTGAGCAAGCCCGATTATGATTTGGCAAAGTTTGGAAGCGTCACGTCACCGGATGTATGGAATGCACTTCTTACTGATTCGACAAAGCCAATGTTCAATCGCGCAACAATGACGCGTTATCCACCCGGTTCAACGTTCAAGATGGTGCTTGCGGCTGCAGCGCTGCAGGAAGAAGTTATCTCGCCAAACTATAGAATTCAATGTAATGGTGCGTTTCATTACGGCACGCGTGTCTTCAAGGATCATATCGCTCACGGCTCGACCGATCCAATCGAATCGATCCAGCGGTCGTGCAATGTGTTCTATTACACCGTTATGCTGAAGACGGGCTTGGAGCGGTGGACACGTTACGGCGAAGAATTCGGCTTCGGTCAGCCGACTGGGATCGATATTCTCGAAGAAACAGCCGGTCTTCTTCCGTCAGAAGAGTATTTTGATCGCATCTACGGTAAAGGGCGTTGGACGCAAGGCTACCTCGTAAGCCTCGCGATTGGGCAGGGTGAGGTAGGCGTCTCACCGCTGCAGATGGCATGTTACGCCGCGGCGCTTGGCACACGCGGCATCTGGCACCAGCCGCACGTCGTAGAGAGAATTCGCGACAAAGAGAGCGGGCAGACTGTGGAGGTCAAGACGGAGACGCGCAACATCGAACTGTCCGACCGGGTGTGGAACATCATTCACGAAGGCATGTACCGGTGCGTGAATGAGCCGGGCGGGACGGCATTGATCGCAAAGGTCAGGGGTGTGAAGGTTGCGGGAAAGACCGGCACCGCACAGAATCCCCACGGGAAAGATCATGCATGGTTCATCGGGTACGCGCCAGTCGAGCATCCGAAGATCGCCATCTGCGTGCTCGTGGAGAATGCCGGGTTCGGCGGTGTTATCGCTGCACCGATTGCAAGCATGTGTATAGAGCAGTACCTTTATGGCGAGCTTATCCGGAACAATGCCAACCAACCTATCGTGGCCGCAAAGGACGAACAGAAACAGGTCGAAGCGGATCAGGAATAAATGGATAGCTGGTTTAAAAAAAATATAGACTATACAACTGTTACCGTCGTTCTTTTACTGCTGATCATCGGTATCGCGTCCGTATATAGCGCAACATACGACGCCGGAGCATCGGTGTACTTCAACCGGCAATTGATCTGGGGAGGAATCGGTTTTTTACTGATGTTCTCTATCATGTTCATTCCCTTTCGGACGCTGCAGCTCATGTCGTATCCGCTGTACGGCATCTCGATCATGATTCTGTTGATCGTGCTCGCGGCAGGAAAAGTTGTTGCCGGATCGAGGAGCTGGTTCGGCGTTGCCGGATTCGGCTTGCAACCGTCGGAGATTGTGAAGGTAACGACGATTCTCGCGCTCGCTTCGTATCTCTCCAATAGAACCGTGAACCTGGGTCGCCTCAAACACATTGCGGTTGCATTCGGCATTGTGATCGTGCCGGTCGTTCTCATCCTGCTGCAGCCGGATATGGGTACGGCGATCATCTACATAGTAATGCTCGTTGTCATTCTCTACTGGGCGGGGGTATCGAACTTTCTTCTCATCACACTTATCGCGCCGGTTGCTGCTGCGATTGCAACGCTTTCGGGCACGACGGCATTTGTGATTGTCCTGGCATGTACTGTGTTGATGCTTGTGTTGCTTCGTGAAAACCGGCTTTTCTCTGCCCTTGTTTTCTCCGGCACTGTTTTCATGGGTGCCTCGGTTCAGTACATCTTTGGCAAGCTTGCCCCTCACCAGCAGAAACGCATCCTCACCTTCCTCAACCCCGATGCCGATCCCCTCGGCGCAGGCTATAATGTTATCCAGTCGAAAATTGCTATCGGTTCGGGTGGACTCTTCGGCAAGGGCTATTTGCTCGGCACACAAACACAGCTCAATTTCCTTCCTGCGCAATGGACGGACTTCATTTACTGCGTGCCGAGCGAAGAGTTTGGCTTCGTCGGTGCGTTCGCCATTCTCTCGCTTCTCACCATTCTCCTCATTCGCGGTGTGCAGACTGCATCAACAGTGAAGAGCCGCTACGCAAGTATCGTTGCCATCGGCGTTGTTGCAGCCATCGCAGTGCATACGGTTATCAACATCGGTATGGCAATGGGCATCATGCCGGTCATTGGCGTCCCACTTCCGTTCATGAGTTACGGTGGATCAAACCTTCTCACCAACATGGTCATGGCCGGACTTCTTTTGAACGTGTACGCGAATAGGAAGGAATACTGAGTAGTAGCGGGTCCTCAGACTCGCGCTCCTCGGGTACGCCGATCTGTCCCGAATGTCCTAAGGACTCCTTCGGAGGGTCCTTCGGACGTGGCGGCAAGTATTGGTCTACGACTCGTCGAGTAGTTGAGGGCAATTTGCCATTCTCACAAAACGTCCGTATTTTCTGGTCGCTTGCACGTTCTTTATAATCAAACATTCGCAACTTGTCAATGGCAAAATCCAGATCCGCACAAGAAATTCCCATCACGCAGCTCCGCTGGCGCTGCGATCCGAAAAGCCTCGGCATTGCCACGACGAACGACATCAAACCGACCAAAGAGATCATCGGACAGGAACGCGCTCTCAAAGCCATCCGTCTCGGCCTTACTATGAAGCATCCGGGGTACAACGTTTTTGTCACCGGCTTTTCCGGCACCGGACGCATGACCACCATCAAGCGGATGCTGACTGAATTCCAGCACGCGTCGATCCCGCTCAAGGATCGCTGCTACGTCCATAACTTCAAGAATCCCGACCAGCCCATACTCATCACGCTTGCTGCCAAACAGGGAAACAGCTTCCGCAACGCGATGGAGATGCTCGTCAGTGATCTCATCAAGAACATACCGGCGGCATTTGAGCGGAAGCGCTTCAAAGACGAACGGAAGCGCACGATGGAACATTTCCACGAACGCCAGCAGAGTGTTCTTCACGATTTCGAATCGAAAGTCAAGGAGAAGGGCTTCGAGGTCATCCAGGTACAGATTGGCGGATCAATGCGGCCGGATATTACGCCGGTCGTCAACGGGCAACCCGTCACGTTCGAGCAGCTAGAAACCCATCTGAAGCAGGGAGACGTCACCAAGGAACAGGTCGAACAACTCTCGAAAGATCGCCAGGCGCTCGAGGGCCAGATGGAACTGATCTTTCGCGAGCTGCGAAACATCGAGCGCAAAGCACGCGAGTCGGTGAATGAGCTTGCCCAGCAATTCATTCTTCCCATTGTCCGGGAAAGCATCGACGAACTGCGAAAAGAGTTCCAGAACGAGAAGATGTACCGCTACCTCGACGATGTGCAAGACGACATCATGCACAACCTCAACCGGTTCCATCCGCCGGAGGATCAGCCGCATCCGGCCACTCCTTTTGAACTGCAGGACACGCCGTTGGAGGATGATAATTTTCTCGAATACCGCGTCAATGTCGTCGTTGATAATTCAACGACAACAGGTGTTCCGATTATCATTGAGACGAACCCGCGATTCAAGAATATCTTCGGCACCATTGAGCGTCAGGTCGACCGCAATGGCACATGGCGTACAGACTTCACGCTGATCAAGCCCGGTTCACTTCTCCAGGCCGATGGCGGATACCTTGTCATTAATGCCGTCGATGCACTGGTCGAACAAGGAGTATGGCAAAATTTGAAGCGAACGCTCCGCAACGAGCTTCTCGAAATACAATCTCTTGAAACCGGGGTCTTGGGCGCAAGCTCCGCCTTCAAGCCGGAGCCAATCGAGATAGACGTGAAAGTCATAATGCTCGGCGATGCATACGTTTATTTCACGCTCTACGAGCAGGACGAAGACTTCAAGAAGATATTCAAGGTTCGGGCCGACTTCGACATCGAGATGCCGAAAGTCCCGCAATCAATACGAAAGTACGTGAGTTTCATCAAGATGATTTGCGACGATGAGAAGCTCCTTCCATTCGACCGCGCAGGCGTTGCGGCAGTGGTCGAGCACGGCGTCAGGCTTGCCGGCAGACAGAACAAACTTTCCACCCGCTTCAATGTTATCGCCGACGTGCTTCGCGAATCGAGCTACTGGGCTTCAATGGAACAGAAACCGATCGTAACGGCAGAGCACGTTCACGAAGCGATCCGCGAACGCATCGAGCGCATGCAGCTTGCCGAGGATAAGATGCGCGAGATGATCCGGGACGGCCTTGTCATGATCGACACCGAAGGGGCTGTCGTCGGGCAGGTGAATGGCCTCACGATCTTTGACATGAAAGAGTATCTGTTTGGTCTTCCGACACGCATTACTGCAAAGACCTCGATTGGTCGGCAAGGAATCATCAACATCGAACGTGAAGTGCACTTGAGCGGGCCGTCGCACAACAAAGGCGTCCTCATCATCAGCGGTTACTTGCACAGCATGTATGCCCAGACCAAGCCGCTTGCCATGAACGCCAGCATCACATTCGAGCAATCCTACAGCGGCGTGGACGGCGATAGCGCCTCTTCCACGGAAATCTATGCTGTTCTTTCCAGCCTCGCGAATCTCCCCCTGCGGCAAGATATTGCCGTGACTGGCTCTGTGAATCAGAAAGGTGAAATTCAACCCATCGGCGGCGTGAATCAGAAAGTGGAAGGATTCTTTGACATCTGCTGCGTGCGCGGACTCACCGGGACACAAGGCGTCCTCATCCCTCATCAAAACGTCAAAGACCTGATGCTGCGCGATGACGTCATCGATGCCGTGCGGGAAGGCAATTTTCATATTCATGCGATCAAGACGATCGATGAGGGATTAGAGCTTCTCACCGGTGTAAAAGCAGGCAAACGATATTCAGATGGTGGATTTGAAAAGAACACCGTGCATTTCCTTGTCGATCAGACACTCACACGGTATGCAGAACATTGGAAAGAGCTTTTCGCCTGACGTTATCATGATAAGACACGCCAGCATATCCAGGTTTATTCTTTTGCATCAATCTCGTCGCTCGTTTGCTTCTCATGATTTTCGATGAAAGGAAACGATGAAAGTCATGAAGTTCGGCGGCTCGTCCGTCTCTACACCGGAACGCATCAAGGACGTTGCGGAGATCGTTCTCCGTAGCGCAAAAAAAGAACGCACGCTGGTCGTCGTCTCGGCGTTTCAGGGAGTGACCGACCTGTTGCTGGAGTGCTCACAGCAAGCCTCCTCCGGCGATGCCGCATACGAAACACTCTACACGAAACTCGCCAAGCGTCATCGGGATGTAATCAAAACCCTGCTCGGCAAGCGGACGCCAATGGCCACGCTCAACCGGCTTGAAGAGCACTTGGAGGAGCTTCGCAATGTCTTCCGGGGAGTTTACCTTTTGCGCGATTGTCCGCCGCGTGCACTTGATATCGTTGGGAGTTTCGGCGAGCGTCTCTCCGCAATCATCATCGCCTCCTACCTCCAGCGGAAACATTCTGCACAGTATGTCGATGCCCGGCAGCTCATCGTTACCGACGATCAGTTTACGCACGCGTCCGTCCTCTTTGATCGGACAAATGCTAAAACGAAATCGTATTTCAAGAAGCTCTTTGCCGGAGGGAATTCCCGGACTCTTCCGGTCATTACAGGATTCATTGCATCGACAGAAGACGGCCGCACCACGACGATCGGGCGTAACGGCTCCGACTACACCGCTGCCATTATCGGGGCAGCAGTCGGCGCCGACCTTATCGAAATCTGGACCGATGTCGATGGCATGTATAGCGCCGACCCGCGAATCGTTCCTTCTGCATTCGTTCTCCCGCAGCTTTCCTACGAAGAAGCGATGGAACTTTCGTACTTCGGTGCAAAGGTACTTCACTCGGCAACGATTGCGCCTGCTGTCGCAAAGACCATTCCTATTCTCATTAAGAATACGATGAACCCGTCGGCACCGGGGACACTCATCTCACAGCGCGCCGGTACGCACGATGAAATCGCAAAAGGAATTACGTCGGTCGATGATATCACGCTCCTTACACTGCGCGGGATGAGCATGGTCGGCGTGCCGGGAACCGCCGAGAGACTGTTCCGTGCGCTCGCGTCAAACAACGTGAGTGTCATCGTGATTTCGCAAGCCTCATCCGAACACACTATTTGTTTCGCCGTGCGGAGTGCCGATGTCCCACGGGCACGGAAAGCGATCCACTATGAATTTCGGTACGAATTACAACACTCGCTCACCGCACTCGATGAAAAGCATTCACAGACGATCGTTGCAATCGTCGGCGAAGGAATGAAAGGAAAGCCCGGCGTTGCCGGAAGTGTCTTCCAATCCCTGGGACGAAACAATATCAACATCAACGCAATCGCGCAGGGGGCGTCCGAGCTGAACATCTCCTTCGTCACCGATTCCGGCAGCAGCACACGTGCATTGAATGTCATCCACCAGGCATTCTTCGAGAAGCGGAAACATCTCGCACTCTTCGTCATTGGCATCGGGAATATCGGTTCTGCACTCTTGGGACAGCTTCAACGGCAGCAGTCCTTCCTCCACACGCAAGGCTTCGATGTACGCGTCTGCGGAATTGCCAACAGCAAACAATTCATTATAAATCAGGAAGGATTGAATCTGGCACACTGGCAGGAAGAGCTTTCCAAGAGTACTCGTGCGTTCCAGCCATTGTCTCTTGCTGAACATGTTGCGACAATGAAGCTCACGAATATCGCGCTCGTCGATTGCACGGCAAGTGCGGACGTTGTTGCCGTCTATCCGGAATTTGTCAAAGCGAATATGCACATTATCACGCCAAACAAGAAGGCGAATGTTCTGCCGTGGAGGGGATACAACCGGCTGATGGAACTTCTCAGGCAACGGCAGAAACATTTTCTCTATGAAGCAAACGTCGGTGCGGGTCTCCCGATCATTTCGACGCTGCAAGATTTGATTGCAAGCGGCGATACGATTGTGAAGATCGACGGCATTCTCTCCGGCACCCTCAGTTATCTCTTTAATACTTTCGATGGACGAAAACCGTTCAGCGAGCTAATCCGTGACGCCCATGCAAGAGGGTTCGCGGAGCCTGATCCGCGAGACGATCTTTCCGGAATGGATGTTGCGCGAAAACTTCTGATCCTGGCCCGGCAGCTTGGATCGAAGATGGAGCTGCGCGATATTCGGGTCGAAAGCCTTGTCCCGAAAGAGCTTCGCACGGGGAAATTTTCAGAAAAATTCTATGCGCGTCTTGCTCGCTTTGATTCAGTCATGCAGCATCGCGTTGAAAAAGCACGATCGCGCAACATGGTATTGCGCTACGTCGGCACGTTCTGCGATGGCGCCGCACGTGCCGGTTTACAGGAAGTGCCGGTAACTCATCCGCTCGCATCCACGAAGGGAAGCGACAATATTATCGTCTTCACGACACATCGCTACAGTAATACGCCGCTTGTGGTACAGGGTCCAGGCGCGGGTGCCGATGTTACCGCTATGGGCGTCTTCTCCGACATCCTGAAACTCCTTCATTATCTCCCGTCCTGAATGAAACAAAAAAGCGTCAGAGTGTATGCACCTGCAAGTATCTCCAACCTCGGTCCCGGATTCGACGTGCTTGGTCTTGCCATCGACAGGCCGGGTGATTATGCAACTGCACGGCGAACAGATGAGCCTGGTTTGCATTTTTCAATTCGAACAGAACATGATGGAATTCCATCGTCCGCAAAAGAGAATGTAGCTGGTCATGTCGCATCGCTCATGTTGGAGGAATTCAAGCCGCCGTTTGGCGTTGACTTGTTACTTGAGAAAAAGATGCCGCTCGGCTCCGGACTTGGAAGCTCGGGCGCAAGCAGTGTCGCAGCGGCAGCTGCCCTCAATGTACTGCTTCCTAAATCGCTGAAGAAAACCGATCTTCTCCGATTCGTTGTGGAAGGGGAACGCAAGGCGTCCGGCTCACCTCACGCAGATAATGTCGCACCTTCATTGCTGGGTGGCGCATGTCTTATCCGATCCTACGATCCGCTTGATGTTATCCAGCTGCCGATTCGGAATACGATTGTATGGATTATCGTACATCCTCATGTTGTCGTTCGAACACAGGAAGCACGAGACGTGTTGCCGACATCCATTCCACTCACGGCGGCGATTCGGCAGTGGGGAAACGTGAGCGGGGTAACGGCAGGGCTTCTCGCCGGCGACATCCGGCTGCTCGGAAAGTGTATCGAGGATGTGATCGTCGAACCGGTCCGCGCTCGATTCATTCCCGGCTTTGATGAGGTGAAGCGTGCCGCACTCGATGCAGGTGCATACGGCTGTTCTATTTCGGGATCCGGCCCATCAATGTTTGCCATTGCGCACACCAGGATTGCCGGAACGATGATCGGCAGGGCAATGGTAACCGCTTTTCGCCGGCACGGCAATATTCATTGCGACACGTACATTTCACATGTAAATATGCACGGCGCGAAGATCGTTTGGACGAAAGAACGATGAAGTTCGTTAGCGTCAACGGCGGAAGTGGTGCGACAACCTTCGATCAGGTCATCTTGCAGAGCATCGCATCCGATGGCGGTTTGTATGTTCCGGAATCCACTCCACGGCTCACTCCGGAATTCTTGGGCAAACTTCACTCGCAATCTCTCGAGAGTATTGGATTAAAAATTACCTCTCTTTTTCTGGAGGAAATTCCATCGAACGACCTCTCAAAGATAATCGAAAGGGCGTGGAATTTTCCGATCCCTCTCACTCGCCTTGAGAACGGTCTGTATCTTCTCGAACTCTTCCACGGACCGACACTCGCATTTAAAGATGTCGGTGCACGATTCATGGCCGAAGCGCTCTCGTTTTTCCTCGCACAACACCATCGGCACATCACCATCCTCGTTGCAACATCCGGCGACACCGGAAGCGCAGTTGCACATGGATTTTTCAATACACCACACATCGACGTGTTTATTCTCTACCCTTCCGGCAAGGTCAGCCGGTTGCAAGAACAGCAAATGACAACGCTCGGTGGAAATATTCGCGCGCTGGAAGTTGACGGAACGTTCGACGATTGCCAGCGACTCGTCAAGCAAGCACTCGTCGATCCGGACATCAACCGATCTCGAACACTTACCTCTGCAAACTCCATCAATCTTGCCCGTCTCCTGCCGCAGATGACGTACTATGCATGGGGGATTGCGCAATGGCAGAAGAATTTTCGAAGAGATAACGAAGTACCGATGGTCGTTGTTCCGAGCGGCAACTTCGGCAACCTTACGGCGGCCGTTTATACGAAATGGATAGGAGTTTCGATCAATAAACTCGTTGCAGCGACGAATGCCAACGACGTCGTTCCACAATATTTCTCGACAGGGCAGTACGCACCGAAGCCGTCGATTCAAACACTATCGAACGCGATGGATGTCGGAAACCCAGGAAATTTCGTACGGCTTCAATATCTCTACAAGAACGACATCGAGGCAATGCGAAACGACATCAGCGCCGTCAGTATCACCGACCAGCAAACTGTGGAAGAAATCCGTCGAACGTATGAACACACCGGACGCATCATCGATCCGCACACAGCGGTCGGTGTTGCAGCAGCACGGCAGTTCGGCCTCCGGCCATCCATCGTCGCTGCGACGGCACATCCGGCAAAGTTTCCAGAAGTGATCAAGAAAGCAATTGGCATTGAGATGCCGCTTCCCCTTTCTCTCAAATCTGTACTCAAGAAGCGGAAGCAGAGCGTCACGATTCCTAACAATTATCAGGAACTGAAACATTTACTTCTTTCGTAGTTTGCGCACCCACCTTCTCACCTCACGTGCCAGTAAGCATCTTTCGCCGCATGATCCGTTTCTTGGATGGGAAAATGAGCTATAGAAAGCGGCATAAATCTAAGTATTAGCAAATATTTTTGCATTGTATATCTCGCAAATCTAATATTGAACCGGTAGATTTCTTAGCCAGAAATTTTGATTTTATCCGCCAAATCATTAAATTTCCTATCATCTCTTTGAGGCGACGAGTCTCATTGACCCCGAGTGGCGAATGCCCTCGGGATTTTTTTTATCTGCTGGAGGACTCCAAATGAATCGAGTTGTATTTTTCGTTGATGGATTTAATTTATATCATTCGATCAACGACAATCCCGCCTACCACAAGTACAAATGGCTAGACATCGCGAAACTGGCCCGTGCATTTCTAACACAGCAAGATCGGCTTGAAGACATTTTTTACTTTACTGCGCTCACTACTTGGAACTCTCCAAAGATGGCCAGGCATAAGTTGTTCATAAAGGCTTTGGAGCTGAGAAATGTAAAAGTTGTTTACGGAGAATTTCGCTCGAAAGATAGATTTTGCTCTCTCTGTAAGAAAACCTACAGGGTGCACGAAGAAAAACAAACGGATGTCAATATTGCCATTCATCTCTTTCGATTGGCAATCGAAGATCGGTATGATACAGCTTTAATCATCTCTGGTGACAGCGATCTCCTTCCATCTATCAAGGCTGTCCAGTTGGCATTCCCGACAAAGAAGATAGGAGTAATTATTCCTTTTGGTAGAAGAGCAGAAGAACTTAAGCAGGTTTGCGATCGCCACATGAAAATCAAACTCCACCACTTAGATTCAAGCATGTTTCCAGATGAAATTGACCTAGGAAATGGCCAGAAGCTACATCGTCCAGTCACATGGAGATGACCCCCTCGATTTTCTTCTTTCAAACTTATACATTACCGGATTTTTGTTTCCTCCCCTCAATTTAGTACATTCATGCCATTCACCAATAGAAGGTACCGCCATGAAATATCTATGTATTGCCGTAGCTTTGTTCGCTTTGTCAGGATGTGCTGGTTCTGTGGCATGGCATAGTATGAGAATGGGTTCTACAAACGGAGAGGCTGAAGATAATAACAAGAAAATGATGCAGCTCGAAATCGGTCAGCCCAAAGATTCAGTCTTAGCGATAATGGGACAACCAACCCGAAGAGAGGCGTATAGATTGGATAACAACCGAGCGGTAGAGTTCCTATTCTACCGGACTCGTGGTTGGTCAAACCAAGAGTCTGCAGACAATGACGAGCAATTCACTCCGATGGCGTTCGAGGATAAGAAGCTAATCGGTTGGGGAAGAAACTTCTATGATAACATTGTAAAAATAGCCGTTCAAATAAATGGAAAGTGATTTTACCCGCTTACGAAAAGGAGGACGTACATGGATTCTTACCTTAGTATATTCGTTTCTGCGCTGTTTACTCTTCTCGTCGGATGGATTCTAAGATTTGTTATTCCGAAATCCCGGCTGGTCTGGTGGGTATCGCACGATTTCCAATTCATACTACCACCGCCCGGCGGTTCCGATCCTTCGATCCAGCCCTTTCCGCTAAAAACACATGCGCTAACAATTCAGAATATTGGAACCGAGATAGCTCATGGAATCGAAATTGCCCACAGAACAAAACCGGACTTGTTCAAATTAAACCCAGAACGTATCTACAGTGAACCACCAATACCCTCTGGCGAACATCTCTTAACCATACCGAGTATAGCACCAGGAGAATTCATTACGATTGAATTCCTGAGCTATGGAGTTTATCCACAGTTACTGTATGTGCGCTCAGATTGGGGACACGCAAGAAAAATCGATATTCAGCCTCAGCAAGTTATGCCAAAATGGGCAGCAAGGATTTATCAAATCTTGCTCTATGCTGGAATATACTTCGTCGCCTATTGGGTCATAAGAATCATCCTATACTTCTATGGCCACCTTTGATAACGATGCCTCCAAAAGTAAGATGCTCCATATTGGATTCCCTTGTTGTAGTTATTCCACAGGCGAACAAGTGTCCTTACGAATTTCAGTGAGTACTATTTCATATTAGGACAGCACCTGGTTTACGCCCACCTTGCTTCCCGAACAAATTTTGCTACATTATTGAATCATAAGGGCATTTCTATCCGTTTTCGCACACGATTCCACCATGATTCTTACAGACAAGCAGATACTCGCCGAGATGAAGCGAGGCACTATTGTCCTCAAGCCTTTCAATCGCAAGTATCTCGGCTCCAACAGCTACGACGTTCATCTTGGCGCGTGGATGGCCCTATACAACGACGAGATCCTGGATGCGAAACTTCACAACGACGTCCACCATTTCAAAATCCTTACTGAAGGAATGATCCTCGTTCCGAGCAAGCTCTACCTCGGCGTTACGCAGGAGTACACGGAAACACACAAGCATGTTCCCTTCCTCGAAGGGAAGAGCAGCATCGGCCGGCTCGGCATTGATATTCATGCGACAGCGGGAAAAGGTGATGTCGGGTTTTGCAACACGTGGACGCTTGAGATCTCAGTCCGGCAGCCTGTTCGTATTTACGCCGGTATGCCAATCGGCCAGCTCATTTACTTTGAGGTGAGCGGTGAAGTAGATGTTCCGTACAACAAGAAGAAGTCTGCAAAATACAACCGTCGATCCATCAAGCCTGTAGAGTCGATGATGTGGAAAAACTTTTCCAAATGAAGGTTATGGCTAAACCGGAAACCTTAAAGATCAAAGAACTGTTCCGTAGAGTATCGGAGCTTTATGAACACCACGACTATCATCATGCTCTGGCCATTCTCTCAACAGACTTTCCAATTGAGTTTAGTGAACTTTGTAATGCACTGATAGAGTTTCGTTTAACTAAAGAACAAATCAAGAAACCTGGTGGCAATGAGAGCGAGATTCCCAAAGCATTCTCACATCTATTGCGGAAAAAAGGGTGGGAGGAAAGAAAACTAACCGCAAAGCTCGTCGTTGATGAGAGTGACGTGGTTTCGGAAGATACGCACTTGATTGATTTTGTAAAAGGCAGAGTCGCTTTTGACCTTGAATGGAATAGTAAGGATCAAACATTCGACCGGGACCTTTACGCATTCCGAGCATTCTTCGAATATAACAAGATTAGCGTTGCAGTCCTTGTTACCAGAAGCAACGATCTTGACGGGTATATTGATGCTTTGGGTGAATACAGTGACAAACATGGCGAGACACGAACGTACAAATCAAAGTTTGGTGCAAGCACAACTCACATGGGTAAACTTATCCCACGCCTAAATGCTGGACGTGGGGGTGGTTGCCCTGTACTCGCAATGGGAATCACGAGGAAGCTCATTCATGAATAAAGTAGCAATAGGGAGGCTATCAATATGACGCATGTGAATCGGATACCGCATCCATCTGCGGCACAAGATCTTTTGGGAAAAGTTAGCGGATTGTACGAAACAGTGTTGGCTGATCCACCATGGCGCTTTCTGAACCGAACAGGCAAAATGGCTCCCGAACACAAGAGGCTTCTTCGTTATCCTACTTTAGAGTTCGAGGAAATATACGAGCTTCCTGTTCGCCAACTCGCTGCTGCAAAAAGTCACCTATACCTTTGGGTACCTAATGCACTGATTGCAGAGGGACTTGAAACTATGAAACGATGGGGCTTCACATACAAGACAAATATAGTCTGGTACAAGATACGGAAAGATGGTGGACCCGATGGTCGTGGTGTCGGATTCTATTTTAGGAATGTCACGGAGCTCTTGCTATTTGGAGTTCGAGGTGGAATGAGAACACTTTCTCCGGGTAGACGACAAGTCAATATAATTTCTTCTCGGAAAAGAGAGCATTCACGGAAACCCGATGAAGTCTTTGATATCATCGAATCTTGCAGTCCTGGCCCATATCTCGAACTCTTTGCACGACATCCTCGTCGGGGATGGGTACAGTGGGGCAACGAGATTGTAGAACAACGCGTATTCCAGCCTGTGGATGAAAGATTTACACCTTTAAGAAAAGGGCCAGCATTTCAAAAGGCAGCCCAACTTGTTCTGCTGGATCCGAGGACCAAATATCGCCGACGAGCAAAGTAGGAATGGTGGAAACTCCCTACAACAAGAAGAAGTCTGCAAAATACAACCGTCGATCCGTCAAGCCGGTGGAGTCGATGATGTGGAAGAACTTCAAATGACAATTCAAGAGTAAAAAAATCACTTCGGGAAAAGCCATGACGCACATCTCATATCGCACATCGCACATCAAACCGAGATTGTTTCTCTACGCTCTTTGCTCTCTGCTCTTAGCTTTCAACTCACTCGCTCAGACAAAACGACCAATGGAACTCGAAGACATGTTCCGCGTGAAGCGTGTGACAGATCCGCAGTTCTCGCCGGATGGCAAATGGGTCGCCTTTGTCACTACCGTGGTCGATAAGCCAAACAACAAGACCAACAGCGACATCTGGATAATTCCTTCGGATGGCAGGGGCGAACCACGACAGCTTACAAACTCGCCGAAGCACGATCGCCATCCCCGGTGGTCGCCGGACGGGAAGTCGATTGCATTCGAGTCGAACCGTGACGGTTCCTACCAAATTTATATTCAGAACGTCGATGGTGGAGAAGCGCGCAAGCTCACTTCCATCTCCACGGAAGCCAATCAAGCAATTTGGTCGCACGATAGAACAACCATCGCATTCGTTTCAGCCGTGTTCCCGGAATTTTCCGACAAGCCGTACACAGAAAGCGATGCACTGAACAAGAAGAAACAAGACGAGCGCGACAACGGCAAAGTGAAAGCACGCACAATGGACAAGCTCCTCTATCGTCACTGGGATAGTTGGGTGGATGACAAACGACAGCACATCTTTATCGTGCCCGCCGATGGAAATGGCGATCCTCGCGACGTGACGCCGGGAGAGAACGATGCGGTTCCAACCTCATCGACATTTTCTGCCGGCGATGATTTCGATTTCTCCCCCGATGGAAAAGAGCTTGCATTCACTGCGCCGCCGATTCCCCTTCGTGAACAGGCATGGAGGACAGATCACAATATTTACACCGTCAATCTCCAAACAGGAGAACGAAAACAGATCACCACGAATCCGGCGGCAGACGGCTATCCACGCTACTCATCGGATGGAAAGTATCTCGCGTATCGCGCGCAGTCGCGCGCGGGCTTCGAGGCCGACCGGTGGCAGTTGATGGTGTATGATCGGAAGAAGGAAACGGTTCGGAGCCTGACGGAGAATTTCGATTCCAATGTCGAAGCATTTGAATGGGCGCCGGACGGCAAGAAACTCTACTTCGATGCTGAAGAGAAAGCAAACAAACCGCTCTGGTCCGTTTCACTGAAAGGCAACGACGTAACAAAGATCGTCGATAATGCGGTGAACGGCGATGCCGGCGTTTCATCCAACGGCAAGGCGCTCATCTTCGCTCATCAATCGTTTACACATGCGGCGGAAGTGTACACCGCTTCTTCAAACGGGAAGAATGTCAAGCAGCTCACGCACGTAAACGACAGTCTCTTCGCACAGATTCAGTTCACCGAGCCGGAATATACATGGGCAACAAGTAAGAACGGCGACAAGATTCAGATGTGGATCATCAAGCCGCCGATGTTCGATGCGACGAAGAAGTACCCGCTCGTTTTCTGGGTGCATGGCGGTCCGCAGGGCGCCTTTATGAGCTCGTGGTCGACGCGTTGGAATCCGCAAGTCTGGGCTGCGCAAGGGTATGTCGTTTCACTCTCCAACCCCCGCGGCAGCACGGGCTTCGGACAAAAATTCACCGACGAGATCAGTCACGACTGGGGCGGCAAGGTGTTTGAAGATCTCATGGGCTGTCTTGACAAGATGATGCAGCAGCCGTATATCGACACGAGCCGTATGGCTGCCGCAGGCGCATCGTACGGAGGTTACATGATGAACTGGTTCCAGGGACATACCGACAAGTTCAAGACGCTCATCACGCACGACGGTGTGTTCGACTTCTACAGCATGTATGGCACGACCGAAGAGGTGTGGTTCGATGAGTGGGAACACGGCAAACCCTGGGAGAATCCTGACTTCGACAAGTTCTCGCCGCACAAGTACGCAGCAAATTTCAGGACGCCGAACCTGATCATCCACAACGAGCTTGATTACCGCGTGCCCTTGACCGAGGGACAGCAGCTGTTCACGACGCTGCAACGCAAAGGTATTCCATCGAAGCTTCTCTATTTCCCGGATGAAGGGCACTGGGTTTTGAAGCCTGCGAACAGCGAAGTCTGGCACAAAACCATTTTCGAATGGCTGAAGGAGTATCTGAAACCTGAAGCGCCGAAGAGCGGCAGTCAGTGAGACGTGGAATATCCGATGTTAGATGTTGGATGTCCTGTGTTGGCAATGGGATACATGATACTTGATACGGGAAGAGGGCGAGGGTTACAGGTCGCTCATATTTTGTACTCGACACTCAATACTCGAACTTTGCCCTCGGCTGCTCACAAGCTCGGCCACTTTTTACTTTTTCATTTTGACTTTTGAATTGGAATGAACTTCCTCCAAAAACTCAGAAACATACAGCGCAAGCACAACTCGCTCCTCTGCATCGGTCTCGATACGGAGGTAGCGAAAGTGCCGGAGTTCCTGTACGCTTACGGTGACCCTCAGTTCGAGTTCAATCGCCGCATCATCGATGCGACGAAGGACATCGTCTGCGCCTATAAGCTCAACGTCGCATTCTACGAATCGGTGGGCGAGCATGGCTGGTACACTGTTCACCAAACGCTTGCGCGTATCCCGGAAGAGATCGTCACCATCGGGGACGGGAAGCGCGGCGACATTCCGAACTCGGCCGAAAAGCAGGCGCTCCTGCTCTGTGAAGATTGGGAATTCACGGGCGTCACGGTCAACCCATATATGGGAAAAGACTCCATCGAGCCGTTCATGAAGCGAAGCGACCAGTGCGCGTTCATCCTCGCCGTTACATCCAACAAAGGAGCGAAGGATTTGCAGTATCTCAAGGTACAAGGCCGACCGCTCTACGAGCACGTGGTGAAGCTCGCAAAAAAGTGGAACACGAAGAAGAACGTCGGCCTGGTTGTCGGTGCAACACGACCGGCAGAATTGAAACGCGTCCGTTCGCTTGCACCTGAGATGCCGATCCTCATTCCGGGCGTCGGCGTGCAGCGAGGCGATCTCGAGTCGGCGGTTCGCTATGGCTGCAACACAAAGGGAGAGCTTGCCATCATCAATATCGGTCGAAGCGTGATCTACGCGTCTAACGGAAACGACTTCGCCGAGAAGGCACGCGAGGCGGCGCTAAAAATTCGAAATCAGATCAACACGTACCGGGAAAAATATTTCAGGTAGGACAGGACTCTTGACGAGTCGTTGATCTGCCTTATCTACTCACACAACTATAAGGACAGGAATGGATTCCTGTCCTACCGATCACTTACATGGGAGGCACCAATGGCATCACACCGTCATCATCACGTGCCGGAACGATTCCTCCGGCAGCTCTGGAAACACAAGCAATTCGAAACGACGGATCTCTCCACCACCGACGGCAAACAGATCGAGATTCTCTCTCCGGGCATATTGAATACGGATGGAGGTCCGGATTTCTCCGATGCGCTCATCCGTATTGGCGGGATTCTCTATCGCGGAACCGTTGAATTGCACCAGCACTTCGACGAGTGGACGACTCACAGTCATCACCTCGATCCGAAGTATAATGCCGTTATTCTTCACGTCGTCTTGCACGGCCACACGGCTGTAACCGCCAACATGACTGAGAGCAATCGTCTTGTGCCGGTGCTCGTGCTCGATCGCTATCTCACGCAATCATACCGCGAAACGTGGGATGCGATGATTCTCAGCGAGCGAGCGGAGCGGCTCTCTACGATCAAGTGTTATAGCGGAAACGACGGTATCGAGTCGTCAACCATTCATGCGTGGCTGGAGAAACTCGCGGTGGAACGCGTGGAGCTGAAGGTACGGCGGTTCGAGGAACGACTTAAAGAGCTTTCCGAGGAGAAGTGGCTCCACCTTCATGAGCCTCCGCCGCGATACCAGGAAATCCCTTTCGGACTCAATCCCGAAGACTTGCCTTCGCCGTTGCCGAGCTTCTCACCTCATGACTTCAACGACGCACACCTCTGGGAGCAACTCCTTTACGAAGGCATCATGGAGGCGCTTGGCTATACCAAGAACCAGCAGCCATTTCTCACGCTTGCCCGCAACGTCCGACTACAATTCCTTGTTCAGCACAGCATCGATGCATCATCGACCGACGCGCAAGAAAAAAAGGAAGCGATTCTCTTCGCTGCGGCCGGGCTCCTTCCATCACTGCTTCCTACGATGGAGAAAGAAAGCAAACGGTATCTCACCCTGCTCAAACGGCACTGGAAAGAGATCCGCACATCGTATCACGGATCGATTGTGAATGAGGCAGAATGGCAGTTCTTCCGCTTGAGACCGGAGAATTTTCCCACCGTGAGAATTGCCGGAGCGGCGCGGCTTATCTCAAGATTATTCGAGAAGAACTTCTTCAAGCTCATCATCCAGCTCATCAAGCATGATGCACGATCAGTCGGAGAACAATACAACGCCCTGCGAGAGTTACTCGTCGTTCCGTCAAATGGATTCTGGTCAAATCATTACCGCTTCGGGGAGCCGGCAAGGCTGCATCTCAAGACACTCATCGGAAAGAGCCGCGCCGATGAGATCATACTCAACGCCGTTATTCCGGTGTGCATGCTCTATGCAAGAATCTTCAAGGATAAAGCCGTTCGGGAAGGAGCGCTGAAACTTTACAAATGTTCTCCTGTTCTCAGTGAGAATACAATAACAAGGACGATTGTAGCTCAGTTGTTGAAAGGGAAGCTCGCGCTCGATTCGGCGATGCTGCAGCAGGGCGCCCTGCAACTCTACAAATTCTACTGCGTGGAAGAACGATGTACAGAGTGTGCGGTAGGACGGAAAGTGTTTGAGTGATGTAGATTGGGGATGGAAAAAGTTGTCAGTTACCTGTTATTGGTTATCGGATAACCTATAACGAATAACACATTTGTTACTGGTGAGTTGTACCATATATGCGATGCTCCTACATTCGCTCACTACACGATTACCTCTCGTCTACTGTTTCGCGTCTTCCTTCTCCAACTGTTCGAAGTACTTCTTGATGAGCGTTTCGTAATCCTTGGAGTACTTGCTTTCGAGAACTTTCAGAAGTTCCTGGTGAAGTTTATTCTTTCCTTCCTGCGTGGTCAGGTCGATCTCCGCAGGGCTTGTCCGCTGGATGTTCTTGCCGGCATCTGCCTTGCGGCGCTTTTCATAGTCACGCTCACGCATCGAGCGCTGGGAGTCGAGGAGCCGGGAAAGAATATGATCCTGCTTCCGGATCGTATTCGGATTGACGCTCCCCTGTTCGAGATCGGTTTGCACTTCCGACATCTCCTTCGCGATGCGATCGAGATCCCCGAGGAGCTTGCTGAACTCGCCTGCATTTTTCGCTTCGTTCGACAGTTCCTCAAGCGACTTCTGCGCCGCAGCCTGTTGACCGGCGAGCCTGCCGTACTCGGCCTGTTGCTGTGGTGAGAGCTGACCCTGACCCTGTCCGGCACCTATCGCATCCTTCGTGCTCTGATTAATATCACCCTGCTGACCGCCAAGCTGGCCAAGCCGTCCCATAAGACCGGCCATGCCCATGCCGCCTTGTCCGCCGTTCATCATGCCGTTCAGGGCCTGCTGCATCATCATGGCGGCGCGGTTCAGCGATCCCATTGCATCGCCCTGGTTCTCGGAGGAACCGCCGGGATTACGGCCCTCCATCTGTTCCATCGCCTTATCCATATTCTTCATCGCGTCGCCAAGCTCACGAGCCATCTCGGGACTTACGGCAAATGTTTTCTTCCCAAGCTCCGACATTTTATTGGCGACATTGTTCAGGTCGTTCCGTACCTCGTCCTGTTGTTGTGCGTTTTCCCGGAAGCGCTGCGAGTTGGGATCAAGATTCTTTGTCTCATTTTTCAACGTCTCTTCACGCTTCGAAAGCTCGAGCGTATTCTGGAGCTGCTTGCGCATCTCATTTACAATCTGCTTCGTCTGATTGTCGCGCATGGACTTCTGTACTTGTTTCATCTGCTCCTCGAACTCACTCAAGTCCTGCTCGCTCTGTTCTTGCTGCTGCTGCGATCCTTGCATCTCACCGGATTGCATTTGCTGGGCAGACTTTTGCATCTTCTGCTGTACCTTGCTTTGCTCGAGCTGCTGCTGCGCCTTCGACATTTGTTCAAGCGGCATTTCCTTCGGAAATTCCTCCATCTTCTTCTTCAGATCGGAGGCTTCCTTCTGTAGTGATTCTGCCTGCTTCTGCAAGTCTTGTTGTTTCCGTGCCAACTCGTCTCGCTTTTGTTGGTCGGATGGATTCGTCTGCTTCGATTGTTCTTTCAACGCTTCTTGCTGCTTCTTCATCTCTTCTGCACGCTTGACAAGCTCATCGACCTTTTGCTCAATATGAATACGCTTGAGAAGCTCGATCGTTCGCTCGAGGCTTTGCCGGAACTGCTCTTCTGAAAACTTCAGTTGCTCCATCGCCTTTTTCATTTCCTCGGGCGAGAGCTGTTTCATTGATTCCTGCAATTTCTTCAACGCCTCTTGCAGCTCCGGCGACTTCAGCTCCTCCATCAGCTTCTGGAGTTCTTGATACTTTTCAAGCGTTTTTTCGGAAACGAGCTTGTTATCCTCCATCTGCTTCGTCATCTCTTCCATCCGCTTAGCAGTCTCGTCGAGCTTCTTTTTCACCGCTTCGTAGCGCTGCATCATCTCTTCGGCCTTTTTCTGCTGCTGCCAGTCCATCTTCTCGCGGTCTTTTTTCATCTCGCGCTGTAAGTCCTCCATCTCACGCTTGAGTTGCTGGGTTTCCTTGGCAACGCTCTGCATCGATTCCAATGATTGTTCGTGACTCTGCGATACGTCGGAAAAGACTTCTTCAAGTGACGGAAGGCGAACGATGTATGTCTCACTGACGCCGGACTTCGGACCGTTCACATTGTCGTTGTCAAATACTTCGACGTAGTACGCCACGGCATCTTCCGGTACCAGGTGGAGCGATGAGAGATCCCAATGATGCCATAATTCCGCCGGACTTTGTTGATTGTGCTGGAGCGGGATATCGACGAACGAAAATTCTTTTGCAGGCTGCTCATAGTGCGATTGTGCGAGCCGGTAAGCAAGCCGCAGCTTCGAAAACCCGAAGTCGTCTTTGATGCGGATGAAAAGATCGAGCTTCATCTGCTCGGTCAGATCGATATTTTTCGCCGGAGAAAGTATCTCGGCGGCCGGGAATTCATCCGGCACAACTTTGATCGCATATTCTACCGGCTCGATATTCGGCAGATTGTCCTTATCGTTGAGGAGGAAATGATAGGAAGCATTCTTCTTTACGACAAACGATCCATGCGCGTCGGCACCCGATGTTGCAAGATCAATTGACGCGTTGTCCTTCAAGACGATCGATGCGCTTGAGAGATCTTTGCTGGATCTGATATCCACGTTTACTTTCGTTCCGGGGTATGCACTCACATCGCCGACGTTTTCGTCAAGTGACCTTGCGGGAAGCCGCGTGTAAGCAGGAGGAGTCACAGTCAGGGCGAATGTTCGAACGAGCGGGCGATCCAATACGTTAAGCGTAAATGTTCCGCTCTTAACATCCTCGACCGAAGCATAATATTCCGTTGAGAGTTTAATGTTCGGGATTTCCGTTCGGAAGATACCATTCTGCAACTTGACGGTCTGCTGATCGAAATCCACTTGTCCTTTCTGCCGTGTTTGCAGCGTGATACTTTGGACCGGTTTCCCTTGCGTTCGGATCACAACAGGCACAGTTTGGCCTCGGACGACATCGACATTCCCCGGCTCGACGACGAATTCGATCGGCAGCGGCGGCGCGAACGACTGGTTGTAGTGGACAACACGATAGAGCGAGTTGAAGAACCCCGACGGTGAGATAACAAGAATCAACATAGCCATGCCGAAAGCGTATCCAACGATTTTCCTCATCCTGCGGACGCGGAAATTGTTCACCGCTTCGCTGAAATCGATCGGTTGGATGAGCTGGTAAAGATCAACGAAGGATGCATCGATTAATTCCTCGGAGTACTGTCGTTTGAGCGCATCACGGCCCTCGTACATCTGAAGTGCATCGAGCAGACGATCACGAATGTGGGGGAAATACTTGCCGACTTTACGAGCAATGGTTTCATTGTTATCTGATCTCAGGATTCCAAATAAACGCAGCAAAGGACGAACGAGAAACCATCCTATCGCCGCGGCAATTCCAAAAGCGGCTGACACGAAGAGAATTGCTCTTCCAATCATACCGAACGAAAAGAAACCTTCGAGGATAACAACAAAGAAAAGTAGAACGAGAACCGAAAGGATTGTCGTTAGCGCGCCGTAGAAAAGCGATAGATTGTTCTCCTTTCGCCTGACGCCGCTCAGTCGTCGTACAATTTCGTAATGAAAGGTTGAGAGATGTTCAGTCGCCATGGTTTTTAGCCCTCCGGACTATTATAGTTCAATTCGAAATTCGTCAATGGGTTAACGCCCATACGACAATGTTTGTTCCGAAACGCAGCGCTTCCTCGCGCTTCTCGGGAGGATCACCGTGAACTTCGGGATCATTCCATCCATCGCTCGGGTTCGATTCGTATGTATAATAGAGAACAAGTCTGCCGCTGTGGAAAAGACCGAACCCTTGAGCGGGTTTTCCATCGTGCTCGTGTGTCTTTGGCGCTCCGTTTGGAAAATCGTAGTGGGAATGGTAAAGGCCAAATGAGAATGGAAGTTCCATCAACTCCTGATCGGGAAACACTTTTTTGATTTCACGGCGGAATGCTTTATCCATCCCGTAGTCGTCATCGGCATAAATGAAGCCTCCGTTTTCCAAGTACGTGCGAAGCCGCTTCACTTCGAGATCGGTAAACGCCATGTTGCCGTGACCGGTGAGAAAGACGAACGGATACGTAAAAAATTTTTCGCTCGTTATGTCGACGAACTCGTAGACGGGATCGACGTCGATGAGCGTGTTCTGCCGGATAAACTTAAGAAGGTTGGTTTCTTCCTGGGGGTCGTTGTACCAATCGCCGCCGCCGCTATACTTAAGCCGGGCGATTTTGAACGAACTGCTCGGTCGTGCCGCCTGGGAGAAACCATCGAATGAGAGAAGCAGAACGACAGTAATAATGATGGTGAACCGCACTCGCATACATTTATAAGGTATGAAATGGGGGTGGAAGATGCAAGAGGTTCTCCTGCAGAGGTGCGCTTCAGAAACCGGCACATCTCTTTGAAATCAGCACCTTACGATGAGTCTTCGAAAATGGGGGAAAATTCAATAAGGACAGCGCATCAGCCACTCGACATGGCCGACACGCCATCCTATGCTTAGGAGAGTACGATAGGAAATAGCATTGAGCTTGGAGCGGAGAGCAGAGAGTTATTCGCAACGAGTTCGAACTCTCGACTCCACGCTCTTCGCTCTGCGCTTCTTAATCCATAATCTTGCGGAGGAACGCCGGTTTCTCCGTATCGATCTTCTCGGCAACTCTTGGCAACTCTGCTTCGTCAGTCTTGTATGGATTGATGGAGATGTCAATGCCTTTGCGCATGAACGCAGGCTCATCGAGCTTCTGCAAGTCGTGCAGGCCTGCTGGAATCCGGTCGATCACCTTCGCCGTCGGCTTGGCGAGGCGCACCGCTCCGGGCTGCCGCTTGTTGAAGCCCGTTGCAATCACGGTCACCATCATCTCATCGGCAAGGTTCTCGTCGATCACCGCGCCCATGATGACGTTCGCCTCTTCACCTGCCGCTTCGTGAATGACACTGACCGCTTCATCAACTTCTACCAGCGACATCGTCGGGCCGCCGGTGACGTTGACCAACACTCCGAGTGCGCCGGAAATCGAGACGCCTTCAAGCAGTGGACTTGAGATTGCCGCGTGTGCCGCTTCGATGGCGCGGTTCTCGCCTGTAGCGACGCCGGATCCCATCAGCGCATCGCCCATCTCGCGCATGATCGTCCGAACATCGGCAAAGTCGACGTTGATGAGGCCGGGAACGGTGATCAGTTCGGAAATGCCGCGCGTCGCATTGTAGAGAACATCATTCGCCCGGTCAAAGGCTTCCTGCAGCGGCGTGTTCCGCTCCACGATTGACAGCAGCTTTTGATTCGGGATGACGATGAGCGTGTCGACTTGTTTCTTCATCTCCTCGAGGCCGGTATCGGCCTGCGACATACGCTTCTTTCCTTCACAGGTGAACGGCTTGGTCACGATTCCCACAACAAGTGCGCCGATGCTCTTCGCAATATTGGCAACAACAGGCCCGCCGCCGGTGCCGGTGCCGCCGCCCATTCCGGCTGTCACGAACACCATGTCGCTTCCGGCTAATGCGCGTGCGATCTCGTCGCGATCTTCTTCAACGGCTCGCTGGCCGATGGAAGGATCCGCGCCGGCGCCAAGCCCGCGTGTGAGATTCTTGCCGATTTGAATTTTGTTGGGCGCTTTGTTCCGCTCCAGCGCCTGCATATCGGTATTGACTGCAAAGAAATCCACCCCTTGCAATCGTTTGTCGATCATGCTCGTGACGGCATTCCCGCCGCCGCCGCCGACTCCTACCACACGGATTTTTGCTCCGTGATCGAAGTAATTGTCGAGTTCTATCACTATCGTTTCTCCTTATGATGTTGATAGTTGTGAGTTATTGGTTAATGCTACTTTGTATTCGAGTAATGAAAATGTTACAGCTCGTCGAACCAACTCTTCATTTTTACAAAAATCTTTTTCATCGATCCGCCGCCTTTACTGCCATTGTTGAAGTTCAGCCCGCTGTTTGTTTCTTTGCTACGAAGACCATGGAGAACAAGCCCGACGCACGTTGAGTAGATAGGATTTTCGATCTCGCGAACAAGCCCCGCATTGAAACCGCCGGGAATACCGATCTTCACCGGCATACCGAGCACTTCGCGCGCAAGCTCGGCTGCGCCTTTGATAAGCGCACCACCGCCTGTGAGCACAACACCGGCCGCGAGATGACGTGAATAGCCTGAGCGTTTGATCTCCATGCCGGCAATCTCAAAGATTTCCTCCATTCTCGGCTGGATGATTTGCGCCAAAAGCCGCTTGTCGATTTCGAGCGGCGGCCGACCTCCGATGCCGGGGATCGTGATCGGCTCGTCATCGACGACGCTTGCCGCGTACGCAAACCCGTGTTGACATTTCAGGCGCTCTCCCTGTTCAGTCAGTACACCCAAACCTTTCCGGATGTCGTTCGTGACCTGGTTTCCGGCAAACGGAATCACTGCCGTATGACGGATCGTTCGGTCCTCAAAGACTGCAAGGTCTGTCGTTCCGCCACCAACATCCAGGAGTGCGATACCGACTTCCTTCTCTTCTTCTTCGAGCACTGCGTAACTTGACGCGAGCGGCTCGAGCACCATGTCGCGGATATGCAGCCCGGCTCGCTGCACACACTTGTAAATATTCTGCGCAGCGGTAACAAGTCCGGTAATAATGTGCACGTTCGCTTCGAGCCGAACACCCGACATTCCAACCGGATCAAAGACGCCATCCTGCCCATCAATTATAAATTCTTGTGGGATGACGTGAATAATCCTTCTATCGGACGGAAGAGCAACTCGCTTCGTATCTTCGATCAGCCGGTTGACATCCGCCTGCGTGATTTCGTTTTCCCTACCACTGATAGCGATCACGCCGCGACTCTGGAAACTCTGAATATGATCGCCGGCTATTCCCACAATCACGGACTGTATCTTGATCCCCGAACGCGATTCCGCTTCCGCTACTGCACTCTGGATGGAACGAACAGTCTTATCGATGTTCGTGACGACGCCGCGCGTCAATCCATCGGACGGACTCCGGCCCACTCCCAACACGTTGAAGCGGCCACCCTCATCCGCTGCGGCAACAACTGCACACACTTTCGTCGTCCCGATATCGAGCCCGACGATAATTTCCTGTTCCATACGGGAGTTCCTTTCCGCTAATTAGAGCGACGCCTTCTTCGGAAAATGTTCCGTTTGCTGATCCCACTTCACGACCACCTGTTCATCGAATCGCAGGTCGACATAACGCAGCTTCTTCGGGTCCTGCGATTTGATAATCGTGTTCCAGAACGATTGCAACGTTACGAGTTTTTTTGCCACATCGCCACGACCGAGGATGATCGGCACGCCGACATCAGCAGAGTAGATTGTGATGTCGCCGCCATTATTCATATTCACTTCCGAGATGAAACGGTACTGCGATGAATCGATTGCCTGCGATGTCTTCAGGATGTCGATTGCCTGGTAGACGTCGTTGTTCGATGCAACTTCACCCGTCCGCACGTGCTCAATACCATTGATGCCGCTGATGACCGGAACATCGAGCTTCTCACTCGATTGAGTGTAGGGTAGCAGCACACCGTCGATGTCGACGTAATACATTTGGTGCCCGATGTTCAGAGAAGCGATTGGATCTCGTTCGGTTACCTGGACGCGAAGCACATCGGGCATTTGGCGAGTCACGGTTACCGACTTAATGAAAGGTTGTGCAGCGATCTTTTCCTGAATGATCCCGATATCCGTTCCATACATTGATGCGTCTTTCGAAACCACCGCCTGTGCAATCATTGCGATTTCCTGCTTTGATACTATGCGAATCCCCAGCACATCGTACTTCCGAATCGTGAGCGAGTCCTTCCACTCCGTCATGAAAATAAAGAGCAGAATGAAACTCACACCCAGTGGCGCAAGAAGCCATACGCCAAGCCGACGGCGCGTCAGTTTCCGTTCCGCAACAACTCTTTCATCAATCTCGTTGTGTACATTTTCATCATCCATCACGCGGCTTCCTTCGCTTGTGTAAATCCGATAAGCTTTACTTCCAACTCGAGAGTAATGCCGAATTTTTCGAGCACCGTTTTCCGGGCAAGCTCGATCAGATCCACGACATCGCGCGCAACCGCGCCTCCAAGATTAACGATAAAGTTGGCGTGTCGCTCGGAAATTTGAGCGTTACCTCGTCTGACTCCTTTCAGTCCGGCGTCCTCGATTAACTTGGCTGCATATGTGCCATGCGGATTTTTGAACATGCTGCCCGAGTTCGGCATGTTAACGGGTTGTGCACGATTGCGCTTCAAGAGCAGCTCGCGTCGCGCTCTCATGACTTCGGCCTTGTCGCCGACGGTAAGCCTGAAACGCGCGCCGAGAACGATTGCATCCTTGAAGTTGGATCGACGATACGCAAAGCCGGCATCCTCTTTTTTCAGACAGGCGATCTTTCCGTTACGCAATACTTCGACATCGACGAGAAAATCGGAAATTTCTCCCCCGTAGGCGCCTGCATTCATGATTACCGCGCCGCCGATCGTGCCGGGGATGCCGGATAGCATTTCCACTCCTTTGAATCCATGTTGGATACAGAAGTCGACGAAACGCGCCATCGTGACTCCTGCGTCCACGGAGACAATATCTCCTTCAACTCTCATTGAGCCAAGACCATGTTCCAGGTTAATGACAGCGCCGCGCACGCCGTCATCGCTTACGAGCACGTTACTTCCCTTCCCCATCATGAGGAACGGGAAGTTTTGCCGCTGCAAATACGTAATGATGTTCACGACGTCTTCCTTGTCCGTGGGCTCAAGGAAGTAATCCGCCGGACCGCCGATGCGGAACGAGGTGTACTTGCTGAGCGGTTCGTGGAGCGCGATCCGTCCCTGAAAAAAAATTTTAATGTCGTCGATGTTGACCATTGAATCACGTCAAAATTCAAATGCTAAACGTAACGGTGCCTGTGTCACTTTTTTACTTTTTGTTTTATTAATTGATTCAAGAACTCTTCTCCGTACTTCCAGATATCGCCTGCGCCCATCGTAACGACGATGTCGTTGGGCTTCACGATGTTCATAAGCGTTGCAGGAATCTTTGTTTTCTCCGGCACATAATGAACTTCTTTGTGGCCGTACTGCTTTGCCGCATTCACAATCAATTCACCCGTTACACCCTGAATTGGCTCTTCGCGCGCAGGGTACACATCGGTCACAATGAGCACGTCGGAAAGGAGAAATGCTTTCCCGAACTCCTCATAGAAATCTCTTGTTCGAGAATACAAATGCGGCTGGAAGACACACACGACGCGTCTTCGCCAACCGGCCTTCACGCCGGAAAGCGTCGCCCTGCACTCCGTCGGATGATGGGCATAATCATCGTAGAGTGCAATGCCGTTCACATCGCCCTTTTTTTCCCAGCGCCGGTAGACGCCGGCAAATTTTTCAATTCCTATTTTTACCTTTTGAAATGGCACGCCGAGCTCCAACCCGACGGCAATCGCCGCAAGAGCGTTCTGAACATTGTGTTTACCCGGAAGCTGGAGTGTTACATGTCCGAGATCGCGATCGTCTCGTACGACGGTAAAGCGCGTCGTGTTATCCTTTGGCGCGATATCCCATGCCTGGATGTCCGCCTGGGGATTCAATCCATACGTGAGAATCTTCTTCTTACTGAGATGCGGCATGATATCCTGCAGCGCCGGCTCGTCGAGACAGAGGACAATAAAACCATAGAACGGGACTTTATTTGCAAATTGAATGAACGCGTTCTTAATGTCCTCGAGGTCGCGATAGCAATCAAGGTGATCGGTCTCGAGCGTTGTAAGAACGGAAATCGTCGGTGTGATCGAGAGGAATGAACGATCGAACTCATCCGCTTCGACAACGATAAAATCGCCATGACCGAGGCGCGCGTTCGTTCCACCAAGGCCGCTCAACTTCCCGCCCACGATGACTGTCGGATCGAGTCCACCTTCCATCAACACCAGACTCACCATGGAAGTCGTCGTTGTCTTTCCGTGTGTTCCGGCAATGCCGATGCCGTATTTCAAGCGCATCACTTCTGCGAGCATCTCGGCGCGACGGATGATAGGAATCTTCCGCCGCTGCGCTTCAACGATTTCCGGGTTATCCAATGCGACAGCAGACGAATAGACGAGCGCGTCGACATCCGGACAGATATTCTCTGCGCGGTGACCTTCGGAAACCTGTGCGCCAAGTTTTACCAGGCGCTCGGTCACTTCGCCAAGCGAGCGATCCGAGCCGCTTACCGTGAATCCCTGATCGAGCAGGATTTCAGCGATGCCGCTCATGCCGATGCCGCCAATGCCAACAAAGTGTATTTTCTTGATCGAGCTGAACATACTGTAATCTCATTGCATTCTCATCTCACATCCCCTCCGATGATGGGAGAAGGAAGGGAGTGAGGGTTCATTTTCCAACAATCAATTTCAACGAAATAAGGAACAATGCCACGCCGAAAATTTTACGGAGTGTCGCGGCGGGTAACTGGTTGGCGAAGAACCCGCCAAAGTACCCGCCGACAAAAAATCCGATGCACAGAAGGCCGGCAACCTTGAGGTCAACGTGTCCGGCCTGGTAATACTGCCACGCGGCGAGGATGCCGATCGGTGGAACCAGCATCGCGAGCGTTGTGCCTTGCGCCAGATGCTGTTCCCATCCGAAGACGTAGACCAGTACCGGAACGACGAAGACAGCGCCTCCGATCCCGAGAATTCCTGCAAGAACTCCTGCAAACAATCCGAGAACAATAAACTGTATCACCTGCACCATGTCAGTACCCTCTCTTTGCAATATCCATTCATCTACACGCCGTCAAAAGAAAACCGTCTTCCTTTCGGCGTGCGCTGTGCAATTCGCTGTATCTCCAGCATTAAGTCTCGTGCACGCTCATAACGCCCGACGCGAATTCGGAATAGACGGCGGCGGCTTTTCACTTTAAAGACGATCACCTGCGAGCGTCCTGCCGTTCGTACTCTCCGTTCACGGCCGATGTGCAACCATTCAATTTCCGCGATCGGAATCTCGTGTTCATGGAATTTATTATGGAAGATCATTCGATCATCCGCAATAATCAGTTTCCGGTCCCGTGCACGATTCAGCACCAAGACCACGAACGAGATAAGAACGAACGCGATAATAATATAGAGTATCGGGTCTGCCGTCAAGGACGGCAGTTGCTCGAACGTAAACGTTCCCCGGATTCCCGCATACAGCAGCAGCGTCACCACGTACAACAGCGCTTGCTGGTAATAGAAATCGAGCTTGTATCTGAACACTTTCGATCCGGCCGGCCATCGACGCTCGTCCATACGTCATGCCGCTGTCCGTGCCAGTTGAACGATTCGCCCGGCAATCTCTCGTGCTGCATTGGGGCGCCCCAGCTTCGCACTCGCTTCACTCATCGCTCGCAGCTTCTTTTCATCAAGCAACGAGAGCACTGAAGACACAAACTTCTCCGAGAGTTCATGGTCGTCGATGATCTCCGCCGCTCCGGCTTCGGTCATGGCGCGCGCATTTTCAAACTGATGGTTCGCAGCGGCGAACGGATACGGAACGAGGATTGCAGGTTTCCCGAGTCGTGTCAACTCCGCGATCGTCGTTGCACCGGCACGGCAGATCACCAGATCGCTCGCTGCATAGGCATAATCCATCCTATCGATGAAGGCATTCACCCATAGACGTCCACTTGGCAACCGATCGCACATGTGTTTCGCGCGTTCGTAATCTTCATTTCCAGTCTGCCAGATTATGCGAAGTCCGTGTTGGATCAATTGATCAAGCGCCTTTTCAACCGCCTGATTGATCATACGCGCGCCCAGACTTCCACCAAATACCAGAATTGTTTTACGGCCTCGTTCGTCGAATATAAAATATCGGAATGCTTCTGATCGATGTGCAACCTCAAGATCTCCTCTGGTTGGATTGCCGCTGATGACGACATTATCGATTCGTTCAAGAAACCGCTTCGAGCTTTCGAACGTGAGGTGCACTTCCGTTACTCGCTTTGCAAGCAGTCGTGTCGTCACACCAGGATAGCTGTTTTGCTCCTGAATGAGCGTTGGAATCTTCTTTCGCGATGCCGCATAGAGTACCGGGCCGGAGATATAACCTCCGGTTCCCACAACTATGTGTGGCTGGAACCTCTGTAGAATAGAGTATGCTTGCATCAGTGACACCACAACTTTCATTGGAAACACGATATTACCCGGAGCGAAACTGCGGCGAAACCCGCCGATCCAGATTGTCTCGAACTGGTACCCTTTCTGGGGCACGACTCGCGCTTCGATTTTATTTTTCGTCCCGACGAAAAGAATCTCGGCGTCAGGCACAAGTTTTCGTACTTCATCGGCAATGGCAAGCGCCGGGAACAGGTGCCCGCCCGTTCCGCCGCCTGCAAAGACGACACGCAATGGTGCAGCCACATCAGTACACCTTTCCGACGTTCGGCTCACCTGCATTCACCGAACCCATCACCGGCACCTGCCGCGCGCGCGGGTACAGGTCGGTCTGCGACGATATATTCAAGAGCACACCAATGGCACATGCCGAGAAGACCATCGACGAGCCGCCGTAGCTCACGAATGGCATCGGCAGTCCCGTTGTCGGGAAAAGCCCAAGTGTGACCCCTGCGTTGATCAGCGCATACAACGTGATCGCACAGGTAATTGCGATTGCGAGGTTGCGGCCAAACGCATCGACGGCGTGTTTTGCGATTTTGAATCCACGGTACATGATCGACAGAAAGAGAATCATGAAGAACATCGTTCCTATAAATCCATACTCTTCGCCGACGATAGAGAAGACAAAGTCGCCATACGATTCCGGAAGGAAGAAGTCGCGCTGCTTGCTTTCACCCGGACCGACACCGAAAATTCCGCCGTTCCCGAACCCCAGCATTCCCTGCCAGAGCTGGTAATGACCCTTCCCGGCTCCGCCGCTACTTCCGTTCAGAAATGCCATGATGCGCGCGCGCCGGTATTCGGCGCTGAGCATGTAGAGTGCAAGCACCGGAACGAGCACCACAAACGTGAGCGCAAGGTGCGACAACTTCGCCCGGCCGATAAAAAGCATCACAAGGCTCAGCAAAAAAATCATTGCGCCCATACTGAAGTTGGGCTGGAGAAGAACAAGCCCGGTCACCGCACCAATCCACACCATCATTGGGATGAAGCCGCGTTTGAAGTCGCGAGTCACTTCACCTTTCACAGCCATGAGCGTGCAGAGATGGAAGAGGAGCGCATACTTTGCAAACTCCGATGGCTGAATACCGATGCTGCTGTAGCGCAGCCAGCGTGTAGCGCCTTTCGCCTCGCCGCCCAATACCAATGTGACCAATAGAAGCGCAACAGCGCCGATAACAGCAAACTTCGTTAAGCGTTGCAGCTTGTGGTAATCGATCCGCATGCCGACAAAAAGTCCCATCATGCCGAGAAGAACCTTGATGGCGTGACTCAAAAGCATCTTCTCGCTCTCGCCGTACTTCGCCAGCGCGTACGTCGCCGACGCGCTGTATACAATCCCGAGGCTTAAGAGCATTAGCGTCAAGACTGCAATGAGCGTCACAAGGTCGATATGATTTCGGAGCATGTGCTTCATCGTGCGTTACAACGCATGAACGATTTGTTTGAAGACTTTGCCGCGGTGCTCGTAGTTTTCGAACCAGTCGAACGAGGCACACGCGGGCGACAAGAGCACGACATCTCCTGCCGTGGCAAGTTCGGATGCAACCAGCACCGCTTCTTCCATTGAGGATGCCTTCTCAATCGGTTTCACGCCGGAGAACGCGCCGACGACCTTCTCGGCAGATTCGCCGATGGCAACAATCGCTTTCGCATGTTTCCGGACAAGCTCGTCGAGCTTCGAGTAATCATTTCCTTTGTCGCGCCCGCCGAGCAACAACACGATTGGCTCCGCGAATGACTGGAGCGCATACCAGACTGCGTCAACATTCGTCGCTTTCGAATCATTGACATACTTGACGCCATTCACCTCGCGCACGAACTCCAGCCGGTGCTCGACTCCTTTGAAGTTTCTCAATGTCGCGCGGATAGACGGCACGCCGACGCCCATCGATTGCACTGCGAGTGTCGCCGCCATCGAGTTATAGAGATTGTGGATGCCGCGAATACTGATCTGCTCTGTTTCCACTATCTCGCTTCGCCTTTCATCGATGACCGTCACAAGTTTTCCCTCTTCGATAAATGCACCTTCATCGAATCTCCGGTCGACGCCAAAGGCAAGTTGCTTCACTGCAGTTGCACGCTCAACGGCACGTTGTGTTTCTTTGTCATCATAGTTATAGATAAGCACATCGTCAGGCCCCTGGTTCTCGAAGACCCTGCACTTGGCGGCAACGTACTGTTCCATCGATCCTTGGTACCGGTCCAAATGATCCGGCGTAATATTGAGAATGACCGAGACGGCGGGATGAAAATGTTCGATCTGTTCGAGCTGGAAGCTGCTCACTTCCAGCACAGCAATCGAATCGCCATCAAGTTCGTTTACAAGCGACGAGAACGCCGTACCGATATTTCCACCGACGACATGTTTTTTCTTCGCATCATGAAGCATTCTACCAACAAGCGCCGTCGTCGTTGTTTTCCCGTTCGTGCCGGTAATCGCAATAATGGGCGCCGGACAGAACCAGCTCGCGATCTCCAGCTCGCTTACAATATGAATCCCGCGCCGCTGGGCTTCCTTCACAATCGGAATTGTGGAAGGAACGCCGGGACTGACGACGATCAAGTCCGAGTTGAGCGCGCGTTCGGTATGCTGTCCGAGTTCGAATTCCACGCCAGCCGATTCAAGAGATGAGATGCTGGGTGCGAGCTTCTCACCCGAACCGCTGTCACTCACGAACACACGTGCGCCGTTTGCTTTCAAGAGTTCGGCAACGGCGACGCCGCTTCGAGCAGCACCAATGACCGTCACCTTTTTTCCGGCAACATCCGTATCCTTCGTCATTTTCACGTGCGTATCGGCTGCAATTTCCATACAACGTCGTTAGCGAACTTTGAATGTTGCGAGACTCACGATCATCAAGAGAATCGCAATGATATAGAACCTTGTTACGATCTTCGGTTCCGTCCATCCACACAACTCGAAGTGGTGGTGGAGCGGAGCCATTTTAAAGACGCGGCGTCCTTCGCCATACTTGCGCTTCGTGTACTTGAAGTAGAAGCGCTGGATGATCACCGACACCGTTTCCATGAGAAAGACACCGCCGAGTGTCGGCAAGAGCAATTCCTTTTTCACCAGCACGCAGAGCGCGCCGATTGCGCCACCGAGCGCGAGCGATCCCGTATCGCCCATGAACACCTGTGCCGGGTACGCATTGAACCACAGAAACCCGAGCGACGCTCCTACCAGCGCCGCACAGTAAATGCTCAACTCACCGTTTCCGCGAAGGAACGGAATCGTCAGGTACTGACTTACATCGGGACGACCCGAGACGTAACACATCACGGCGAGTGTCAGCCCGACGATGCCGACAGTACCGGCCGCCAAGCCATCGAGACCATCTGTCAGGTTGACGGCGTTACTCGTGGCTGCAATCACAAAGACGACCATCGGGATATAGAGTATCCCGAAATCGACTTCCATATTCTTGAAGAACGGCATGGTCGTGCTCGACTTCAACTTCCACAAGTCGGCATCAATGAACTGTGGATAGAAATAGATGATACCGCCGACAATGAGACCGATTGCTATCTGACCGGTCAGCTTGTATTCTTCGATGAGCCCCTTGCGTTTTTTTTTGACTACTTTTAGATAATCATCGAGGAATCCAACGGCGCCAAGCCATGCTGTGACAACAAGAATAATGATCACATACCCATTCTTGATATCCGCCCAAAGAAGCGACGGAATCAGAATGGCAAGGAGAACAATTAAGCCGCCCATCGTGGGCGTGCCGGCTTTATTCAGGTGCGTTTTCGGCGCTTCGAGCTTTGCCGCTTCACCGATCTGGTGCTCCTTGAGCTTGCGAATGATCTTCGGGCCGAGCCAGAAGGCGATGATCAACGCTGTCACGGCAGCCGCACCGGCGCGAAACGTGATATAGTGGAAAACACCAAAACCCGGCGGATGCGCGATACGATTCAGATAATCAAACAAATAATAGAGCATTACTGCACATGCCGGTAATAGCGTCGTTCAGTACGGGTCGAATCGTTCCCTTCATATTTCTGTGTTACCAGAATGAGCAGCATATTCCGTTTCCCTTTTTGCCATACATCCGTCTCGGTATACCGTACTTCCTTCGGACCGGCACGCTGGATGACGCGGCTCGTGACAATCAATTTCTGTTCCGTCGTTGCCCACATGGCTTTGGTCCAGCGTTCCGAGCCTCGCAGCGTATCGTTGTAGTAAACCTCGGTGCCGTCGAACTTGTACATTGTTGGCGGGAATGTTTGCGTTTGTCCCGCACCTACCATCGTCCGCGAAATGACCATCGAGTCTTTCGACTGTTCGATGTTCATGACGAATGACTCAACCTTTTCGAACGACTTCGGCAGATTGTCACTCCGTTTCATATCGAGCTTCCATAAACCCGACATATCCAATCGCTGTGAGTGCTGCTGGAAGCCGAGAACACTCACACTGACGAGAAGTATTCCGACGATATATTTCATTCTGCTCTGTTTCCTATTCGTTCTTGTAAGAATGTGACAACGTCTTCCATCGTCATACCCCGCGATCCTTTTATCAGGACGATATCGCCCGGCGCAACGAGCTCGGCAGCGTATTCGGCCAGCGCATTTTTCTGGTCGTAATGGAGATTCAGTTCAATTCCTTTCGCAGCCGCGTTGATATGTTGCGCCATCGGGCCGTAGGTAAGAAGAGTGTTGAATCCCATCTCCTTAACGGCATAGCCGATGCGCTCATGTTCCGCTTGTGCGGCGTCACCCAACTCCAACATATCGGCAAGGATGACAATTTTTGAACCCGGGCATTGCATATCGTGTAACGTCTCAAGCGCTGAGAGCGTGGAGTCCGAGTTCGCGTTGTAGGTATCATTCAATATCGTAATGCCGCCGAGCTTTACTATTTCCATTCGCTTCCCGATCGGGCGAAATCTCTTCAGTGATTGTTGGATGCTCTTTGCGGGAACATCGAATGCAAGTCCAACAGCCACCGCCGCGAGTGCATTGCTCATCGCATATTTACCCGGCATGCGGAGCTGCACATCGAACGACTTCTTGTTCCGGGCTTTCACAGAGAACATTGCACAGCCGTCTGTGCCCGGCGTTTTCAGTATTCCCCGAACCTTCGCATTGCTGAAAAATCCATACGTCGCTTTCTTGCGGAGGCTTTTTGACTGGGGAGCGACCCGCGTGTCGTCCGCGTTCACAAATCCAATTCCCGTCTTCCCGAGTGCTTGGAATAATTCACCCTCCGCTTGAGCCACGCCTTCAAGATCGTTAAAAAATTCCAAATGTTCCCGTCCGATATTCGTGATCAGGCCGTGTGTCGGTTCAAGAATCTGGCAAAGGTTCATAATCTCGCCGAAGTGATTTGTCCCGACTTCGACAACCGCAATCTCGTGCCTCTTCGTCAATCGGAACAGTGTCATCGGCACGCCGATGTGATTGTTCAGGTTTCCCTGCGTACGCAATACGCTATACTTGGTACTCAATACTTCGGCAATCATTTCTTTCGTTGTCGTTTTCCCATTGCTGCCGGCGATTGCCACGATCGGGATTGAAAATTTCCTTCGATGCGCCCGTGCAAGTTGTCCAAGCGCTTTCGTGGTATCCCGTACAACGACGTGCGGCCGATCCTGATACGATGCACGATCGGCGCGTTCATCGACAACCGCACACGCTGCACCTGTTTCGAATGCCCGCTTCACAAACGCATGGCCATCCAGTTTTTCGCCGCGAATCGCAATGAAGAGATCGCCTGCGCCGATTGTCCGGGAATCAATTGACACGTCTCTAAAAGTTCGCGTGCGCACTGACGACACGTTCTGCACATCAAGATATTCCATACTCAGCACGTCTTTCACGGTAACACTCATGCGCGCAAGCGGATGAATTCCTCGACAACTTCCCGATCGCTAAAGTGAATTTTCTCGTCGCCGAAAATCTGATAATCCTCGTGTCCTTTACCGGCAATGAGGACGACGTCCCCGGGAACGGCGCGTGCGAGCGCTTTTGCGATTGCCTTCCGGCGATCGGTTTCAGTATAGACTTCTTTTCCAGGCACCACTCCGAACTTTGTTTCCTCGATGATGACATCGGGATCTTCATGCCGCGGATTGTCGGACGTTATGAACGTAATATCGCTCAACGTGGTGGCGATGTGCGCCATCTTTGGTCGCTTCGTGCGATCACGATCTCCGCCACATCCAAATACGGTGATGGTGCGTCCGCGATTCGTCGCTGAACTGCGCATATCTTTGATCGCGCCGAGTGTTTTCTCAAGCGCATCCGGCGTGTGGGCATAGTCGATAACAGCCGTCCACCCATTCGGTGAGACGACAGGCTCAAACCGGCCGCGCACGGATTTCATGGAATGAATGGCATTCCGTATCGTTGATTTTGGAATGCCGAGCGCTATCCCGGCACTGAAAGCCGCCAAAATATTGCTCACGTTAAACCCGCCGATGAGCGGGGACGTGATCGGCGTTTCTTCACGCCCATGGACGATTGTCATTCCGGTGCCTTGCATCGACAGCGATACCTGCGTCGCCTTCACGTCTGCGGCGGCTACTTGAATGCCGTAGGAGATTGTTCGCGAACGCGTCGATTCGAGAAATCGTCTGCCGTATGGATCATCGAGATTTACAATCGCCCACGATTCCGGTGAAAGTTGCTCGAAGAGAATTTTCTTGGCGTTGAAATACGCTTCCATCGAGCCGTGATAATCCATGTGGTCCTGCGTCAAATTCGTGAATACTGCTATGCGAAACGGCACGCCTTCGACGCGGTGCTGATGCAGGGCATGCGACGATACTTCCATCACCGCGGCAGTGCAATCGCGTTCCACCATCTGTGCAAGCAATTCGTTCAGCTCCAACGATTCCGGTGTCGTGTGTGTCGCAGGGAACGATTCACCGCCAATGACATATTCAATCGTACCTATGAGACCAGTCTTCATTCCCCCGGATTCCACTACCGATGTGATCAGATGTGTTGTCGTCGTCTTCCCATTGGTTCCCGTAACACCAATCATTGTCAGTCTGCTTGCCGGCTTGCCATAAAAATTCTTCGCGATCTGTGCCAGCGCGATGCGCGTGTTCGGCACGACGACTTTGGCAACGCCTGTGTGCATGAAGTAGGAATCTGATAGCGCTGCATCATCCTGGAGAACGACGACTTTAGCGCCCTTACTAATAGCGTCGGTGATATATGCGTGCCCATCCTGCCCGGTTCCCTTCATGGCAACGAATACATCGCCGTGCGTGATCTTGCGCGAATCGTATTGGATGCCATGCACCTCCACATCGTGCGTGACGACCATCTGACCATACAGGGTCTGAAACATCTTCGTCACACGGACACCGTCAAGTACGCTCGAGAGATTCATGCTTTCAACAGAGACACCATTGTATTCGTCATGTACTGAATTCATTATCGCTCGGTCATTCACGCGGAGAAGTTCGTCGACGGCTCAGTTGGCGCTTAAACTTTTCGGCTGGCATGTGAGGAACACTTTCGTGCCGGGTTTTGCAAACTGCCCGGCTTCTGGCGACTGCTGGATAACAATGCCGGAGCCGTTCACCACAGGCTCCAGCTTTCCCGTTGTCAGAACACCGACCGCGCGACGCAGACTGTATCCGCGGACATCGGGTACGATTCCACTCTTGAGCTTCGGTGTTGTTTGTTCCGCGACTGTATTAGCCAACGCTTCCTGTCCTTCTCCATCCTTCATATTGGATTGCGGCTCGTTCTTTGTGATAATTGTGCGTGCCTGCGCCATTGGTGCAAAAATATTTGAGATACTCATGGCACGCTCGACAATTGCGCGGAAAACCGGCGCACTCACCGTTCCGCCCGTGTAATTGCCGCCTCGCGGATTATCCAGCATCACCAAGCATACCAATTGAGGATCATCTGCCGGGACGTACCCAACAAACGATGCCGTGTAATTTCCTTGTTCGTAACGTCCCTCAATCAACTTACGAGATGTCCCCGTCTTACCTGCGACTTTCATTCCCGGAAGCGCTGCCGGTTTGCCCGTGCCTCGCTCTACAACGCCTGTAAAAAAGTCGGTCAGTGTCTTTGCCGTTTGTTCAGAAACGACGCGACGAATGACCTGGGGCTGCGATGTACGAACGATGAGTCCATTGTCATCGATCTCACGGGAGAAGAGATACGGCTTCATCAATATACCACCATTCGCAACTGCAGCGTAGGCGGCGGCGATCTGGAGCGGGGTTACACCCACTTCATAACCGAACGCAATAGTGTTGAGCGTAGTACCGGACCACTCCACCGGCTTTTTGAGAACACCTTTCACTTCACCGGGAAACTCGACATTGGTTGCGATACCGAAGCCGTAGTCGCGCGCCATCTTATAGAGCCGTTCGCTGCCGATAATTTCGCTCGCCTTTGCCATGACAATGTTGCTTGAAACTTCTACCGCCTGCTGGAAGGTAATCCAGCCTTCCTTGTGCGTATCCGTAATCGTACGCGACTTTCCTGAAGCAGCATGGACGATGTACGTCCCGTTTTCAGCAAAGAACTTTCGGTCCGGCTGGACAAGATTGTACTCCAGCGCGGCTGACGCCGTGACGATCTTGAATACTGATCCGGGTTCGAAGATATCGGTTGCGGCCCGGAGCCGTTGATCGTCAGCTTCATATTTGCCGAAGTTATTCGGATCAATGCACGGGTATTGTGCAAGCGCAAGAATCTCGCCTGTCTTCGGTTGCAGCATGACGACGATGCCACGGTCTGCCTTGCTCTGTTCGACTCCACGCTTCACTTCCTTCTCGGCAATCGCCTGCAATCCCATGTCAATCGTTAGAGCAATGCTATTTCCGTCGATCGGTTCAATACGTGGATAATCGACTGTGGGACGCGCGCGTCCAAGACCATCGCGTTGGAAAATAACATATCCATCCGCCCCGCGGAGTTCTTGATTGAACTCAAGCTCTAACCCGGCGATGCCATTATTGTCGATGTCTGTACAACCGATCAGTTGGCCGGCGACTTGATCGTGGTAGTAAAGACGTTTCGGCTCGTTTCGGGCAATGACCCCTCCGAGTTTCATCTCGGCAATTCTCTTCGCTGTATTGCCGTCAACTTGCCGCTCGAGCCAGACGAAACGTGAATCAGATCGAAGTTTCTCCAGGTAGTAGCTTTTCGGCTTTCCGAAGAGCTTTGCGAACGTTGTGGCTATAGCGCGAGCGTCCTCGACCGCAACTTTCGGATCAGCGGCGAAGGAGACGAAGACCGAGTTCGTCGCAATTGTGTTCTCATTCCTGTCAACGAATGCCCCTCGTGCCGCGGGAAGGATAACTTTTGATTGGTACTGCTTCTGGGCAATCTCACGAAACTTCGGACTCTCGACAACCTGGATTTGAATCAACCTCAGGCAAACGACGGCAAAGAACACGAGAATTCCGGACTGCAGCAAGCGTACCCGTATACGTGCGGAGCGTGCAGGATCGACAGGTTGATCTACGTGCAGTATGTCATGTTCAATTCCAGCCATGGTGTCACTTCAGTTGGAGCCGATCGAGATCATTGTTGTTCACATCAAACCATACGGGCTGCTCTTTTGGGTTCGTGAGCCCGAGTTGCGTCGCAAGGTTGCCAATTCGCTCAAGGCTTGACTTTCGATTGATATCCGCCCGGAGGACGTCGTTTGTACTCAATATTTTTTGATACTGGTTCTGCAGGTCGTTGACCTCGATGAGGAGTTGATTGACCGTTATCTTGTTCCAAACATAAAAAACTATGAGCAACGATACTACAACCAGTGCTGTTATAATGTTGAAGGGCGAACGCTTCCGGCGCTTGACGGCTCTATTTCCACGCGGAGCAATATCGTGTGGCTCAGTTGGCGCTGTTGGAAGTTCACCGTTGTAGATGTACCGCCGCTCAGTCAGTTCTGAACTTGGCACTGCTGCCCGCACATCCGATGCTGAAGGTACCTGTGGTCTCGCCATATACTCAGATTCGCTCGGCTGCGCGCAGCTTTGCACTGCGCGCGCGTGTGTTTTGTACGGTTTCCTTCTCGCCAACCGTAATGGGTTTTTTCGTCAATATTCGCAATCGCGGCTCTGCAGGTTGATCCGGCACATACTTTGAGCCCGACGGGAGAAACTTTCTTGATTCTTTCTTGAAAAAATCTTTTACGATCCGGTCTTCGAGTGAGTGATACGCGATAACAACCAGCCGTCCACTCGGACGGAGGACATCGACGGCATCGCAAAGCGCAGATTCAAGACTCTCCAATTCGCGATTCACTTCAATCCGAATCGCCTGAAAAATTCTCGCCAACGATTTCTGCAGAAATTCTCCGCCTACGACGCGCTCCACAATAGCATTCAGATCGTGCGTCGTATCAATCTGCTTCTGCTTTCGTTTTTCAACAATCACGCGGGCAATTCTTCGGGAGTTCAATTCTTCTCCATATTTCCAGAAGATATCTACAAGCTTGTCCTGATTGTAGCTGTTAATTACCGTCCACGCATCGAGTGTTTGGCGTCGGTCCATGCGCATATCCAGGCGGCTGTTTCGCTGAAAGCTAAAACCGCGCGACGCTTGATCAATCTGAAACGACGAGACACCCAGATCCAACACGATGCCATGGACCTCTTGAGTATCGAGGTCCGATAACCGCTTTTTTATATGTGAGAAATTGTCCTGCACGAAAACTATTTGCTCATGGAAATTTTCCAATCGCTGCTGTGCGAATCGGATTGCATCGGCATCCCGATCGAAGGCGATGAGTCGTCCGCGCACGGAGAGTTTTTTGATAATCGATTCGGCATGTCCGCCCCCGCCGAGTGTTCCATCCACATACGTGCCATCGGGAATAAGCTGAAGGTAGTGGAGAACTTCATCGCGGAGTACTGGAGTGTGATAGCCATCGGTCATTAGTCCATGGAATTCAAATGTCGACGATTACTTCATCACACGAGCAGCAATACTTTCGTATGACTCGGGCTGACCGTTCTTATATTCATCGTAGATATTAGGATTCCACAATTCGATTTTGTCCAGCGTGCCGATGACGCGAACTTGATCTTGGATATTCGCATACTCTCGAAGCTCCTGTGGTATTGAAAGGCGCGCCTGTCCATCAAGTTGGCTTTCGGAAGCGAGTTCTAAAAGCGTGCGGATGAATCGTCGATGCTCTGGATCGTAACTCGAGAGGTTCCGTAGATTTCCTTCGAGCTTGTTCCATTCATCAACCGGATAGATGAAGAGACACTTTTCGAACCCACGCGTAATCACGAACGTGTCGTTGGCTTCTGGTGAGACGTACTTCCGCAACTTCGCAGGGAGATTAACGCGTCCCTTCTCGTCAACTGCGTACATATATGAACCTTTGAACGATGACATTATGGAATTATTATTGTCTTGCTAATAACGTGCTAAAACAAAATATTTTTTACTCCAAAATTCCCCACTTTTCCCCACCGTGACTTTCCAATTTAGACTTTTTCGAGTGAAAGTCAAGTTAAAATCCTAAGATTTCGACAGTTTTGGGCAGTTCTATAGCTCGTATGACTAAAATGAAGTCAAAAACATCTATTTATGCGGGTTTTGGGCAGTTTTGCCGGTGGAGAAGAAGGGGTGGAAAATCTGAAAAATTTGTCGTTATAGCAGTGTATCTGGCCATCAGGCATGTTTTCATCCGACAAGAATAGTTTGGCTTAACCTGTGTCAAGTCGTGGTATCATAAAAATTTCTGGCGAGAGAAGAATCGCTGACGGTTTGCAATAGCGATCTTCTCTTCAATTTCAATAATGGCAAAATATCCGTTTGAGGCCGAACCACAATTTACAATGCGCGTCGTTCCGATCGAATCTTGACCGCGTGCTTCATGAATATGTCCGCAGATGACAATATCTGGTGTATGATCTTCTATAAAATCACGTACTGCCGTGCTTCCGACATGAATGCCTGCACGGGTGATATCGAGCTTCGTACAGTACGGTGGGGCATGTGGGATAAAAACCTTTATGCGCGCTTGTTCCGCAGCACTCCATCCCGCGTGGATTCTCGCGGTGATTTCTTCTTCAGAGATTTCATACGGTGTGTGAAGTGCTGAATACGGGGCCGCTGAGACACCGAAGAAAGCAACATGGTCGACCTGCACTGCGCGACCGTTCAACGAAACGCCGAGTCTCACGAATAACTCATCGTGTTGAGGAAGATCCATATTGCCTGCGATGGAATAGACGTGCCGACAGATTTCCTGGAATTTTTTAACGGCATCCTCAGCTTCCCTCACCGTCCCAATAGTCGTGAGGTCGCCACCGATGATGACGACATCCGGCAATTCATCGGCAATAATTTCTTTCGCTATTGTGTACGCTCCGTGGATGTCGGTAAGCCCGAGTACTTTCATAGTCATGTTGTGTTTGTTCTCCAAATAATTTAACTTGTTTTTGAAATAAATCAAAGAGATTGAAACAACGCAATGCCTGTTCACTCGTCGACGATTATTTGCTCCACAGAAGGTTTCATCGACGTTCATGATCTAACATCCGATGTTCGCAAGATAATTTCGGAATCGCATGTTGCCAATGGAACGGTCATAGTATTTGTACCGGGCTCCACGGCTGGAATCACAACGATCGAGTTTGAGCGCGGCGCTATCGAAGATCTTAAGAAAGCCATTGAGCGCATCGCACCACAAGACATCCACTATGCTCATAATGTGCATTGGAACGATGGAAACGGTTTTGCGCATGTTCGAGCAGCTCTCCTCGGTCCATCGCTTGCCATCCCTCTCAAAGATGGCAACCTGCGGCTTGGCACGTGGCAACAAATTGTACTTATAGATTTTGATAATAGGCCGCGGTCGAGAGAAATTCACGTACAAATCATCGGCGAATAGCCTCGGCCACCGGACGCTCAATGGAATTTCCCCTTATCTCTGTCCTTCTGATCTGTGGTTTATTTTTCCTTGTTGCATTGTTATATTCGTCAGTTGGCCATGGCGGTGCGTCAGGCTATCTCGCTGTCATGTCCCTCTTTGCTATGACGCCAAAAGAAATGGCATCAACGGCGCTCATCCTCAACATCCTCGTGGCAGGAATCTCACTCATCGCCTACATCCGAGCTGGCCATTTCTCTTTCCGATTGTCGCTGCCGTTTCTCATCTTATCGATACCGCTTGCGTTCATCGGTGGGATGTCTCACGTGAGCACGACGATATACGTCGTACTCTTGACGATTGCGCTCGTCGCTGCTGCCGTTCGACTCATCGTGCAGTTTGAACAACTGTCTGGTCTCAAGAATTACTCCGCACCGGCACCGATTGCTGCGGTACCAGTGGGAGGGGCAATAGGATTTATCTCCGGAGTTGTTGGCGTTGGCGGCGGTATATTCCTCAGCCCTTTGATGCTCCTGCTACGATGGGCAGATCCGAAGAAAACAGCCGCGACATCTGCATTCTTCATCGTCGCAAACTCATGCGCCGGGATTGCTGGTAGGATCTCACAAGGGAATTTTTCCGCCACGACATCTCTGCCATTCCTGATCGCTGCCGTTGTAGGTGGATTGCTCGGTGCTCGATGGGGAGCGACGAGATTTTCAAATCTTACATTGCGTCGTTTACTCGGCCTCGCGCTTATGATCGCTGCCGTGAAACTCCTTCTTTCGGTTTTTTAAAAGGTATCTCGAATGTCACGCGTATCGTGAAGACTCCGGCGAATCCAGTTCGTACTTTCAACACATTTGATTCCCTAGAGATAGATTCTTACATTGTCAGGCCGATTCGTACTATCCAATTCCAAGCACTTGTTCTTCCACCGGTCATACATTTTTTGGGGGAATCCTATGAGGCTTCTCGCTCTCACGACCTTCATGATACTCTCGCTGCACTTCGTCTCCGCTCAGGATGCATTTTCCCTCAGCGAGAACGGCGAAGCGCCAAGCCGATCATACGACGTCCTCCATTACAAGCTTGTTATTTCTATCGATGAGCAGCACAAATCCATTGTGGGAACAACAACCATTACCCTTGTTCCCATTTTTCCGAAGCTTGATACCGTTATCCTCGATGCAAGTGACATGGCGATCAAGAGCGTCGCGCTCGGATCGACGCGAGAGCTGCACTTCGAGACGACATCCAACAAGCTCGTCGTTCACCTTGACACCACGTACTCGTTCAACGATACATTGCGCATTGTCATTGCATATTCCTGCACACCGAAGAAAGGAATAACGTTTACCGGACCGGACTCCGGCTATCCGCACAAACGCTGGCAGGTATGGTCGCAGGGTGAAGATACGACAAACCATTACTGGTTCCCCTGCTACGACTTCCCGAACGACAAAGCTACGAGCGAGATCATCGCAACAGTGCGCAATAACTTCACCGTGCTTTCGAACGGCACGCTCGTGAGCATGAAAGAGAATAAGAAAGCCGGAACGAAAACATTTCACTGGCTGGAAAGCAAGCCGCACGCATCGTACCTCATCATGTTTGCCGCCGGTGAATACTCCGTCTTGCGAGATGCCATCGGAAAGCTGCCGCTCGAGTTCTACGTCTACCCGGACGATACGCTCAATGCACGCATTTGCTTCAAGCAAACCGCGGATATGATCGCGTTCTTCAATATGAAGACCGGCTTCACATACCCGTGGGAGAAGTACGGGCAGATTATTCTTCAAGACCATTTCGGCGGGATGGAAAATACCAGCGCGACCACACTTGCCGATCTCGCAACTGTTTATGACGAGCGCGTTCGGATCGATAATTCTCCGACAAGCTTGATTGCACATGAACTTGCTCACCAGTGGTGGGGCGACGTCGTCACATGCAAAGATTGGAGACACATCTGGCTCAACGAAAGTTTTGCCAGCTACTTCGATCCACTCTACCATGAATACTACCGCGGTCGCGACGAGTTCGATTACACCATGTACAACAGCCAGCAGGATGGAATTCGAGTGGACACTGCGCGTGGACGCCGTCCAATCGTGAGCGTTGAATCATACGGCGAAAATATTTATCCGCGAGGCGCTGAAGTTCTTCACATGCTTCGTTTTCTCCTCGGCGACGAACTCTTCTTCCGCGCAATTGCTCACTACATTACAAAGTTCCAATTCCAGCCTGTCGAAACCAACGACCTCAAAGTTGCAATCGAGGAAGCAACGGGACAGAATCTCTACTGGTTCTTCGACCAGTGGGTGTACAAAGCAGGGCATCCCATTTTCAACCTGTCTTACACCTGGTGCGGGGAAGAAAAATCTTTACTCCTCTCCGTTCGGCAAGTGCAGGCAATGGATAGTCTTACCGGCATCTTCCGTATGCCCGTCGATGTTGAGGTAACATCTTCTAACGGCACAACGACACAACGGGTCAACATCCTCAGCAAAGACACAACTTTTGCGATTCCATCAAATGAGCAGCCGCGACTTGTTATATTCGATAAAGGCAGCTGGCTCCTGAAGGAATTAAAGTGGACAAAGACACAAGAAGAGTGGGAATACCAGGCAGAGTTCGCTCGAAATCCGATTGACCGTATCCGCGCATTGCAAGAGTTGGTGAAGCTCGAACGAAATGCACAGTTCGTCGCGCTTTTTGCCCGCGTGATGGTGCAGGACACCTTTTGGGCTCTGAGACGTGAAGCGATCACTCAGTCGGAGAAGCTCGACGTGAACAGCGATTCACTGAAAGCGCTGCTCAAAGATGCGCTCCTCATAGCAGCGAGGGAAGCGAAGCGATCTGCCGTTCGAGATGCGGCGACAGGGCAACTCAAGAGGTTTCGCGGAGACAGTACTGTCATCAGTGCACTCCAGGCAGCGCTGCAAGATTCAAGTTACAATGTTATGGCAAGCGCAATTCGTTCTCTCGCCAAAGTCGATTCGACTCACGTGCTACCGGTACTGAAACAGTATCTCGACTATCCATCATTCCGGAATCGCATTCACAATGCCGCATTAAACACGCTTGCAACGATCGACTCTGTTCAGGCAATCGAGATCGCTCTTGGCGATGCGCAGTACGGCCACGAGCTTACAACACGCAACGCTGCACTCGGCATTTTGCGCAAACATGCAAAACACAATGCTACCATTATGGCACTTTATCAATCTCTGTTGGTCGACAAGAACGAAGGAATTCGCTCAAATGCCGTACGCGCGCTTGGAGAGATCGGTGAAGAAGCGACAATTGCGGCGCTTGAAAAGATCGCGAGCGATAACGACAACTCCGCATCCGATACAGCCAAGGAAAGTATTGAGAAGATCAAAAAGCGAATTGCCGAACAGACGAAACAGTCCGCCCACTGAGACAATCCGACGACAGCGACGAGCAAAGGAAGTTGTGTAGTATCTCTTCATAAACAGAGAAGGCGACATCGTGTGACGTCGCCTTCAGTTGTGGATTGCTTTTTTCGGAACAGATCAGCCGGCGTAACAGTAGGTACAGCCCGCTTTCTGCGCGCGATTGATTGCAAGAACTCCCGACGGCACAATCTGAATCCCCGGCAAGATTCCAGCGACCCAATCCTTCTTCACTTCAGCCGGATCTTTACCCATGTCCTTTCCGACGTGCATGCTGTAGAACGTGAGCGCCATATCGCACACGCCCATCAACACGCCGCTCTTCTGTAAATCTTCTATCGCCATTCCCGGCAACGGAAGCTCGCCCTCTTTAGGCTGGTAGAAAGGATTGCGGACTGCCGGCGCCTTCGTCGCATTGTCCGTCACCTTGAAGACTTCGCCGAACTTGTACTTCGGCCACAAGTCGTGTTGCATGGCAAGCGGGATTGCATCGTGACGTAACACAAGAACAGCGGTGACATCGTCCGGTTTCGCGCCGAGTTGTTCGTTCGTCATGAGGAACACGCGCGACCATGCAAGCGGAAACCCGTTGTTTGCATCGGGCGCATCGAAGACCTGCCTGTACGTGCCTTTGATCTTGGCAAGCCATGCGTCGAATTCATCGCTGATGCCGGGCGAATAGGGAGTGATCTCCGGTGTGAGAAGAGCGGCCGGCGCTGCTTTCATGAAGCGTGTCAGGCCGATGGTTGCGGCTGCGCCTGCTGCCAGCGTTCCGAGGAATCGCCGGCGGTGTGTCGGTTGATTGAGACTGAACATACTGGGAACCCTCCTTCCCTTTGTGTAATGAAAAACGAGTGAGTTATGATTTGAAGACGAAAAAGAATGCTGGAATTTACTGAATGGGTTGGAAGAATGCAAGTGCGACGCTTGATTCGCTGTTAGGAGTTTGGTACATTGGGCGCTAACCCTCTCCCCTGACTCCGACTACGTCGGTGCCATCCCCTCCTCACAATTTGGTCGACGACTCGACTCATCGAGGAGAGGGGATTATAGGGGAGAGGGTTAATAGCGAAATGCTGTTGTAACTCCTTAGAAATGCGCACTATCGCTTGTTTGACTGTGAAGACTTTAATACATTGAGCGATGTAACTGGGGACAATTGCGAATATTTTTGGGAGAGTTTCTCATGCCTAGGTGGACACAATGGCGCAAGATCGCGGACAAAAGAAATTGGTATGACGACGACCTTGACTGGGATGGACCCGCATGCTACGAGTTAGGCATCGGTGGACCGAGGAGCAAGAACCCAAGAGTGGTCTATGTGGGAGAGACTGGAAATGAGCAGAAGAGGATCAGTGCCTATGCTCGGAGTGGTTCACACCTTTCCCGGATTATTGATTGGCACCTTAAGCAAGGATGGCGTCTCTATTATCGTGCCCAGATCAAACAATCGAAGCGCGTTGCTATGACTACGGAATATAACCGGCTTGCGTCGTTCAAGTACGATTGGAATAGGAAGTTGAATTGGGAATGACAACTGCTCCAAATATCCAAAAGAACGCCCACTCCTTCAGCTGTTACCCACATTGGCTCTCAGAGTGGATTCTTTGAGAGAAGACGGCGTGTATCGGAAGAAAGACAAATGCTTAGCACATGTATTCAAGTGAGTGCAATTGTCTTAACTCTTGGATCTGCAATATTCCTAATTAGGGGCAGTCTCACTCTAACTCCTACAACAATTGCTCGATTATCCTCAACTTATTTTGACGCCAATCCTGAAATTCCTAGAAACTTGTGTGATCAAAAAGCGGACACCATTGCCGGCTTTTCTTTTCCATTGTTTGCATTTCTCCTCCAACTGTCGAACTCGTTATGGCCAATGAGGTTCAAAGATTTTGATGTTCACATTACTGGCGTGCTATTAGGGATAATCATTCCGGCAGTACTAATTTTTGCTGGCTTTATAATTTCAAATGCTCTGGGCAATTCTCTGTTTCAAGATGTCCAAAAGATTTTGGGTCTTTGAATCCTTCATTTAATAGTCATACCAACCACTTATTATGAACACCTTCTACCCCGGCGAGTGCAGGCGTCCTCTCCTCTTAGGAGAGGACGGGAGGTGAAGTCTCGTTGAGAAAAAGCAAGACCCCATCTATCATCTTCCCCTAAGAGGGGAAGATGAAAAAACATCACCCCTAATTTCATGCGACTACGATGAACACACTCTGCCTCGGCGATTGCCTCTACGTTCTCCGCGAGAACATCCCGGACGAATCAGTCGATACGAAAGGCACAACGCTCCGCGCCGCGTTCCAGGTAAAGGGCGGCAAGACGGTGCAATCGAAAGACATCGATGCGCTCATGGGTGCAATGCAGAAGCACGAATGCGAGCTTAGCGTTTTCCTCATTGCTGCCGAGCCGACGAAACCGATGCTGCAAACGGTTGCTGCATCCGGCTACGTGAAAGTGCCGGGTTTCGAGTTTCCGAAAGTGCGGATCATTACGCTCGAAGAATATTTTGCAGGCAAACGTCCGAAGCTTCCGACGGAAAACATCACCTTCAAAGCCGCGCAGCACGCGGGGAAGAAAGCGAAAGGGCAGATACAGTTGGAGATGGAGTGAACGAACGCTCGTCCCGCTCTTCTGCAGCATGATCATCTCTCCCGGAGTGAATATCAATAATCTTCGCGTCTTCTTGGGGAGACAGCATCCTGCGATAGGCAGTCGTAACTTCTGCTATACGGGCACGTATTTGTAAACACGGATAATCACAAGATGATTTTTTTTGAGAAGGAAATATTATGATGCATGCACGTATTCTGATGACTTGTGTTCTCATCCTGTCAGTCGTTTTGACATTATGTGCCGATGAGAGCGCACCGGTTTTTGTTACAACTGCATGGCTCGCCGACCACCTCAACGATCCCGATCTCATCATCCTCAACGTTGCGCAGAATAAACGTGACTATCGCAGGGGACACATCCCGGGCACGCGATTTCTATGGGTGACTTCGTTCGCAACTCCGAATCCCGAATTGAGCTTCGAGCTTCCGGCGGTTGAGCACCTTGACACTCTGCTCGAAGGACTTGGCGTCTCGAACGATTCTCGTATCATCCTCTGCGGTGTCAACGGCAACGTGAGTCCGACGGCACGCATGTACATTACGCTCGAGTATCTTGGAATGGGTGATCGAACATCGATTCTCGATGGCGGCTTCGATGCATGGAAAGCGGAAGGTCGACCGATCTCGAAAGATACCCCGACGTTCAAGCGCAGCTCCTTCACTCCTCATCTCCAGAAAGATGCGATTGTCGATGGTGAGTACGTGAAATCAAAACTCAACACTGCCGGCGTGACAATCGTCGATGCGCGCGCACCGCAGTTCTATAACGGCAACGGCGGCGGTTTTCCACGTGTAGGCCACATCCCCGGCGCAAAGAATCTCTACTTCGCGACACTCGTCGATACATCGAATAAGTATCTTCCGGATGATTCGCTCCGAGCAAAATTCTCTGCGGCAGGAATCCCGTCCGGTAACGACATCATTACCTATTGCCACGTCGGGCAGACGGCAAGCACGGTATTCGTTGCGGCAAAACGCCTCGGCTATCACGTGCATCTCTACGATGGCTCATTCGAGGATTGGAGCGGGCGCGACGAGTTCCCCGTTGAGCTCCCTGCGAAGAAAGATTCCGTTCGATAGCATCTGTTTTTTCATCCACACATGTCCGATACCACTCTGAAATCCCGACGTAGAACCTCTGTCACCGAAGGGCTCTCACGATTACCCACACCCGACGGCAAGCGCTTCATCACTCTACTTGAACACGGAAGTCTTGTGGTTGAACTCTATGAGCGGAAATGAATCTCACTTGCAAACATCTATGTTTTCCTGTACCTTATACGCACCACCGAGAACGCTGACAGAATACCGTTCTTGGATCAACGGCGGTAACATACACTTGCGCGAGGGGACTGTGCGAGCATAGATAAACATTCGCGGTGGGAGCATTAACGAGGGGAATATGAACATCTACGTAGGTAACTTGCCACAAGGAACTACGGAGGCAGAGCTTGAAAGTCTCTTCACATCGTGTGGAAGTGTTCGGGGCGTTGACGTTGTTGTGAACTCTCGCTCAGGTGAACAGCTCGGATACGCATTCGTCATCATGAGCTCGGAGGAAGAGGGCGAGCGCGTCATTGAGACATTGAATGGGCGGGAGTGGAACGGGAAAACGCTTGCCATCTCGAAAGCCAACAGGCCTGGTGGACAACGGATCTCATCGCTCAAGAGACGACGAAAATTTCGGTAAGAAATTATGGTTGGACACAAAAAACCCCCGCCCCGAGATCATCCGGAGCGGGGGTTTGTCGTTAACGACCGTGTGGCCGTTCAGCTCAACGTTAGAGAATTGATACGTTCACAGCCTGAAGACCCTTCGGGCCCTGCTCGACTTCGAACTCCACGTGATCGCCTTCATTCAACGACTTGAAGCCGTTGCCGCTGATCGCCTTGAAGTGCACGAATACGTCATCACCGCTCTCGCGCTTGATGAAGCCGTAGCCTTTGGCTCCGTTAAACCACTTGACTGTTCCTTTTTCCATGGAACAAATCCTTTCTTGAATTGATGTTTGACCCGCACATATCTGTGCAGGCTGGTAAGTGTACGCCGTCCCAATGTATCGGGCTGAAGCTCTTAAAAGAACAACCGTACGATCGAAAGAAACCGATCATTCGATTGGTGTTGCTGGCGACTCTTACCGAGGATTGGTCGTGTGAAGGGTGCATCAGCAGATTCTAAAAGCGCAGCTATGTTGCCAATTGAGGCGATAAACCATCCCGAGATCCAAAATTTGACATCGAGATACCAACGGTGTACTGTTGTTTGCGCTGATAACTTACATATTTGTCCTGTCAATAGCAAATCACCTCATTACATCTTTAAAACCCACAATTCTTGTATTTCCTTCCATCGTATTTTATCGCCGCCGGGATGCGCTCATCTTATTTGAGACATTCTTCTCCGATTTGACATTCACTAATATTCTTAATAGATTTATCCACCAAACGGGAGTACCCGTTCCAACCGCAACTATCTATAAATAATTTGAAGGAGGGTGTATATTATGCGGAACCGTTTATTCATAGCGTTGCTTGCACTCGGCATTGCCTTCGCCTTCTCGACTCGTTCATTCGCGCAAGACAAGAAGATGGACGATAAGAAAATGGACGATAAGATGGCGATGTCGAAGTCGGAGGAGAAGATGGGACCAATGAAGTCGCTTAGTTGTGATGACAAATGCGGCTTCATGATCCGCAGTCATGACGAGAAAGAAATCATGTCTGCAGGGATGGCGCACATGAAGAAGCATCATTCCGATATGAAGATGTCCAAGGCCGACATGATGAAGATGATCAAGACTGAGGGCGACGACGCCAAGAAGTAACGCTCTCCGTCATCGTTTGTAGAAGTCCAAGCCCCGCATTATCGATCGCGGGGCTTTTCGTTTGGGGATGCGAAAACGCGCCCGAACGCTTTTGACTTTACGCTGGCTATCAAGTATCTTGCGCAAGGTTCGGGGAGAAAAAATGAAACCCAACAATAATCCTCGAAGGCGAGGTGACGTCACGTTACCTACAGGATTCGGCACGTTCCCCGTGCGAGCGTTTGCAATCGTTCCTGATTAAGGACGAAAAAAAGGGTTCACAACGGATTACAGGATTAAGGGACAATCTTTTCATCCGTTCATCTGCTGTGAAGTTCCCTCGTTTGCACGGCTCGGGAAAATTCCGTACCGTGTGCGCATGTCAATACCATCATCCGTTGCAAACGACAGTCGCCCATTCCGGATTCTTCCCGTCATCATTGTCTCGCAGTTTGCCGGAACATCGCTCTGGTTCGCAAGCAACGCCATCGTGCCCGATCTCCAGCGCGCATGGAACCTGCCTCCCGATGCCGTCGCAACAATGACATCGGCCGTTCAACTCGGCTTTATCCTTGGAACTCTTGCCTCTGCTTTCTTCACGATCTCCGATCGCTTTTCTCCACGACTGATTTTTTTCCTTTCCTCACTCCTTGGCGCGGGGTTCAATCTTCTCCTCGCCTTTTCTGCAGGCAAGTACTCGACGTTCCTTCTCCTGCGATTTCTCATCGGGATTTCTCTTGCAGGCATTTACCCGGTCGGGATGAAGATCGCTTCGGGTTGGTACCGGCTGGGGCTTGGCAACGCACTCGGGTTCCTCGTCGGCGCGCTTGTGCTCGGCACGTCGTTCCCGCATCTCATCCGAAGTCTGGGCGCTCACCTTGCATGGCAAGACGTTCTTCTATCGGTTTCGGCGATCGCCGCCGCTGGCGGAGTGCTGATGGCACTTCTCGTACCAGATGGACCGCATCTCACCCGGGGGGTGCGATTCTCTGTGAAGGCGCTTCCGGCAATTTTCCGCTCGCGCGACCTGCGTGCGGCAGCGTTCGGCTACTTCGGACACATGTGGGAACTCTATACGTTCTATGCGTTCGTTCCTCTCCTTCTGAGCGTCTATGCATCTATGCACCCGCAAAGCGTCACCAACGTTTCGTTCTGGTCGTTCTGCACGATAGCCGCAGGAAGTATTGGATGTGTCGGCGGGGGAATTCTTTCCAACTTTTTTGGAAGCGCGCGAGTTGCGTGGACACAACTGTTTGCATCCGGACTTCTCTGTCTCTGCTCGCCGTTTCTTTTCGTGTTGCCGACGGAACTCTTTCTCCTGCTATTGCTCCTATGGGGTCTTGCGGTCGTCGGTGATTCGCCGCAGTTCTCGACACTCGTCGCGCGCTACGCTCCACCGGAGCTTGTCGGCTCAGCGCTGACGATCAGCAACAGCATCGGCTTTGCGATTACGATCGTCAGCATTTCAGTGATATCGTCGCTGTCGCAGACTATCATGATACGATATCTCTTCGTGCTTCTGGCGCCCGGGCCAATACTTGGGTTGATTGCTTCATCTCGCCTCGTCTTTCGTCGAATGAAAAAACTTTCATGATCTCTCGCGTGTGCCCGCCTGATTTTTCACCGACAAATCTGTACATTGCATTTCAATGGATGTAAAGAATAGCTCGAACGTGTGGCTTGTTGCCGCCGATATGGGATACGGACATTTGCGGGCAGTTTATCCGTTGATGCATTTCGCAAAAGGAGGTATGATCACTGCCGGTGTGGATGATGGCGCCTCGGAAGCCGAGCAACGATTATGGTCGTGGGTGATGCGTATCTATGCCGCATTCTCCCGGGCGAGCAGCGTTCCGCTCATCGGCAGACAACTCTTCAGTCTGCTCGATCGAATCCAGCGGATTCCACCGAACATTTCCGGACGGAATCTTTCCGAGCCGGCGTTTCAGATCTCTTTGTTGGAAAGGCTTATCTCACAAGGTCTATGCTCGGGAATACTGGAGAAGATTAACACGAACCGCCTGCCGTTGGTGACGTCTTTCTACGCTCCGGCCATTGCTGCCGATCTCGCCGGATACAATCCCGTCTACTGCATTATCTGCGATGCAGAGATACATCGCGTGTGGGTTGCACGCTCACCGAAACAGAGCCGCATCGTCTACTTCGTGCCGTGCGAGCGTGCCGCGGAACGGCTCCTGGCATACGGTGTTCCGTCAGAAAAAATCTTGCTTATCGGCTTCCCCCTCCCCCATGAACTCCTTGGTGGACAAAATCTATCAACATTACAGTCGGATTTCGGACAACGGCTGCTGCATCTCGATCCGAACCGTATAGTTCTTACGGAACATCAAGCCTTGATCGAAGAACGAATCGGACGAGAGAGCCTTGCCGTGAAGAATGCCCGTCCACTCACCATCACGTATGCCGTTGGCGGCGCAGGCGCTCAGAAAGAAATTGGCGAGAAGATTGCACGAAGTCTCGCCGGAAAATTAGCCGACGGCTCCGTAAAACTCAGCCTCGTCGCCGGACTGCACGCGACTGCGCGCGACTTCTTCAATGCCGTGAAGAGTACCATCGCACCTCATTCCAACAATATTGAGATCGTTTATGGAAAAACCTTCAACGAGTACGTCCACCACTTCAATAACATCCTTCATGAGACGGATATTCTCTGGACGAAGCCGAGCGAGCTGTCGTTCTACTCTGCGCTCGGCATTCCGATCATCATGTCGCCACCACTCGGCTCGCAGGAAGATTACAACCGACGCTGGTTGTTGGAGATCGGTGCCGGCATAGATCAGCAGAATCCGCTGCACACTGACCGGTGGCTCTTCGAGATGATCACAAGCGGCGAGCTTGCCAAAGCCGCGTTGGCCGGATATTCGAAGGTACGGAAACTCGGGACGTACGCCATTGCTGACGTTATTGCGAATGGAACTGTTTCGGCGGAGGAATCCTTGCCGCCACCACTTCCGTCTGTTGAGACTTGACACTCCCCACAGGTATGCTTAACTTCTTATCCTTGTATACTATTATGGAGCATTGATTCTATCATGTGGAAAACAACCGAAGGCAGCACGGGGAGACTCATTCAGCTTTGTGTGGGATATTTTATTTTTTATGTCATCACCGGCATCAGCGCCAAATATTTTACGCCCAGCGGCGCTGCCGTCTGTTTGAACATGGAGCAGATCGCCTACATGGCGTACAACACGCTTGGCGGTATGGTGACCGCCCTGCTCGTCGTGCTCGTGAAAGGATGGTACAAACTCCGATCGAATAGAATGATCACGGTAGTCGGGCTTTCCCTTCCTGAAGAGATTTCCTACATCATTCCCTCGGGATTCATGACCGCAATAATCATTCCCGCCACCACGTTGATGTACACGTTCCGGGGAATGTCGGTGATGGTGGCAATGGTGATTATGCGTGCAAGCGTCATCGTGATCAGCCGGCTGGTGGATTCCGTTCAGGGTGCGCAAGGAATCTTACAAAAGAAAGTGTACAAGGAAGAAAACATTGCCGTCGGCTTTGCGCTTCTTGCTGCGGGCGTCAATCTCTTCTGGGTGCAGCCGGGTGATTTCGATTTTCTACAAAACACCGCCGCAGTTGTTATCCTGTCGAGCTACATCGTCGCGTACGCGATCCGCATCTACATCATGAACTATTTCAAGAACACGCGCGCGAAAGGCGTGCCGCTCGATAACAACGGATTCTTCGGCCTCGAACAGATATTTGCGTTCATTTCCGTCATGCTGTTGACGATTCTTTTCTTCAATGCGCAGGATTGGTTCGGCTGGAATGCGTCACAGGTTCTTCTTTTCAAAACGTCCATCGTTGAGCCGCAACCGCTGTGGGGATGGGCGGTTGTGAGTGGAACGGCGTTCGGGATCGTCGCGTTCTTCTCGGTCTTTCTCTTCATGTTCAAAGGACGCACCGCGACGTTTGCCGGTCTGGTCAATCGCTTGACGTCGTTGGCGGCAGGAACTGTCGCTACGCTCTTCTCGGCGTTTCTGCTCGGCGCGAAGTTTCCGAAAGTGCACGAATGGATCGCGCTGGTATTTATACTTGTTGCCGTTGCGTTTCTTTCGATTGCCGAGCGGAAGCGGACGGCGGAGCTTGCGAAGGCGAGCACGGCGTAGAAATCCGAAGGATAGGACACGAGCATGTATGTTGTGCTAAGGGTTTCTGATTGATTTGGAGGAATCAATGAAGTATGATGAAATCGGTTGTTGGTCAGAGATTAAGCTCGACATAATTCGTGAGTATGCCGCAGCGTATTCCAGGATCCTCACGGTGCAAGACCATCCCCCTCTGAGGCACGTCTACATCGATGGATTCTCAGGTTCTGGATTTCACGTCGCAAAGGGCACAATGGATCTCATTTGGGGATCACCCACAAGTGTCCTTCTGGTAAGTCCGCCCTTCAAGGAATATCACTTCATCGACCTCGACAAAGGAAACATTGAAATGCTTGAGGAACAGGTGCGCAGCCGAACGCAGGGTCATTACAACGCGGACTCGGTTCACTTCTACAATGCAGATTGCAACAAGGTTTTGCTCTCGACAGTGTTTCCGAAGGTGAGATATGAGGACTATGTACGTGCGCTTTGTCTCCTTGATCCCTACGGCCTACACCTTGATTGGCAGGTTATCAAAACGGCCGGTCGGATGAAGTCAGTTGAGATTTTTCTCAACTTTCCCATAATGGATATCAACCGCAACGTGCTTCGTCGCGATCCAACAACGGCCGATCAGAAACAGGTTGAGCGTCTCAATCGATACTGGGGAGATGATTCTTGGAAACTGGTCGCCTATGACACCCACGAAAATCTCTTTGGGTTTCAGGAGAAAACTGACAACATTACCATCGCACGTGCATTTCAAGCAAGGCTAAAGGAAGTTGCAGGATTCAATTATGTTCCCGACCCTATTCCGATGCGGAACAGCAACTACGCTACTCTCTACTACCTTTTCTTTGCCTCGCAGAAGCCTGTCGCGGCTGAGATTGTAAGACAGATCTTCGACAAGTATCGTTATTGGAAGGGTTGACATGGCGACAGTCTCTAACATCGAATGGACGGAAATGACCTGGAACCCAGTCACCGGTTGTTCCAAGGTCAGTGCAGGCTGCAAGCATTGTTACGCAGAGACAATGGCGAAGCGCTTGAAAGCCATGGGCGTGTATCGCTACCGCAACGGCTTCAAGGTGACGCTGCAGCCGGACCTCATCGATGCACCGTTGAGATGGAGACAGCCGAGGATCGTGTTTGTCAACTCCATGAGCGACCTGTTCCATGAAGACGTCCCGCTCGAATACATTCAGCGCGTCTTCGAAACAATGGATCGGTGTCCGCAGCACACGTTCCAGATTCTCACAAAGAGAAGTGAACGACTTCGTGCAGTCTCATCAAAACTTCCCTGGCCGGCAAATGTCTGGATGGGCGTGAGTGTCGAAGACCAGCGAGTACTTCATCGCATCTCAGACCTTGCGCAAGTGCCTGTTGCGGTGCGCTTCCTCTCATGCGAGCCGCTCATCGGCCCACTCGACGATTTACTGCTCGATGGAATTCATTGGGTGATCGTCGGCGGTGAATCCGGTCCGGGAGCCCGGCCTATGAAAAGAGAATGGGTAACGTCAATTCACCGACAGTGCCGCACTGCAAGAATTCCGTTCTTCTTCAAGCAATGGGGTGGAGTACGAAAAGACCTGACCGGTCGCGAACTCTACGGTCGAACCTACGATGGCATGCCTCCAATTATAATTCCAGCGACAGACATCTCCCAGCGGGAATTTGTTACTGCTTGAGAATTACCGTAGTACGCCCCCTGTCCACTCGTTTTCTTCTAGTCTCCTTTTTTGCCTCTCCATGCCCATTTCGTATATTCTCTCCGCCCACCACGGGCATTATCAACGATTCCGTTCTTCATCATGACTTTTCGTTCAAGCGGTTTTCCGATTCATCGTCAAACATTCGTTCTGCTGAACCGTACATAACATATTCCTGAATCCACTCTACCTTCACACTACCGGAGTTTTCCATGAAGATAGTTACTTTCGTCGCGTTACTCGCAATCATTCTCGCCGCAGGAATACATGCGCAGGAGGAATCGCGCCTTCTCCGCTTTCCCGCGATATCCGACAACCAGATCGTCTTCACGTACGCGGGCGACCTGTACACCGTCGCCTCGGCGGGCGGAGTCGCGCGTAAGATAACGAACCACGAAGGCTTCGAAATGTTCCCCCGTTTCTCTCCCGACGGGAAGTGGATCGCGTTCACCGGCCAGTACGACGGCAACACCGAGGTCTACGTGATTCCATCGTCCGGCGGAGTGCCGCGCAGGCTCACATACACCGCAACGCTTGGCCGCGACGACGTTTCGGATCGCATGGGTCCCAACAACATCGTGATGGGATGGAAGCACGACAACAAAACGATCGTCTTCCGCTCGCGCATGCGGGTGTTCAACGATTTCAAGGGACAACTTTTTACGGTTACTCTTGACGGCGACATCCCGCAGCAGCTTCCGCTGCCGCGCGGCGGGTTCTGTTCCTACTCTCCCGACGATTCAAAGCTCGTGTACAATCGCATCTTCCGCGAGTTCCGCACCTGGAAACGCTATCGCGGTGGATTAACGGACGACGTCTGGATCTACGACTTTGCGACGAAGACCACCGAGAACATCACCGATAATTCCGCCGGCGACATCATCCCCATGTGGAGTGGCAACCGGATTTACTTCCTCTCCGACCGCGACTCGGTCAAGCGCTTCAATCTCTATGTCTACGACCTGCAGACGAAACAGACCCGCCAGCTCACCACCTTCACCGAGTATGACTGCAAGTTTCCCTCGCTCGGGAACAATGCAATCGTTTTCGAAAACGGCGGATACATTTATAAATTCGACCTTGCGACCGAGCAGGCAGCCAATGTCCCGATTCAGGTTGAGGACGACCTGCTTGGCGGGCGGGGCGGCATTATCAAAGTCGGCGAGACGACAACGAATTATGAAATCTCGCCCGATGGCAAGCGAGCATTGTTCGGAGCGCGCGGAGATGTCTTTACTGTTCCCGCAAAGTTCGGTCCCACCCGCAACCTCACGGGAACGCCCGGCATTCACGAACGCAACTCAAAATGGTCTCCGGATGGCAAATGGATTTCCTACATCTCCGACGCTACGGGCGAGGATGAGATCTGGATCGTTCCGCAGGACGGCTCGGCAGCACCCACGCAGATTACGACGGGGGACGATACGTACATGTACCAGCCCAAGTGGTCGCCCGACAGCAAGAAACTCCTCTATGCCGACAAGAAGCTGAGGCTCCGGTATGTCGATGTATCGACGAAGACGATCACCGAAGTTGCAAAAGCGGAGGCATTCGAGTTCAACGACTATGTCTGGTCCCCCGACAGCAAGTGGATCGCGTTCGTCAAACCCGAAGTCGAGGTGATGAATAAGGTCTATCTCTACTCGCTCGACAAGGTGGAGACGATCGAGGCAACCGACGGATGGTACACCTCGTCGGATCCTGCATTCAGCTCCGATGGAAAATTCCTCTACTTCGTTTCCAGCCGTGACTTCAACCCGACCTTCAGCCAGACGGAATTCGATCAGGCGTACATCGACATGTCGCGCATATACTTCGTCACGCTTGCAAAGTCAGTCGATTCTCCCTTCAAGCCGAAAAGCGACGAGGTATCGATAAAAGAAGAGGCGAAAAAATCGGACGAGTCTGATAAAAAGAAAGACGATAAGAAGGATGAAAAGAAAGAAGCTCCCGTCGTCGTCAAAGTCGACGCTGAAGGAATCAAGGGACGAATTGCAGCGTTACCGATTACTGCCGCAAACTACCGGGACGTTGTCTCCGTCGGCACCAATCTCTATTATATCCGACAGGGAAGCAAGGACGAGAAATCTCAGCTCATGATGTACGACTTCGGCGAGCTGAAGGAAACAAACATCGGCGAAGTAGACGGCTTTGAGATCTCCACCGATCAAAAAAAGATCCTTGTCGGAAAGGATCGCTCATACTACATCATGGACGTTCCGAAAGCGAAGGCGGAACTAAAGGATAAGCTGGATCTCTCCGGAATGGAAGTAACTCTCGATCGCCGGGCGGAGTGGACGCAGATTTACAACGAGTGCTGGCGCCAGATGAAGTACTTCTTCTACGCGCCGAACATGCACGGCGTCGACTGGGACGCTATGAAGCGCAAGTATGAACCGTTGGTCCCGTTCGTGAACAACCGCGCCGACCTCACGTACATCATCGGTGAAATGATCGGCGAGTTATCGATCGGCCACACCTACGTCGGAGGCGGCGACCTGCCGAAGCCGAAGCGACTCCAGACAGGATTGCTCGGTGCACAACTGGAGCGCGATCCGCAGTCGAAGTACTACACGATCGTCAAGATCCTGAAGGGCTACAACTGGGAGAAAGGCACACGCAGCCCGCTCACGGAGATCGGCGTCAATGCCAGCGAGGGAGACTACATCATCGCCGTCAACGGCAAGCCGACCAGTGCGATGAAGAATATCTACGAGGCGCTGATCAATACAGTCGATAAGCAGGTGCGATTGACTCTGAACTCGAAACCGCAAAAGGAAGGATCACGTGATGTCGTAGTCGTGCCCGTTGCCGACGAAGCAAATCTCTATTACCAGAACTGGGTTGAAGGAAATATCAGGAAGGTCGACGAAGCAACGAAAGGGAAAGTCGGTTACATCCACGTGCCCGACATGGGAGCGCACGGACTGGACGAATTCGTCCGCCGCTTCTATCCTCAGCTCCGCAAGAAAGCTCTTATCGTCGACGTGCGCGGCAATGGAGGAGGCTTCGTCTCGCAACTGTTGATCGAACGGCTGCGAAGGGAGATGCTGATGGTAACGATGGCTCGCAACACCGTCCAGAGTCCCGACCCCAGCGATATGCTTCTTGGACCAAAAATCTGTCTCATCGATGAATTCTCTGCATCCGATGGCGATATCTTTCCCTATCGCTTTCGAAAGTCCGGGCTCGGCAAGCTCGTAGGCAAGCGCACGTGGGGCGGAGTGGTCGGCATCCGAGGCACCTTGCCGTTGTTGGATGGCGGTTTTCTGAATAGACCCGAATTCTCACGCTACGACGATGAGGGAAAGTGGGTCATTGAAGGACATGGTGTCGATCCCGACGTCGTCGTTGATAATGATCCTGCCAAAGAGTTCGCCGGTACGGACGAACAGCTGAACAAAGGAATCGAGTTGATCATGGAAGAGCTGAATACAAAGGAGAAGTCGTTGCCGCCGATTCCTGAATTCCCGATCAAGCGATAGAATATCTAATGAGCTGCTGACTCTATGCCCCTCTCCGATTATTGGAGAGGGGCATTATGTTTCCAAAACGTCTCCACTGTTCGCTTGCAGCGACAGTCTGTATGCCAGGAGCATTACGCGATAGAAGAGGATACCCCTATCAGGCTCATCTCATCGATTCTCTTTCTCGCTTCCTCCAATCTCTTCTTTGTTCCATCTCCAGGCGGCTGCGTGAACTGCACCGTCAGCACCTTCCCCTCCTGCTTCAAGCGAATGTTTTTTGGATCCTTCTGTATCTTCTCGACAATTTTCTGGAATGGCGCCGTGCCGTCATCTCCATCTTTCCCATAAAACCACTCGTTCGTTTCGTCGGGAAGATTGACCGTCAGCATTTCGCCGCGGAGACTTACCTTCGGAAAGCCCATCTCCAAAACGACAAGCCGCAGCTCCACCAATCCAAAAAGATTCTCTACCTCCTCCGGGTACTCGCCGAAGCGGTCGGATAGCTCGTTGCGAATCTCTTGCAATTCACTCTCGTTGGTTGCACGGTAGATGCGGCGATAGACGTCGAGGCGCTCGGAATCGGATTGGATGTAAACATCGGGGATGAGCGCTTCGATGTCGGACTCAATAACAGTCTCAACAGATGCGAGATGTGCGATACGGGATGCGGGTTGTTTTTGAAAAATGTCTTGGAATTCTTCCTGCTTTAGCTCGTCGACGGCTTCACGCAACACACGCTCGTACATTTCGAATCCCATCTCCATGATGAAACCCGATTGCTCGGCGCCAAGTAAGTTTCCTGCGCCGCGGATCTCCAGGTCGCGCATTGAGAGGTTGAAGCCCGATCCAAGCTCGGTGAACTCTTCGATCGCCTGGAGCCTGCGCATCATCGCTTTCGGTATTGCGCTGAGCGGCGGCGTCAGGAGGTACGAGTAGGCTTGTACGTTCGAGCGGCCCACGCGACCGCGCAATTGATACAACTCTGCAAGGCCGAAACGATCGGCGCGATTGACAACAATGGTATTGACATTGGGGATATCCAACCCCGATTCGATGATCTTTGTCGCCACAAGCACGTCATACTTCTTCTCCAGGAATTCCAGCATCGTTTTTTCCAGCTCGTGACCGTGCATCTGTCCGTGCGCGACGTGCACCCGCGCTTCGGGAACGTGTCGCCGGATCTCGTCGGCGATCGCTTCGATATTCTGCACACGGTCGTGCACGAAATAGACCTGTCCACTGCGATGAAGCTCTCTCACGATTGCTTCACGAGCTACGTGCCACTGCCGTAGCCGGCCTGTCGAATCAGCCGGAATGATTTCCGTAACGATCGGAAGCCTGTTGCGCGGCGGCGTGTTAATCAGCGACAAGTCGCGCGCGCCGATCAAGGAAAAATGAAGAGTGCGCGGGATCGGCGTCGCCGTGAGTGAGAGCGTATCGACAGAAGCTTTGAGCTGCCGAAGCTTCTCCTTCGCAGCAACGCCGAAGCGGTGCTCTTCGTCGATGATGAGCAGACCTAAATCCTTAAATCCGACATCTTTCGAGATCAGGCGGTGCGTTCCAATCACGATGTCGACCTTTCCTTGCTTCATCTCTTCTATAATTCTTTTCTGATCTTTCGTCGACTTGAAGCGCGTGATGTTTTCGATGCGAACTGTGTACCGCGAGAGACGATCCTGAAACGTGTTGAAATGCTGGAGCGCGAGAATTGTCGTCGGCACGAGGACCGCAACTTGCTTTCCATCCATCACCGACTTAAAAGCAGCACGCACGGCAACTTCCGTTTTCCCGAATCCGACATCACCGCAAATCAAGCGATCCATCGGCGACGGACTTTCCATGTCGCGCTTCACGTCGAGTGTGGCAATTGCCTGATCGGGCGTATCGTCGTACATGAACGACGCTTCCATTTCCTTTTGCCAGTGCGTGTCCGGCGAGAAGGCAAAGCCTTTTTCCTGCTTGCGGCGTGCGTAGAGCGCGATGATGTCGCGGGCAATATCCTTAATGCGTTTCTTCGCGCGCGACTTGATGCGCTCCCACTCGGCCGCTCCTAACTTGGTGAGCTTCGGCGTGTGTCCTTCCTGCGATGAATACTTCTGGACACGGTTAATGAAGTTGAGGTTGACGTAGAGAACGTCCTCCTCAAGAAACTGCAGCTTCATCACTTCCTGCTCGGTTCCGCCGACATTGATTCTGGTCAGACCGTCGAAGACACCGATGCCGTAATCAACATGCACGACGTAATCGCCGGACTTGAGCTGCTGCAATTCCTTTTGTGAGAAACCCTTGAAGCGTCGTCGCTTGGCAAGTCCGCGCCGCCGCAATCGACCGAAGATCTCGTGCTCGGTGAAGACCGCAAGTTTCGCAGATGGAAGTGTGAAACCGGAGTGAATTGTCTCTGAGAGAAACTCTGGCTGGATGTGCGATGCGAGATGCGGGAGATGTGCTTGACCTTCACCTCTGTCCCCGGCTTCGTCGGCGACATCCCCTCTCCCAATGGGAAAGGGGAAAGAGGGGCGATGGTGTGCCCGCTCTTCCTCTGAATTCTCTGGCGACGTTACGACTTCTTCAATCAACTCCTTCAACCGCTGTGATTCTTCCTTCGTATCACTCGTCAAATAGACGGTGTATCCTTCGCCCAAAAAGGCTTCGAGCGATGCGACCAAATTGTTGACGCTGCCGTTGAAACTGGGCTGCGATATGGAGCCGAAGTCGATTTGGGATTTAGGATTTGGGATTTCGGATCTGCCGGTACCAAAAACAGTATTGATGACGAGTGGATATTTCCCTGCACGATTCCGGACATCGGCAAAGGAGAAGATGTTGCTCGCTCCTCCTTCGAGAAGCTCATCGATCTCCCTCTCGATTGCCGCCGGCTCGTCGAGAAGAACGATCGCATCCGGCTGGAGATAATCGAAAAGCGACGACGTGAGTGCTTCTCGCGCAGAACCGGAATCCGCTTCATCCACTTTACCTGCTGTGAATCCTTCTTCCACAGTTAATGAAGGAACGATGCTCGCAGATTGCAGCTCCCGAATCGATCGCTGCGAGAGGACATCGAACTCACGGATCGATTCCACCGTATCTCCCCAGAACTCACATCGGATCGGGTTATCACCCACGTACGGGAAGACGTCGAGAATCCCGCCCCGCACGGCAAAATCACCGTAGGTTTCGACAAAATTCTTGCGCCCGAATCCTATTTCTTGCAATCGGGTGATCAGATTTTGGAAGGCATATACCTTGTTCGTTTCCAGTTCGATAATGATTTGTCTGAATCGTTCCGGCGGCGGGACTTTTTCGACGATCGACTGTGGAGAGGCAACGACAAGGAGTTGGGTTTCCGATACGAGTGCGCGGAGTGTTTCGATCTGCGCAATCGAGGAACTCATATCGAGCGTCCGTCCCGGATGTACGGGTCGCGCGCCGAAGATGCGCACATTCTGCTCGCCGAGCAACAACGCACAGTCATCGCGCAGTTTCTCTGCACAGTCTTCGTCCGCTGCGATCAGGAGAACTTGCTTCTGCCGTTCATCGAATACCGCTTCGGCAATGAAAGCAAGTAGCGATCCCGCAACACCACGCAGCACAACCGATTCTCCGGCATTCAGTGCACCAACTTCCCGTTGAAGCTCCTCAAACTCTTTCGACCGCGCTACATGCGCTTGTATTTTTTTCATTCGACACTCAAGAATCATTATTCCACATTTACATCAAGCCGTATCTACCCGGCAGAAAACACTCCACCCCTACCACCCCGCCTCCGGCAGGACAGTAAGGGTACTTGTTCAACTTAGCGAAGAAGGAGTGAAAATGCAAGGCAATGTGCGATGCACTTAACGCGAAGAATACGTCTGAGCCAGGCGCGTCGCACTTCACCTGCCAATTTTGTATCTTGCACGCAGATTTATGTCCGACGATCTCCACATCAATAATCATCTCACCATTCCTCGATCGGGATTGCATTTCAAGTTCGCACGGGGCGGCGGGCCCGGCGGACAGAACGTCAACAAAGTCGAGACCCGCGTTGAGCTGCTTTTCGACGTGAAGCATTCTCATACTCTGACCGAAGCCCGGCGCGAACAGATCATCAAGCATCTTCACTCGCGCATTACCAATGACGGTATCTTGCACATCGTTGTTGGAGAATCCCGGAGTCAATGGCAGAACAGAGAGCGGGCGATCGAGCGGTTCGTCGAACTGTTACGGAAGGCGCTGAAACCGAAGCTGAAGCGGATCAAGACGCGCGTGCCAAAGATAGTGAAGCAAAAAAGATTGGAAAAGAAAAAAAGGAGGGGCGACGCGAAAAGGCTGCGAGGGAAAATTTCACAGCAGATGAATGAATAAAAGAATTGCTCCTCATCCCTTCATCCTTTCATCTGTTGTGAATCCTCCCCAGCTTCTCCAAGAACTCTTCCGCCTCACGTTTCCCCAATCCTTTCGACTCAAGATACTCTTTCGTGAAGTCTGATGTTTCGAGGTGTTCAGCCAAAACCTTCAACTCAAGGCGAGAGAATTTTTCCGAGTGCAGGATGTAATCTTCGAATGCTTCCCACGCCATCGGTGCGACGCGCTTCGTAATCTCTGCCATCGCTTCTGCGTAGACGCGAATTTCGTACTGTGCATGGTCGTCCATCCGCAACCGCAGGAAGTGGAAGAGGTTGTGGAGATCGATCTTCCAGTACCATTCGGTGTAGAGCGACAGGGGAAGATTGATGCGCGCAAGCTCGCGGGCGATGTCGGATTCCAGAAGCTGTTCGTATTCTGTGTAGAGCTGCTTCTGTGAGTTTGTGAGGATGTCGAGAACTTTCCGGCGAAGCTCCGGCGGCACATCTTCTTCACGCCTTCCCTGTTTGTTCCGCAAGTTTTGGAAGTGAATGGCTTGATGCTCGGGCACGTAGAACTCATCCTTCATCACCGAGTAGCGGCCGGAGTACTCGTTCACGTTTGCCGTGCGATGCCTGATCCACTGCCGCGCGACGAAGATGGGAAGCTTCACGTGAAATTTCAGCTCCACCATCTCGAAGGGCGTCGTGTGCAAGTGCCGCATCAGGTAGCGGATAAGCCCGTGGTCTTCGTTGACGGTCTTTGTCCCTTTGCCGTAGGAGACCCTGGCAGCCTGTACGATCGATTCGTCACCGCCCATGTAATCGACAAGCCGGACAAAGCCGGCGTTCAAGCACGGGAACTCTTTGTCGAGGATTTCTTCTGCGTGTGGATTGGTTGCGTGTGCCATGACTTAGATGATCAATATGAATGCGAACCAATGTACGGATTGCATAAGAAAAAATCCATCATTCGAATAAAAATGATATTCTTTTTTTTGCTTTGTTTTTCCCTCCCGCTTTCTGTATCTTTTCACCACATGATTCACGTTGCAGTCGGTATCATCATCCAGTACGACGGTACATCGCCTCACGTTCTTCTTTGCCAGCGCAAGCGCACTGCGCGCTACGGCTTGAAGTGGGAATTTCCCGGCGGAAAAGTCGAAGAGGCAGAGAGTACCGTAGACGGTCTCCGGCGAGAACTCTTCGAGGAGCTCGGAATCGAAGCCAAGATCGGTAGGCTTTTTCACCGGCAGTCGACTACCTATGCCGATGGCGGAACATTCGGCGTCTCTTACTATCTTGTTCCAACATTCACCGGCGAGATTGCAAACCGTGCATTTGAAACGATCCGGTGGGTGCCGGTTGCCGAGATCGCAACATACGACATCCTGGAAGGCAACCGCGAGGTTGTCCAACAGTTAGTGAGTTCCTATGCTCAAGCCTCGTCCATCCAGAGTTAACGCTCTTCAGAAGAACATCCTCCGTTGGTACGGGAAAAATTCCAGGCAACTTCCATGGCGGAAGACGAACGATCCTTACAGGGTCCTCGTCTCTGAAATCATGCTGCAGCAAACGCAGGTGAGCCGGGTCGAACAAAAGTTCCATCATTTTATCAAACAGTATCCGACGCTTCGTGCCCTGGCTCGTACTTCGCGAGCAGACGTAGTCCGGGCGTGGCAGGGAATGGGCTATAATAATAGGGCGATTCGCCTGCGAGATGCGGCGCGTATCGTTATGGAAGAACGCGATGGACGCTTGCCTTCGGATACGGCGCAACTTGAAAAACTGCCGGGGATCGGACGGTACACTGCACACGCGATCGCGTGCTTCGCGTATGGGCAGAAGGTCCCGGTCGTCGACGTCAACATCCGGCGCGTGCTCTCGCGAATCTTCCGGAAGATGAACAATGTCTTCGATCTGAAACCTGCCGACGAGATCTGGGAGCTTGCCGCGCGGATTCTTCCAGAAAATGTTTACATGTGGAACCAGGCATTGATGGACCTCGGTGCAGCGATCTGCACGGCACAGAAGCCGCTCTGCGAAAGTTGTCCGGCATCGAACCTCTGTTCGTCGCGTACTCTATACAAAAATCGAGCACCGGGCAATGCACGCATTCGACGCTCCAAGAAAAGCGAGCCGATGTATGCCGGAATCCCGCAGCGCTTCTGGCGCGGACGAATCGTTGAGGCGTTACGCAAGGTGAATGGTGAAGACTCTATTTCTCTCACAAAGGTCGGTAGAACGATCAAGCCGGACTTCGCCGCACACGAACTTCCCTGGCTTAAGCGATTGGCACAGTCGCTCATCCGCGACGGTGTAGTGGAGCGCGTGAAAGCCTCTCGCACAACGAAGATCATGCTTGCCAAAGGATGAAAAAACCTCTCGCACCGATCACGATTGATGAACTCCGGTTTCTGTATGAGACAAAGCGATCAGCGATTCAATCGCGTCTGAGTGATTTTGCCCGCGTTGCACCGGAAGACTATTTCTACGAGCTTGCTTACTGTCTCTTGACGCCGCAATCGAGCGCGTTTGCTGCCGACAAGGCGATCCGCCTTTTGCGGCAACACGATTTCCTTCATCGCGATCTCAACCCCGAGCCGCTGCTCCATCAAACGGAATTCTATATCCGCTTCCATAAGACAAAGTCACAACATCTCCTCGCACTGAAAGAACATTTTCCACTCATCTTCGAAGAATTGACAAACAGTTCATCCAGCCAGGAACTCCGCGAATGGCTTGTGAAGCATGTGAAGGGATTGGGGTGGAAGGAGTCTTCTCACTTCCTGCGCAATATCGGCCGCAAAGACATGGCTATTCTTGACCGGCACATTCTTAAGAATCTCCTTCGCGTCGGCGTCATCAGGCAACTCCCAAAGACGCTCACACCGAAGCGTTACAAACAACTTGAGAAAAAATTTCATACATTTGCACTGCACGTCGGTATACCGATGGACGAGCTCGATCTCCTGTTCTGGAGTATGGAGACGGGGGAAATCTTCAAATGATTTTAGATTTTAGTGTTTAGATTTTGGAATAAAAGAAGTTGACTCGATATTCTACACCCAAAGGAAAAATGAAAGACTTTTTGAATTTTTAATTTTGAATTGATGAAGGCTCTTGTTATCGGGGCGGGAATGATGGGAAGTGCGATGGCGTACGACCTTGCGCATTCCGACGGCGTTGAGCGCGTCACGATTGCGGATATCGACGGGTCACGTGCACAATCTGTCGCCCGTTCGATTGGTTCGAAGGCAGACGCGACGAAGCTGGATGTGAACGATAGGAAGAGCGTTGTCGCGCTCATGCGAACAGTCGACGTTGCAATCGGCGCAACGACATACACGCACAATGTTCAGCTCACGAATGCGGCGATTGGGGCGAGAATCCACTTTTGTGATCTTGGTGGAAATATGGACGTTGTCTACAGCCAGATGGCGACGGATGCGCAAGCGAAAGAAGCCGGCATTTGTGTTCTTCCCAACTGCGGACTTGCTCCGGGAATGGCGTGCGTCATTGCGGCGGGCACAGCACGCAAGTTTTCGTCAGTCGATGAGATCCACATCCGTGTCGGTGGATTGCCTCAGCATCCGATGCCGCCGCTCAACTACCAGCTTGTGTTCTCTGCAGAGGGGCTTATCAATGAATATCTTGAACAAGCAGAAGTCATTCGTGGTGGTGAAGTAACGCGCGTTGAATCGATGATCGATCTTGAAGAGCTGGAGTTCCCACAGCCCTTCGGGAAGCTTGAAGCGTTCAACACTTCCGGCGGTGTCTCCACGCTCACGCGCATGTTTCAGGGAAAAGCACACTCGCTCGATTACAAGACGATACGCTACAAAGGACACTGCGAAAAATTCAAGACGCTCCTCGACCTTGGCTTTGCCAGTTCAGAACCGATCATGGCCGGCAATTCCGTTCGGACTGCGCGTGAGTTCTTCGAAGAACTCCTCCGCAAAAAGCTTCCCGCGAACGGACCCGATGTCGTGCTGATGCGGGTAACGGTTTCGGGAATGCTTGATGGTTCTCATCGAGCACTTGCGTATGAGATGATAGATTATTATGATACGCAGTTGAACATGACATCAATGATGCGAACGACTGCCTTCCCGACATCGATCATTGCACAGATGGTTGCAAAGGGCGTGATCGCTGAGCGCGGCGTGCTGCCGCCGGAGCAGTGCGTGCCGCTGGAGCCTTTCATCGAAGAGTTGAAGAAAAGAAATATTATCATTAAGGAAACTAGTTGGTAGGACAGGACTCTGTCCTGTCCGGGGTGTAGCTGGACAGGAAGGGATTCCTGTCCTACCGAAGGAAGAACAATTATGAAACGACCGCTTTCCGTCATCATCATCACAAAAGATCCCAAGACATTGCAGGAAATACACACGCGCTTCGATGTCCAGACGGGATTCCCACGGCTGAAACTGATTTCCATCTTTCTCAAAGCAATATTCTCGGTGTAACACGGACATTGTCTTGAAATAATAGTTATGGCAGATAATCATTCATTCGATATCGTTTCCAAAGTCGACATGCAGGAAGTCGATAACGCACTCAACCAGGCGCGCAAAGAGATCATCCAGCGCTACGACTTCAAAGGCACGAAGACCTCTATCGATCTGCAACAGAAAGAGAATCAGATCGTCGTTATTTCGGATGATGAGTTCAAGATGAAAGCCGTTATCGATATCATCCAGTCGAAGCTGGTCAAGCGCAGCGTACCGCTGAAAGCACTGTCATACGGAACGGTCGAGCCGGCAGCCGGTGGAACCGTACGGCAGGTCATCACGCTTCAAAACGGCATCGACAAGGAAAACGCAAAACACTTGACGAAGATGATCAAAGAGAGCAGGCTCAAAGTACAGGCGCAGATCATGGAAGATCAAGTCCGTGTAAGCAGCAAAAGTAAAGACGATCTGCAATCGGTGATGGCGATGGTGCGTGCGGCAGATCTTCCCTTCGCCATTCAGTTCGTAAATTACCGGTAGAGAGTAATGCACCGAAGCGTTTTTCTCGCCTTCTTTCTCGCGCTCGTTCTTGCGAACTCGCTCCTGGCGCAGAACACTCTCCCGCTGGTTTTTCGCAACGAGCCTTTGCGTAATACCGCCATCGGCTCATTCATTCGGGAAGGCGTTGTGTACGCGTCGCTGACCGATCTCGCCGCCACGTTCCATCTGAAGACGTTCCGGAGTCCCGAGACGCAGAAACTCGATGTCACGACAAAAGACTACACGCTGCGGGCGGCGGCAGGGAATCCCTTCATCGTCATCTTCGATCAAAACCGGAACGGCAACGTCGTCCAGCTTCAACATCCCGTCCTTTTTGCGGCAAGTGCGTTCTTCGTGCCGGTTGAAGAATTTGCCATGGTCTTTGATGACGCAATGCCGGAAGAAATCTCCTTTGACCGGGTTAGCCTGTCACTCGTTGTCGGACGAATGGCCCCGGCACACTCCGCCTACGATGTTACCGGACTTTCATTCGATGAGAAGGCCAACGGCTATCTCGTCCGCATTCAATGCTCGAAGCGACTGATGGATTATGAGTGTTGGAAAAAACCCATCGGCGATTACACGTGGATTTACATGACACTCTCCGATGCGAGGGCGGATGTTGGAACGATCAACAAGGTCAAGGTAAATGATTTTGTCAGGCAGGTTCTTGTTTTCCAATCACCCAAGTCTGTGCAACTGACCTTGAAAGTAAAAGGAGAAATCAGCAGCACCGAGCCGATGCAAGCCGAGGGAAGCAACGACATTCTTCTTGCCATCCACAAGCCGAGCGAGGAGCAGCTTGCCGCTCGCAGGGCACGCGACTACGGCCGGTCACTCGACCGTGGCCACGATCGCTGGAAGCTCGATGTGGTTGTCATCGATGCCGGTCATGGCGGCGACGATCCCGGAACAATCGGCGCCGCGAAGACAAAAGAAAAAAACGTCACGCTCGGTATCGCACTCAAGCTCGGCAAACTGATCGAAAAGCAGATGCCAAGCGTGAAGGTTGTGTACACGCGGAAGACCGACGAGTTCATTGAGTTGTATCGTCGCGGGCAAATTGCCAATCAGGCTGGTGGAAAACTCTTCATCAGCATCCATTGCAACGCGATGCCGCGCAAGCAGAATTCCACCAATGGTTTCGAGATTTATCTGCTGAGACCCGGAAAAACCGAAAATGCCATCCGCATTTCCGAGCGCGAGAACTCGGTTGTACAATATGAACAAGGCTATGAGAAGCGCTATCAGGAATTGACGGAAGAAAATTTCATTCTCCTCACGATGGCGCAAAATGCCTACGTGAAGTACAGCGAGAAGTTTGCCGATCTTCTCCAGCAGGAAATGGGGAAGCACACGGGGTTTGAGAACAACGGAGTCAAGCAGGCAGGCTTCTACGTTCTGGTTGGTGCATCGATGCCGAACGTGCTCATCGAGACGGCATATCTTTCAAACAAGCGAGACGAAAAGATTCTCAAAAGCGCCGCGGGCCAGCAGCGGATCGCTGAATCGATCTGCAGCGCCATTAAACGCTACAAACACGAGTACGAGAAATCTCTTCAGGAGGGAAAAGACCTGGGGTCAGAATCACATTAGGAGCAACGACCATGTTTCGGAATTTGCGTATCTCCACGAAACTTCTGTTCACGATTCTCCCGCTGGTGCTGTTTGCCATCGGTCTCAGCGCCTACCTCAATAATCACTACCAGGAACAGGAGATGCTGAACCAGGCACAAGCCTCGGCACGAACCTATGCCGATATCATCAGGGAGTCTCTTGTCAACATGATGGTGACGCGTGAGAAGATCGACGACAAGTACCTCGAGCAAATCCGGAATCTTCCGGACATCCAGGATCTCCACATCCATTTCACTATTGACGGACTTCGGCTCCGTACGATCTATACGAGTGATGAGACCCGTATGTCGCGTCTTCAGAAACGCGAACACGAGGCGGCAATACTCACATCCGAAGAGCAAGAAGTTTTTCGTACCGGCCAGACGACATGGAAGCGAAGTGAGGGAATGTACAACGCCATCATTCCTTTCAGAGCAACCGAGAAGTGCCAAAACTGCCATAGCGTTCCCGTCGGTCACGTCCTTGGCGCTGCCGAGATGGACATTTCCCTGGAACGCATTGAAGCCTCCATTAACAACAACTGGATGCGTTCGGTACTGATCGCTCTCATCTTTACGCTCATTGCCATCGCGTTCGGTATTCTCTCCTATCGCATGTTCGTTGCAAAGCGGCTGGAAAAACTCATCGTGGCAACGCACGTGATTGGCGGGGGCAATCTCGATCACCCCATCGAGATCGACGGTAGCAAGGATGAGCTTGGTGAACTCGGCGCCGCGTTCGATGGAATGCGACAGAAGCTGAAGAAGACACAGGAGGAATTGATTCACTCCGAGCGGCTCTCAATGGTTGGGCAAATGGCAAGCTCCATCGTGCACGATTTTCGCACGCCGATGAGCACGATCAACCTCGCAATCGAATCGCTTGAGCGTGGAGAAGGATTTACGCCGGAAAAAACACAGCAATGGTATCGGATTATCCATCAAGCAGTCCGCCGCATGGTGACAATGGCACAAGAGCTGTTGGATTTTTCCCGGGGCGACATCCGACTTGAAAAGACCGATTATTCGGTAGACGAGTTCACCCGCCAACTTACTCAAAGCGTTGCCTCAAACCTCCAACAAGCCAAAGTGCAGTTCCGAGTCCAACAAGAATATTCCGGGAAAGCGTCTATTGACGCAGATAGACTCCACCGTGCGCTTGTCAATATTATCAATAACGCGCAAGACGCAATGCCGAATGGCGGCCGGCTTGATCTCACCGTCTCGCGGCACGATCATACTATTGTCTTTTCCATTGCCGATACGGGCATCGGAATTCCGGAGGAAATTCGCGACAAGATGTTTGATGCATTCGTAACGGCAGGAAAGAAAAAGGGAACGGGACTGGGACTCGCAATCACGAAGCGCATCATTGACCAGCATGGCGGAACAATCGAAGTGGAAAGCGAGCGGGGGAAGGGGACGACGTTTACAGTAAGCATCCCGCTAAATTAAAATCCTTCCGTGCGCTCCTACTGCACTACCAGCACCGGAATCGAAAGCTTGTGCCGTACCTCGGAGATCGAGGCGCCGAAGATAATGTCTTTCAATCCGCGATGGCGGTGTCCTCCCATGACAAGAATATCCACTTTCGTTTCTCCGGCAAGTTTCACAATTTGATCGGGCACGCGACCAAACCCCAGCATCGGATGCACGACAAGCCCTTGTGAACGGAGGTGTTGAGCAATGCTTTCGAGGTGATCGTTATCGCTGCGAGCCTCGTCGTCGTAGGCTTCCTTGCCGTAGAGCTGGCCGCTCACACCTTCAACAATGTGGAAAAGATAGATCGAGGCACGATGCTGTGTGGCAAGCGTCTGTGCGTGGGAGAGCACTTTTTCATCCATCACACCGTAATCGAGCGCGACACCGACGCGTGCAAAGTGCTGCATCTGGAACTTGAATGGCGCCGCTTCCTTCCGAATAACTTTTCGCCGCTTGAGCCATGATTTCGGGATTGCAATGTACAGCAAGAATATTGCACAACCAACGGCAATCGGGATGACGGTCAACCACAGCCATAGCGCATTGCTTCCTGCTGCTTCAATCCATTCAGAGAGAGTACCGATAACCAGCCGTGCATTTAATCCAACAATAACAGCCGCTGAAATCCACGCGAGCAATTGTACCCACACCTTGTTGGCAAATTTCCCCATCCGTCCTTTTTCGCTTGTGAACTGGATCAGTGGAATAACGGCAAACGGAAGCTGCAAACTCAAGATCACCTGGCTAAGAATAAGAAGTCCATACGAACCACCCTCTCCTCGTAAACCGATAACAAGAATAGCGGGAATGATCGCTATCGATCGCGTAATCAACCGCCGAAGAACCGGTCGTATTTTAAATTGCAAAAAACCTTCCATCACGATCTGGCCGGCGAGTGTCCCTGTCAGCGTCGAGCTTTGCCCTGCAGAAAGGAGTGCGACGGCAAAGAGTGTGCTCGCGATAGTTGTGCCGAGAAACGGTGTGAGAAGCTGATGCGCTTGTTGTATTTCCGTAACAACGACGCCATTTTTGAAAAAAACGGCTGCCGAAACAATCAAGATTGCGGCATTGACAAAGAATGCGGCATTCAGTGCGATGGATGTATCAATGAGATTCCACTTCGATGCTTGTTGCTTTCCAGCTTCCGATTGTTCGACCGCGCGAGTTTGCACAAGCGCTGAGTGAAGATAGAGATTATGCGGCATGACCGTTGCGCCGAGAATGCCGATTGCAACATACAGACTGTCGGATGTGAGATGAGGTACAAAACCTTTCGTGACATCGGTCCAAACCGGTTGCGAAAGAAACACTTCGATCGCAAAGCAGGTGCCGATGGTCGAGATGAGCATCAGAATAAACGCCTCCATCTTCCGTATTCCGAGCTGTTGGATAACGAGAAACAACATCGTATCAAAGCCGGTGATGATGACACCGTACAGAAGCGGAACGTTAAACAACAAGTTGAGTCCGATTGCTGTTCCGAGTACTTCAGCAAGATCGCACGCAGCAATTGCTACTTCACAGAGAATCCAAAGCGTGAACGCTATGGGTTTGGGATAGTGTTCGCGACATGCCTGAGCGAGGTCTCGTCCCGTGACGATGCCAAGCCGCGCAGACAGAGTCTGCAGAAGAATTGCCATCAAATTCGACATGAGCAGCACCCAGATAAGTTGATACCCGAAGCGCGCACCGCCTTCGAGGTCCGTTGCCCAGTTCCCCGGATCCATGTACCCGACACTCACCAGATATGCCGGACCTGCAAATGCAAGCATGCGCTTGATAATGCTCGCATGTTTTGGAATGAGCACCGTGCGATGAACTTCAGATAACGATACCGTTGTGCTTTCAGTTTTCATGCTGAACCATTTTCACGAATATTGCTTCCGCGAGTAGATTGATTCTTCGTCATCGTATTCAAAAAGATTTCTTGGCATGCCTAAATATATGTTTAGGTATCCAAAAGATCAAGTTCGTGAAGCGTTTTATGAAATTGAATGTAATTGAGATTGTTCGAGATTGTCGCTATCCAACTCGCCAGCCTGCAACGTCGTTATGGGATTGTGGGTGTCGTGCTCATCTCGGTGAAGAGGTTTCAAAGGCTTGTAAATAATTCTCAGAAAAAAAATCCCGAATCGTGATAGGAACCGATTCGGGATTTTCTCTAACCACCCGTGAATTGTTGGTGGACTATTGCGAGACGGGAGGTATCTCGCACAAAATTCTACACATTCCGTGCGAGAAAGTCAAGCGAACCTCGTGATGCCTAGCACAACTCACGATGCGGAGTCTTACTATAAAGCGTGCGTCAGTTTATCTTCTCCAATTGACATGCTTTTCGTGTACGACCTCCACAACAGGAAGTCCGGCGTCTCACTCCAATACTGCACCTTCTATCTTTCTAACTTTCGTCAATTGGCTGTCTTGTGGAGTATTTTTTTTCTCCAAGAAGCATAACTTACCGCTGCCCTCTTAAGAAAGGAGATTAGAGGCTTCTAAGTAATAGTCCGGCATGTACGATCAGATAATCCATAAATTATGTATTTATTAGAAATGCGTTTGGCACGCCTGTTGTAGTTTCTATTATCAGAATGAAACTAACTCAATCAATCATAACAGATTAAAGGAGAAGTACAATGGGACAACAGCAATTGCTTCTGATCATCTTAGGCGTTATCATCGTCGGTATCGCCATAGCCGTGGGTATTTCACAGTTCGGTGCCCATAGCACACAGGCCAACAAGGACGGCGTTACGTCAAGCCTGGTCAATATTGCAGCCAACGCCTATCAGTTCAAGATTCGCCCGACCACGATGGGCGGCGGCGGCGGTAAATATACTGGCTACACCGTTCCGAGCAAGATGGCGAAGGACGATAATGGAAGCTATGCCGCCGGAACAGTCGGCACAGCCACGGTTACCCTTACGGGTACGTCGACCATCAACACTGCGTGGGTGGCAACCTGCACGTCTGATGATACTGGTAAGACCACAGTTACGTACGCCGGCTGGTAAACATTCGGATATTCTGTAAAGATCTGAACAAAAGAGATATTACCTCTTCATCGGTGCTTGTAGTATATCTCCTCCGAAAACGATGCCCGGTTCGTCTCGAGCCGGGCATTGTGCTTTCCCCCGTGACACCTATAGAGAGTTGAGCTACCCAGACCACAATGAACATAATCCTACAAAAAATCAATGTATACAAGCCAGATCACCGAACTACTCATAAACCAGGGAACGAAGGGAGATAGAAGATCGAAGTATGTTTCTATTCTGAAAAAAGCTTACACACATGGTAATGCTCGCATCCTTCGAAAGATGTGGACATCATCACGCCGCTTAGCTGAACATAGAGTCAAGAAAAACGTTCTTGGAAGTTTGCCATGCGCTGGCATAGTTGCCGGCCCAAAAATTATGTCACAGGACGCGCTTCCTGTCCAGCGACAAATTTGTTGTAGAGTGCCATAAGAATTGTTGCCAATACACCAACACTGAAAAGTGCAACGCACTTCAGAAGGCAAGAAGTCAGCAAATTGCATCGCACGTTGCGAAGAACGATTTAATGCACTCCACCCATCAACTTCCGTATCGGTTTCACGACGAGGAACATCAGTGCGGCGGTTACAAGAAGCACGGCGGCAACCTCGCCGAAGAGCCGATCAAGCGGCATTGTACCGAAGAAGCCTGCTGCCCAACCTGCCAACTTGTTCCCGAACGCGTTCGATAAGAACCACACACCCATCATCAAACCGACGATGCGGGCTGGCGAAAGCTTAGTCACAGCGCTGAGCCCTACGGGATAGAGACAGAGTTCGCCGAGTTCCGAGATGCCGTATGAAAGAACCAACCACCATGGGCTGACACGGACGCCAGGCGCGCTCTGTGCAAACAAGCCTGCCGGTACGAGCACCAGAAAAGCGATGCCCATAAACAGGACACCGATTGCAAGCTTCGCGGGCACCGACGGTTCGCGCTTCCCAAGTCGTACCCACATCCATGCGAATATCGGCGCGAGCATGATAACGAAGATCGGCTGCACCGATTGAAACCAGGACGATGGGAAGGAGAAACCGAAGACCTCAAGACGTGTGAATCGATCCGCGAACAGATTCAGTGTCGAGCCCGCCTGCTCATAAGCACCCCAGAAGAGAATCGCGACGAAAAAGAAAATGAAAATTGCGCCCATGCGCTTCCATTCAGTAGCTGTAAACCTTCCGCCTCCTGTAGGTGCTGTTTGAGTGCTGCTAACCTTTGTTTGCGATTCCTGAATCCGTCCGACTGCTGCCTGCAAACGATTCCTTCCGACAACATACTGCGTCAAGCCGAGTACCATTCCAACACCAGCGCAAGCGAAACCGATGTGCCAATCGACGCGCTGAGCGAGATAGCCGGCAATGAGTGGACCGAAAAGTGCGCCGAGATTGATACCCATATAGAAGATCGAGAATCCGGCGTCGCGACGAGCGTCCTCTCGCTCGTACAATGAACCAACAAGCGTGCTCACGTTGGGTTTAAGCAGCCCGGTGCCGATCACGATCATAACGAGCCCGGTGTAGAACATCGGCAGCGCCTTGAATGCCAGTGTGAAATGACCGAGGGCAATGATGATGCCACCGATCAGTACACTCCGGTATTGCCCGAGAAACCGGTCGGCAACAAGTCCCCCGAGAATCGACGCGCCCCACACGCTGCCTGTGTACGTTCCATAGATAGAGCCCGCGTCCGCATCAGCGAAGCCGAGACCACCGGCTGCGACTGGTGCCGTCATGTAGAGGATGAGGAATGCCCGCATGCCGTAGTAGCTGAATCGCTCCCACATCTCTGTGAAGAAGAGCGTCGAAAGACCACGCGGATGACCCCAGAATGTTTTTTCGTGCGCCGCGATCGTACCGATTTGGTCCGCCATAAACAATTCCTTTGATAATTTTGACTTTGATAAAGTACTGAAAGGGGGAGAGAGAAGCAAGAGACCCCGACAGTGAAGCCGGTGTGGATGTTCGATATGGAATGTGGAAGGGATATTAAGGGTCATTGGCAATTGCCAAATGGCAATTTGCAATTGTGGAGGAAATGTTCTTTGCTCATATCCCAAACCATCTATCTTCATCCCTCCCCTTTTGTTCGTGTCGCAATTTTTCCTTATCTTGGAATCGCTTTTGTCGGTAGAAATTTGTCTTTCCAGATATCAATCGAACAACATCGCAGAATGCTATCTCCAGATTACATCAAGAACGGAAAACTGCTCAGTTGGGTTGAGGAGGTTTCGCGCCTCTGTCAACCCGGGCGCATCCACTGGTGCGACGGCTCGGATGAAGAATACCGGGACATTTGCAATGAGCTAGTCGCGTCCGGAACATTCATCAAGCTTAATGCGGAGAAGCGCCCCAATAGCTTCCTCGCCCGTTCGGATCCCGGCGATGTCGCACGTGTTGAGGACCGCACATTCATTTGCTGCATGCGTAAGGAAGATGCGGGACCTACCAACAACTGGATCCATCCGAAGGAAATGAAGCAAACATTGTCCAATCTCTTTCATGGCTGCATGCGTGGTCGGACGATGTACGTCATTCCCTTCAGCATGGGACCATTGGGCTCGCCAATTTCTCACATCGGTGTGCAGCTCACCGATTCCCCCTATGTCGTGGTGAGCATGAAAATTATGACACGCATGGGGAAGAAGGTGCTGGACATCCTGGATGCCGGAGAGTTCGTGCCATGTCTCCACACTGTGGGCGCGCCGCTTCTGCCCGGCCGGAAGGATGTTCCTTGGCCCTGCAATAAAGACTACAAATACATCGTTCACTTTCCCGAGGAGCGTGCTATCTGGTCGTTCGGAAGCGGTTACGGTGGAAATGCCCTTCTGGGCAAGAAGTGCTTTGCACTCCGCATCGCATCAGCAATGGCGAGAGACGAAGGTTGGCTTGCCGAGCACATGCTCATCCTCGGCTGTCAGTCGCCCGACGGCGAAAAGACCTACGTTGCAGCCGCCTTCCCGAGCGCTTGTGGAAAAACAAATTTCGCGATGCTCATCCCGCCAAAAACATTCAGTGGATGGAAGGTAACGACCGTTGGCGACGACATTGCCTGGATCAAGCAAGGTTCCGACGGACGATTATACGCCATTAATCCGGAAGCCGGATATTTCGGCGTTGCACCCGGCACTTCCTTCAAGACAAACCCCAACGCGATGGAATGTATCCGGGCAAATACGATCTTCACCAATGTTGCCATGACGCCCGATGGCGATGTCTGGTGGGAAGGAATGACCGACACAATCCCCAAAAAACTCATTGACTGGCGCGGTCAGGAATGGACGCCCAACACGGGACGTGCGGCCGCGCACCCGAACGCACGCTTCACGGCACCTGCACACCAGAATCCGATCATCGATCCATCATGGGAAGATCCGAACGGCGTTCCAATAAGCGCATTTATCTTCGGTGGCCGGCGCAGCACGGCAGTGCCGCTGGTCTACCAGTCGGTGAATTGGAATTTCGGTGTGTACGTCGCGGCCACGATGGGCTCTGAGACAACGGCTGCGGCAACTGGCGAAGTCGGCAAGGTGCGCCGCGATCCGATGGCAATGCTTCCATTCTGCGGCTACCACATGGCCGATTACTTCAACCACTGGCTGCAATTTGGCCGGAAGCTCCCCGCGGCGCCGCGCATTTTTTCGGTTAATTGGTTCCGGAAAGATGAGACCGGCAAATTCCTATGGCCCGGCTACAGCGAAAACATGCGCGTCCTGAAATGGATTGTTGATCGCGCACGCGGTCACGGTTACGCGATTGAAAGCCCGTTGGGGTGGATGCCCCGCTATGAAGATCTCTCCTGGGAAGGTTTGAATTTCTCACGCGAAGATTTCAATCGACTTATGGCTATCGAAAGCGAGGAGTGGAAGAACGAGCTTCTGTCGCAGCAGGAACTCTTCTCGAAGTTGTACGATAAGCTTCCGAAGGAGTTCATCTTCATGCGCGAACTGATCCTCTCGGGTCTGTGGCGCTCGCCGGCACGATGGGAAATCGCCAACGAATGACAAGCAGATGCTGTAAGCGACGTCTAACGGGACATCGCTTTTTTATCTCGCATTGATAACCATGAAAGCAATTCGTTTCCACGAATTCGGCGATGCACACATCCTTCGCTACGAAGAAGCGCCGACACCGACAATAGGACCGAATGACGTCCTCCTTCAATTGAAAGCCGCTGCACTCAATCACCTCGACGTCTTTGCCCGCAGTGGCGCTCGCGAGAAGAACATTCCTTTACCGCACATTCCCGGCTCCGACGGATCTGGGGTTATTGCCGAAGTCGGAAGTACCGTTGAGCTCGTCAGGCGCGGGGACAAGGTTCTCATCTCTCCGGGAATTTCTTGCGGCAATTGTCCGGAATGCTTAAGCAAACGAGATAATCTTTGCCGCAGTTATCGCGTCCTCGGAACGAAGGAAGATGGAACGTATGCCGAGTATGTCCGGCTTCCGTCCGCGAACGTTGTTCCGATTCCGGAAGGTTTGACTTTTGAAGAAGCCGCGGCTATTCCATTGGTATTTCTGACTGCGTGGCACATGCTTGTAACATTGGCAAAAGTGCATCCGGGAGAAATCGTCCTCGTTCATGGCGCCGGGAGCGGCGTCGGATCCGCCGGAATTCAGATCGCAAAGCTCTTCGGAGCGCGCGTAATCACGACCGCGGGATCGAACGATAAACTTGTGAAAGCGAAAGCGCTTGGCGCTGATGAACTGATCAATTATCAGGAGAACGATTTTGCTGAGGAAGTAAAACGAATCACAGGCAAGCGTGGCGTCGATATCGTATTCGAACACATTGGCGGCGAAGTCTTCCGGAAGAGTCTCACCGTTGTTGCAAAGGGAGGAAGACTCGTCACGTGCGGCTCAACGACGGATTTCAACACGAACATCGACCTCCGGTACATTTATTCCCGCCATCAAACCATTTATGGTTCGTGGATGGGAAGCAAGAACGAGATGTTCGACGTGATGAAGTTCTTTTCTGCTGAAGGCGACGTCGCGCGACGGCGCCTTCGTCCGGTGATTGACAGTGTATTTCCTCTCGCCCAGGCAGCCAATGCACAACTGTGGATGGAGGAGCGGAGGAATTTTGGGAAGATCGTGTTGAAGATTTCTTGACGAGAATTATGGGGAGGCAAAATGAGGCACAAAGATTCTCAGCGTCGCATGTCCACCGACGGGCGCGCAGTGTTTGTCACAACGGCAACCTACGAGCGATACCCATATTTCCATAACGAGATTCTTTCCGAGTTATTCGTCCATGATCTTTACTTCACGGCAGAGATCAAGGAAGTCGAGCTGTATGGATACGCCGTGCTGCCCGATCATGCGCATTTATTGTTTCGGCCGATACACGAGGTTTGTTATTCGGAAGTTGTCCGCTCGCTCAAGACGAATTTTTCCCGGAATGCAAATGATATCGTCATGGATCGTCTTCATCGCCCTGCCATCACCGCAGGCGACGTGACGTCACGTCGCCTGCAGAGATACGAGAAATATTTGCGCGAGACCCTGCCGCGGCTTCGTCAAAAATTGATTGAAACCTACGGTGAAATTCATTGCATTCCACGTTTCCGCTGGCAAAAATCTTTCCGCGACCACATTATCCGCAGTGAAGAGGATTTTCATAAACATTTGAATTATATTTATGGCAACGCCGTCAAGCATGAATTGGCCAGCGAACCCGAAGATTGGAAATGGATGTGGGTGATGGGGATGGATGAACCCACATCACGCATCAATGGAGGCGATGTCACGTGACATCGCCTGGAAAAATTTTTGGGAAGATCGTGTTGAAAATATGATCTCTTTCTCCGACATCGAACACGCTTACTCCGTTCTCAAGCCCCTCGTTCATAAGACGCCGCTGCTGTCATCTCGGACGTTCAATAGCATAACAGGCAACGAGGTCTACTTCAAGGCGGAAAATTTCCAGCGGATCGGTGCGTTCAAGTTCCGCGGTGCTTACAATAAAATTGCGTCGCTCACCGACGCGCAACGACGCGCAGGAGTCGTCGCACATTCTTCCGGCAATCATGCGCAGGGCGTAGCGCTTGCGGCAAAACTCTTCGGTATCAAGGCAACGATTGTCATGCCGCATGATTCGGTTTCAAGCAAAGTCGAGGGAACGAAAGGCTACGGCGCCGAGGTCGTCTTTTGCGGCACCACGATCGATGAACGTGAGAAGAAAACGGACGAGCTTATCCGGCAGTATGGCTACACGCTCATCCACCCCTACAACGATCCGCAGCTGATCGCGGGGCAGGGAACTGTTGTACTCGAAATTTTTCACGACACGAAAGACCTCGATTACCTTTTCGTTCCCATCGGCGGCGGCGGACTCGTCTCGGGCTGCGCCGTTGCGGCAAAAAATCTTTTCCCAAACGTTCGCGTGATCGGCGTTGAAACGGAAGGAGCCAATGATGCATACCAATCCTTCCGCGAGAAACGCATCGTCAAACTGACGAAGGTGAATACGATTGCCGACGGCATGAGAACCTCCTCTGTCGGCCCTCTCAACTTCGAGATCATCATGAAGTATGTCGACGATGTTATCACGATTTCCGACGATGACATTCTTCCCATGATGAAATTCTTTTTCGAACGGATGAAGATTGTGGTCGAGCCGACCGGAGCCGTTGCTCCGGCGGCGGTGATGAAAAATTCTCTTCGCATGCAGGGAAAGAAGATCTGTGCAGTTATTAGCGGAGGAAACATCGATCCGGCACTGTTACGACAGATTGCTTGATTGCCAAAAGTTTCCTGTTATCACGCGTGAAGACCGTTCGTCGTGAATTTATTAGAATTCAGATTCGCGGTATTGACATTCATTATTAATCCCGATATATTAATTTCGTAGGGACTACAGAAGAGTACAATCCGCTGGAAGATTGCTTCAGACCTTATGCATCGGGGGATGCGTACAGACTTTTCATAATTCACTTCTTTGTCGCACGTTGCGTTAGCCACCCGCTTCGCACAGAGGTATCATTTTCTCCTCACGATAATAATTTCGTGATAAAGAGTTGTTCTTAAACGTAGACGAAAAATCAGCACGCCACGGATTCTTTATGTGGCGAAAACACAGGAGTCAATCAACATACATTCACCAGTCATAGGAGAATCTATGAGAGTCTGTACTACATTTGTTGTGTTCTGCGGCGCCATGTTGATATTTGCGCAATCAAAAACACTGTGTGGGGTAAACAATACAAAGACACCTGTCGCACAGAATCTTTTTGAGCAACCGTTGCTCTTCGAGCGGAACATCGGACAATCCGGGACAAACGTACAATACTTCGCGCGATCAGCCGGTGCTACCACATACTTCTTTACAGAGCAAGGGGTTTCGATTCTCTTGACGAAACAAATTCCTCGACCCGTTTCGTTAAGCGGGTTGCCGCCTTTACCTCGGAATGAATCGGCAATGCACGCACACAGCTTGAAAGTCGCCTTTGTGGGAGCGAATCCCTCTCCCGTGATCACGTCGGAGGAGGAGACTGGTACGACATCAAATTATTTTGTCGGTTACGATCCATCGCGCTGGCGTTCAGACGTTTCTCTGTATAGACGAATACGCTGCCACGATTTATACAAGGGCATTGACCTCGTTTACTATGGAAATGGAATGCAGTTGGAGTATGATTTTATAGTTAGTCCTGGGGCTGATCCGAAGATCATTAAAATCCGGTGCGATGGTGCAGATGAAGCGCTTCGCCTGGCAAAGGATGGCAGCGTTAGCATTGTGACAAGCGTTGGAGTATTGACACAGAAGAATCCGGTTATTTACCAAACGCAAGAAGGAAATCTACAGAAGGTCAAGATTGCAGGAGAGTGGAAGATAGTCGGTTCGAACGAGCTTCAGTTTGCAGTGGGCACATATGATCGTACCAAAACGCTTTGCATCGATCCGCTCCTTTACAGTACATATCTTGGCGGATCGAGCTCCGATGAAGCGAGGGCGATTGCCGTCGATGGCTCCGGTAATGTGTATGTTGCGGGAATGACATCCTCGACCGACTTTCCCACTCGCGTTGGAGCGTATAGCCAAAGCCTGGTAGGCGCTACCGATATATTCGTCACAAAGTTCGGCGCAGATGGAGAGTGCATTGTTTATAGTACCTATATTGGACCAGCAAGCTCTTATGCGGTTGGTTTAGCCGTCGATGCAAACGGCGATGCAGTTGTGGCTGGCTCGAGCTCCGGAGGAATTCCGACAACCCCGGGGGCGTATCAGACCGGAATTGCTGGCAGTGACGATGCCTTCGTTCTTAAGCTCAATCCAACCGGTTCGTCCCTCGTATATAGTACATATCTCGGAGGAACGAATGGAGATAATGGGACATGCGTTGCTGTGGATGGAAATGGCGATATCCTTATCACCGGCTCTACCCAGTCCTCCACATTTCCCACAACCGCAGGCGCATACGATGTATCACTCGATGGCGTCACCGATGTTTTCGTGTCCAAGATTCGACCGGATGCATCGATTGTTCCCGCTTCAAGTCAACTTCTCTATAGCACTTTTCTCGGCGGGACTGGACCAGATCTGGGTGGTTACTTTGAGGATAACTCGTTTAGTATCACAGTTGACGGAAGCGGCAATGCATACGTTGTCGGGTTTACATCCAGCGCAGATTTTCCAACAACGGGAGGTGCGTTTGATCAAACGCTTTTCGGGCTTTATGATTGTTTTGTTACAAAGTTGATTCCCAATACAGCCATCGTTCCTGCCACCGGTCAACTTGTGTATAGTACTTTTCTAGGTGGGGCAGGCACTGCATATGCTCAAGGCGTAGCAGTGGATGCAAGCGGGAATGCGTATGTAACGGGAAAGAGTGGCGGAGGTTTTCCAACAGTTTCAGGAGCGTATTCTCCAGCATCAGACGGTGCATTTGTCGTGAAAATGATTCCGAACTCGTCGATTGTTCCTGCAAGCGATCAACTTGTTTATAGTTCGGTCTTGGGAGGGAGTACAGGAATAACATTAGGACGCGGGATTGCAGTTGATGAGGGCGGTATGGTGTATGTTGCAGGAACAACGAACGCAACGGATTTTCCAACAACAACGGATGCCTACGATGCTACATATAATGGAGGAGAGAGCGACATTTTTATAGCGAAATTGAATCCCAATGCATCCATAGCACCTGCATCCAATCAACTGCTCTATAGTTCGTACCTGGGCGGCAATGGCTCGGAGGGAGATCTCAGCACTCTCGAAGGTGGCGTCGTCGCTGTCAATCAGAACCATGAAATTTACGTCGGCGGGTTGACCGAATCAAGCGATTTTCCTGTTACGACGCGCGCATTTGATCCGTCCCTCGGCGATGTTCGTGATGGATTTCTGGCGAAGCTTTCAACGACGTCTGTCGCTTGTCCATCATGGACTCAACGATATGAAAATGTTAATCCGACATTTGAGCAGATGGGTTTTTCGATTCCCACCGTTGCGAAGAAAATGGCACATGCTTTAGCGATCGATGCCAGTGGGAATGCTTACGTCGCGGGATACAGGACGGGCACCACGAACTTTGATTACCTCACGCTAAAGTATGACGCGAGCGGAACTCTCCTCTGGAATCCCCCTCCCCAGTATAACAATCCGGCCGTCAATAGCATCGACAAAGCGTACGCAGTATGCGTTGATAAGGCGGGCAATGTGTATGTCACCGGCGAAAGCAAGGTGAGTGGCTCTAACTATGACATCATCACGATCAAATATGATCCAAGCGGCACACCGTCATCGACCTGGGGCACCGTTGGAGCCGATGGCGTAGGTATTCGTCGATACGCAGGACCGGCGAATGGACGCGATGCAGGTTATGCGATCGCCCTTAGTCCGGATGAATCGGTTGTCTACGTCACCGGTGAAAGCAAGCAAACGACAAGTCCCGACGTTGTGACGATCGCTTACAACACATCCGATGGGTCGAGCGCATGGAGCGGCACTGCAAGAGTATATAATGGGCCCGGAAACGGCGTCGACAAAGGATATGCCATTGCTGTTGATCACTGTACGGGTGACATCGTCGTCGTGGGTGAAAGCAAGGGAGCAAATGCAGACTACATAACCCTGCGATACCGACCCGACGGAACCAACGCACCGGGATGGCCGCAGCGATATGATAATAGCAAAGGCTCGAAGAAGGATTATGCATTTGCCGTAGCTCTCGATCCCGACGGAAATGTGTACGTTGCCGGTGCGGTCGATAATGGACCTCCGACAAGTTTTGACTATGGCGTTCTCAAGTATTCGCCGGCAGGTTCGTTGACAAAACAGATTTACGATGCAGGCAAAAGCAAGAAAGACTATGCCTATGCGATTGCCCTCGATGCGCAGAGAAACGTTTATGTGACAGGCGCGAGTAACGGCGGATCGGCGACACGATATGATTACGCTACGGTTAAGCTCAATTCTTCTCTGACAAAAGTCTGGGAAAGTCGTTATGATGCCGGCGTCAAACATGATGATATCGGACGTTCGATTGCCGTTTGCGACCGCGGATACGTCTACGTTACCGGGAACAGCTATTTTTCCAAGAATGATTACGTTACGCTCCGTTATCCAACCGGCGGTTCCGGAATAGTCTCTTATGACCAAATCGGACGCTATCATTTTGTTAAAGACGACATCGCTTACAATATAGCGCTTCGCGAAGAAGGAGCGTGCTGTTGCGTGGTTCTGACCGGCGAAAGCCAGAACGCAAAGACCGATATTGCCACGATTCAAGGTACCGGATGTTCGGCTCTTCCTGCCGGCATCGTTTCCGGTAGTTATGAAAGCGACGGAACAGAAAATGAATCACCTTATACATTTGCACTTAACGATAACTATCCCAATCCCTTTAACCCGACCACGACGATCCAATTCACGCTGCCTCAATATGCCACGGTCACGCTCAAGGTTTTCAATATTCTCGGGCAAGAGGTTGCAACGCTGCTCGATCGTGAGCTTTTGGATGAAGGTGTACAGGAGGTAGACTTTGAAGGAGGAAGCCTCTCTTCCGGCGTGTATTTTTACAAACTCGTTGCCGAGACGAGTGAAGATAATGGAGAGCCCGGAACGACCTATACCGCAGTGAAGAAAATGATGCTATTGAAGTAACATGATGATTGAACGAAAGCGTAGCCCGCACCTTCACAGTGCGGGCTATTTTTTTGCCGGAAGCAAATTCAGTTCTGTTATAACTTGAATATTGTATTGCGGTCGTGTCACATTCCTTGGTTGTTGCGGAGTTTGTGTCATGGTGTGAACCATGATACCTGAAATTATGGCAATACCGAAAATTTATGGATTTTGCCATTCATCTTCCATTTCCGTACATTTCTTCACTCCACACCGGCGAGTTAATTAATTTCCATATCAATTATACCATCATGAAAGGATGTTCTTATGTATCTCATCAGAGATATCATGTATTGTAAACCCGGCCAGGTCCGGGCGATGGTCGATAAGTTCAAACAGCTTTCGAAACTTTCGAAGAAAATGGGCTTGGGCACAATGCGCATCATGACCGACATCTCCGCGGAGCGATACTGGACGGTTGTTTCCGAGACGGAAACAAAAAGTCTGGAGGAGTATTCGGAGTTGTCGCGAAAATCGATGAGCGACAAGAATTTCCAGAAGTCAATGAAGGGGTACCACGACCTCATCGACCACGGACGGCGGGAAATTTATATGATCGAGAAGTGAGTGTTTGGTGAACCTTGCGAAGGTTAATAGCCTTCGCAAGGTTGTCTATAGCTTCCGCAGCGCTTGCCGGAAGTCTTCGATCAAATCATCGATTCCTTCCACTCCGACTGAGATACGGATCATCCCAGGCGTAACACCGTGTGTGGCAAGTTCATCCTTCGTCATATTGATGTGCGATGAATAGACGGGGATACTCACGAGCGTCTCCACGCCGCCAAGCGACATGGCATTCACGGCGACGCGAAGATGGTCGCACACCCTCACTGCGGCTTTGACGCCACCTTTTACTTCAATGGTTACCATCGCACCGAACTTCCGCATCTGCCGCTTCGCAAGTTTATGTTGTGGATGAGAGGGAAGACCGGGGTAGAGCACGCACGAAATCTTCGGGTGCTTCGAGAGTGCACGGGCAAGTGCCATCGCGTTATCGTTCTGGCGTTCAACACGCAGCTCGAACGTCTTCAGGCTTCGATCAAGAAGGAACGCGGCAAACGGATCCATACATCCGCCTAAATGCTTCGCCAAATTCTTCACACGCTTCACGTTACGCTTTGTGCCGATGATGACGCCTCCCATAATGTCGGCGTGCCCTCCGAGATACTTTGTCGTACTTTCCATAATGATATCCACGCCGAGGTTGAATGGTTTCTGGTTGAGGATGGTCGCGAAGGTATTGTCGATGATGACGGTGATGGGCGCTCGAAATTCTTTTTGCACGCGACGCGTGTTCCGGACCAGCTTTTCGATATCGACCAATGTCAATGTTGGATTCGTTGGGGTCTCGAAGTACACGACTTTCGTCTTCGGTGTAATAAGATAGAGGAGGTCTTCCAGTGAATGCGGGTCGACATACTTCACGTTGATGCCGTAGTCGGGGAGCGTATCGCGAAAGAATCTGTACGTACCGCCGTAGAGCGCCGGCGTGCTTACGATTTCATCTCCCGACTTGCAGAGACTCAAAATCGCCGTCGATATCGCCGCCATGCCGGATGAGAAGAGCGCCGCCGCTTCGCCATCTTCTATGAGTGCAATACGATCTTCGGCTTCGTTGACTGTTGGATTGTGATATCGCGTATAGACGAGAACGTTGGGATCTCCCTTGGAGTAACGGATCGCATCGGAGGAATCCTGCAATCGATAGGTGCTTGTTTGGTAGATCGGCGTGGTGACTGGCCCGCGCACGCCTGGATGATGTTTTCCGTGGATGGCACGCGTGGCAAGAGAGAGATGTTTGAGATTTTGCTTGGTCATAGTATGAACTTTTGATGGTTGAAATTATTGAACACAAAACCGTTACATCAAATTTTATCGATCATTTCCTGAATTTGAGTGATTCTTATCTCGCACACGTCTGCGCTCTTCCTCCATCGATCGAGAAGCTGGCACCAGTTATCCATCCCGCGCGGTCTGAAGCAAGGAAGAGAATCAGCTCCGCCACTTCTTCCGGCTTTCCCGCGCGACCGATCGGGTGCGTTGTCTTGCTGTGTTCGAGAAACTTTTGATACGTCTCCTCCGGCATTCCGCTCGAGCGATGGAGATTTGTCACAACGACGCCCGGATTAACGGCGTTCACGCGGACGCCTTTCGGTCCAAGCTCAAGCGAAGTACAACGCGTCAATTGATCCACTCCTGCTTTGCTCACACAATAGGCAAGCACATTCGGGAATGCCCGGATGCCGGTAACACTTGAAACGTTCACGATATTTCCCTTCCGCTCAATCATGGAAGGAAGCGCAAGCTGTGTAAGCCGGAAGAGCGAGCGGAGGTTGATGTCGAACATCGTGTCCCACTGCTCGAGCGTGGTATTCTCGATCGTTCCGTTAGCGATGATGCCGGCGGCGTTTACGAGCACGTCGATCCCACCGAAGCGGGAGAGCGTTCGATCGACTACCCGCTTCCGATCATCTTCCTTCGTGATGTCGGCGGGAATGACTTCAACATGATCTGCCGGGAGCGAAGAGCAGAGAGCGGAGAGTTTCTTTTCTTGTCGCGCGACAAATGCGACATTCGCCCCTTGCTCGACTGCCAGAAGCGCGGTCGCTTCCCCGATGCCACTTGATGCGCCGGTGATAATGAAGACTTTTTCTTCAAATTCTTTTGCCGCCATTTTTACTTTCTCATTTTTTGCCGAAGGCATCTTCCGAAGGAATCTGCCAAAGGCATCGCTTCCCCGAAGGGATACTTCGGACGCGACCTTTGGGAGAATTTTTCCTTTTTACTTTGACGAGTCATTCGAATCAAGCAGCTTCCGTGCGCGTCGGAAGACTGCATCAAACATCTTCTCCGTCAGTTTTCCGGTGAATGTATTCTGCTGGCTTGGGTGAAATGACGCAATGAGCGTCTGTCGATCGTTCAGAGTATATTCTCCCCCATGTCCAAATGCCGGTCGCCTGGGCAATGACGTTATTTCAAGTGTCCGAAATGAATCAAAGATTGTATCGAAACCGATTTTACCGAGAGCGACGATTACACGTATATTCTTCAAGAGTTGAAGTTCCTTCAGTAAGTACGGACGACAGTTCCGGATTTCTTCCGGAAGGAGTTTGTTCTGTGGCGGAGCGCAGCGTGCTGTTGCCGTAATGTAGCAATCCATAAGTTGTAATCCATCATCCGTCGAAATTGATTGCGGCTGGTTGGCGAATCCGAATTTGTAGAGCGCACGGTAAAGCCAGTCGCCGCTGCGGTCGCCGGTAAACATTCTGCCCGTTCGATTGCCGCCGTGCGCCGCCGGCGCAAGCCCGACAAGAAGCAGCCGCGCATCCGGATCGCCGAAGCTTGGGATTGGTTTCCCCCAATATTCCCAGTCGTTGTATCGGGCAACTTTTTCCTCCGCGACTTTTTCCCTCCACGAAACGAGACGCGGGCAACGTTTGCACCGGATGATTTTCGACTGGAGCCGTTGGAGTTCGGTATGACCGGGCTTTGATTCTTTCATGATTTGGGAGACAATCGGAAAGTAAACAAAATTTCCGGCCAATTCAAATGAACGCTTTGCGATATTGACAGGCGAAGAAATATTTGATACGTTCAGATGTCTGTGTAGATGGTTGGAAGAGCGCGACGGAGAAATGAAACCGTGTGAAAACACAAAAGCCCGATCCTTTCTTAGGATGGGCTTTCGTGTAATCCATTAATCCGTTGTGAATGATTCCTAATACCGCGGCACCTTCGGATCGATCCGCTGAGACCACGCGTCTATTCCTCCTACAAGATTCTTCACGTTCGCGAAGCCTTTTTCATACAGAAATTCCACCGCGCGCTGGCTTCTGCCGCCGTGATGGCAGTGGACAACGATCTCCTGCTTCGGGTCAAGCTCGGTGTATCGCTTCGGGATTTCACCAAGTGGAATGAGCTTCGCGCCGATGTTCGCCGTTTTGTATTCGGACGGCTCGCGCACGTCGACGATGACCGGTTTCTCGCCCTTATCCAGCTTCGCTTTCAATTGTTCGACCGTTATCTGTAGTTCGTTCATATTGTAAGTTTTTTCGATTGGTGGATCCTTGATGACGCCAAGATTATACTGCCTGACTTTCTGGAATCTCGGCGGCTGCACCGGCAAATCCGCCATGACAAAATCGACGAATTCCTTTTTCGATTTTACCTGCAGTGCCGGATTGAATCGACGCTCGAAGCCGATCGTCGAGCTTGGCTTCGGGCTGATCGCTTTGCCGCACGATGAGCCGGCGAAGTGCGTCGGGTAAATTTCCACGCTGTCGCTCAGGGCCAGGAGTTTTCCGAAGATGCTATCATACAGCTTCTCCGCACTGCCGTCGAGATCGGGCCTGCCGGTGTCGCCGACGAAGAGCGTGTCGCCCGTGAGCACAAGCCACGGATCGTTACTTCGCGTCGTATCGCTTACCAGAAGGCTGACGCTGTCAGCGGTGTGGCCGGGCGTGTGCAGCACTTTCAGCCTGACATTACCGACCATGAATTCATCGCCGTCCTTCACCTTCTTGACGGGAAACGATGCATGAGCTGACTCGTGATAGTAGACCGACGCGCCAATTTTTTCGAAGAGTGCTCTTGCACCGGAAAGATGATCGGCTTGTGCATGAGTCTCGAAGATATGCGTGATCTTCATGTTGTGAGACCCGGCGAATGCCGTGTACTGCTCGATCGCAAGCTGCGGATCGATCACCGCACAGACATTTCGCTGCGTACAGCCGATAATGTAAGAAAGGCATCCCCCTTCTTCATGTCGAAACTGTTGGAAGATCATGGGTCCACTATCTCACTTTCGGTTTGAGCCGCTCCATCGCTCTTGCCATCGTCGCTTGAATCACTTCCTCATGCGACTCTCCTTCCGAGCGCGCAATGACAGCACCGGGATCCACATTATCGATATGGCAGTAGTATGTGGAGCCGATGCGGTACGAGGTGATGTTGACTTTGAGGCCATCAATTTCTTTCAGATCGACACGGTAGTCTTCTGCTTTCAACATTGTTATGCTCCTTTCTCAACTGGTGCACCAACCATATTTCCCCATTCGGTCCACGAGCCGTCGTAGTTGCTCACGTTTTTGAATCCCAGCAAGTACTTCAGCACAAACCACGTGTGACTGGAACGCTCGCCGATGCGGCAATAGGCAATCACATTCTTGTCGGGCGTTACTCCTTTCTCTTCGTAGAGCGCCTTCAATTCCTCCTGGCTTTTGAACGTACCGTCGTTGTTGCACGCAAGTCCCCACGGAATGTTTTTTGCACCGGGAATGTGACCACCGCGTTGACACGTTTCCGGAAGGCCCGGCGGTGAGAGAATCTTGCCGGTGAATTCATCGTTTGAGCGCACGTCGACAAGTACACTGCCGTTTCCATGCAATGCTTCCTCGACCTGGGGACGAAGCGCACGGAAATTCTTGTGAAAGTCGGAAATCTTATAGTGTTCGGTTTTGCGCTGTGGGGCATCCTTTGTTATTCCACGGCCTTCGGCAAGCCACTTCTTACGACCGCCATTCATGATTCGGACATTGTTGTGCCCGTACATTTTCAATTGCCAAAACGCCCACGCGGCAAACCAGTTATTGTTATCGCCATAGAGCACGATCATTGTATCGTTGCTAACACCACCCAGGCTGAGGAGCTTTTCGAGATCTTCTTTGCTGATGATATCGCGGCGAACGACATCGCAAAGTTGCGTTTGCCAATTCCAACCAATTGCGCCCGGGACGTGTCCCTCGTTGTATGCATTGGTGTCAACGTCGACTTCGGCAATGACGACGCCCGGATCGGCCCTGTGTTGATCGACCCAGTCGGTTGAAACGAGCACTTCGGGATTTGCGTATAACTGCATAGCGGTTTATTCCTCCTTTCATAACGAGTTGTGAATACCGTGAACTGTCCCCGCGAATGGCTGCCGTGAGATGGGGCTGTGTGTCGAGCAATCTCAAGCAGTAGAATTACATAGATGCGGAACAACCTGTATAATAAACAAAGTTGAGCGGAAAAATGCAATTCATGGAGTTCGTTCCGGGAAGCCTGAAGCTTCCAGTAAGTATAGCAAGACAGGAAGTTGCATCCAAGAAGTTTTTTTTGTTTATATTGATTGAGGTTTGAGTAATCATGATTTATGTGGAATATGCTTCGTAAACACGCGCTACGCGCAACTCTTCTGTTCCTTGTTTCCTGTCTCACTGTCTGTTCACCCTTCACTGCGACGGCGCAGCCGCCAAAACGTGGGGCCATTGATGTGCGGCTCCGCCTTGCCCAGAGCTACGAGCGCACGGGCGATTTCGAGGCGGCGCTGAAACTTTACCAGGAACTCTACAAACAGGACTCGACGAATTATCTTGTCGGGGACGCTTTACGCCGAACGTATCTGCAGCTTAAACGCTACGATGACGCCATCGCTCTCCTTGAGAAGATCATCCGCTTCTCACCGAACGATGTCAATATGATCGCACAGCTTGGCGCGATGCATTACTTAAAATCGGATGAACAAAAAGCGGCGGAGACGTGGGAGCGCGCCATCGCTCTTAGCCCGAAGCAGCCAAGTACGTACACGCTTGTTGCATCGTCGGTGACACAGAGCCGGCTCTTCGACCGTGCAATCGCAATTTACCATCGCGGACGCGCGGCGTGCAGCGATCCAACGCTTTTCACCGTCGATATTGCGTATCTCTACTCCATCACCTTAAAATATCCCGAGGCGACAAAAGAGTACATGAGCTACGTTCGCCAAAACCCGGCTCAACTTGGCTACGTGCAATCACGCATCGGCATGTATACGGGCAAGCAGGAGGGTCTCGCGGCAGCGACCAAGATCATTGAAGAGGGCGTTCAGTCAGAGTCAAACAATCTTCCATTCCAGTATCTCCTCGCCTGGGTGTATATGGAAGGGAAGAAATTCGACCGGGCATATGACGTCTACCGCAGCATTGATGAGAATACGAAGGCTGGAGGACACGAGATTTATAATTTTGCTCAGCGCGCACTTCATGAACGCGCCTACACTGTTTCATCGCGCGCCTTTCAGGATATCGTTGCCCGCTACTCATCGTTCGATCGACTTGCCGAAACGAAATTCGGCTATGCCCAGTCTCTCGAAGCATCAGACGATGAAAGCGATACGCTGAAACTGTTCGGCTCAACAAATCCGTTTCCTCCCAAAGAACGCACGGAAGCTGATCCGCGCCCGTTGTATACCGGAGCTATCGCCGCATATGATCGAGTCGTGACGGAATTCCCGAAAACCGAGCTTGCCGCACGGGCGCTTTTTCGCACAGGCATCATCAAGCAAGAAAAATTCTTTGACCTCGATGGCGCACGCTCGACCTTTGAGGCGCTTACCAAACGATACCCCATGTTTGCTCAGATATACATGGAAGGAACGCTCCGCCTTGGAGACGTCTACCTTGCCATTGGGGCACTCGACAAGGCGCAGGCAGAGTACCAGGCTGTAGCAGGCCACGGTCTCTTGACAAACCCGCTGCAAGAGCAGGCAGCGCTGCACCTGGCCGAGATTCTCTATTTCCAGGCAAACTTTAAAGACGCTCTTGAGAAGCTCAAGTCGCTTGCCGGCAATGCGATTTCCGACGCCACAAACGACGCTCTTAGCTTGCAAATTTTCATCCAGGATAACTTGAAGCAGGATGTGGCTGTTCTCAAAGAATTTGCGAAAGGAGATCTGCTGCGGCGACAGCGAAAACTTCCCGAGGCACTGACGATCTTCGAATCCATTGTCCAGAACTATCCAAAGTCAGACCTTATGGATGAAGCTCTCATCAACATCGGCGACTTGTTGACTCACATGACGCGTTATCCCGATGCAATCGGAACCTATGAGCGCTTGCTGAAAGATTTCCCGGAAAGTATTTCGCTTGACCGCACGCTGATGAAGCTGGCGAATGTGTACGAACGCGGGCTGAGAGATTCGCCGAAGGCAATCGCTACGTACCAGAAATTGCTGGAACAATACCCGAACTCGATTTATGTCAGCGAGGCACGAAAGAGAATTCGTGAGCTGAGGGGAGATAATATATGATTGCGGATTCGAAAAGAAAGACAGGCGATATTGTTCGATATGTCCGCGACCTGGCCCTCATTGTTCTAGGCTCGCTGCTTTTTTCTCTCTGCTCTGCGCTCTACGCCCAGAAGATTCTCATCCCAATGGATTTGAAACAAGCCGATCACCTGAAAGCCTACGGCATTGCATACTGGGCGCTCACAAAGAATATCGAAGTCGATTGGCTGCTGAACTACCGGGGAGGCTCGTTCATGCTTGATGGTGTTGCGCTTCTTGCGACCGAGTGCCGGGTGCGCGGCGTAACGTTCGAGGAGATCAGTGGAGCCGAAGCTGCTCAGATTTACTCCGAAGTAGGGGCGGAGAACACAAACATGGACGCAGTCCGCCTGGAGAAGGCGCCGAAGATCGCGGTATATGTTCCTCCCAATTTCCTGCCGTGGGATGATGCGGTCACGCTCGCGATGGAGTACGCGGAGATTCCCTATGACAAGGTATGGGATGATGAAGTCATGCAGGACAAGCTCCTGAAGTATGATTGGATTCATCTGCATCATGAAGACTTCACCGGTCAGTATGGGAAGTTTTATGCAACGTACGGCACGGCCCCCTGGTACATCGAGCAGCAAGTAATGTATGAGAAGAAAGCGAAGGAATTGGGCTTCAAGAAAGTATCGGAACTGAAACGGGTCGTTGCCCACAAGATCAAAGAGTATATCGCCTCCGGTGGCTTCATGTTCGCCATGTGTTCCGCCACCGACACATACGATATTGCGCTCGCCTCCGAGAATACGGATATCTGCGACGTCATGTACGATGGCGATCCGCCCGACCCCGGTGCGCAGAAGAAGCTTGACTTTTCACAGTGTCTGGCATTTGAAAACTTCACACTCGAGATGAACCCCTTGCGCTACGAATATTCCGACATCGACATACCGCCAAGCGACATGGTTGCCACACTCGATCCCGAAACAGACTACTTCACACTCTTCGAGTTCTCGGCCAAATACGATCCTGTACCGACGATGCTTACACAGAACCACGCGAATATTATCCGTGGCTTTTTAGGTCAGACGACCAACTTCAAGAAGAGCTTGATCAAGAAGACCATGACCATTTTAGCAGAAAAGGAAGGTACGGAAGAAGTTCGCTACATCCACGGCAACCTGGGACGCGGCACATTTACTTTTTATGGCGGTCACGATCCTGAAGATTATCAACACCAAGTAGGAGATCCTCCCACGGATCTGAAGCTGCACAAGAACTCGCCCGGCTACCGCTTGATCTTGAATAATATTCTCTTTCCCGCCGCAAAAAAGAAGCAACAAAAAACATAGGGGGACCGTCCCCGTTCGTCAATTGAAACGGGCAGCGCTCGAACACGAGTATTGCAATCCCTCAATTATTTTCCTACATTATCTTCCTCTCATGCGGATCGCAATCATTTCAGACATTCATGGAAACCTCGAAGCGCTGGAGACTGCTCTTCACGTGATTCGGGAGGAACAGGCAGATAAAATTGTCTGTCTGGGAGACATTGTCGGTTACGGCGCAAGCCCGAACGAATGCATCGACGTCATCCAATCAACGACGAACCACGTCCTCTTGGGGAATCACGACGAAGCGGCAATCCATCTTGAAAAAACAGAATACTTCAACCCGTACGCACGAATTGCTGCAGAGTGGACCCACGGCGCGCTCACTGCTGAAAAGAAAATATTTATCGGGCAGCTTCCCTTCACGTTCGATCTCGATGGGATTTTCTTTGTCCACGCTTCACCCTATGAACCAGAAGAATGGCACTATGTTCTCTCGCCTGCCGATGCGCAATTCAACTTTTCATATTTTCAAGAGCCTCTTTGTTTCGTCGGGCACTCACATGTACCGGGAGTTTTTTGCGAGGATATCTGGACAAGGGAAGTGGAGCACGGAAAGAAGTTCATCGTGAATGTGGGAAGCATTGGGCAGCCGCGCGATAACGACTGGCGATTGAGCTTCGGCATTTTTGACACCGATGGCTGGACCTATCGCAATATCCGCTGTGAGTACGATGTGAAGAAGGCTGCTGACAAAATCCGTAGGGCCGGCTTACCGAAAGCGCTTGCTGAACGACTTCTGGTCGGACGATAGGATTACTCTCTTTACATTTTTTTCTGCAATTGCTTAATCTTTGAGCCGACTACAACTTTCTGGTTCGGCGTTAGTTTTTCCTTTTGGATCGAACGATATTCGTCCAGCGCTTCACTGCGGAGGTTCATCTTTTCAAGTCCGCTTGCAACCATCATCCGGTCATCGATTCTTCCAACGAGTGACGGATTGCGTCGAAAAATTTGTTTTGCGCGCAGCACGCAAGTCGCATAGAAGCTATTGTTGTAGAGTACTTTAATGCCGTTGAGCTGCAGAGTGCTGAGCGCAGGATCAACAGCTCGTGCTTCATTATATGCTTCGCGGGAAGCGCCATGAATGGTCGTCGTTCGTGGAATATTCAAGTCGTTTTCATGCTTTGTGTCTTGTGGAATGGCACGCATGTCCTCCATCGCGAGCTTGAGCAAGAGCTCTTCCTGAGTCAGCGAACGAATGTCTGATAAATCCAGCACTACGAGTGCAGGCACGACAATCTTTTTCGCTCCGTCTACGAGGAGTACGATGGATGACTTGTTTCCGGTTTTAACGGCGTCTTCCGCATGTACAATATCCCCTTTAGATAGCGTTGTCCACTCTTCCTGCACATTATGCCGAACTGCAACGTCGCCTTTAGCGTTCACAATCTTGATGTCGGCACGTGCGACTATGGCGGAGAGGAGGAGGCAAAAGAAAAGATATGTACGTACGTTTTTCATGATACTTCCCTTCGTAAGTTAGAATATCGTTTCAAAATCGATGACGTGAACCCAGCCTTTCACAAGGCCGAGTTTCAGCTCAACATCAGAAAAATACTCTTGTGCTCCTATCGACCAAGCTTCTGCAAACCCTTGCTTGAGCGCCGTTGTCTCCACCGGTATCCATACTGACTCTGCCCCTTTACTGTTCTGACGAATAATGTAGCGCTTGGGATTATCGCTTACAAGTTGCGCGCGCGCGGGATTGATGCCCGTATCGAACAAGAGATAGACGTGTGAATCTTCAGGATGATCGGGCGGCACGACATCTACAAAAGCCGCCGGTATACCGATACTCGTGAGCAGGGATGTAAAGCAAACGCTCATGTCGTCGCAATCACCGCCGTGCAGTGTTAGAGTTTCGGCAGGATATTGCACGTAATCGGCGCTTGCCTTGGGATCGCTAACGTAGACCGTCCGGCTGGTGAATTCATCGAACAGTATCTTGGCTTTCCAAAAATCTTGCAGCGGGCCGGGGACGGTGTCGAGGAGTGACTTTGTGGAAGAAAGAACAGTGCGAGTAAACTTCACGATGTCAGGATCTTCCGGTGTAACGAAGTATTTCAATTGTGTAACGTCGCCATTCCAATCATTCTTACCGCGCACCAAAAGGCGTGCTTGATAGCGATCGTCATAATCCTGGTGCGGCGCTGCATTCACAAAAACATTTCCTTCTTCCACAATGAGCGAGCGAACAGCGTGCAGGGCAGTATTGAAGACGGCAAAGAATGGTATCTCCTTCACTTCACCGGGGAGAATTGTATACGGCTTGCTCTCTGTCGGCACGTCCATGATATGATCCGCATAGAAACTTACTTTCGCATCTATCGGATGCGGCGAGGTGTTTCGCACGCGGGCTTTCCCGATCGGTCGAAAAGCATACACATTTTTCGACACGGGAAAGACCTCGCTCAACATCTCAACGTACTCAATCCGAGCGAGCGATTCGCGTGTTCGACCGATGTGCACACACGCAGTCAGCGAGACGCGATCGCTCGTGAACCGATTATACTCGATGTCGTTGATTGGTGAACGCTGGAATTCTAAGATGTCGGCTTCCCCCCGACGATTCGTCTGCGTAAGGAACGCAAGGTAACCGAGAGCAATCTGCACGTTCTGGTACTGCGTGCCGATACCGAACGAGAGGGCATTCGCAGTCGCACCTGAAGAACCGTCCAAGTACAGGCCGGCTTGTAGAGAAAGCGCGTCAAGTGGATTCAATTCAAAGCCGAATCGATAACGTTGTTCTGTATCGCCGTCAACACTTAACGTCGCATTCCTTACTCCCCCAAAACTTGCGCCGATACGCATCAGCTTTGGCGGGTTCATGTTGTATTGCCTGACTTCTTCGGCTATCGGATTCTCCGTGATGTAGAAGAGGTTCTTTGCTACAATGCCAATCTTCCATGATTCATCGGGCACCCATTGAATTCCCCAGTCCAGCGACCATGCGGACCCGGCATAATTCAGAATCGTCGAATGGACAATGGAATTGGTATCCAGTTCATAGCGTGTATCGTTCACTTCTTCCGCGATGTAATGTGCGCTGACGCCGAGTGAGACACGATCGTTAAGTCTCAGTGCATAGCCAAGCGCGTAACGTTCACTATACGTGATCTTCTTATCGAATTCCGTCTTGAGCTCCGCGCCCGAATCCTGAATGATGAATGTTGTTGGAACAATGAATTCAAGCTCGGTTCCCGGCGAAAGTCGAAATGCCGCGGCATGATCAACAGAGAACCGTTTCCCGATGCTGGCAAGTTGAAATGTCGCTGAATGGCCTGTGCCTCTGGGTAAAACAAACGACGTTGTGCTTACCTCCCAATCGCGCAGAGACACAAGTCCTGCCGGGTTCCAGTCGAGTGCGCTCACATCGGCAACGGAAGCCGTGTAGGCGCCAAGCGCCATACCACGAGCAGAGCTCAGGTGCTGTGCACGCGACAATGTGGTGGAAAGAATCATTGTAGATCCTATCAGAAGCAGTGCCATCCATATGCGGGTAGGAGGCAAATGAAGCATACCGTATTATCAGTTACCGACGGACATTGAGAAGAAGAGTATGACTGGTGATCGCGCGCGTACAAATCGTGCCGTTGTAGCCATCGATGAGGAGAGTTTGTCGGCTCTCCGACGTAAACGTAAACAAGAATCGCGACTGCGCCGTCGGAAGAAGCTGTAAGATTCTCTTAGGAATGACAACACCGCCATTGTTGTGTTTCACTTCCAACTGCAGCAATGGGCGCTGCGAAGCGTCGGCGCTGCTGATAATGATGCTCACTTTTTGTCCGCCGCCTATCCATCGCACTATGAGGCTTCGCCCGGGCGAAAGAACATCGTGCGTCGTCGGCGTCGTAACGTGGATTGCGGAAGGGGAAGTAATCGTTGCGGCAAAAGACGGAATACTGGGAGAACCTGAGATCGACCACTGATATGCGTGATTGCCGCTATATTGGAAGCCGCGTCCACCAACACCATCTCTGTTCATGAGCACGTAGCGAAAACCGATCGTATCAATAGAGATTCTTGGGTCGATCAATCTCTCGGCGTAACTTTGCAATGGGATATCATCGATCGTAACCGCACCGAGGTCGAAGGTGCGATACCCGAGGGTATCACTGTTATTATTGATGGTAATGGGAGATGATTTATCAACAAGAATGGCGCGTGCAAGCGAGGCTTCTCGATGCGATTCGGGACCGTCATACACGATACCCGCTATTGTTAATCGCCCATCGAATCCGGATGCAGCGGTAATGAAGAATCCGGTTGAATCTTGCGCATAAGGATCGATTGGCTCTTTGACGATGGCAGCATTTTCAACATTCAAATCCGTTGACCGACTACCTCCATCTTCTGTTAATTCGACCGGTCCATTCTTCTCGCATCCGGCAAGAAACAGGATAAGGAGCGCGAGAATACCATATGTGTAGAAAGCTTTCACCGTATCTTATGAACAGTGTATAAGGGTAATCTACAAGATTTCTGCTCACAATCAATCTCTCGCCAGGAAAAATACGACTCCCCGCCTGCGTCCCTAGCTCTCTTCACATCCATCACTTCACAATAGGAGTTGAATCCTTGCAGGCGAGGAGTCATCGTGCAAACAATCGCTGTTAGTAGGCAACGATATACGGCATGCCCCAAAATTCATTCACGAACGGCGCTGTATCGACATAAATTGAGCTTCGCGATATCACGTCAACTACCGCGTTGAGCCTGGCAGCAAAGATACTCCTCCAGGGTAGCGCGGCACGGAAAGTTCGTTCGTACACACGGGTATAATTACCTGCGCTGCCCGACACTGAGACTAAACGCATGCGCGTTCGACCGCGAAGCAGGCTGGTTCCAGCAATTCCGTGTCGGAGAACTACCACTTCGTTCGAATCGTCACCGCTCATGATCGTCACACGGACCTTCACCGAATCGCCGACATCGAAGATTGGAATTGTCCCATGGCGCCAACCAAGTTGGAACCACGTATTCAACGGATCGGTAATGTCGGACTGGACGGGTAATGGTCCATCTATGTGCTGAACGAAAATGCTCAACGATGAGATCGAGAAGCCGGCTGTTCCCTGAGTCTTCCCCTGGACAAGTGTAATGGCAACAGGAACCCAATTTCTTCGTGGATCGTCTGTGCGAGCGATGCGCTTGAACTGAACTTTGCGGGTCACGATTTCGGTAAACGGCTTTCGGATGATGGTATCAATAACAACAGTGTCGCGTCCACGATAGCCCAAACCGACCCAAAATTCTCCGGGCATGGTCTTCACTATCGTAACGAGTGCCCCGGTGTCGCCAAGCATCACGACGTTGTAATCGCGTACAACCTGATCCCATTTAATGTGCCTACCCCACCTGACGGGATAAATAGAATCACCCGCAACCGAACGGATTGAACCTATGTCTATGCTCGCTTCTTTTGCCAGTCCTTCGTAATCAGGATCTCTCAAGCCATTATCGTCAATGGTTGCTTCATCGGATGACGAGAATTCTGCAACAGAGTCTACTGATGTGACCTGTTGCGTGAGTGCCTGTTCATCATTCATCTGACCCGGGGTATTAACCGGATTATCCTTGGTACAACCAAGAAATACGATCGTCATCCCGATAGCAAGGAGAACGACGAGTGACTGAATGCGAACCATACAAATATCCTTATTATTATTGTTTATGTGGGGCGCTATGAACGCCCGACATATACGATTGCCCCGCTACTCTTTCCCACACGCCCGCACGTGATTTATGGATACTGCTATAGAGCAGCGGGACATCGTATATGTTCATTTACTCATAAGATACTTGGCATCGCACGTGAGATTAAATCCTCACACGAAATCATACCGTGCGTACATTACCAACCTCTCTTCCACTGTAACTCGCGTACCACCATTTGTAATGAGTCAACTTCTGTGCCAGTTGGTTGTTGTGTACACTATTGCTCGAAACCAACAATAGTGTCCGTTTGAGTCTAATGCGAAGTGCGGGAATTTGTTGAGAAAACTGCGGGAATGGCGCGCTCCCAGCAGTCGTCAGCCTTGGGATGGCGTTTGTTGTACGTCGAGAGAGTATTCGTGGTGGTATGATGACGTGACGATCTGCTCGAGGTATGAGTGATACCGCCGGGGAAGGTTTTTGAACTTGGGGCGCGATGTTGTCAGCACCTGCTCGAGCGGGCTGGACGCATCAATAAACTCGACTGCATTCCGAAGATACTCGATCAATTTCTTGGCCACTCTCTCTTGCACCGTCGTATCGGGAGTTTCTGCTATTCGCTCGACAGCAGCGTTAATATTCAGTTTACTTTCCACAAAGATTTTGAAGCAATAACCTCGGAAGTACTCGGCGACGGTGCCGCGATTGAGTCCCCCGAGTTCATCGGCAGTGTCGGAGATTGCACTCCGGGAGAATTGCTTCTCGCGAAGCGAGCATATGATCTGCTCCTCGAAATCACGTATGGGCTTGACCGATGAAGCGATCTCCTCGGGTAAATCTTTGACGCGAATCATTGTCCGTCCTTCAGCCCGAGCAAGAAGCACGGCGCGCATGATCGTACTCTGCAGTTCGCGAACGTTTCCTCTCCAGCTATAGCGCCGCAAGACATCCATAACATTCGCACTACAGGTTATTCCTTCCTGCTCCTTGTTCATGAAATATTCTATCAACAGTGGAATGTCCGCCTGCCGCTCCCGCAAAGGCGGCAATGGAACGGCAAGAACGTTCAATCGGTAAAAGAGGTCTTCTCTGAATGCCTTCTCGGCGACAGCGCGTTTAATGTCGCGGTTCGTCGCGGCAATCACTCTGGCGCTGCTGCGCTTTATCTCGGTACCACCCACACGTTCGAATGTTTTATCTTGAAGTACGCGTAACAATCGAATCTGGAACGCTTCGCTTGTTTCCGCAATCTCATCGAGGAAGATTGTCCCGTCGGCAGCGAGCTCAAACCGACCGGGCTTTTCCTTGATTGCGCCGGTAAAAGCACCCCGTTCATGTCCAAAGAGTTCACTCTCGAGAAGTGTCTCTGTCAATGCGCCGCAATTTACGGCAACAAACGGCTTATCACGGCGGCGCGAACGCTGGTGAAGAGCGCGTGCAACAAGCTCTTTTCCCACTCCACTTTCTCCGAGAACGAGCACCGTCGCATCGCTGTCGGCAATCTTCTCGATGAAGTCAATAATCCCTGGCATCGGACCCGCGGCACTATATACAATGCCGTGGAATTCCTGCCGCTGATTTTCCTCCAATGTGGAGAATGGATGCAGGTCCGTCGCCTGTGCTCTGAGTTGAGTAATTTCCATTTCATACTTTTGGATTTCGTCGCGGAGCGTTGCGCTCTCGATTGTTTCCTGCTGCAGCGCACTGACTCTTTCCTCCAGCGACGAGAGTATGCGTTCCTTGTCCCGCAGATGTGTCGAGATTGTTTCCTTCTCCTGGAGAAGGGCACGTACGTCTCTGCGAATAGCTACATGGCTGTAGGCCGTGGTTCCAATAAAAACCAACAAAACTGTAATGCACGGTGCCGTCACTGACAGATCATACGACTTTGCTGAGAAGAGGATGAGTGACACCGCCATCAAAGCAATGAGAAGAAGAAGCGTCGCAAGTAATGCGCGCAATTCGCGCATAAAGATATTTGCTGCAACAGAGAGAATCCCGACCACCAGAACCATGGCGTACTCAAGCCACGGTGGAGCAATACGAAGAAAATTCTGATGCAACGCGTTGTGGAGAAACATGGCATGGACGCCAATCGATGGAAACTGCAGCTCGAATGGTGTATTGACGAAGGTGCTCCTCCCCTCTGCAACGATGCCAACGAGAATAATCTTTCCTTTCATTGTTTCAATGGGCAATGATGGCGTACCCCTTGTTTTCCACGCTGCATATGCATTCAAGAATTCACCGGCGTGAAGAATGTTTAGTGAACCGGTACCTCCGGTATAATTGATTGCCACATCGCCGTTGGGTGCCCCCGGGATTGGAGGGAGGGTTTTTGCCGGGTTCTCGTTTCGGGAGAAGGAATCCACGTTGGAAGAAGAGCATGCATTGATGAGTATTGCATATGCAAACGCAGGAACGAAGCGCCCCGTGCTGGTGCGAAGGGCGATAGGAATGTTTGCTTCTTCCGAAAGGATCGTATGGCCGAAACCGGCAGCGGCATCCAGTAATTTGGGAATCGGGAGTATCGGCTGCCTCCCTGTCCGCAGCTTCGTCCGCATCTCAAATGACCCACATGTTTCCAGCGTGAAACGTTCGGGTATCGTGTCATCCCCCAATGCATACGAGGTGTCGGTTCTTCCATCGCTTATGGAATGAAAGTATCCTCCCAGCACGACATTTCCCGACTGTTTTATGACAGACGCGAGCAGATCGTCGTACTCGTCGCCGTGGATATCGGGCTCCACAAAGGCGATATCGATTCCAACCGTTCTCGCTCTGAGCTCGTGGAGCGCTTCGATGAGGAGGGCGTAATAGTTTCGCCTGAGCGGAAGCCCTCCTAACGATGTGATGTCGTCGTTGCCAAAATACAGAACGACAATCGAAGAATCGATCTTTGATTCACCACGGATAGAGTACTCGACATTGAGAACGCTCCGGTCAAATGCGCGAAAGGCTTTTGGAAAAATTGCCAGAAGCGCCAGTACAAGGATTGTCATTCCAGTACCAAGAAGGAAAGGATTTCGGTGAAGCTTCCATTTCATCGGTGTTCGTACTCCTCAGTGCTGTGCAACGCCTCGCGGCGAAAGCCATTGTTCGGGATCCTGTTTCTCGCGGTCTTTCCAGATTTCAAAGTGAAGCCTTGCGCCCGAAAGCGCTTCACCGCTTCGGCCTACCTGTCCACCTTCACCGACAGGCTCTCCTTCGCTCACCGTAATATCGGAGAGATGGGCATACACGCTGCGGTAGCCATTCTTATGATTGACGATCACAAGATTGCCAAACGACGGGAGCCACCAGATTGCAGAAACTTCGCCATCGGCAATGCTCATGACTGATGTCCCGACCGGAACCGAAATGTCTATACCGGGATTTTGTGTGACCGTGTGGAGAACCGGGTGCTCTTGGGCACCAAAGCGAGCGACAATTCTTCCTCCGGCAACCGGCCAGCGAAGCCGCCCGCGCCTGCTTTCAAAGCCAGTGCCGGTAGCTGCCATCTTTTCATGATCGGCAGATTTCCCGGTCTTTTCCTTTGCTTCACGCTCTCGCCGGGCGCGATCTTGATCGACGAGCCTGGCAATGAGCTGCTCCATTTCTTTTGCGGCCGAAAGCTTGCGCGTCATCTCACGCTGATAATTCTTCTTGTCCTTCCGGATATCCGTCAGCATCCGTTTGCGCTTTTTTGCCTGTGCGGCAAGCCTCGATTCTTCCTTCGCTTTTTCATCAATCAATTTGCGTTGTTGCATCAGTTGTGACTGAAGTTTTTCGCTCTCTTGTTCCATCTGGCTTTTCCGCGTGTCAAGCTTGTCGAGATCCCGCTTTCGTTGCTCGGAGAATCGCTTGAGGTACTCTGCGCGGACGAGCATCTGGTTGAACGACTTTGATGCGAGCAGAAGTTCAAGGTCGTACGTGCGACCAAACTTGTACGCAGCAGTGACGTATTGAGCATAATGACGCTTGAGAAAGGAGGCCTGGCTATTCAGCTCATCGATGGTATTTCTCGTCTCATTAATGTCTTTCTCAATAGATTGCTCTTCGTCATGGAGTTTGCCGATGAGTTTCCGCAGAAGCGTTGCCTGACGGTCATACGTATCGAGAAGATCGAGGGTCGCATGTTCTTTCTTCTCTCTCTCCTTAATGCGCTCCTCATACTTGTTGATCTCAGTACGAAGTTTTTCAAGCTGCGAGCGTTTTCTCTTCAGCTCGTCTTGCTGTGGTCGGACGATAGTTGCTCCGAACGCAAGGAGAATAAGCGTAAGAACAAGAGCGGGGGGGCGTCTCATCACTGTTGGATGATCTCCGCCTGTTTCGGAATGCTAAAACTGCACTCGACGGCCTCATTCACGGCGACATCGTCGTAGGCGATCGTTACGCTTCGGTGCTCACGCGGAAAAATGATGCGCAAGAATCGCGGCACGGGAATCGCGTCACCTTCGTCGACATTCCCCGCCGATGCGTTGACGACGGCCTTTCCCTCCCGATCGAACACGCGGTAACTTGTCACGATAAATGCATCTCCATCGATTCGGTACTCCTTCTTTCCGTCGGCCGTGTGATATATCAAAACGTAGAACCCTTCATCGTTGACCGAAAAGCGTTCAAGTGAATCGCTCTTGGAAACGGTTGGAAATTCTCCCGTGAAGGCATCGATCACCTCATCGAACTGCATTTTCAGTTTGAACATCGAGCGTAGCGTCTTGCCGTCCGGTTTTCCAACCACCGCCGTATTCTCAAACCGGTTGTAGAAGATGAACTGTTCGCGCGACAAAAAGAGCGAGCCAACGTGAATCCCAAATGGTCCATTCAGCTCCACGCACAGCGAATCAGGTTTTTTCAGCATCGCATCGAATGAGCCGTTGTTCGATCCTTCCGGGCTTTCAATCGTTATCGATCCATCGCCCTTCAGCGTTGTTACTTTCTCGTTCCGTTCCCGTACCAGCATCAACACCTTGTCCGCGGAGAGCGTTCGTTCGTGTCGCACAAGTTTCTTCGCAGGCGCACAGCCTTCAACAGCAATAAGCATGACGATGAGCGCCGACAGCGCACTCCACCACCATCGACTCACAAGCTTCCCCGTTGGATCTTTTCCTTCAGCGCTGCGTTCGACGAATCGAGATCAAGCGCCTTTTGCCAGTACTCTATCGCCTTGTCTTTGTGCAAGAGTTTATAATGAATATCGCCAAGGTGCTCGAAGATCACCGCGCTTGCGCTGCCGAGATCGACTGCCTTGTGAATGTACTTCTCCCCCTCTTCAAACTTGCCCAGCTGGAAATTCACCCACCCGTAGGTATCGAGATACGATTGGTTATTCGGCTGCTGCTCAATTGCTTCCTTCGCCATACGGAGTGCGCGCTCAAGCTGGAGCCCCCGCTCAGCAAGGCTATAGCTGTAATTATTCAAAACCAAATGGTTGTGAGGATCCTGTAGTAAGGCACGCTCATAAAGAGTGTCGGAATCGTCTTTCCGTTTCAACTCGTCATACACAAGCGCAAGAACAGTCATCGCTTCAAGACTCTTCACGTTAAGCTGCAGTGCTTTCTCGAGCGATGATGCGGCATTGACGAGGTCTCGCTTCCTCTGATATGCAACGCCAAGGAGGAAGTGTACGCGAAATTCATCCGGCACGAACTTCTTCGCTTCCATAAGAACGTTGATCGTGCTATCGAACTGGTTCTTGTCGTAGTACATGCCGGCGATGCCCATCCACCCGTCGGGATTCCAGCTGGCAAGCTCTTTGACCTTGAGGAAGTTCGGGAAGGCGGATGAATCGTCGTGCAGGATGTTGTGGATGGCACCCAGAAACCAGTACGGTCGCCAATCGGATGGATAGTTGCCCTGCACTTTCTCGAACAGCTTCAATGCGTAGGGTGCAACGGCAGAATCTTTCTGGATAAAAGAGACGAACACCTGGCCGAACCGAAGCTGGTCTTCGACCGAGAGGGTATCCCTGCGGAGAACAATGTCAAATTGCTCCGCAGCGTGATCATAATCTTGTTTGACCAGGTACGCGTGCGCAATTGCGGCGCGCAGCTCAAAGTGCTCGGGGTGAAGCTCGACAAGGTCGTTGTAGATTTTCAATGCGGCATCAATGCTATCGGCGTGAAGATATGTATCGCCGAGCGCTTTCTTGATTTCGAAATTCCCGGGATCGAGCGCAAGCATTCTTGTGAGCGACTCGGCTGCTTTGTCGAGTTTGCCCATCGAGCCGTAGATTTGTGCTATTTGCAAGAATGCGTCCGCATCCGGACCGAAGTGATCGATATATTTCTGGTAAAGAACTAATGCCTGTTGGGGATTTTTGATCTGCTCGAGCCGTGCAAGCGTAAGCCATGCTTGCTGGTACGACGAGTCCATTCTTACAATCGCCTCGTACTCGCCGATTGCTTCCTCCAGATTCATCGCATTCACATAAATTTCAGCCAGAGTCTCCCGGTAGATGCGATTGGCGGGCTCCAGCTTTACCGCCTCACGACCCGCCTCAATGGCACGTTCGTTCTTCCCGAGAATGGCATAGTCTTTCGCAATGGCATGAAAGATGGCTGGGTCTTTTTTGTACCGGAGTGCCTCCTGATAGTCGAGAATGGCCTGGGCGTACTCGTTCTTCTGATCGTGTAAGGAACCTTCGAGGAAGTGTTTCAAGGAAAGTTCACGGTTCTCCTGCGATGTCTCGTCCGTCGTGGACTTCTGTGAGCTTGAGCAGCCGAACAGCATCAGCGCTACGATGGTACTGTACATCGCCGTCGAAATCGTTTGTCTCATCATGTTGAATTCCTTTTCTGCATGAAAAAAATATACTCATTTCGGTACAGAATAACAAGATATACACACATCGCCCTGACGCTTGAGACGGGCCGCACCCTTGATTTTCGGTAACGATTTGTCTAAATTAGGCACGCGATTTTTGTCTATCGAACATACGTCATACGTATTGAGAAGAACTATGATACTACGGAACACAATCCTTGCGCTTGCTGCTGTTTCAGGAATGCTACTCATGGGATGTTCAAGCTCTGAGGAGCTACACAAGATTCCTCCTGCCCCTGCGCAACCGAGTGCCACCGAAGCAATGCAAAAAGATTTGACGACGCTTCGGAGCGAGAACGATTCGCTCCGTGGTGTGGCAACAAGAACAGAGCAAGACAAGCGTGCACTCGCCGCGCGTGTCGCCGATCTTGAAATGCAGCTGAACGATCTCAAGACAAAACAGCCCGTCGCTCCACCACTTGAAAAGAAACCTGAGGCAGTTGCCGAGAAGCGTCGGGAAATCCAGCCGATTACCAATCCTCGCGAATCGTACGGCCGCGCAATAGAAGCATTCCGCGCGAAGCAATACGCCGATGCGGCAAGCGTACTTCAAGGTATCATCGATGCCGGAGCGCCGGACGGCATGGAAGACAATTGCTACTACTGGCTTGGCGAATGTGCGTTCGCTCAGAAGAACTACAAAGATGCGATCGAACACTTCGCGCACGTTTTCTCATACGAAAGGTCGGAAAAGAAAGACGATGCACAGATCATGACTGCCAATGCCTACTACGCGATGGGAGATAAGAAGAAGGCGAAGGAAGAGTATGAGACGTTGGTGAAGAAATTCCCGGCAAGTCCGTTCGTGAAGAAGGCGAAACAGAGGATTGCCATTCTATAAAGCGTTAAAAAAGTCTATCGAAATTTTCAATCCCGCACTTTATGGCGGGATTTTTTATTTCTACTTTCTTACCGCTGCTGTATCATCGGATTCTCCGGCACAAATGTTACCGACTGCGATTTCACTTCACTTTCTCCGAGTCTCAGCCCGCGAATCGTGATCGTGAGCTGTTCCCCGGCAATTTTGTGCCAGTCGTTTGTATCAGTGCGTTCTTTGCCGGTCAACTTTACGGTGTCAGACTTTTTTGGCAGGATGGTGAGATCCGGTAATGGAACGAACCGATCATTGTATTGGTAGGCGACGTTGCGCGATGAGACTTTCGCCGTTCCATGATCAAGGTGGAGCGTGTCATCATTATTATTGTGCACTTCAATTTCTATGCTCGTGATAATGCCGGTATCCATCTTGTACGTGGCGCGGAACCGGTACTCAATGTTATTCTTCGCATCGGCAACCGAATACTCAGTGCAATTGCAGTTGTCGGTGATGGCGCGGTAGGCGTACGTTTTCGTCGGCGAAGGCTCCGGTTCGGGGGATGGTGGCGGCACGGCTCGCCCAGTCCCCTCCGGCTTCGATGGTGAACACCCGCTCACTCCCATTACGAGCATGGCGACAAGAACTGCGAGCGTAACGTGGAAGTGCATGCTCGTAAGAATATCGTTGTTCACCATGCCGACCGGAAGCCATTCCGGACTATGTGTTTCTTCCTTTTTTCCTGCTTGTCGTCGGCCGTTTTTCATGCCTTGCCACCTGGTATCCAGGTTTGATAACGTTGTAGATCAACTCGATCCGTTTTTTATACGGGATGAATGCACTCTTCATGGCATTGATCGTTAACTTCTCTATCTCATCGACCGTGAGACCAAAAGCGTCATGGGCAAGTTTTAACTCCTTCGTCATGGTCGTGTTGCTCATCAAGCGGTCGTCGGTGTTGAGTGTGACGCGGAACTTATAACGATAGTAAATGCGAAATGGATGTTCTTCGATACTCTTCACAGCACCGGTGTCCACGTTGCTGGTTAAACACATCTCTAGTGGAATACGTTTGTCAAGAACGTACTGCGCGAGGTAGCCCATGCTGACGACTTCCGTTGGGTCGTCGTCAGCGACTTTCATATCCTCGATGAGCCGCGTTGCATGCCCGATCCTGTGGGCGCCGCACCACTGGATCGCCTGCCAGATGGATTCTTTGCCGAAGGCTTCGCCTGCATGTATCGTAATATTGAAGTTCTCTCGTTGGATGTAGTGAAAGGCATCCACGTGTTTCTTTGGCGGATAACCACCCTCTTCTCCCGCAAGGTCGAAGCCGACGACGCCTCGCTCGCGGAAGTCAATGGCAAGTTCCGCCATTTCCTGTGAGAGAGTCATGTTCCGCATCGCGCAGATGATCAGACCATACTCGACGTCGAAGTCGTTTTTTCCATGCTCCAATCCTCTCAGGACAGCGCTGACAATTTCTTCCCAATGAAGTCCCTTCTCCGTGTGGAAGATCGGTGAAAAGCGCGTCTCGACATAGACGACGTTATCGTTGTGCATATCTTCCATCATCTCGTAGGCAACGCGTTCCAAGGCTTCTTCTGTCTGCATGACTGCCGTGGTGTGTGCAAATCCTTCAAGGTAGAGCGGAAGGCTTCCGCGCTTCGCGCCGCGCTGGAACCATTCGTGAAGCTCGACCGAGTCTGTCGTCGGCAGTTTCTTGTAGCCGATATCTTTGGCAAGCTCAATCACCGTTTGTGGGCGAACTCCGCCGTCGAGATGGTCGTGGAGGAGTGCTTTGGGAAGCGTGCGGATGAATTTTTCTGTCAGTTTCATGCTGCTCGTCATTCGTAGTTTGTCATGAGTTATTCGAATCTTTTCCGGTCGACGTCATTTGAGCTTGCCAACAGCCTTCTCGACTGCCGTAATCGCCGCGCCGCTTTTAAGGAGTTGCAGCACTGTGGCAATATCCTCTGCAAGCACGCGATCTTCCTTCAGATGCGAGATATGTTTGCGGACTGCACCGTAAGCAGCCTGGACACCCTTTCCCGCTCTCATGCGAGAGCGTGTTTCAGGATGAATCCGAGAGAAATCAATCCCTTGTGCAGCAACCATCATCTCAATGGCAATCACCGTCTGCACGTTTCGCAGCACTTGCCATAACTTCTGCGCACTGATGGATCCCATGCTGTTATGGTCTTCCTGATTTGCGGATGTTGGAATCGAATCGACGCTGGCAGGATGTGCGAGTACTTTATTTTCGGAGACGAGTGATGCTGCGGTGTACTGTGCGAGCATCATGCCGGAATTCAATCCGCCATTCACGGTGAGAAATCTCGGCAGGCCGCTCAAGCTTCCGTTCACCGTTCGTTCGATCCGGCGTTCGGAAATGTTGGCAAGCTCAGCAAGCGCGATCGCAAGGAAGTCGAGCGCAAGTGCAATCGGTTGGCCATGGAAGTTTCCTCCCTCAAGGTGCACAGCATCCTCGGGGAAGATGAGTGGATTATCCGTTGCCGAATTGATCTCCGTTGTAACGACATCATAGACGTATCGGACAGTATCGCGCGATGCGCCGTGCACCTGCGGAATACACCTGATCGAGTACGCATCCTGCACGCGATGATCACCGAACCGATGCGATTCACGGATTTCACTTCCGTACATGAGCTTCCGCAGGTTTGCCGCACACTCGCGTTGTCCTTTGTGTGGCCGCACGGTGTGAATCCTCGCATCGAAAGCTGTATCGCTTCCTTTCAATGCTTCGACGCTCATTGCGGCAGCAATGTCGGCGCTTTTGCAGAGCTGCATTGCCTCATAGACGGAAAGCACTGCGTAGGCAGTCATCATCTGCGTGCCATTGACAAGCGCGAGTCCTTCCTTCGCTGTCAACGTCCATGGCTTGAGGCCGGTTTTCTTCAGTGCAAGCGCCGAGTCCATGACTGCTTCTTCGTACCACACCTTTCCTTTGCCAAGAAGTGGGAGGACAAGATGCGCCAGTGGCGCGAGGTCGCCGCTCGATCCAACACTGCCTTTGGATGGAATGACAGGCATAATGCCGCGGTTGAATACCTCCCGAAAAAATTCCATTGTTTCGAGTCTTATCCCGGAATAACCTTTGGCGAGGGCGTTGAGTCGTAGGATCGTCATTGCACGAACGATCTCAGGCGGCAGCGGCTCGCCGGTACCCGCAGAGTGACTTACGATCAGGTTCTCCTGGAGCTGTGCGAGATGCTCCTTGCCGATCTTGACGTTGCTGAATTCCCCGAAGCCTGTTGTCACACCATAGATCGTTTCGTCACGCCGGATCCACTCTTCAACGACGCGGCGTGAAGCGTTGATGCGCTTCTTCGCTTCCCGGCTATACGCCACTTCTGATGGCGATAGCGCCGCTTGGTAGACGGCTTCAATCGTTAGAGAATTTCCATCAAGAATGAGAGTTTTCATCGGGACGCAGGTTGGGAAAAGTAGTTCGAATGTACGAAGAACGCGCCTGAGATGCAATGAACGGATATTTCAGGTAGTGCCTTATTTTCGGTGATGTGGTTCGACTCCGCTCACCACGACGCGTCGTCCTGAGCGAAGTCGAAGGACATTCTGAATCAAATTCAGGCAGTACCTGAAATTTTGTTGGTTGGCTAAAAATTATTAGTTTAAGAAAACAGAAGCCCTCAAAGGATATTCTATCCTTCGATATCGTCTCTTGCTGGAGATTTATTGAGGGGAGAAGCCTTGGGGGCTTTCCTTCGTTCGTACCTATCGCTTAGGCGGAGATCGTTCTCGATACATTTTATTTCATCGTATAAGTAACATCTTTCGGGTAACGGTATAATTTCTTGTTTTTAATTGACAGAAATAAACTCCGCTCGCAAATCCAACCGCGTTCCATTGCGTGCGATAATGCCCTGCTTGTTGGCCTCCATTTACCAGAATTGTTACCTCCCTTCCAAAGACATCATAGACTTTGATACTGAGGTACTCGTTACGAGGAATTTCATATTCGATTTGCGTTTCAGCGTTGAACGGATTGGGATAATTGGGAAACAGCGCATACGCTGTTGGTCTTGAAAAGGGGTTATCATGTACTGATGTGACGAGATTGTTTTTTACTATCCAGACACCATCGTATGGATTAACGACATACACTGTATCAGCTCTTGCTGCTATCCCTTCAGGTCCCGAGTATGGAAAAAGAGTTGCTACCTCAGTAGGATGCGAAAGATCAGTAACATCCACGACGTAACATGCATCATACACCATGTAAATATAATGCCCAGCTTTCGCAAGACGAACTCTGGATCTTCCACCAGATGTTTTTGTAGAACCGACGACAAAAGATGAATAAGGATTTGAAACATTCACTATTGCCAAACCAGTATCTGTGGCAAGATAAGCGAAACTATCTTGTCCAAGGACTGCAAAAGTAAAAATGGGAAGACTATCTATTTCACGCGGCGAAGAGGGATCCGATACGTCTAAAATCTTAAATGCGTTATCACGCGTATCCCCGACATAAAGATACGAACCCTGTACGTCTATGCCACTCGCAGCCCCGGTTACCCACGTGCTTAGTAGTCGAGGATGTGAAGGATCTGCTACATCGTAAGTTACAATAGAACCTATCGCTCCAACAAATACTAAAGAATCTTGAGCTGCTATCGAGACGCCTCCCACGCTAAAGGATGACAAGAACGATATTGCCCCGGTGTCATTTATATTGGCAAAACCTAACATCCCTCCTGCGAGATAGGCAACAATATTTCCAGTCAATGCAATATGTGCGGCGTATGCTAAGTTGGTGGACAAGTTAGCAATTGCCCGCGGATGTCTCGGATCAGAAAAATCAACACTCCAAAGCCCTGCCGGACCGCAAGCGGCAACGCCAATGTTGCCTTTGAATACAATATCATTCGGTTCGCCTCCGGTGGGAAATAAAGATCGCTGGTCGATGCTATCAGATTGTTGAATAGAATAGAGAGCAAGCCCCGGGTAGCTTGACAAAACAAGTAACGAATCTGAATGTACGAGTTTTTGTGGAGAGCCGTAAATATAACCGAAGGGAAAACCTTGACGACTGTTTGCTACAACAATCGGATGTAATGATCCGCCAATATTGAGAACAACCATCCCCGAATCTTCTGTGCTGCAGTAAACATTGTTTCCTTTTCCCGTGATTCTCCATACGGGTGTGCCGAGATTAATTGAATCGATGAACCGGGGAGTCCATGGATCGGTGATGCTATAGATCAGCAGCTTGCCAAAAGTGTTTCCAACAAAGAGTAGTGTGTCAGAGATATACGTCGATAAGGCGTTCCCCCCAATGTACAGTCGATTCTCGCGAAAAGCCGAATCAGGAAGATACTCGAGAATGAAAAGCGGCAGACCAGGTCCCAGTGGCCCGTAGTATACGTAATTTCCTTTGGAGGCAATCGAAGATGTAAATTCATCCACGAGGCCGTATTGTCGGCTAAAATATGGATGGGCAGGATCGGAGATGTTGATCGCAAGGACACCGGCAAAGTCTGCCAACAAGAACACGAGCGAGTCGGAAATTGCCATGTCAACATAAAAGCCGGCACCAGGCCATACTCTCCCAATTTCAACGAGGGGAAACAGTGATGAAGCACGACAAATCATTAACGACCGATTGAAAAGGATAAACAACAAAGAGTCTTTGAGCTTGATATCCGTTACCCAATCGTCAAGCGTTGTATCGTACACTACGACGGGATTTGCAGGGGTTGAAATATCAATCACCTGATAAACAGAACCTTGACCTACAAGCGCATAGTTATTAACTACCTCAACCGCTCTGCATGGTCCCCACGCCCAGCGCCCTATGACAGAAAATCCTGTGTCTGTATAGGCAAACGTGCGTGCTGATTGAGACTTTTTATAAAATTCTTTGGACGTATCCCGGCTTGTCCATCGCCACTGCGGCTGCTGGGAAAAACCAACAGAAACGATTATTAGCAGAAGAAATGACAATGCAACCGATCTCTTCATATGACTTTCCTTTCCCAAAACAAAAACCCGCCGCGCAATAAATATTCTTGCGCAAGCGGGTCCTTTTGGTATCCGCACATTGCTCATCCGGAATCACTGTCCCGGATGGTTCTCGAATTTGTTGGTTCAGTGTCTCTCCCGTCAACGAAAAATTTTACGTCATAGTTTTCTTTTTTGTAAAGATAATGTTGTTCATTCTGTGCTTCAATAAAGCAAAAATAAGAACTTTTTACAAGAACGCGTCAGCACGGAGTTGGAGTCTCATCCCGTATCCCTGTCCAATGATGATGAATAATAAGATTCTTCAAACTAAAAGTCAAGAACTTTATTACGATTGTCCGTATCGAATTTTCACTCAAGAACTCGCGCCCACGGGCATTGCAGAGAATTCACTCTGATTTGTAACTCGATATTGCGTTTCCTATCTTAAGTGCCACATTACTGCACGCACCCATTCATCACAAGGAGTACACATGATCACGCTCCTCTTCTCTCGGCACTCCTCCTCCCTTGTTCTCCGTTCACTCGCTTTCATCGTGCTTCTCCCGCTTATAGTTTTCTCTCAACAGTATGGAAAGATTTCCGGCAGAGTGAAAGATGCAAAGAGCGGTGAATGGCTGCCCTCGGTGAACGTCGTCGTCAAAGGCACGTCGCTCGGTGCCGCAACAGATGGACGAGGAAGTTATGCGATCTCGCAAGTCCCGCTTGGCACATATATGCTTGTCTTCTCGGCGGTCTCTTCAGCTACGACGGCGCGCATCCTTTGTCGCGCGGACAGGCGCTTGTCGCCAACGAATGGATCAAGGTGATCAACACAAAGTTCAATGCGCAAATACCGCCTGTCGGTATCGGCTCGGTTGCCGGATTGCCGATCGGGAAAGTTGCTGCCAGCCAGCCGGCGTTGGATTATTCGAGGGTGGAGTAGGGAAGTTTCCTGGAGGTGATGGGAGGAAAGTAAAAGAACAAGAATATCTCATAAAACACCAACGCCCGATCTATGATCAGGCGTTGTGCTTTGTTCCTGTCTGTGCCGGTCAGTGACCGGCCACTACACATCCATTAATCTGCTGTGAATCTCTATCTTACTTCTTCCTCCCCTTCGTCTTTACCTTCCCGTTCGTTGGCGGCTTCACGGCTTTCACTTTCTTCGCTTTACCACCGGTTGTCGGCTCGTCGAAGAGCGTCGGCTGGGTCTTTGGCTTGGCTTTCTTTTCTTCTTTACCCGTCGTCGCCTCTTCTGTTGTAGCCGGAGTCTGGGGCGGCGCTTCACCTTCTTTGCCGTTTTCTTTTTCGTCTTCACTTGGAACGACGGCAATGGCTGCAATCTTGTCGCCTTCATCCAGCCGGATGAGTCGAACGCCCTGCGTGTTGCGTCCCGCAAGACGGATCGTTTTCGCCGGCTGACGGATGACGATGCCGTGTGCAGTCACAACCACGACGTCATCGTTGTCAAGCACTTCACGGATACTGACCATCTTGCCGGTCTTGTCCGTCGTCTTGATGGTGATGATACCTTTGCCGCTGCGGTGACTGACGCGGTACTCGTCGAGCTCGCTCCGCTTTCCGTAGCCGCGTTCACTCACGACAAGGATCGACGTCTTCGATCGCTTAATCGTTACTGCGCCGACGACCTTATCCCCTTTGCCGAGCTTGATCGCCCGGACGCCGGCTGCCGTGCGGCCCATCTGGCGAACTTCTTTCTCGTGGAACCGAATCGCCAGACCATTGTGCGTACCGATGATGACGTCCTGCGAGCCGTCGGCAAGCTTCACTTCCTTTACACAGTCGCCCTTCTTGAGCGCGATGGCGAGAATGCCCGTGCGGCGAATTCCGTCGTATTCCGAGACCGGCGTTTTCTTGATCATGCCGTGCTCGGTCACCATGACGATACACTGCGTGTCGTTGAATTCCTTCACCGACACGAACGCTTCGATCACTTCGTCCTGCTGCTTGGCGATGAGATTGACGATCGGCTTGCCCCGCGATGCGCGCCCTGCCTCCGGAATCTCGTGCACTTTCAACGAATAGCATTTTCCCTTATCCGTGAAGAAGAGAATCGTATCGTGCGTCCCGGCGATGAACATGCTCTCGATGAAATCATCCTCGCGTGTCGTCGCGCCCGTGACGCCGCGTCCGCCGCGCGCTTGCCTGCGATAGCCGGAGACCGGGAAGCGTTTGATATAGCCCAGGTGACTCATCGTGATGACGACGTCTTCCTGTGCGATCATGTCCTCTATGGAGAACTCCGATGTCTTGTAAACGATTTCCGTGCGGCGCTCGTCGCCATACTTTTTCTTCAGCTCGAGCAGCTCATCCTTGATGATCTGCATCTGTAATTTCTTGTTCGCAAGGATTGCGCGCAGTCTCTCAATCAGCTTGATCGTCTCTTTGTACTCCTCCTCAACTTTCTTCCGCTCGAGCCCGGTCAGTTTCTGCAAGCGCATGTCGAGGATTGCTTTCGCCTGAATCTCCGATAGCTTAAAGCGCTTCATCAATCCTTCCTGGGCGGCAGGAACATCCTTTGACTTCTTGATGAGCTTGATGATCTCGTCGATATTGTCAAGCGCGATGATGTAACCTTCGAGAATGTGCGCGCGCTTCTCGGCTTCATCAAGCTCGAATTTCGTTCGGTGGACAATAACTTCGTTCCGGTGTTTGATAAAGTGATCGATCATCTGCCGCAGCGTAAGGATCTGCGGCCTGCCTTCGACGAGCGCCAGCATAATCACGCCGAACGTCGTCTGCATCTGCGTGTGCTTGTAGAGATTGTTCAGCACAACGTTGGCATTCGCATCGCGCTTCAATTCGATCACCACGCGAAGGCCATCGCGGTCAGACTCGTCGCGGATATCGGAGATGTCTTCAAGCTTCTTGTCGCGCACGAGATCAGCAATCTTTTCAATCAGCCCGGCTTTGTTGACCTGGTAGGGAATCTCCGTTACGACGATTGCCTGTCGATCACCTCGGCCTGTTTCTATCGAAGCCTTCGCCCGAACCAGAATTCTTCCGCGGCCGGTCGTGTACGCGCTCTTCACACCCTCGTAACCGTAGATGATTCCAGCGGTTGGAAAGTCGGGCGCTTTGATGATCTTTAAAAGCTTTTTTTCATCAAGTTTCGGATCGTCTATGATGGACACAACTCCATCGATAACTTCTGATAGATTATGTGGAGGGATGTTGGTCGTCATGCCGACGGCAATGCCCGCTGTGCCGTTTACCAAAAGGTTCGGGACGAGCGCAGGAAGAACAGTCGGCTCTTTCAATGTGTCGTCGAAGTTCGGCGCGAAGTTGACGGTGTTCTTCTCCAGATCGCGCAGCATTTCTTCTGCGATACGGGACAGCCGCACTTCGGTGTAACGCATTGCCGCGGGCGAGTCGCCATCGACCGAGCCGAAGTTTCCCTGACCATCGACAAGCGGGTAACGCAACGAAAAATCCTGAGCCATGCGAACCATCGTATCGTACACCGCCGTGTCGCCGTGCGGATGGTATTTACCCAACACCTCTCCAACGATGCGCGCGCTTTTTTTGTACGAACGGTTCGCCGCAAGCCCCAGCTCGTTCATGCCGTAGAGAACGCGCCGGTGGACGGGCTTCAAGCCGTCGCGCACGTCGGGCAGCGCTCGCGCAACGATCACGCTCATCGCGTAATCGATGTACGAGCCTTTCATTTCATCTTCGATATCGACAGGAATTATTTTTTCGCTTATTGTTGCCATGGATATGATTATCTTTTCTTATTATTTCAAAAAGTCAGTGCGTTATACACCGCAGCATCACGTGCCATTCTTTGAGATCAATTTCTTTAGAACGACCTCTACTTCCGAGAGATTTGAATCGTCTTCAATCATTATGGCGCAACAAGGTCCATTGTAGAACCGCTGAACAGGCTCAGAAAGATGCTTTACGGTATGGTGAGCAATCATCTTTCTAACTTCAGGTTCGGGCAACATTACAACAAGCGTAATCTTCTTCTTCCGAATCTTGAAGAAGGCGAGGTTCTTGTCTTGAACAATGGAGATGTAGTATTTTTGAGGATTGAAGATCAGTGCTGGATTAGAGTTAAAAAGTTCGAACTTTAGCTGGGCGTATATTTTTTTCAAGATGTCTGCAACACCGTCAAAATGGTACTCTTCAGAGTACTCCTTCTTCTCGGAGTCCTTTGCTGATTCCACTTCTGCGTCGACATACTCCAAGCTCTCAAAGTCAGGGTGTATTGTGAAAATGGCATCACCCGCATTTGTGTACTTCTTGATTTGGAGTTGCTTGACCATCTTTCCCCAAGTATCAGAATAGGTTTCTGTTATCTCGGGTAGCTCTGACTTTTCACCGTCTAATACAAGAAGGATGTTTTGACTATTTTCAATCGTGTCTTTCAGGAACTTGTATATTTCCCTCTCGCCGAGGTGCTTCTTGAATTCCTTCCTCAGATCTTGATCGTTGGTTATGATGGCAAAGATCTTCTCAACGAGATCAGCTTGATTGGTTGTGTTCTTAAAGAATCCAAAAAACTTGGTGATCTGAGGGAAGATGTGGTTGAAGAAATCGTGTTTCGCTAACTCGACCTCCACAAGATAGAATTCCGGATTGTCCTTGTCGGAGAGGTCAAATAGGAAGCCATCCGGAATGGAATTTCCAAGGGCCTTTGTCTCAATTTTTTTCTTGGCATCGATAAGAATAGAGTCTCGACCAAAGAATGGCTTGGCGTTTGTAACAACTTCTCTCTCGAAGTCCGCTTCCTTGTCGAACTCAAAGTCTGAGTACTGTTTACCGTTATAGAAAACTAGCATCGTCTATTCCTTCGGGTGTTGCTTGTTATATGCCCGTCCGTCAAATTGATCTCTTGAGATTTCACCGCTTGTAGTTAAGTCTTACATACATCTACGGCACCAACGAAACAATGTAAAGCAAAAAAACTATGCTTGTTTCAACTAAAAGCAATTTTAAAATAATATTTTCATTTGATCTATTTTCATCAAAGAATTTTATATGGGCATCCTGCAAATTGAGCAAATCGTCGAGGGAATGCTTGTTACCCTTGTGTTCTTCGTTTGCCATTTTGAGGGTTTTGAAAACCAATTCTCTAAGTTTTTTGAACCTTTTGATCAGAAGAAATGAGGCAGGGAATGCAAAACCCATTAAGACTACTATCAGAAAAATTCTTGATTCTCTATGTTTCGGATTGTCTGTGCCGAGCACTGGGAAAACCGCTATAACAAAACCATTGATGGTGAGTAATGCAGCCCATAAGCTAGTGGATGTGTTGCGCCATTCGTTTTGCATCCTTGTCGCTAAATCTCCCCATTTATCTTCTTGGTTCATATTTTTTTAACTCAAGTTGTTCTCTTGAGTGCTAACATGAGTAAATTCAATTTGGCTCATGGCATATAACCACAGTGTAAACGCACGGACGTTCGTTCCTATCTTTTCTTGGTAGAGCTTTTCTCACACATCCAGATTCCTCACGTACTTTGCGTTCTTCTTAATGAACTCGTGTTGTTTCATTCTTCTCCCTTCCCAAATCCAATCGGGCGTCGCTTCGGCTCGGGCAATATTGGAGGCTGCATCAGTTTCTTAATTTCTTCAAGCACATACACAATTGCCCGCTCATGAGTGTCCAAGCGTCCGGTCAATTTCTTCTCCAACTCATTCAGCTTCTCCATAAGGGCTTTGTTGGTAGCAAACGTTTCACGCATCTTGATAAAAGCGCGAACAACAAAGATGCTCATTTGCACGGCTCGTTGACTATTCAAAATGTTCGCCGCCATAACGGCTCCGTGTTCTGTAAAGGCATGCGGCAAATATTTTCTGTGCTTTCCGCGTCCACTGTTTAAGATCGCATTTTGCGATCTTAAAGCCTGAATAGTTTTCCACTCCTCCTGTGTGAGTTGAAATCGGAAGTCTTCAGGGAAGCGGTGTCGATTACGCTTGACCGCTTCATTGAATCGGAACGTCGGAACACCATAGATTGCTGCGAGGTCCGTGTCGAGGATGACCCTTTCGCCACGCACCGTGCTTATGAGAGCATCGATGTGAATTGCCGGAAAATGTTTTCTGCTTTTTGAGGTCATATTCCTCGACTCTTGCTCGGCTTTGTTTTTTGCACTTTTCACTTCGTGTATCTGTTCCATGAGCGTTGCTGTCGGCGGTCTCCGATTACACGTCCAAATTCCTCACATACTTTGCGTTCTTCTCTGTCGGAATTCACCTCGACGAGTCGAGTCATCGACCTGTAGTCCCTCTCTTACAAAAAGAGGGACGCAAAAGGCTCCCTTCTCTTTCTAAGAGAAGGGCCGGGGATGAGTTCCAAAAAGGCAATCTCAAAATCTGCCGTAACAGTACACTCATCTTACACATCCAAGTTCTTCGCGGCTTCCCGTTCTTCTCGATATACTCGTGACGCGGGTCAGTCTCGCCTCCCGCTAAAAAGAAATATCGCGCTCGGTTGCTTGCTAGTTATTTTTCGCGGTCCGATGTGCTCTCCTTCTTTTTCCATTAACCAATCGAAGAGTGGTTTGTTGACTTCAGGTTTTCCGCTTTCGCGTTCACAGTACTCATCCAGGTTTTCGAGAGGACATTGTTCGAGTCGTCGATTTGGTTTCACCGTTCCAAACGGCGCACCCGTGTCCCAATGAAATTCGGTAAAGAGGTACTCGCAACCAAACTTCTCTCGAATTCCGACAAAACCCTTCCTATCTTCTCGAAAAACTCCCGCGGTCAGATTTCTGCTTCTGATCTTGTACAGCCAACCGTGCTTGCAGTCGGACAATGGGATATACTGTTCGTGCTCGTCTATCACTCTTTTACTCTCTTTCTCAGGATCACCCTTATCAAGAATCAGTATGTGTGTTTTCTTCTTGCGCATATCGCATATCTAGATTCCGTACGTACTTCGCGTTCTTCTCTTCCCGAGAGAATGGCCGGGGATGAGTTCCATTGTTTCATTTATACAAATCTCCATTGAGGTACTTCAATCCGGAATCGACGATAACCGTAACGATCTTCTTTCCGGGCCCAAGAATTCTCGCCCGCTGCATTGCCGCCCACACGTTTGCTCCGGATGTGGTTCCTCCCCAAATTCCTTCCACCCGCGTCAGTCTTCTTGCCGTTGCATAGGCGTCTTCATCTTTGACCGCAATGATTTCATCCGCCAGATCCAGTCTGCAGATCGATGGCACGAATCCTGCGCCGATCCCTTCCAATTTGTGCTTCCCCGAAGTGTCGCCGCCCGAAAGAGAACGCACATGGAACGGCTCGATGGCAATGCACCGGATCTTTGGTATTCCCTTTTTCAACACTTCAGCATTTCCGGAAAAACATCCGCCGGTTCCCACGCCCATGATAAATTCATCGATGGTGTCTCCAAGGGCATCGATGATCTCCCGTGCCATGAGATGATAGGCATTCCGGTTGTCGACATTGTTGAACTGGTCAGTCCAAAAAATATTCGGCTGCGTGCTCAAGACTCTCGCTCTCGCCACCAGCGAGTCGATCAGCTTCGCCGTGATGAAACCGTTTTCACTCGGAGTTATTTCAAGCTCAGCTCCGAATGCCCGCATGGTCTGAAGTTTTTCCGCTGCAAACGCATCCGAGGATACGAAGAAAGCACGGTAGCCTTTGGTCGCACAGACCATCGCCAGAGAACTTCCCGTGCTTCCGCCTGTGTAATCCATCACTGTTCCGCCGGGTTTGAGCTGGCCCCTCCGTTCCGCGCCTTCGATCATGGAGAGCGCCATCCGGTCTTTCATGCTGCCGGTGGGATTCGCGCCTTCATATTTTACATAGATATCGGCACAACCGGGTTCGGTCAGTCGTTCTAATTTTAGTAACGGTGTGTTTCCTATCGCGGGCATTTTTTATCACACATCCAAATTTCTCACGTACTTTGCGTTCTTCTCGATGAAATCGCGGCGCGGCTCCACTTCATCGCCCATCAATATCGAGAAGGTGCGATCGGCATCTGCCGCATTATCGATCGTGACCTGGAGAACCGTTCGCGTCTCCGGATTCATTGTCGTCGTCCAGAGCTGCTCGGGATTCATTTCTCCCAGGCCTTTGAACCGACTGATGACGATGCCGCTTGCGGTCACGACCGCGCCGTCGTCCTCGGCTGCAACAGCCTCTGCAAGCTCCTCTTTTTCCTTCCCATCCTTCGGCTTCTCGCCTTTGATGCGTTTGATGATCTCGCCGCGCTCTTCTTCGTCGTAGGCGTAGAATTCTTGCTTGCCTTTTTTCAGCTTGTAGAGAGGCGGCTGTGCGATGTACACGTGGCCCAGCTCGATCAACTCTTTCATGTAACGGAAGAAGAGCGTCAGGATCAGCGTGCGGATGTGCGAACCATCGACGTCCGCATCGCACATGATGATGATCTTGCCATAGCGGAGTTTCGCCGGATCGAAACCTTCGCCGGCGCCGGTTCCGATCGCCGTGAAGATGCAGCGAATCTCCTCATTCTCAAGGATCTTGTTGATACGCGCCTTCTCGACGTTCAGAATTTTTCCTTTGATCGGAAGAATTGCCTGGAAGCGCCGGTCGCGACCTTGCTTCGCCGATCCGCCCGCAGAGTCGCCCTCGACGATGTACAGCTCGCAGTGCTCGGGATCGTTGATCGAGCAATCGGCAAGCTTGCCCGGCAGGCTCGACGATTCGAGCGCGCTCTTGCGCCGCGTAAGGTCGCGTGCTTTGCGTGCCGCCTCGCGCGCTTCTGCTGCACGTAAGCACTTGTCGATAATGCGTCGTGCATCGGGCGGGTTTTCTTCGAGCCATGATTGGAGCTGGTCGCTGACAATTTTTTCGACAATACCTTTGATCTCGCTGTTGCCAAGTTTGGTTTTCGTCTGACCTTCGAACTGCGGCTCAGGCACTTTCACCGAGAGCACGCACGTCAATCCCTCGCGGAAGTCGTCACCGGTGAGCTGGGTTCCATTTTCTTTGACGAGTCCGTTTTTCGATGCATAGCTGTTCAACGAACGCGTCAGTGCGGTGCGTAATCCAACGAGGTGCGTTCCTCCTTCGATCGTGTTGATATTATTGACGTAGGTGAAAATGTTCTCGTTGTATTGATCGTTGTACTGAAAGGCGATTTCCGCTTCCACCTGCCGGCCGGCTTCATCATCTCCGAAACCTTTCGCGTAGAACGCCTTCTTCGTGATTGCGGGACGCGTCGAGTCGATGTACTTCACAAATTCAACAAGCCCACCTTTGAATTGAAAGACTTCTTCGTGCTCTTCTCCGTCACGAAGATCGACGATGCGAAGCTTCACGTCCGGGTTGAGGAATGCAAGCTCGCGTAATCGTTCTGCCAGCGTCTCGAACTTGAAGATGCGGTTCTTGAATATTTGTGAGTCTGGAAGGAAAGAGACCTTTGTTCCCGTTTTCTTAGGATCACTCTTGCCGATGATCTTCACTGTACCCTGGGGTTTACCGCGGAGATATTTTTGGTACCAGAGCTTCCCATCGCGGGAGACTTCCACTTCCAGCCATTCCGAGAGTGCGTTGACGACAGAGACACCGACGCCGTGCAGGCCGCCGGAGACTTTATACGTGTTCTTGTCGAACTTGCCTCCGGCATGCAGTACCGTCATGACGACTTCAAGGGCTGAGCGCTTTTCGTCCGGATGGATGTCGGTGGGAATACCACGCCCGTCGTCCGTGACTGTGATCGTTCCGTCTTTATTGATGCTCACTGCGATATTGTGTGCATAACCTGCAAGCGCTTCATCGATCGAGTTATCGACAACTTCATACACCAGGTGGTGAAGTCCACGCGCCGAGACGTCGCCGATATACATTGCCGGACGCTGGCGAACCGGCTCCAGACCTTTTAAGACGGTAATGTGGTCGGCAGTATACTCACCGTTGATCTTCGGTTTTCTGCTACCGCCATGCTCAGACTTCTGCATCGTATCTGTTGAGTGTTTCTTTTCCTTCTCTACAACTTTAGACATGTATCCTCGTTTGTGTTAACGGAAAATAATATCCTTCACGATATCGTTCTGCATCGTTTTATTAATGCGGGCAATAAGCTCGCGTTTCAGATAGATAAGTTCGTTACGCCATGTCGAGCGACTGACGCTCACGAAGAGCTTGCCATCGCTCATGCGTTCTGCTTGCGTCACCTTCGCGATCTGCTCGCCAACGATGTCCGCCCATGCATCCAGAACCTGGTACTGCCTGACTTTCGATTGCAAGCCCAGGTCTTTGAGGACATCGATGATTACAGCATCGATCCGTTTCGGTTCCGATTCTTTATGCTGCGAAAGTGTTCTGTGCAACGCTGTTGCCTTCCTGGATATGAAAAATTTTGTTCCGGTCCTCGAATGCCATTGTGTCGTCGAAGTAGTGAGGGTTTGTCGACGTAATAAACGTTTGGCTCAGCTCCCCGACAAGGCTCAGAAGGCGCTTCGCCCTGTGCTCATCAAGCTCGCTGAAGATATCGTCGAGCAGCATGATCGGTGTCTCCTGGCAACGGTCTTTCAGGTAGAAGAACTCTCCAATTTTCAATGCTACGAGGAACGTTTTGTGTTGGCCTTGCGAGGCAAACTTGCGCAGTTCCCGGCCATTGATCTTCAACAAGAATTCATCCCGATGTGGACCTACAAGCGTGCTGCCGGTCCGCTTCTCTTCAACGCCTTTTGCCCGAAGCTGCGTTTGTAGAAGCGTTTGAAATCCCTCTTCGCTCCGAGTTTCATCAATTCGACTGACGGGCAGATATTCGATCGTAGGCTCTTCTTCGCGTCCGACCAGTTGGTGATAGGCAGAGGAAATAAACTGTTGAAACTCTTCGATGAATTTCCCTCTCCTCATCATGAGGTAGCTGCCATACCTCACAAGTTGCTCATCCCACGGGAGGAGAAGAGGGCCTGGGTCCCGCTTTGAAAGTTTTGCATCGAGCAGGATTTTGTTTCGCTGCTTCAAGACTCGCCGGTACTCAAGCAGTGTTTCGAAATAGATCGGGCTCGATTGTGAGATGACAAAGTCGACGAATCGGCGTCGCTCCACAGGTCCTTCGCTCGTAATTGGCGCATGTTCCGGTGAAGAAATGACAATCGGAAATTTTCCTATCACGCATGAGAGTGGCTCGGTGTGCTGCTGGTTAATCGAGAAGAGTTTCTCGCCCGTGGATTGTTGGTAGGCAATTCGAATACGATAAACATGTCCTTGGTCCGCAATCAGGACCCCGTCGATTTCGAAGACATCCTGGCCGAACATCACTGCAAGCGAATCGGCTCTCGTATAAAAACTTTTCGTCAGGCAGAGATACGAAATGGCTTCGATAACGTTTGTCTTCCCGTGACCGTTATCTCCAAGGAGAACATTTGTTCCTTCACCGAACTCGAAGTGTGAGTCTGTATGATTTCGAAAATTCCGCAGTCTGAGCGACGTTACCCGCATTTACTCCCGAGCCGTTAGCTGTTGAGCCGCACAGGCATAACGAGCATCAAAAGACTCTCTCCGTTGCGTTGCTCAGATGGTTGAACGGTACATGCGCGCGTGGGCAAACTAAGGGCAAATGTGACTTCATCCGTATCAAGATGCGAAAGGATGTCGACAATGTATGTCGAATTGAATCCGATCTCCATTGGTTCAGACGAGTACTCGCACGTGAGCGTCTCTCGTGCTTCGCTTCCAAAGTCTATATCTTCTGCAGACACTGTGAGAGAGCCTTTCTTGAGCGAAAAACGTACCTGATGATTTGTCGAGCTGGCATATAGTGACGTCCGGCGTACCGATGCGAGCAATTGGTTTTTATCTACCGTCAGCTTCTTCTCGTTATCAAGTGGAATAACGCTTTCATAGTTCGGGTACTTTTCTTCTATCATGCGAGATATTAACGCGGTATTATTAAATGAGAGCATCGCGTTATTTTCGTTGAATGAAAAAATACTTTCCCCCTCCATGACCGACTTCGCTACAATATTCAGTGCCTTGGCTGGTACTATGACGTCTTGTTCTATACCGCTGGCGAAGTCTGACTTGGTAATCCGTACAAGCCTATGACCGTCTGTTGCAACTGCGCGTATCTCTTTTTTTTTGATTTGGAAAAGAATCCCCGTCATCGCGGGTCGAAGTTCGTCCGTGCTTACTGCAAAGGATGTTTTTGTAATCAGGCGGCGCAGAGCCTCGTTATCCATTCTCAACTCGTTAGTGCCCTTGAATGTTGGAATTGAAGGATAAGTATCGCTTGTTTCTCCGGTGAGCTTATACTCACCGTTTGTCGTCTTCATGAGAATTTTGTTACTCTCGACGTCGGCTAAAAACTCTATCTCTGTGTTCGGAAGAGACCTAACTGTTTCAGACAATCTCTTTGCCGGTACTGCTATTTTTCCATCTTGTGTGTTTTTTACCGGCATTGTCACTGACATCGATGTATCGAGGTCTGTCGCTGTAATGGTTAACTTGTCTCTTGAAATCTCGAACAGGAAATTCTCGAGTATAGGAAGTGTCGATTTTGCTGGAATAACCGATCCTACATTAGCTAAAACTTTTTGTAATTCACTACTGTGGGTTAAAAATTTCATTAGAATTTCCTTTAGAATAGTGGACTCTTGCAGATTTTCAGCCATCTAATGTACTGAAATCTTATGAGACTTCCAATATGTTTATTTGTATAACCTATATAATTATCAATAAGTTATATGTAAAAAACAATGATGTATTATTATAATTACTGTTGATATGTTTATAACACCTGCGAAGAGAATATTTTAAGCTGAAAACCGGAAAAAACCGACTCTTGTCATGTGACTACGAAAGGGTATTACTCCTCTATTTATAAACTGCTACTAACAACTGGTAGTGTTTATATAACAGTTGTTCAACCCTACACACACTCTCTTAACAAGTAATCACAGGATATAAACAGATTTTTGAACGTAACTATATTTAAGAAAGAACAGTCGGACAGTAATAGGATATTTACATACACACAGATAGTACTAGCGTAAAGAAAGCTCGATCTTAGATCGAAGTTGTAGTACAAGAGCGCGTTGTTTCGAATCTACATTCATACTATCCTCAACAGTTTGATAGGCGTGGATAACAGTGCTGTGGTCTCGGCCGCCGAAGTGAAGTCCGATTGTTTTGAGGGAAGAATTAGTCAGTTCCTTTGCGAGATACATTGAAATCTGACGTGCATTGACGATCTCTTGTTTGCGTGTTTTGGCACGCAGGAGATCCTCCGGTATCTTAAGCTGCTCGCACACGACACGCTGAATCTCTTCGATCGTGACATGTGCGCGTACTTCTCCCATGATAGACCGAACAACTTCTTTGGCGAGATCTAAGTTGATAGGTCTGGTTTCCAAAGAAGCGCGCGCCAACAGACTAATGAGACATCCCTCAAGTTCGCGGATGTTCGATGTTACATTCGTTGCGATAAACTCAACAACGTCATGAGAGAGATCTATTCCATCATCCCCGCTCTTCTTCCGGAGGATAGCAATGCGTGTCTCAAGGTCAGGAGGTTGTATATCTGCTGTTAAGCCCCACTGAAAGCGCGAAACCAGACGCTCGTTTACACCTTTCAGCTCTTTAGGCGGCCGATCGGATGAAAGAACAATCTGTCTGCCGAAGTGATGCAAGGTGTTAAAGGTGTGAAAGAAAATATCTTGAGTTTTCTCCTTGCCGGCAAAGAACTGAATATCGTCTACAATGAGAAGGTCCACACTGCGATAGAAGTTAGAGAAATCTGATATACGGTCCTTTTGGATTGCTTCAACGAAATCAACAGTGAACTTTTCGCTGGACGTATACAGTACACGCTTTGTTTTATCGGTTTGGATCAGGTGGTTGCCGATTGCATGAACGAGATGAGTTTTTCCAAGACCGACGCCCCCATAAATGACAAGAGGATTAAACGACGTACCTCCTGGATTATTTGCAACGGCCAAAGCTGCTGCCCGCGCGAACTGGTTACTCTCGCCCTTGATGTAGTTCTCGAATGTGTATCGCGGATTCAAGGTTGGAGTAATGGAAGCCGATCCTTGCGGTTTAATCGCCGGACGATCAAGGGAGATAGGCATGGCCATGCTTGGTTCTAAAGGATTGATAGGCAAGCGAACCACAGGGCTTGTCAGTGCAACCTCGGTTGCAATCGGGAAATTCTCTTTCTCTTCCGAGAGTATCTGACACGAGAGTGCGCATTCCTTTCTAAGAATTTGCGTTAGGATTTCGACAATGAGTGAGTAATAATGTTCCTCCAGCCACTCATGAAAGAACTGACTCGGCACTTGTATACAAAATTCATTACCCTGCAAGTGAAGCGGAACAATAGGCTCGAACCATGTCTTGAAACTCTGGCTGTTGACTCGTGTACGAATCGCCGCCATGCATTCTCGCCAGATTATATGAATGTCTGTAATTTGAGGACTTAAAGAGCTAAGGATTCCAAGGCCCTCTGAATGTGGAGGTGTGCTGTCCATATTTTTCTAAGTATTAAAAAGAGAAGGGGTTACAAGCATTACGAACCACTATTAACAACTTGCCAACAAACATGTTAACAATAGCAACTACCCGATATAATTAGTAATTGAACAAACACCACGATAGAGACTATACCATGATAAAGTCGCGACATAGATACAAGAACTATCTAGAGAGTTATTCACATTTTACTTAAAGAGGTAACAGGCCAAAACAAGCCAAACATCTATGGAATACAGACCGGGGAAAACTATCCACATCTTATCTACCTCCCTTCATGAATACCCACTCTTTGTTATTATACGAACTTCTATATACTATGACAAGTGAAAAGTTACTCATGTGCGCAAGGTTTGTATTTCGGTAGTGAATTGTGTATATTAATTTCACTTTCACCGTAAGTCTTGTGATAACAAGAAGAGGATTGTGCGTGACAATCCTCTTTTCATTATAGCTGTTTCAACGTTAATGGTAACATAGGCATGAGGTCTCATAAATGAAGCGTACATTTCAGCCGAGTAACAGGAAGCGAAAGAATAAGCACGGGTTCCGTGAGCGCATGAAGTCCAAGAATGGTCGTAAAGTACTTTCCAGCCGCCGTGCAAAGGGCCGACGGAAACTAACGGTGAGTGACGAACGTTAATCAGAGAGACGTTGTCCACCGATGCCGTGTGCGACACACTCTGACCAAGTCGGAGATTCTACGAGGGAAGAAGAACTTTGATCTCGTCTTTCAGCGTGGAAAGAAAATTGAAGGTAGGTACCTTCGCTGCTTGTTTGTGCCGAACGCGCCTCTTTCCGGATCTGAAGGTGTATCGTGTACGGTCGGTTTTGCCGTGTCGCGTACAGTGAAGCGCGCCGTTGATCGTAATACATTAAAGCGATTACTGCGAGAATCCTACCGTCTTAACAAGAGCATCCTCTCTCCGGCGATTGAGCATTTTCCAGCACGACTCGCGCTCGTTTTCTTGTACACAATGCGGGCCAGCCACTCCTCAGAACTACCGACATTTCGAGAGATTGAACGTGATATGAAGAAAGTTCTCGGAGACATTGTCACCATGATGCCTGATTTATGAAAAACGTTCTCATATTCATCATTCGGTGTTATCAAGGCATCGTGTCTCCGATCCTTCCTGGCAATACATGTCGATTCATTCCATCGTGCTCATCATACGGTCTTGACGCAGTTCGTCGTCATGGTGCGCTTAGAGGCACGGTTCTCTTGCTGAAAAGAATTCTCCATTGTCATCCGCTACACCCGGGAGGTTATGATCCTGTTCCTTAACTCCTCAGGTATGATTACCCACTCAACAACATTTTGAGATTTTCATGGATCGCTCTACTGTTATTGGTTTTGTTCTCATTGGTTTGGTCTTGATGCTATGGATGTGGATGAATGCTCCAACACCACCCAAGCCGTCCACCGTAGCCGATACAACTGCTGCAAAACAACATCGGACAGATACCTCGAATTATGATGTATCATCGCGGCCGACAGATAAAATATCTGTCGCGTCAGACACACTCGGTAAATACTTTTCTCAACTCTCTGTTTCTCAACCCAAGATGTTCACGATCGAGACCCCTCTCTATCAGGCAGAACTTTCTACAAAGGGAGGCTCACTCCATTCATGGGTCCTGAAGAAATACAAGACGTGGAATCAGTATCCAGTGAACCTGATTAATGGTGATACCGCCAAGGAATTCAATCTCGTTTTTCTGACGAGTGACGGTAAACTCATCAACACAAAACAATTTACGTTTGAAGTTGATCGTAGCAATGATGAGGTGATTGCGCTTGGAGATGCGGATTCATTCAAGGTGAATTTTATATTACGAATCGACGAGAAGCGGCGCATCGTCAAGAGCCTTACCTTTCATGGTAGCGGCTACTCGTTCGATGCCGAATATCGATTTGAAGGAATGCAGGACGTGATCTCAAATTACGAGTATCAGGTTACGTGGGAGAATGGTCTTCGTTACTTGGAACACAATTCAATCAACGAATCGAATTCTGCAAAAGCGTACACCTTTGCAGGCGGTGAATTGACGGAACTCGACGCTGCGAATTTCAACGATGTTCCCAAGCAGAGTCTCTCTGGTCGTGTCTCATGGGTTGCAACGAGGAACAAATACTTTGCTGTTGCGATCATTCCACGTGAGAAAGAAAGCCAAGGCGCATATATCGAAGGACGCAGGCTAAACATGCCGGACAACGGTGCGAAAGAAAACTATAGCCTTGCACTCAAAATGCCATTCACGGGACAATCCATCGAAACCGGTCGTTATACAGTATATATTGGTCCGCTAGATTTTGATATCGTAAAACAATATAACGTTGAGCTTGAGCGGATTATGAGCCTCGGTGCTGCGTGGATCATTCGTCCAATTTCAGAGTATGTGATTATTCCACTCTTCAAGTTCCTCCACCTCTTTATCGCCAACTATGGCATTGTATTGATCATTTTTGCACTCATCATTAAAATTGTACTTTATCCACTTACAAAAAGCAGTATGGTGTCGATGCGAAAGATGCAAGCGCTCCAGCCTGTGATGGAAGAAATCCGAGAGAAGTTCAAGAATGATCCCCAGAAGATGAATCAGCAAGTGATGCGGCTTTACAAGGAGTACGGGGTAAATCCGGCAGGCGGATGTCTACCGTTAGTCTTACAAATGCCCATACTCTATGCGCTCTGGGCAGTCTTCAGTTCAACGATTGAGCTGCGGCAAGCATCGTTCGTGGGTTGGATACACGATCTCTCGTCACCAGATGTCGCGTTCACACTGCCATTTCGGCTTCCGATTTTTGGTGTAGATCAGATCAGCGGGCTTGCGCTCTTAATGGGCATTACCATGTTTATACAGCAGAAGATGTCTGTGAAAGATCCACGCCAAAAAGCAATGGTCTGGATGATGCCAATCTTGATGACATTGTTATTCAACAGTTTTCCTTCAGGGCTCAACCTATATTACTTCATCTTTAATATTCTCACGATCGGTCAACAATCGTGGATGAATAAGTCACACAAGAATGAACCACTGAAGAAAGTAGAAGAGAAGAAACGAGCCGGAGGAATATTTAACAGATTAACTAAAAATCTTCCCAACATGAAGCGATAGCGCTCCATTCCATCGGTCAATCTAAAGAAGCCCCACCAGAAAATGGTGGGGTTTTTTGTTGCATTGTTTTTCAGTGCGAAGTTTAATACATTTATTTAATCTATTTTCAATCCATGCTCACTCCCCACGACGACGTTATTGCTGCAATCGCCACACCAATCGGTGAAGGTGGCATCTCAGTAGTTCGCGTAAGCGGAACGGGTGCAATGTCGCTGGTCGATAAGAATTTTAGGGGTAGACGGGTACTTGCATCGGCTGCAACTCACACGGCGCACTTCGGATCGTTCGTCGATTCCAAAGAGAATGTAGTTGACGAAGTTGTTGTGACGGTTTTCCGCGAACCGCATTCTTATACGGGTAAAGATACTGTCGAAGTAAGCTGTCACGGGGGCATATTCGTAACGAGTAAAATTCTTGAATCACTCCTCTGCTCAGGAGCGCGGAATGCAAGACCTGGCGAATTTACACAAAGAGCATTCCTTAATGGACGAATAGATCTAGCTCAGGCCGAAGCCGTTGCAGATATTATCCGTTCGAAGTCAGAAGCTGCACATCGCGTTTCTGTCGCTCAATTGCAGGGTACCATATCGGCTAAGGTGAAAGAAATGCGATTACGCTTATTGGATCTATGTGGTCTTCTTGAATTAGAACTAGATTTTTCAGAAGAAGGTATTGAGTTACTTGACAGACAGAGGCTTGTTTGTGAAATGAAGGTGGCCATTTCCAGCATGGAAATGCTGATTGAAAGCTACACTAGTGGGAAAATTGCACGCGAGGGGATAAAAGCTACATTGGCAGGAAAACCAAACGTAGGTAAGTCTAGTATTCTTAATTGTTTATTAAACAAAGAAAGAGCGATAGTTACTTCAATTCCAGGAACGACAAGAGATACAATCGAAGAGAGTGTGAGCCTTAACGGTATATTGTTACGAATTACAGATACTGCAGGTCTGCGCGAATCTTCAGATTTCGTAGAAATTGAAGGTATCAGTAGGAGCGAATCTGAGATTCGCGAATCTGACCTATTGCTTTTCGTGGTTGATTGCAGTTCCGGAGTCAATTATGAAGACTTGTTCGCATATCAGAGAGTGAAAAATCTCGTCGGCGATAAAAATAGAATTCTTCTGATATTCAATAAAATAGATGCCGCCTCTCACAACACTTGTGAAGTACCCGATATGTTTGCTGATATAGAAACTTGTAGTATCTCTGCGAAGGCTTGCATCGGCCTGGATCAACTTAGATCACGGATGTTATCCAAAGTAATGAAGAACAAAACTTCTCTCACAGATGATGGTAGCATTGTAATCACAAATGCTCGCCAAAGAGAAGCAATAGTAAAGGCAAGGGAACATCTTGAAATAGCTTTGCATGATCTGGAGAATAAACTAAGTGCCGAATATATTGCCATGAGCATTCGCTTGGCAATGGATTGTCTTGGAGATGTAATTGGATTGGTTACATCAGAAGATGTGCTGGATAACATCTTTTCTAGATTCTGCGTTGGCAAATAGTTTCACGTGAAACAAACAATGAGTAATTATCCCAAGTACTATGATGTTGTGGTGGTTGGTGGCGGGCATGCGGGAGTAGAAGCATCGCTTGGCGCGGCACGGATGGGTTGTAAGACTGCACTAATCACGACCTCGCAGGAGTCCATTGGCAGGATGTCCTGCAACCCGGCGATAGGAGGTATAGCAAAAGGGCACTTGGTAAGAGAAATTGATGCTTTGGGAGGAGAAATGGGCAAGATAGCTGATGCGACTGGAATACATTTCCGCCTGTTAAATAAATCAAAAGGCCCTGCGGTATGGTCGCCACGTTCCCAAAATGATCGAAATTGGTATGCTAAAGAAGCACAACAAAGAATCGGCAGCATACCAGATATTGAGGTGTGTCAAGATTCTGTGATAGATATTTTGACAGTTCAAAATCGGAACATGAAAGTCCACTCGCTTTATGGAATAATAACCGCTTCTGGCCTACAAATTCGCTGCAAGACTCTCGTTTTATGTGCTGGAACCTTTATGCGAGGTGTTCTACATACTGGCCTTGAAAATCATCCGGGTGGAAGACAGGATGAACATTCCGTAAGCGGTCTTACAGAGAGCTTGGGGAGAATTGGATTCGTGAGCGGACGTTTGAAGACAGGTACCCCTCCCAGAATAGACCTGCGTAGCATTGATCTAACAAAATTGGAAGAGCAAATAAGCGATTACCCACCACTGCCATTCTCATTCCAGAGTAAAGGTATAACCAACAAGCTTGTTCCAATGTACTTAACGTATACAACAGAGGAGACACATACAACCCTAGCGAAAGGCTTTGATCGCTCACCTATGTTTTCTGGGAGAATCAAAGGCACTGGGCCCCGGTATTGCCCATCAATAGAAGATAAGATAGTGAGGTTTTCTGACAAGGCAAGACACCAGATATTCCTTGAACCTGAGGGATATAATACACATATTGTGTATGTAAATGGCTTCTCAACTAGCCTTCCTGCTGAAATTCAGCTTAATGGACTTAGAAGTGTACCAGGTCTTGAAAGCGTTACGATGCTACGCCCAGGATATGCAGTCGAATACGACTTCTTCCCGCCGCATCAGTTGAAGCCAACTTTTGAAACAAAGCTCGTCGACGGGCTTTTCTTTGCAGGCCAAATATGCGGAACCTCCGGATATGAAGAAGCCGCAACACAAGGCATAATGGCTGGAATTAATGCCGCATTAAAGGTGAAGGGCGGTGATCCTTTTATCCTGAAACGTTCAGAGGCATACGTCGCGGTGCTCATGGACGACCTTATAAGCAAAAGCACAGATGAGCCGTATCGGATGTTCACATCTCGTGCAGAGTATCGCCTTTTACTGAGGCAAGATAATGCAGACAGAAGACTCATGCCTCATGGATACCGCATGGGACTAATTTCACCTACCATCTATGATCGTTTAAAACTTAAAGAGCGCCTTATCAAACAAGGGTTGGAATTCATCAAAGACCAGTTGTTGACACCATCGGGAATAAATTCCTACCTAGAATCAAAAAGCACATCTACAATTATGCAACCGGAGAAATTCACACAAATTCTTCGCCGACCGGGTGTGAAGCTCCACGAGCTTATAGAACTCGAGGTATTACGAGCAGCAAATTTCATTCACCATTTTCTAAGTTGTTCCGATAAGAGACTGAGAGCCGAAGTGATCGAGCAGATAGAAATAGAAGTAAAGTATGGCGGGTATATCGAGAGACAAGAAGAGCAAATTGAAAAGTTTGAAAGATTTGAGAGTCTTGCCATTCCGGTAGATTACAACTTTGATCGAATCAAGGCACTATCAACTGAAGGCAAAGAAAAGCTAAATAAGTTTAGACCAGCGTCTATCGGACAAGCATCACGGATTAATGGCGTTACTCCTGCCGATATATCAGTGTTGATGGTCCACCTGAAACGGTAAGCGTTCCACGTGGAATTAGCGCAATTAAAAGCTTTATAATCATATATTTATGAGATCAGCATCACCCAACTATATAGATGAGACTTTATGGTTTAGGAATATCTGTCGGATGAACAACTTCTCGGTTTCTGACGCACAGCTTGACCTCATCAAAGAGTATGTCAGCCACCTGATAGACTGGAATGCAAAACTTAATCTCATCTCACGCAAAGACGAACATAACATTTGGAGTCGCCATATCCTTGGCTCGGTGGGCTTTCTTTTCAAATACCGGTTTGCGCAGAACGCATTAGTGGCAGATGTAGGAACGGGCGGAGGCCTTCCCGGCATTCCCATAGCAATTCTCTGTGCAGATCTTAACCTCGTGCTGATTGATTCCATCCATAAAAAGGTCCGCGCAGTATCAGATATTCTCCAGAAGCTTCAACTTAGAAATGCCCGAGCCGTAACGGGGCGCGCAGAGCAACTTGCAATACAGAAGGATTTTACACACACATTCGACTACGTGATAGCCCGCGCGGTAGCACCAGTAAAAGATATCCTCGGATGGACGAAGCACTTCCTTAATTGCCATGACCAAAAGACAATAGCACACACAGGGATTGATGAACAGCCGAGCATTATTCCTTGTGCATCCGTGGTCATGTTGAAAGGCGGAGATCTCGTTCAGGAGATTGAAGAGGTGAAGGTGAAAAGCAAGCCTCGAGCTGTAACAATCCATTCGATTATTGTTAACGGGCTTGAATCAACAGCGGATCTATCCGATAAAAAGCTTATCATTGTTCAGCCGTGATTATATTTTATGCATGACAACCAAGCTCTTTTCGATCAATTGAAGAATCTTACCACTGAGCAGCGAAATATTCGCAGCTCGAGCATAGATTCTTTGAGTGTGACTGCAATCTTGAAGATCATAAGTCGTGAAGATCGCATTGTTCCGATTGCGGTTGGATGGGAAATTTCCTCCATCGCGAAAGCAGTAGAACTCATTGTTGCCTCATTCAGAAATGGTGGAAGGTTACTTTACGTCGGTGCAGGAACAAGTGGTCGGCTTGGTATACTTGACGCAGCTGAATGCCCTCCCACGTATGGAACCGACCCTAAAATGATTCAAGGAATCATTGCCGGCGGAAAGAAGGCTGTATTTCGCACACAGGAAGGAGCGGAGGACAAAGCAGGCGATGGCGCCCGACAGATACGAGCGAAGCACGTGTCAAGCAGGGATGTCGTTTGTGGGATTGCAGCGAGCTTGCGCACACCCTTTGTCGCCGCGGCAATTCGGGAAGCAAAGAGACGGGGCGCGAAGACACTCTACGTCACGACGAATCCACGCGATGTTCTCCGAAGAACTTCATTCGCTGATTTGCGCAAAAGCATTGATGTTGCAATTTGCATCGATGTCCGACCAGAAGTCATTATGGGATCAACACGCATGAAAGCTGGCACTGCTCAAAAACTCGTGTTAAACATGCTCACGACCGCATCTATGATCCGGCTGGGCAAAGTCTATGAAAATATGATGATCGATCTCAAAATGACAAGCCGAAAACTCGAAGAACGTGCTAAACGAATCCTGATGATTGCAACAGGAGCTGACTACGATACCGCAGCTAGCACGCTTCGTGCCGCTCGCGGTCACGTGAAAACGGCAATTGTGATGATCAAAACAAATGTTTCAGCAGAAAAAGCACAGGCACGACTTGAGCGTGCGCAAGGATTTGTCAGGCTTGCAATCGCCAATAAGAAGAGATCTCGATGAGACCGGAATTGGTGCTTGATGCAGACATCTACCCACCCTTCAATGGTTTTTCAAAGGAGGGACTACAATTTCTTCGCCGACTGAAACGCAACAATAACAGAGACTGGTTTGCGAAACACAAGTCTGAATACGAGAATTTCGTCAAGTTGCCGATGCAGTGCTTCAGCGCTACACTCAAAGCACCGATGGCGAAACTTGCTCCTGAGATCGACGTCAATCCTAAGCGTGGGATATTCCGCATTTATCGCGACACACGATTCAGCAAGGACAAGACTCCCTACAAGACACATGTTGCGGCTGTTTTTCATCTGAGAGGTCACTGGGAAGCGAGTGCCGGTTACTACGTTCACATTGAACCGGGCAACGTCTACGTTGGTGGGGGCATCTACATGCCCGATGGACACCAACTGAAAAAGCTCCGGAGCGCAATAGCAGAACGCTCAGACGAATTCCTCTCGATTGTGGAGAGGAAATCATTCGAGAAACTTTTCCGCGGTCTTGAAGGAGAAAAACTCCAGCGCGCACCGCTCGGATACCCAGCCGATCATCCAATGGTCGAGTGGCTGAAGCACAAGTCGTTCTACACGGGAGTTACATGGGAAGAAAAGACCTGCCATTCCCCGAAGTTTGTCGATCGAGTCGTCCGCATTTACTCGGACCTCCTTCCACTCATACGCTTCTTGAACAGTGCGCTTGGGAAGTAGCGGCAAGGAGTGCAGTATCACACATCCAATTTTGGGAGTGGAATTCAGTTCATCGTCAAAGCTGGATTAATCAGAGAACACGCGACACATGCTCTACGAGCCGACTCACGCCACGCCGAAAGATTTCCTCCTCAACAAGTAAGCTCACGACCAGCATTCCCTCCTCCAGATCGAAGAAGTAACCGGGGTAAACGTACACACCCGCCTCCTCAAGAAATTGTAACGCCCACTCTTCATCCGTATTCACTCTTGGAAGACGAACGATTCCGTACCACCCACCTTCACAATCGAGCAACGAACAGGAAGGAACATTGCGAACCGCCAGTTGCAGGACGCGCCAATTTTTCCTTATCCGCGCAAGAATATTTTCACTAATACCTTTACCTGTGCGAAGAAATTTGGGCAGCGCAAATTGAACGGGAGTATTCACCGATAGGAATGTATCACAAAGAATATCGAGTCTCTCGTTAGCTTCTCTTAGCAACCGCTGCTCACCACTGACGATCATCCACCCAAGTTTCATTTGTGGAAGCCCGGCCATTTTCGAAATACCGCTGAGCGTAAAAGTAAGCACATCGGGTGAAGCCGCAGTCGTTACGATCCGGCCGGCATCTTCGCTAAAGCCATACTCTGAAAACACTTCATCCACAATGAGCGCGAGATTGTGGTCTCGTGCGATTGCTTTCGCCTCAGCGTATTCGCTCTTCTTGAGAAACATTCCTGTAGGATTATGAGGATGGATGAGCATGATCGCTCTTGTCGATTCAGTAATACCCTCTCGAATGGAATTCTTGTCGATGTGCCAGCCGTGATCGTAGGAGAGCCGGTAATGCTGGAGCGCGACGTCATTTATTTGTGCCAGGTACTCAAAGAGAGGATAGGATGGACGAGGGACAAGAACATGCTCACCCGAATTGCAGAGAAGTTTGAAGATGTAGGAGTACGCTTCGCTTGTGCTTGCTGTCAGGAAGATATTGGATGAATCGAGTTCGACATTCTTCGTTTGGTAATATTTCACAACCGCTTCGCGAGCGGAGAGAAGTCCGCGCGGGTCAGGACTGTAGCGAAGTACCGCCGGATCCGATAGTGCTGAGAGGATTTCTTTTTGTGGATATGCCAGGCTGCATTCTGTGGGATTGGAGATCGTAAGATCGAAGATCGGCTTTCCCTGCCGCTGCCGTTCCTCGAGCAGTTTTGCGAGGCGGTTGCGTTGGCGCGGCCAGGATGTGCGAGAGGAGAAGCTCAAGGCAAAAGGAAAAATTCAAAAAATATAAAATAATGCCTCCGTTACAACAAGCATTTTTTTAATTTTGCATTTTTAATTGATCTCCACGGCGTCTGCCTTCTTCTTCGACATCCTCGTGCGCTCATTGTGGTCCAGGTACCGCTTGCGAAGGCGCAATGATTTCGGCGTGACTTCGATATACTCGTCGTCGCTGATCCACTCAATTGCCTGCTCGAGAGTGTGAAGCTTCGGCGGCTCAAGGCGGATCGCTTCATCGGCGCCGCTGGCGCGCATGTTGGTCAGCTGTTTTGTTTTGCAGACGTTGACGATGATGTCTTCCTCACGCGAATTCTCACCAACCACCATTCCCTTATACACTCTCGTTGTCGGCTCGATAAAAAATGTCATCCGCTCCTGCAGTTTCCACATCGCGTATGCCGTTGCCTGGCCGTCTTCGAGCTGAATGACCGCGCCTTTGTTCCGCGTCGACAGATCTCCCTTGTATGGCTCGTAACCGTGGAAATTATGGTGGAGTATGCCGGTTCCTTTTGTTTCCGTCATGAATTCCGAACGGAAGCCAAGGAGTCCGCGTGCAGGTACGATGAACTCCAGCCGCGTATTGCCCTGCGACTGGATCATGTTTTTCATAATGCCTTTCCGCGCACCGAGGTTCTGGATGACCGTCCCGGAAAATTCATCCGGCACGTCGACGATAACGTGTTCCATCGGCTCGGAGAGCACATCGGCAATCCGCTTGTAGATGACTTCCGGCGCGGAGACCTGGAACTCGTATCCTTCACGGCGCATTGTCTCGATGAGAATGCCAAGGTGTAATTCACCACGCCCGCTTACTTTGAAAACGTCGGGACTATCCGTCAGTTCAACGCGGAGACTCACATTCGAACGAAGCTCACGGGCAAGCCGCTCGCCCAGGTTGCGCGTCGTGACATATTTTCCTTCTTGCCCGGCGAACGGGGAATTGTTCACGACAAAGTTCATCGAGAGCGTTGGCTCTTCAATAGTAACGAAGTGAAGCGGTCTTGGATCTGCCGCATCGGCGATCGTTTCGCCGATATCGACATCTTCCATTCCCGCAATTGCAATTATATCACCGGCCGAGGCTTCCTGAACTTCACGACGCTTCAAGCCTTCGAACGTATAAATTTTTGTCACGCGGGCATCTTCGACAACGCCATCCCGATGGATGATTTTCATCTGCGAACCCATGTGGATATTGCCGCGCTCAATCCGACCGATTCCTAATCGACCGAGATAATCGTTGTAATCGATCGTCGTGACGAGCATCTGAAATGGCAGGATGGTATCTCCGGGCGGCCCCGGAACCTTGCCGATGATCGCGCGGAAGAGCGGCTCGAGGTTCTTTCCTTCTTGTTCCAGCTCGTCCTTCGCAATTCCCTGTTTTGCGATGCAGTAAATTGTGGGGAAGTCGAGCTGCTGGTTGTTTGCGCCAAGGGAGAGGAAAAGCTCGAAGACTTCATCGAGCACCTCGTGCGGTCGCGCATCCTTTCGATCGATTTTATTGATGACAACAATTGGCTGGAGATTCAATTCGAGAGACTTTTTCAAAACGAATTTCGTTCCGGGAAGCGGCCCTTCCGCTGCATCCACCAGAAGCAATACGCCATCGACCATCTTGAGCGTCCGTTCAACTTCACCGGCGAAGTCGGAGTGACCAGGTGTATCGACGATGTTAATCTTGTATGTCTCATGGCTTGCCGCATCGGTATAGAACACGGCAGTGTTCTTGGCGAGGATAGTAATACCGCGCTCGCGTTCAAGCTCGTTCGAGTCCATTACACGTTTGACCATCTCCTGATTCTCGCGGAAGGTGCCTGTCTGGCGAAGCATATAGTCGACCAGCGTCGTCTTGCCGTGATCAACGTGTGCGATGATGGCGATATTGCGTATGTCGTTTCGTCGTTGCATTGGTTCCACATCCTTCCGGTTGTCACCCTGAGCGAAGCGAGGGGTCTCTCTCAATCAACAAAGTGCCACTCGATGAAAAAGGAGATTCTTCTCCCGTCAAAGAGCGGCGGGATCAGAATGACAACGCTTCATGAGAACAAAAACGCCTCAAGCTTCGAAATTCGCAAGAGGCGTCTAACAATTATTACTCTAAGATACGAAACCTATCTCAGAGTTCCAAACCGATGACAATGGCAGCAACAAGACGTGGGCTAATTAGTCTTGCGGCACGTTGTTGCAGTACTTGTCGAATGCGTCGGTGAGCATTGCGGCAACTTCCTCGGGTCCGCGGATCTCGATATCGGATCGATGAATCATGTGAACGAGCTTGCCATCGCGCAAGAGCGCGAATGACGGCGATGACGGCGGCATGTTGGTAAAGTACGATCGTGCCTGCATCGTCGCTTCACGGTCGCCGCTGGCAAATACCGTTGCAATGACATTAGGTTTCACCGCATGTCTCATTGCCAGTCCGAGTGCCGGGCGGGCAACGCCGCCGGCGCACCCGCAAACAGAGTTCACAAAGACGAGGGTGGTACCTTTATGTGTAAGCGTTGCGTCGACTTCTTCGGAGGTGTGCAACTCTTGCACACCGAGCTTTGTCACCTCATTCTTGATCTGCTGCATCAAAATGTCGTACATAGCTTTCGCTCCATATCGTGGAAGGACAAATTCAGTATGATCTAAGTAAATATACGAAAATTTTTGGGAAGAGAAAAGACGCTTCAGAATATACGGCGATGAACTACCGCAAGAGTTTTGTATATTTATGCCGATCAGGTCTTAATAATTCACAAGGAATAAGGAGAGAATGCAGCCGACTCAAAAACCTCGCATCAAGATTTGCTGCATCGGCAGTATCGAAGAAGCCAACATGGCAATTCGCTATGGCGCATCCGCACTCGGACTTGTCTCTGCGATGCCGAGCGGGCCGGGACCAATTCCCGAAGAGCGTATCGTGGAAATCGCGGAAAAGATTCCCCCGGGCGTCGCATCCTTCCTTCTCACGTGTAAACAAGAAGCGGAATCCATCATCAATCAGCAGCGCAGTTGCCGGACAAGCACGCTGCAACTTGTCGATGCCGTTTCCATCGACACGTACAAGCGACTTCGCGATGCTCTTCCCGGCATTTCCATCGTGCAAGTCATTCACGTTCTTGGAGAGGAAGCAATGGACGAAGCAACGAGCGTTGCATCGTATGTCAATGCCATCCTTCTCGATTCCGGTAACCCGCGCATGGCGGTGAAAGAACTTGGCGGTACGGGTCGCAAGCACGACTGGTCGATCAGCCGAAGAATCCGCGAGGCGGTGAATGTGCCGATCTTCCTCGCCGGTGGTCTGAAGCCTGAGAATGTGCGAGAGGCGATCGAACGTGTCAGCCCGTTCGGTCTGGATGTGTGCAGCGGCGTTCGAACGGATGGCAAACTGGATGAAACAAAACTCGCGGAGTTCTTTCGGCAAGTTGAGATGTCTGGCCTTTGACCCACAGCAGACAATGTCGCGAGAGATCGCTTCTTTAGAATCACAAACTCGCTCCCAAGCTCTGTGCCGCCACGTCCGAAGGACCCCTTCGGGGAAATGGTCCCTTCGGGAAAGGCATCCCTTTGGGACTTGGGAGCGGATCGCATGTAACCCCTAGTTCACCAGCCTTCCCAACCAGAGGTTGGGAACGAGCCTGCAATTTCAACTAACGGTAGTGCATCAGTTTGATCTCAGTAGGTCAGACAGGAATGTCTGACCTACCGAAAGATTTTTACTAAATTGAGCCACTACCCAACTAACATATCTTTACGAAATTTCTTATATTATATTCACACATGCAGGCGACGATACGTATTGTCGCCTTCTTCTTATAGGAAGCCATGGGTATCAAAGAAGAAATACTACGCCGGCGAACATTCGCGATCATCTCGCACCCGGACGCCGGTAAGACGACACTGACAGAGAAGTTTTTGCTCTATGGTGGAGCCGTGCAGCTTGCCGGCTCGGTCACGGCGCGCAAGAACCAGCGCCAGTCCACATCCGATTGGATGGAGCTTGAACGCAAGCGCGGCATTTCGATCAGCTCGACCGTACTCCAATTTGATTACAACGGTTACCGCGTCAACTTGCTCGACACGCCGGGTCACCAGGATTTTTCTGAAGACACGTACCGCGTCTTGACGGCAGTCGACGCCGTGGTGATGGTGATCGACGCTGCAAAAGGCATCGAGAAGCAGACGCGCAAGCTCTTCGAAGTCTGCCGGCGGCGCGGCATTCCCATTTTTACATTCATGAACAAGCTCGATCGTCCGACAAAAGATCCGCTCGAACTTCTCGACGAGCTTGAACACGTCCTGGGCATTCAAGCACACGTCATGAATTTCCCGCTCGGCACCGGCTTCGAGTTCCGTGGCGTCTTTGATCGGCAGGAGAAGCGGGTTCACTTCTTTGAGCTGACGTCCGGCGGTGCATACAAAGCGCCGGTCACCATCTCCGATCTTTCCGATCCCGTCGTGAAGGATCGTCTGGACGACAAAACGTACGCGAAGCTTGTTGAAGAGTTGGAAATACTTGACCACGCAGGCTCTCTGTTCGATGTGAAAGCCGTGCGGGAAGGAAAACTTACGCCTGTCTTCTTCGGGAGCGCAAGAAATAATTTCGGCGTGCAGCTTCTCCTCGATCGATTCCTCAAATATGCCGGACCGCCGCAACCGCGGATGAGCAACCGCACCGCTGTTCCGCTCGAGCACGAGAAATTCTCCGGCTTCATTTTCAAAATACAGGCAAACATGGATCCGCGGCACCGCGATCGCATCGCGTTCGTGCGCGTCTGCTCGGGAAAATTCGAGCGTGATATGACCGTAACGCACCAGCGAACCGGAAAAAAGGTTCGGCTGTCGAATGCAAGCAAGCTCTTCGGCCAATCGCGCGAGACTATCAATGAAGCGTACCCCGGCGATATCGTCGGATTTGTCGGCCAGCAGAACTTTGGCATCGGCGATACGGTAACGGAAGACGATGAGATCATCTACAATGAAATTCCTCACTTCCCCCCCGAAGTATTTGCGATGTTGCAAAATCCGAATCCGGCAAACTTCAAGAAGTTCCGCGAAGGACTGGATCAGCTCTTGCAGGAAGGGGTCGTGCAGGGACTCCAGCGAACGAACGCCGCGCAGCGAGTCCCGATCCTCGCTGCCGTTGGTCCATTGCAATTCGAAGTCGTGCAATACCGGCTCGAAAGTGAGTACGGAGCTGAATCGCGACTTGAACAAACTGAATGGAAGCTGCTTCAGTGGATCGATCCTGCGATACATCGTGAACTCATCACGGAGAACATCCTCCCAACCGGTGCCGCGCTCGTACAGAATGGAGACGATCAGTTGGGGATTCTTTTCACCGGCGACTGGGGGCTGAACTATTTCCAGGAAAAAAATCCATCAATCGGTCTTTCAGAGCTTCCGTTTACGAACGGACAATCGAATGGCGAATGGCCCGAAGTAACATAAACAGTGTAAGAGTTTTTTGGAAAGAGCGCCGCTCACACCCGGGCGCCTTGACGTTTCAGGATGTACGCGCAATGACGAAGCAATTGGCAAGGTCAACGATACTGCTATGAAGACGCTGACACTTCCCGTTGAGGGAATGACCTGCGCAAGCTGCGTCGCACGGGTTGAGAGAGCGCTTACGAAAGTAGAAGGTGTGAAGGAAGCGAACGTGAACCTCGCGATGGAGAACGTTGCGCTCACGTTCGATGAATCGAAGACGAATGTGAATGCCCTTGCTTCCGCCGTGGAGGGTGCAGGATACAAACTCACGCTTCCAACATTGGAAAGAGAAATTGCTCAACATGAAATTTCGCCTCAACAACGATCCTACCGAAAGCTGAAAAAGGAATTCCTCTTCAGTCTCATCCTTGCAATTCCCATCATCGCGATCAGCATGATGAGCATGATGGGCTGGTTTATGCGGTGGTCGCCGCTCGAAATGGATGAAGTGAACACAGTATTGCTGATTCTCGCTACACCCGTAGTGTTTGTTGCCGGAAAACGATTCTACATCGCGGCGTGGACAAACGCAAAACACTTTGCGGCCAACATGAACACGCTTGTTGCCATTGGGACCGGTGTCGCCTATCTTTACAGTGCGCTTATCGTATTGTTCCCTGCATGGTTCTCCGGGCGTGCAACCGTGTATTTCGATACGGCGTCCACGATCATCGTGCTGATTTTAATGGGACGATTGCTGGAAGCGCGTGCCAAGAGCAAGACGACCGATGCAATCAAGAAACTCATGCAACTTCAGCCGAAAACGGCGATAATCGTTCGGGATGGGACTGAAGTGGAAATCGAAATCGACAACGCAGCCGTGAACGATATCATGCGGATTCGCCCGGGCGAACAGATCCCGGTCGATGGCATTATCACGAATGGGTACACGACCATTGATGAGTCGATGATAACGGGTGAGAGTATGCCTGTCGAGAAAAGCACCGGAGACAACGTCACCGGAGGCACAATCAATAAGAACGGCAGCATCGATTTCCGGGCGATTGCAGTCGGCAAAAATACTGTTCTCGCCCAGATCATTACGTTGGTGGAAAATGCCCAAGGCTCGAAAGCTCCTATCCAAAGATTGGCGGATCGAATTGCCGCGGTCTTTGTTCCTATCGTCATCGGGATTGCCATTGTTGCGTTCGTCGTATGGTACTACGTTGTCGGAGCTGCTTTCACGGATGCGATGATAAACTTCATTGCCGTCCTCATCATAGCGTGTCCGTGTGCGCTGGGGCTTGCGACTCCGACGGCGATCATGGTGGGAACCGGGCGCGGCGCCTCGATGGGTGTGCTCATCAAGAATGCGGAAAGCCTCGAGCGTGCCCACCGGATCGATACTATGGTTTTCGATAAGACGGGCACGATCACCGCGGGGAAACCATCTGTCACTGATATCGTCATCTACGATGGATATGATGAAGAGACCGTTCTTTCTCGCGCCGCCGCCGTTGAGAAGAGATCTGAACATCCGCTTGCGAAGGCGATCGTTGAGTATGCAGGGCAGAAAAATCTTTCTCTCGTTTCGGTTGAGTCGTTTAATTCGCGGACGGGATTCGGCGTCACCGGCGTAGTTGATGGTGATGCAGTTGCCGTTGGCAACTCTGCTATGATGAAAGAGTACGCGATCCGCGATGAAAAAATTGAAACTGTCGCCAGTCAATTCACAGAACAAGGCAAAACAGCGGTCGTTGTGGCAATCAACGGCGGAGTTGCAGCAGTAATTGCTCTATCGGATACGATGAGCCCGTCGGTTAAAGAAACGATGCTGAAACTCCAGGAGATGGGGATTCATATCATCATGATGACAGGCGATAATGCACAAACAGCCAGGGTCATAGCAAAACAGGCAGGCATCGAAGATGTGCTCTCGGAAGTCCTGCCGCATGAGAAAGCGCGGAAGGTGAAAGAGACACAGTCGTTGGGAAAAATTGTGGGAATGGTTGGCGATGGTATCAACGATGCACCCGCACTTGCGCAGGCTGATGTCGGTATCGCCATGGGAAGAGGGACCGCCATTTCGCTCGAGACTGCCGATATCGCTCTTATGAAATCGGATCTTGGCGGCGTCATCAACGTAATCAATCTCTCGCGACAGACGATTCGGACGATCAAGCAGAATCTGTTTTGGGCATTCATTTACAATGTGATCGGCATTCCGCTGGCCGCATTCGGTTTTTTGAATCCGGTTATTGCCGCCGGAGCAATGGCGCTGAGCTCTGTGAGTGTTGTGTCGAATTCCCTCCGCCTAAAGAACATGCGGCTGCCGTTTGCAAAGTAACGAATGCAAGAAGATGCTATTTCAAAGCGAACTCCAACCCAACGCCAAAGTTTATCCAGCTCAGGGTGGATCCTTCTGTAAAGATCGCCGTGTAGTTGGTGTGCGCGTTGAGATCAAGCTTCTCGCCCAGTCTGAACAATGCGCCGAGGGTTGGGGAGACGCCGAACTTTGATTCGGTACTGCTGCCACTTCCGGAAATCGTTGACCCACCGTCACTAAAGCTGACATCGACATTTACCGTTGAGATGTAAAGCCCGGCCTCGGCCGCGAGGTAAACGTGAGACTCACCTTGGTTGAGGAATATCCTTGCGGCGCCCGTAATTGGCATGATGTTGAACGAGGACTTGACATTCAAGGCTTGACCGTTGAACTGAATCAAATACTCCTTGCCGCTAAAGTGCATGTAGCTGAATTTTCCCATGAGCGTAACCGTGGGACTGACCATGCAGCCAACCCAGCCGCCACCACCAAAGCCAAAATCGCTTCCGGTCTTAAAGTCTCCCGTAGGAATACCGCCGCTTCCGGTGAATCCAACGACCCACTGACCGGTTCCCACATCCTGTGCAAGAATCGGAAGCGCGCAGAAAAGTGACAGCGTACATACGGTAAGAAGTGTCTTCATGACAACCTCGTTAGGATGTTTGTGAATGGATCATTTGTCCCCCGGTTTTGAACAGTGCATGGTAGTGAACTTTTGCACGATTGTCAAACGACTGGAGAGATCGCTTGTTCAGCCATTCTATCGGATGCGCTGCTGAACAGAGAGAACCCCGGGTGCATTGACGACAATCGATGCACAGAGAAGGAATCAATCATCTGGATATTTTTTTGCTATTCGGATTGCTTTTTTGTTAAGAAAAAACGGTTCGGGACGACGAACAAAAAGCGGCGAAAGATTTTCCTTGACAAAAAGGGCGGCGATGATTATCTTAAATTTAAACTATTTAAGTTTAAATGGTAAGCGATGAAAACGACCAAAAAATACGGTAAAAAGGTCGATGCGGCACTGAGCCTCTGGGTAAAGCTTGCCAGGGCAAGTGCAACGTGCTGGAAACTGGCGGACGAGAATATCCGATCCTTCGGTCTTACGGAACCACAGTTCGGTGTTCTGGAGTGTCTCGGCCATTTGGGTCCGCTGACGCTGGGAGAACTTTCCAAGAAGCAGCTTGTCAGCGGCGGCAACATTACGTGCGTCATCGATAATCTTGAACGCGATGGATTGGTCGAACGTGTTGCGAGCAAGGAAGATCGCCGGGCCGTTGTCGCGCAATTGACGCCGAAAGGAAAAAAGCGTTTCGACGACATTTTTGTTGAGCATGCGCAATTCATTACAAAGATCGCTTCGGTACTGACCGAGCATGAGCAGGAAGAGCTGTCTAAACTCTTAAGGAAATTAGGTCTTTCATTAGGCGAACAGCTTTCATAAATTCCACCATTCACAACCATCGCTATAGAAAGGACACACACAGATGAAAACACTCACCGTACTCTTATTCGCTCTCCTTGTCGCCGTTGGATCGTTGACGGCGCAGACGACATGGAAGGGAGACAAGGCACACAGCCGCGTCGAATTCACCGTGACGCACTTACTCATCTCCGAAGTCACCGGTCGTTTTACCGATTTTGATGCAACGCTTGAGCAGGGCGCTGACGATTTCAGCGGCAGCAAAGTGCAGGCAACGATCCGCACTGCGAGCGTGAACACGGATAACGAATTTCGCGACAAAGATCTTCGCTCCGACAACTTCTTCAACGCCGATTCATTTCCAACGATCACGTTCAAGAGCACGAAATTCGAGAAGACAGGGAAAGACACATATCTCATCACCGGCGACCTCACCATCCGCAACATCACGAAGTCCGTTGTGCTGAACGCGGTTCTCAAAGGTCAGTACTCTGACTCCAAGGGACATGCAAAGGCTGGATTTAAGGCAACGACCACGATCGATCGGTTTGAGTTCGGGATAAAGTGGAATAGAACGATCGAAACGGGGGGACTCGTTGCGAGCAAGGAAGTCGGCATTACACTTCTCTTTGAGCTTAACAAGCAGATGCCGGGGGCGTCGAAGTAAGCATGGAGCAACCTGTTGGTGCCGTCTATGTAGTGTGTGATGGTGGTGGATTCGATGGCGGCGGCACCGACGGGCATATTTCACACAAGGCAGTCACGACGCGATGACGAATAGATCGACTGAAGAACTGAGAGGACAAACATGAACCAGTACATGGTGATCATAACACTGCCGGAAGAGATGAGCGATGAGTTCCTCTCTTTCATTCCACAACAGCGCGCACACATTAACAGGTTACTCGAAGAAGGTGTTGTGTGGAGTTATTCTCTTGCGCTCGATCGCTCGAAGCTGTGGGCTGTCATCCAGGGACAGTCTAAGCAAGAAGTGAGTCGGATCCTCGATGAGTTTCCGCTGAGAAAGTTCATGACTGCCGAAGTCGTTGAGCTTGCGTTCCACAAGACAAGAATCAGTCCGCTGTTAGCAGTCTCGATGAACTGACGTCTGTCGGTAAAAGTGTGTACAGTCTTGCCATGAGCGATCGGGTAATCGAAAGTTCTATCCTGTGCCACTCGAGCACCTGCCTTAGTGCGCTTCCTTCAGTTTGGTCTTGAATACCGCTTTGAATTTTTCCACTTTCGGCTGGATAACGAACTTGCAATAGGGCTGGTTGCCGTTTTCATTGAAGTAGTTCTGGTGGTAATCTTCTGCTTTGAAGAAGTTTGTGAAAGGGACAATCTCCGTTACGATCGGTGCGTTGAATGCACCTGAAGCATCGAGTTCTTTCTTGTAGTGCTCGGCAAGCGTACGCTGCTCATCGTTGTGGTAGAAGATGGCCGAGCGGTACTGCGTTCCTTCATCGTTTCCCTGCCGGTTGAGTGTCGTTGGGTCGTGCACCTTCCAGAAGACCTCGAGAAGTTCCGCGTACGATATCTCTTTTGGATCAAAGGCAATCTGGCAAGCCTCGGCGTGCCCTGTGGTGTCGGTACAGACTTGTTTGTAGTTGGGATTCGGAACGTGTCCGCCGGAGTAGCCCGAGACGATCGAGCGTACACCTTTGAGATTTTGGAAGATGGCTTCCACACACCAGAAACATCCTGCAGCGAATGTTGCCGTATCAACCGTTGTCGAGTTCATAGCTCCCCTCCGTTTGTGTTGTGCCTTTGTATTGTCTCCAAACAATGTGCCGTGCGATTCCGTCGTTCCAACAAGAACAAGCAGCATCGCGACGATTCCACCGATATGTCTCATCATTTTTCCTTTCGTATAACTGCGATCATGATCGGATCGGCGAGCCCGCATGCCATTCCGTTTGACAAACACCTTTTCATGATCGGCAATATTAATGTAGAGAAAGCCCGGCTAATTATCAAACATGAACATGACGGTGTGCGAACATTCGAGCGACCCCAGCCTTTCTTTCGTACGGAACATTTTCTACATTAGATCAGATGAAGGCTAAAGGCTTCAAAGATTATTTCTCCCAACGGGCGGCAGACTATGCGCGATACAGGCCGCAGTATCCCGAAGAACTTTTTCGCTATCTCGCGTCTCTTGTGGCGCGCCATGATCTCGCCTGGGATTGCGCGACAGGCAACGGACAGGCTGCGCAGGGCCTCGTGCCGTTCTTCAAGCGTGTCGTTGCAACAGATGCGAGCATCCGGCAGATCGAGCACGCCTACCCACATGACCGCATCGACTATATCGTCGCGTCGGCAGAACGGTCGCCGCTCGAATCGTCCTCGGTCGATCTCATCGCGGTAGCGACTGCAGTTCACTGGTTCGATTTCGACAGGTTCTATGCCGAGGTCGATCGCGTCCTTCGTCCCGATGGCGTCATTGCCGTCTGGTGTTACGGATGGACAAGCATTTCACCCGGGATCGATGCGGTCACTGCAACGTATGGCCGGGATGTGGTTGGGCCATACTGGCCGCCGGAAAGACGATTCGTCGATGAAGGTTACCGGACAATTCCATTTCCCTTCATGGAGATTCCTTCACCGCCATTCACTCTTGAGCGGGAATGGACGATGGAGGAGCTGATCGGCTATTGGGAGACATGGTCGGCGACGAGGATGTACAGCGAACAACACCATGCCCATCCTGCTGATGAAGTCCGGGAGAAATTGGAAATGGCCTGGGGCGATCCGGCAGCGAAAAGACTCGTTCGGTGGCCGCTGCATTTGAGAGCAGGGCGGAAGAAAGATTTGAGTTTCGTTTGAATTCTAAGGACATTACAGACTCCGCACGGTTAGGATTGATACTGAGCCGCTGTGAGAGTCGGTTGACTGACATACAACTGATTTCACACGCATAGAATATGATAAATGAATTTCATCACTGAAGCGTTACAACAACCATGAAACTACATCGTCTCTTCTGTTTGCCGGTGATCGTCGCAGCGACAATCTCGGTGGGCGCGATTGCCCGGCAAAAAATGTCTCTGACGGTGGAACAGGCCATCGCAACGGGGCTGGAGAAAAGCAAGTCGCTTCATGCATCGTTGATGAGGGTGGAAGCGGCGGATGCGAAAGCGAGCGAGGTGAACGCTGCACGCCTTCCGAGCCTTCGATTGGGCGGTTCGTACGCACGATTGAGCGATGTGCCGGGGTTTGAGATCGGGCCGTTCCCACCGCTTCTTAACGATCGCGTGACCATATCGCCTGCGGTTTTCAATAACTATAACGTGAAGTTGTCATTGCAACAGCCCCTCTTCACAGGCATGCGACTCAACTCAAGCGCGGATATTGCCGACTACACATCGCAAGCAACGTCGCAGGACTACCACCGCGACCGCTCAGAGCTCGTCTATACCATCAAGGCATCATACTGGAATTTGTACAAGGCCATCGAATTCAAGAAAGTCATCGATGAAAACGTCGAGCAGATGAAGGCGCACCTCAGGGATGTTCAAAATATGGCGGCACAGGGACTCGTTACGAAAAATGAAGTCCTCAAGGTTGAAGTGCAGCTCTCGAACGTGCAGCTGCAGCAGATCGATGCACGCAACAATGTCCAGCTTGCGGCCATAGGTCTCAACAATGTCATCGATATCCCGCTCAATACGGAAATCGATCTCGCCTCGACTGTACAGCCGGAGTCGCAGAAGACGTATGGCAATGTGAATGAACTCGTGCAGCAAGCTATTGACCGCCGGTACGAGGTAAAGTCGACGGAGCTGCATGTGAAGGCAAGCGAATCGGCAGTGACGCTTGCGCGATCGGGCTGGTTCCCGCAAGTATTTCTCACCGGCAACTATTACTATGCGCGCCCGAACCAACGACTCTTCCCGACACAGGACAAGTTCAGCGATACATGGGATGTCACACTGTCGGTCTCGCTCGATATTTGGAATTGGGGATCAACAATCCACCAAACCAATCAGGCACAGGCACAACTTGCGCAAGTGCAGGATGCGCTCGGGCAATTGAAGGACGGCATTGCGCTCGAAGTGACACAAAGTTATCTCAATTTCAACCAATCGAGGGAACGAATCGGTGTTGCAGAAAAAGGCGTGAGCCAGGCGGAAGAAAATCGCCGCATCACGAACGAGAAATTCAAGGCGGGCATTGCATTAAACTCCGATCTACTCGATGCAGAAGCGGCGCTCTTACAGGCGAAGTGGAATTACATCCAGTCGCTTGTCGATCATGAGCTTGCGGACGCGAAGCTGCAACAGGCCGCTGCACTCGACGAAGCTCCGGATAAACGTTAACGCGTCATCGGATTTAAAAGTGAATAGAAATTTGCTGGAGAATAAGCGGTGACGACACGACGAAGGTTTCTCGCGAAGGTGGGAGTCGGAATTCTTGCTCCGAAGGTTCTGCTTGCTCAACAAGGTGAGCGAAGGCGGCGATCGGTTCTCGATATGCTCTTCGCAAACGATGTCACGGAACCGGCGCCCGTTCGTCCCGATCCGAAACAGTGGGATAATTCTACGATTACGGCAGCGTGGATCGGACACGCGACCGTCCTCATCAATTTCTTCGGCACGAAGATCATTACCGATCCCGTCTTCTCGCAGAAGATCGGCATCAATCTGCTCGGGCTGGCGACGCTCGGTCCACAACGACTCGTTGAACCGGCGCTCCGTATAGACGAGCTGCCGCCGGTTGATCTGATTCTCCTATCTCATGCACACATGGATCATCTTGATTTTCCCTCGCTCCGCAAATTCAACAAGAACATTTCCGTCGTTATGGCGAAGAACACTTCCGATCTTCTCTTCGGGCGCGGGTGGAAGGACGTGCGCGAGCTTGATTGGGGGGAAACAGTAACATTGAAGGGCGTAACAATCGAAGCGCTGAAAGTCCGTCACTTCGGTTGGAGATTTCCGTGGGAGAAGGATCGCTCGCGCGGCGAGTGGAATGGGAGAAGTTTCAACGCGTATCTTCTCTCGAAGAATGGAAAGCATATCGTCTTCGGCGGAGACACGGCGTACCAGGAATTCTTCACAAGTCTCGCAGACCGAAACATTCCCATCGATCTCGCCATCCTGCCCATCGGGGCGTACGATCCGTGGATTCACGTGCACGCAAATCCCGAGCAAGCCGTGGCAATGGCGAACCACATGAAGGCGAAGGCCATCCTCCCGATTCACTGGAACACATTCACGCTCAGCTTCGAGCCGCAGCGGGAGCCGATTGAGCGGTTAAAGCGGGCGCTCGCACAGCATTCACCCACTCTTGCCCTTGACGACGTCGGGCAAACGTGGAGGCTTACTTCGTAACGAACAGTCGTGCGACGTACGATCGAGGATCGATCCTTCCCCCGATCTTCGGGTACGGAGTGAGTCGCTTGAGATCAATCCGGTAACCCGCAAAGGAGATTGATCGCGGGTCAAGCGTTGTGTTAAGCACCGCGTCCATTGCGATAGCGTTTGGTCTCTCGAGTCGCAGCCGTATTCGTGCGTTTCCCTCCCACAAGCATTCGACGCCTTCCGGACAGCGCGAATCTTCGTCGACACGCGTGAAAATGATGTTAAGCGATTCGCCCTGAATGGCGGCGCGCTCTTCTACCGTAAGGTCGAACTCTTGACTCAATGGAACCGTCTCAACAGGGCCGGGTGCGCAAGTGATTGCTGCGAAGCAAAAAAGGAACAGGAAAGATTTCATAGAGTACTCCTGAATGATCATATTCAGGCGGGCGTTGATGATCCGTAAATGTATACCACGAACTGATGTCAATTGTTCCAACATGATGGAACATCCAAGCAAACGCCTCGAATTAGAATGGAATTTCAGATTCCCAGCCGTCAAACTCTGCGTAGTACGAAGCCGAGAGATCTACTAACCAGTCGCAAAGTGTCTCAAACGTATCGTCGATCGGGATTAACTCTTTGCGTGCAAGACAGAGCCAATGATCGGTGCCCGACTCTTCCACGGTCACCTCGAACTCTTTTCGCTGAAGTTCTGCGGCGAGCAGGTATGCTTGGCGCTCATCATCCAGATAAAAATAAAAGTCGATCGGATGCTTGTGGCTGACGTCCGAGCCAAATCGTTCGAGTTGCGCTCGAATATGCTTGCCCTGATGCTGAGAATCCATATGACCTCCACGTTTGCGATTCATGATTGGACAGAAGAAAAGTAGGAAGGTCTCAGATCAATAGCAAGGGCAAGACGGGTGTTGTTAGTTCGATGAAGCTTCGGCGGCACCGGCAACTTTCTGCGCCGAGCCGAGACTTTCCGAAGCGAAATCAAAACTTTTCTCCCCTCGTTCCAGGCTGAGCAATGCCTCCTTTCTGCGAAGCCCGCCGCCGTAACCGCCAAGCTCGCCATTCTTGTTGACGACGCGGTGACAGGGGATGACGATTGCAATGCGGTTCATCCCGTTTGCCGTACCTACTGCCCTGACTGCATTCGGCGAGCCGATCCTCTTCGCGATGTCTTCGTACGATGTCGTCATGCCGTAGGGAATCTTCAGCAGCTCATTCCAGACTTGCTGCTGGAACGGACTTCCCGGATAGATGAGTTGTATCGAAAATTTCCTTCGATTACCTTCGAAGTACTCGTGCAATTCATCGTTCAATTGCTGGATGTGTTTGTTGCTTCCCGGAACGATCGCACACTTGAAATGCCGGCGTAGTGTCGTCACTTGTGCCTCCAGCATACGCCGGTCGGTAAATTCGAGAAAACAAATTCCACGGGAATTTGCGCCTGCAATCAACGGTCCGAGCGGACTCTCGATCCACGCGGCGACGATGCATTCCGTATCGCGGCTCTTTCCCGGCGGCGTGCCGAAGGTTTTCACGAACGCATCGCGGAAGCCGCTGTGAGAATTGTATCCGAAACCAAGCGCAACGTCGTCGAGATCTTCACCGAGCCGGATCTGTTCCAGCGATTTGCCGAGTCGTCTGCCGCGGCAGTACGCCTGAAACGTCATGCCGTAATTCTTGAGGAAATATCGCCGTGCCCGTGCGGGATCGATCTCCATCGCACGAACATCGGCATCGGTGAGTCTCACCGTGGGATCGTTGTCAATTGTTGCAAGAAGTTTCGCGACCCACTCCGGTGGCGTGCCGTTTGGCTGAAGAGGCCGGCAGCGCTTGCACGGGCGGTAGCCGGCGAAGATCGCTTCACGCGGCGAGGCGTAGTACTCGACGTTCTTCGGCTCCGGTTTCCGCGCCTGACACGATGGCTTGCAAAAGATCCCGGTCGTGCGGACGGCGAGAATGAAGATGCCATCGTACGACGAATCGCTCTGTCTGTATGCGCGCTGCATTTCGGAAATGGGCGGAAGAGTTTGTGTTTGCATTGATCGGTCTTTCATTGTATGATACCATCAATATAATGGATTGACGAGAAAGACTCCACCGAAAAATGGACGGGGAAGTTGGTGGTCGGGACTGGAGAATGTAAGTAGTCTAATGCTAAACCAGCCTCTTCACAGAAGGGCGTTACGAAAAAGAGTCAAACATACCTGCGCTTGTTAACGAAGTCATCCGCCTGAAGAGCTTGGAGGATTCTGTGTGGATGTTGGCTTAGGACGAGGCGGAGGTTTCGGCGGAGGATTTGGAGCACCAGTCTTTACACCCATTTTCGTGTTCTCCTATATTAGTCTAAGTGTTCTGCAATCGCTTGTTCAATGTCTCTTGAACTAGACGATAGACCCGCTTCGTAAGAAATGGGTCTACCTTTGTGACCTGATAAGCATCTGCGAATCGTTTGCGTAGAATACCCAGCGACTTACTGTATTCGTCTATGGAAAAGTCAGGAAAAAATCTCATTTGATTAAGAAAACTTTCTATCTCGATTCGAAGAGAACTAAACTGACTCCGGGCTGATCCCTCATCGGTTAGCTTCCGGGAGACGTCGAGAGCCTTGTGAACGATCGCCAAAAGCGCTCCAACGCTTGCCAGAAGGACCCATACAAGTTTGTAATCAGGGTTATTCCAAAGTGTCCATCCAGAGATCGCAGACCCCGAGGTTGTAAGAGCTAGCATTACCTTTGAGATCTCGTCGAACCGTTGCCACCGCAACACTATCCTTTCCGCCAGTAACGTTTAGCAAAACACCGCAGCACTTTTGCGAGCTATAAACGATCCATTTTCCGCGAGCAAAAGTGTTGAGCGCCAACAATAATTCATATCAAAAGATGGAGCGTCGGTGTTTTGCTTGTTATGCGCCGCTGCCGCCGTGTGATTTGTAGCTTGCCAGAAACCTTTCAATCTCAGTTCGTAGTGCCCGAACTTTACCGAGAAGAATCTCGTACTGTTGATTCTCTTCCTTGGAGAGGCGAGATGTGAGAGGTCTTGGTTGATATCCAAAGGACTTCACGTAACTTTTGAGTTTGTTTATCCGCTCATCCAAGTCTTGGACGCCACGAGACCGTGGAGACTTCGGAGCGTTTCCTAACATCCACTTTTCAAAATGCGTGTGCTGTTTGGAGTCGTCGCACGGCTGGCAAGCTGGAACAATATTGCCGATGACGGTTTCTCCACCTTCTTTGAGTGGAGTAAGGTGATCCCATCTCTCTGGTTCGGCACTACCACAGAAGACACATTCCTCTTTACCGTCATTGAAAAAGAATCGCTTGACCTTCTCGGCTTCTTCTTTAGCCAAATCGGCTCGTGGAGAGTCCGTCGGCAAGGGAACGCTCGATCATTGAGAAGGCAATGCTAAGCCCACCGTCTGGTGGAAAGTTCGGGTCACGCATACAGTCTCCTCAATCATTTAGAAATGAAGGCGGCAGTGGCGTATAACTCCTGGAAGTACGTGTCGTAATAGGTCTTCCATGTTGCTTCCCATAATTCGTCACGCGGATCAAAATCCAAGGTTCCTCGTCCTCCGGAGTTAAAATCGCTTTGATTGACTTACCTAAGTAATGTACAACTAGTTTCAATTACAGTCAAGATAAGATCAAAATCTCGACTACCGCGGAATCAATTCTTCTCGTCAACATTCATTCTTCACCCACACCGTCTTTACATTCACGAACTCACGGATGCCGGCGACGCTCAGCTCGCGCCCGTAATCGGAATTCTTCACGCTGCCGAATGGAAGCCGTGGATCGGAGGCAACCATTCCGTTGATGAACGCCTGTCCCGCTTCTCACCCTCATCGCTTATTCATTCGTTCCTGCAAATTGCCAGCAGGTCGATTGCGTCGCGTGCTATATCGGTCGTCATCACGCGAAAGTTAGTCATGTCTAAAGCCGCGCCTGCAATTTTCTTGATGGAGCTTGTTCTCTTGAATAATCTCCCGACGTGCCGGTAGAATGGGAGACTCTGCATGACGACGCGCAGTCGATTGGGAGCAGCGTAGCCGACGCCGTGCAAATTGAATGATCGAAACTTCGTTGAGAGAAGATGTTCGAACTGTTGATAGTTCATCTCACTGTAGTGAAATGGATTCGCGTTGGATGCCTTGGTGGGCGTGCGGACGTTGGGCGTTGAGATGATAATTGTTCCACCCGGCTCCACGATATTTTTGATTTGATCGATGAATGTGCCCGGAGCGGAGAGATGTTCGATGACCTGAAACGATACTGCAACATCAAACCGACGATCGAGTGAAAGGCTCGCCGCATCCATTTGTGCATAGCGGATATTTGACGCGGGGTAATTCTTCCGGCAAAAGTCAATTGCCCGTGCGTCGTGATCGATGCCCTGAACGAATGCCGCGCTTTCGGCAAGCATCTTACAGCCGTAGCCGGTACCGCAGCCGAGGTCGATAACGGATTTCCCTTCGACGAATTGCCGGGCATACTGGTAGGCAAACCGGTGACGTGCAAAGACAAAGCTGACTTCTCCGTCGCCTGTCGGAATCATCCGCTCGCCGGTATCGTTCAGCAAGTGTTCGTTGTTCATACGAAAGAAATGTAGGAAGATGATAAGTCATTTCCAACGGAGCAATAAATTTCCTATCTTTCTTCCATGCAGACGCTATCCTATCCTCCAGCGATCGCGAAACTGATCGAGCAACGACCAAGGATGCCGCTTGTCGCCGGTACGCCGGATCCATCGGTCAGCGAACAACTTGATAGCGCAATGATTGAGAGGCTTTTCGGGAAGGAAGTGATTCACGACCGAACCGCAGCGCGGCTGTGCCTTGCCGGCCTCTGGCTATTGTACGATCATCTCGACGAATGCCATTCGATCGCGCAATCCATCGAGACTTCGGATGGAAGCTACTGGCACGCCATCATGCATAGACGGGAGGGAGATTTTTCGAACAGCAAATACTGGTATCACCGTGTGGGCGATCACCCTATCTTCCCGGCGCTCCTCGAGGAAACAACAAGGCTTGTGGGAGGAGTTGGTGTCCTACCGTTGTTCCTCGAGACACACTGGGATCCGTTCGCATTCGTCGATCTTGTTGGAAGAACCTTTCGGGGACAATCAAACTCTGAGAAGCTCTGCCGGGATATCCAACAAACAGAGTGGCAGTTACTGTTCGATCATTGTTATCGAAAAGCAATCGAGAGCAGATAGAAAAACTAATCCAAAAGAAGTCATTGCAATTCATTGTTGAAATCGCGACGATCGCGACGATTGCGATTGATAAAAAATCCATCATGACAAAAGGACGACGAGGTGGATAAACCTGCGACCAGGATTCAAGTACAGGGCCGGTGTTCCTGGGGGAACAGCGATCCGCTCTACACACTCTATCACGATCGCGAATGGGGCGTGCCCGTACACGATGATCGAAAGTTATTCGAGATGCTCTGTCTCGAAGGAGCGCAGGCAGGCTTGAGCTGGATTACCATTCTCCGGAAGCGCGAGAATTACCGGAAAGCGTTCGACAATTTTGATACGAAGAAGATCGTGAAGTACGACCGTAAGAAGATCACTCAACTGTTGAAGAATGACGGCATCGTGCGAAACAAGTTGAAGATCGAATCGGTCGTGCTCAACGCGAAAGCGTTTCAAGTCGCGCAAAAGGAGTTCGGCAGCTTCGATGCGTACATCTGGCAGTTTGTGGGAGGAACAACAAAACAGAATTCACGGAAGACAATGAAAGACGTTCTACCGACGACGGACGAATCGGATACGATGAGCAAGGATTTAAAAAAGCGCGGGTTCAAGTTCGTCGGCTCGACGATCTGTTACGCGTTTATGCAGGCAACTGGGATGGTGAACGATCACGTAACCGACTGCTTTCGTTATAAGGGATTGAAAAAGTAGTTGGACGTTTTAAGCATTCTCGCCATCACGAAAGAATTCGAAATCCGAATATCTAAATGCTAAACAATAGCTAAATTCAAATTATCAATGTAAAAACAACACAATGCTTTTTTTTGCTTTTAGCATTTAGTGCTTCATTATCTCAACGACAATTTCCAACCCAATTGCATTAAACTCATGACAGAAAAAATCATCCGCGTCGGCCACAGCCCCGATCCCGACGACGCGTTCATGTTCTACGGACTTGCAAGCGGCAAAGTAAAACTCGATGGCATCACGATCGAGCATCGGTTGGAAGATATTCAATCGCTTAACGAGCGCGCGATGAGGACGGAGTTGGAGGTTACTGCAATCTCCGCCCACACATTTCCGTACGTTGCCGATAACTATTGGATCATGCGGACCGGCGCAAGCATGGGCGAGGGATACGGGCCCGTCATCATCTCACGCAAATACAAATCGCTTGATGAGTTGAAAGGAAAAGTCGTTGGAACACCGGGACCGCTGACGACGGCGACGCTGCTGTTCAAGATTTTCACTGATGGCATCATGAATGTCGATCTGCCGTTCGACAAAATCATGCAGGCCGTCGATGATGGAAAAGTAGATGCCGGATTGCTGATCCACGAAGGGCAGATTACGTATCAATCGCTCGGCTATAATAAGGTTTTGGATTTCGGAGAATTATGGGAGGAACGAACGAACGGTCTTCCTCTTCCCCTCGGTCTTGACGTTGTGCGGAAAGATTTGGGCGAAGAGCTTGCGCGAAAACTTTCTCGCGGACTCAAAGAGAGTATCGCCTATGGTTACGCACATCAGGATGAATCCATTCCCTATGCCATGCAGTGGGGACGCGGGATCGATTACACGCTGGGCGAAAAATTCGTGAAGATGTATGTGACCGAGTTAACGATTGACATGGGGGAGCGAGGAAAGCGGGCACTGGAGTTGTTGTTTAAGACTGGGAGTGACAGAAAGCTGATTCCTAGGGTTCCAGAGATTCAGTTGTTGTAAAGGCACCCTTTTGAAACTCTAAACATCTGGAATCTGCTAAATCTACTTAATCTTAGATATTGTTACCAGAGAGGATTTGCTTGTGTATTTCACAATGCGTAAGATATAAGAGATCAAACTGTCAGTATCATTGTCACTTGGACGTGAAAGATTACTCTCATCGATGGTAATACGCTGTTGCCCGTGGTTATCCCAATCTAAAGTAGTGCTATTAGAACGTTGAGTAACAATGGAACAAAAGGAAGATTCTGAAAACCTCAAGTTTTGGGAGTGGGTTAGAAAACGAGTTTACCCCAGGCCCTTGCTCGCGGGAATTGCGCTGATTCTTTCCCTGCTTTTTGCAGCATGGCAGCTTCGTCCGCATGACATATCATTAAATCTTCACCTCATTCACCAGTGGGAACTCCAACTTCAACTCAGCGATACATTGATATACACTAAACACACCGTTCATGCTCAAGATACTGTATATACTCCGAAGGACACGATATGCATGATGTGGTGGCAGAAGTACAAAAAGGCGTATAATCAGCAAGAGAGACAAGATATTCAAGACAGCTATTACCAGAAGATCGCAGGAGTCCATCTGATCCAAATTGCAGTATGTTTTCTTCTCATTGCACTCACACCTCGGCCAACCGAAAGTAAATCCGCTACATCATTCCGGAACAAACCGATCACCCTTAAAGCCTGCCTTCGAGTGCGTTGGAGTGTTCGAGTAGTATTCAGCATCTGGATCTTGTACTACCTTGGTGCGTGTATTGCGGACTTACAGTACGAAAGTTCTGACAATCTGCGATACGCGCTTTCAACAATGTTTGATATTTGGTCAGGAACGGCATTAATATGGCTTTACTTAGAGCTATCGTGCATCACTGTAAATCCTTATACGACATCAATTGAATACCAATCTCACTTTGACGGCGAATGGCATCGCATGTTGTCCATTATTATCGCCATTTGTGTGACTGCAGCAGCTTGGATTATTGCGTATGCCTCCTCGGATACTCTTCCGCTCTGGAATAACGAATCAGCAAGACAAATCCTTACTTTTCTTACTTCAAGCCTTGCGGGGATTGCATTCGCCTTGGTTGTGAGTTGCCTAAGTCGCCTGATGCTAGACCCTGGTCCAGCCTTCCTCGGTATCATGTACTTCTACGCGATGATTCAACTGACGGCGGTTATGTTTGGCACTCAAAAATGGGTTTACGTAGCTGCCACAACGGTAGCGTTGCCCCTAAAAGTAATATTCTGGCTTATTTTCGTCTGGCAGTTTGAGACTGGACGAATGTGGAACTACTTGCGTGATTACCGTAGTTTTTTGCTGAAGAATTCGATCACCTCATAGACAGATGGGATTTTGCTTAACAACTGCGTGAAGACGCAAAGCACGATGCGCCTTGCGCCGCCTCCACCTACTTGTAACGTTAGGAGTTTCGTTAAGCGCAATCGGCCGCCGCGGCCCGCAGTTGATGCGCGGCATTCGCCTTAAAAGGAAAACAGATGAACAACGATAAACCGATTTGCTTCGTCATCCAAGAGTATGACGATGGCGGCACATTCGACAGGCGCTATCACGAAACTATCGCGCCAGCCCTGTCAAAGGCGGGAGTTGAGCCAAAGCGTGCCGACCAAATTCTCGGGCTCCAACCGGTCGTTGAAAAAATCGAGGTTGCGATACAATCTGCCGGTATTTGCGTTGCCGAAGTCAGCACAGACAATCCAAATGTATGGCTGGAACTGGGCTACGCACTTGCATTGGATAGACCCACTGTCATTCTCTGTGACAAGAGTAAGCGATCTCGACTCCCGTTTGATATCCAGCATCGTCCCGTCATTTTCTATCGTACTGATTCGCGAAGCGGATTTGACGAGCTGGAATCCAAACTGATTGTCAATGTTCAGTCTGAGATAGATCGAGCGAATCGAATCACTCGCGCGCCGGTGCTTAAAGGCGGCGCTACTCAGTTGGAAGATCTGAAGGATTTTGAAGTCGCGCTCTTGAGCACGCTGTTGGCTCTCTGGCCCACGCCGCGTAGTGGTGCATCGCATGACGAGCTTCGGCAAAAACTGTCTTCGCTAGAGTACAATGATGTGGCGCTAGGCCTCGGAATTTCGCGACTTCTCGAAAAGGGATATGTCACACAAAAAATACTACACGAGACAGACAGCTGGAATAATGATTATTCAATTCATGTATACCAAATTACCCTTGATGGCATCTCGTGGATTCAGGCACATGAAGACAAGATTCAAATTCGAGAAGTAGTAAAGGATTCGGCGACAACAAAGGATGATTTACCATTCTAGGCCAACAATTGTATCCAGTTTACGACAAGAATATGTCACGCTTCTTGCTGGTGCAAGAAGGCGCGCCACGTTGTGCCGAAGCTGACGCTGGCCGTTACGCAGCTTCCGCTGTCTCGTACACTCGGGGCTTTGGTTCCAGCAATTCCATCCATCGAACTATACTGATGAAGAGTTATGAAGCAAATCGTTTGCAGGTTGAAGCTCGTCCGGCATTGTTTTCTTGAAGTGTTGGGCGGTCTCGCGCTAGCCACAATTTCTCAGTTCGCGTTTGGGCAAAGCGCAAACTCAGCAGCGCTTATCCCGCTCTTCCACGATCGTGTCCACCAACATATAGGCGATGAAAGGCTGCAGTTGATGTCGCAGAGAGTCGTTGTGTTCGTGTACCACAACGCGGCTGCAGTCTATCTGGATGCACACTTTGTCAACACCGAGTCCGACTCGCTCACGCACGAGCTTGCACTTCCGTCGAAGGGACATACCAGCGCCCAGTCGGGCACGATCTCCAATGGCATACTCGGCGTCAAGTTGTGGATCGCGGGCGAAAGGGTGGAACCGTCGGTCGATGAAGGAAAGGAGACGTGGTATACGATTGCTCCGGCATTCGGCTCACACGAGGAGAAACATATCCGCGCGCTCTTCTGGGTGCAGACGTCTTTGGCAGATGTCGATTCGGTTCCCAGCGTGGATTCGGCGACGATCCATGCGGGAAAGCGGGTGCTTGTCGTCGATCTGCAGCATGCCGCAGCGTGGAAGGATGTCGTCCAATCACTGGATGTCTCGATGGTGTTGAGGGAGGGCCTGACGAAAAGAAACTCCCGGATGGATCTTGAACCGAAAAACTATCTTGATGATCACTCCACGTTCTTCTGGTCGTTGCAGAACGTGGAGCCATCGTTCAGTGACGACATTTCTATTGTCTATACGCCGCCTACCGCGATGGCATCGCACTGGAATACGATGGCAAAACTCTCCGACTACATTACCGGCACAGTGTATGATGAACTGCTGGGGTACGTTCAGCAGTTGGATGAGGAATGAGTCTGGACCCTTGCGAAGGTTATGAACCTTCGCAAGGATTATTATGTATTCTTCGTTTTCAGCCCGATCAAGTATTTCGTTGTCGCCTCTGAGACACGGTTCCTGCCGACAGTGAACTCAACGGCAATCGTTGTCACTTCGCAGATCCTTTGAAGGACGATTTGCGAAGGATACGCTTTGCCTCGTTCGATCTGCGCGTAGTGCTTCAAGGATATTCCGATCTTTGCGGCAAGTTCTTTCTGGACGAGTTTGTGTTTCTTCCGATACTTTTTGAGCGCCTGCCCCAGCGTCATTGTGCACCTCCCTTTCTGTGATAGTACCTATAAGGTAATAATATTTCTCTTGCTTTTGCAAGCCGAGGTATCTATATTTGCTCCACCTCCCGGTCGGCAGATTTCATTGTACTATTTCTTGTCAGCAATCCTTGTACAATATACGACGAAAGAAGTCTGATGTCAACAAGTTTTTCTGTTCGAAACCTCAACAACATTTGGCAGCCGAGATCTCTTGAGAACAAACTCTTGCAGTTACTGCACAGTGCGTCACTCAAGATCAGAGATCGAGTCCCGCGGCATAAGGAATCTTATATGTTCAATAATCCAGGCGTTGGGATTTGTGGTTTAGTTCTTCCGACGGAGAGATTTCTATAGGACGAAAGAATCGTGATGAAATAATCGGATCAAAAAAATATGTATTTCGCCTGTGGAGAATAATATTGGGAGGATATGATTATGATCCGCAGGTGGATGGGGGGCACAAGGGAGGCTGCAGATGAGGTTTATGCAGCCTCTTTTTTTTCGTAGACTTTCAGAACATCGTACAACGTCGTCCGCTGCGCAGGAATGAATCCTGAATCCTGAATCAGTTGAATCACCTCTTCCGTGTTCGTCTTGTTCACGAAGTTTGCGGCGGCATGAACGTTTTCTTCGAACAGCGTTCCGCCGAAATCATCGGCACCGAAGTGCAGCGCGATCTGTCCTGTCTTTTTTCCTTCCGAGAACCACGATGCCTGGATGTGATCGAAGTTGTCGAGATAGATGCGGGAGATGGCAAGCATCTGCAAATAGCGCATCGGTGTGGCGTAGTGCGGGATAATTTTTTCCAACGGTGTGTTGCCCGGCTTGAAGCTCCATGGGATGAACGCGGTGAAGCCATGGTACTCATCCTGCAACTGCCGGATCGATTCCAGGTGCTCGACGACGTCTTCGTTGGTCTCAAGATGACCGTACATCATCGTTGCCGTAGTCTTGTAGCCGATCTTGTGCGCCTCTCGCATGACGTTGAGCCAGTCGGCACTCGTACCTTTGAGGCTTGAGATTTTTTTCTTAACGCGGTCGGATAAAATCTCCGCGCCGCCGCCGGGGATCGTTCGTTGCCCTGCATCCCACAATCTTTTCAAGACTTCTCGAACCTCCAACCCCGAAACGCTTGCCATCCCGATGATCTCCGATGTCGACCAGAAGTGTGGCATCACTTCCGGCACCTCCTTCACTGTCCTCTCGACCATCTCGACGTAATATTCGAACGGAATTTTCGGATTCACACCGCCCTGCAGGAGTACCGTCGTGACGCCATTGGCTACCGAGCGCTTGAAGTTCTCGATCATTGCATCGACCGAGTACGTGTACTCGCCCGCTTCGCCTTCGTGCCGGTAGAATGCGCAAAAGATACAATCGACGTTGCAGATGTTCGTATAGTTCGGGTTCGTATCGACGACGAACGTTACGCGAGACTCGGGATTCTTCCGGTAGCGAATTTGGTTCGCGAGGTCGCCGAGGTCCAAAAGTTCGGCGTTCTTCAGGAGGAAGAGACATTCTTCAGGAGTGAGGCGTTCCTGGTTCTGGATTTTGGTGGAGATGGTTGAGAGGTGCATGGGGGCGATCAAGGGATATTTACCCGGGTACTCTTTGATTAACCGGCTCGGGGTTTGGATGATAAGAAGCCTCTCTTGCTAATTCGAGCGCGATGCTTTTTCGCCTATCTTTATCTGGGGGCCAGCCTGTGATGTTTGCATGGTTTTCATTTCCCGGTATTGGTTCAGAATCTACTAGTAAAGATTGTTTGCGTACTAATAGAGCTAAGATGTCTGCTCGTCCATAAAGGGTCAGGCTGCGTGCTGTTGCAACATTCTTTCCATGACGCCATAGTTCAATTTCGGACAAACCAACATGACGAGTAACTGAAAGCTTTAAATCACTAGGAGGAAGGAATGCATTCTGTGATGGGGTATTATCCTTCTTATGGATCCAATTGCTGCGGAGGATAAATCGTGCTATTAATTCATTATCAACTACTACCGTAACAGGGAAGTCGGCGTTCATGTGGCATTTATACGTCGAATCAAATCAAGAATTATTCTTGGCGTTTCTCCCAAGAAAATCTCAGTGCCGTATGCTTTATTGGGTCCGATGAGTGCAGCATAGTGTAAATCTCCTTCTGGGCTTATACTGACCGATAGGACACGGTTGGGAGATTGATACCACTCGAATGTAATATGCCCATCCGGTTCAGCGCCAACAGTTGGAGCCGGGATGATAGTAGGAAGAACTTCGAGAAAAGCATACGCTCTTGCAAAAGTTTCAGCTTGAATCGCGTCGGCCCCGTACCCATCCCACCCTTTTTCTATCGCCATATCTCGTACCTCAATGAGTTCAGGAAGTACTTTCTTCAGAACTGAAAAATAATAACTATTTTTCAGCTGCTCTTGTATAATAAATGCGGCGCTCGAACTATATCCGGTTGTGCTTGTCCCATCAAGGCTAAGAGCAATAGAAGCAATCATATGAATGTTTTAAGAAGGTCTTCTGTAATAATACCAAAAAAAGCTTTATTTTTCAACACGTCGATTTCAACCAACCGCTGTTTTAATAATTCGCTTTTTGGGCCAAAAGGTTGCTGTGTATAGACATCAATATCAAGAATCAGGGCAAATTCATTTCCTTGACCCTCAGGAGGTTGCACAGTTTTTATCAAATTCATTGCATATATACTGCCAGGTACGGCAAATATATCGTGGTGTAAGAAGCCAACACGCGTGAGATTCATTTCACGTAAATCATCAGGAAATCCCCTAAAGTAATCTTCAAGTTGTACACGTTTCTCTCCTATTATTGGAAAGCGATTAATAAACCTGACACCTAATCGTTGAATCTCAGATGGCTGTGCCAACTCAAAATGGATCTCCCATAATCGGAGTGCTTCGGCACTGAACAGTTGCCAGTTTTCATAGGGTTTGAGTCGACTGAAGGAAAAGAGATCAAGTTGAAATTTAGTAATGTGGCTTTTGTCTGCTGAAGTGAATTGCCATCCTTGCCAACCTAGATTTTGGCTATCAACTTTAGGTTCTTGACCAGGAGTCCATTGGAGTTGGCTGGAGAATCCTTGCACAGAGCGATGTTCAGGATATCCAGTTAATAGTTGCTTTAGCTTTGTGAGAATATCGGTTTCGTTCCACGGTAGACTTGCTCGCCCTCGTATCTCAATCACCGCTTCGGTGATTGGCGCACGCGAAAGGTGTGGAAATTTTTCTGATGTATCAATGTATGATTGAGGTGCTTGGTCCATAAATGTGTTGCCAATATACAGAATAGCTACACTATCTCAAAGACAGTGCACGTTGATCATATTAATCTCTTCCACCAACCTCCGAAACTCCCGCATCGCCTCTCGTTCTCTTTCGCCAAGCCGGTAGCTGAAGCCTTCGAGATATTCTTCCACATCTTTTCGCTCAAGGCCTATGCGCTTGCCGTGAAGTTCGCCGATCTCGCCGAAGTGTTCTTCACTCATATCCAGCGAGCGTTCGATGAGCGACGAGAGTTCTTGTTTGGTTTTTTCCGGCAAGGGTTTTTTCATTGCCCAGACGGCAAAGACGAACGGCAGCTTCTTCCAGTCGTACCACTCTTTGGCGAGATCGAAGACCAGCTCGAAGCCGGCAAGTCCGTGTTTGTTACGATGCAGAGCTTCGTCACCGATGAGGAGCACCGCATCGAACTTCGAGCAATCGTTTACGCCGGCGTGCATCCGTTCGAGCGTTGCTTTTACGCCATATTTCTTTTCCAGCAAGACTTGCAGCAGGCGGACAGAGGTGGCAGTATCGTCGGTGATGCCGATGATTTTTCCATTGAGATCGAGCCATCCTTCTTTGGAAAAAAGCATCACGCTCTTGACCTGATCGCGCGTGGCGATGCAGAAGGGAAGAAGTTCTAGCGATTCTTCCTGCCGGAAGTAATCCATCAAAGAAAAGGGACCCGCGATGATCTGCGCTTTGTCTTCCAACAACCCCATCCGCCGCGGCACGATGGGGAGAATCTTAAACTGCCGCTTCTCAAAATGATGATAGAACGGAACCGAGTTGAGGTACGGAATCTTGCCGACGACATTGTCGGCGTAGACGTTGAGCGCATTATAATAGACGTCGCGCTCGACCGGAATTTTCCCGGCGTCACGGATGATCTTGATGATTTGGTTTTTGGCGAGCTTCATCGGACTGATGGCGCCGGCGTCGTGGGCGATCTTCTCGCCGCCGACGGTTCCGTCCATGTCGTCCGCTCCGAAGTTGAGGGCAACGGATGCAACTTCTTCCGTCAGCATCACCCAGTACGCCTTGATGTGCGGGAAGTTATCGAGCATTAGTCGTGAAATAGCAATCGTCTTCAGGTCATCAATGGCGGAGGTGAACTGATTCGTCGGCTTGATGCCCGTGTCGCCCGGCTGGAATGCGAGCGGAATAAAAGTTAAGAATCCACCCGTCTCATCTTGAGCCTCGCGGAGCTTGATCATGTGAATCAACCGCTCTTCGAGCGTTTCAACATGCCCGTACAACATCGTGCTGTTGGTGGGAATGCCAAGCTTGTGTGCGGTCTTGTGCACTTCGAACCAACCCTTGGCGCCGATCTTCTGATTGAAGAGAAGTTTTCTGACTCTTTCAGAAAAGACTTCGGCGCCGCCGCCGGGCATCGTCTTGAGTCCTGCCGCCTGCAATTGGCGTAGCACTTCTTCGATCGGCATCCGGAACTTCTTGTGGAAGAAGTCGATTTCGACGGCAGTATACGCCTTCACGTCGGCGTGAGGGAATTTTTCGTGGATCGAGCGGACGATATCGACGTACCGCTCCCACGGCCAGTCGGCCGGCATGCCGCCGGTGATGTGGACTTCGGCGATCTCCGGCGAGAGCTTGCCGAGAATCTCTTCGGTCGTCATCTCGTAGGCATTCGCATCGCCCTTCTTCACGGCGAAATCGCAGAACTTGCACGAGAGGATACAGATGTTCGTGTGCTCGATTTTTTGATTGAGGACGAAGTAGACCGCGTCGCCGCTCTTTTGCTGCTGGACGAAGTGCGCCATCTTGCCGAGTGCGATGACGTCGTTCGTATTATAGAGCGCGAGGCCGTCTTCGAGGGAAAGGCGTTTACCGCGCTGGACTTTGGACCAGATGGGGATGAGATTTTGATCTCTGAAGTTGATACTCATTTTATTTCGGCAGCGTAGAGATTATTGTTGTACACGTATGCCACCCTTCTCGAATCCGGCGACCAACTGCCGGGAGTCCGCGTGGAAGCGATGAATCGCTTCGAATTTCCATCTGAATCTATAACATAAAGACTGGAGGCGGTCGTATTGTATTCCAGGAATTCAATGGAAGAACCATCCGGCGAATAGCTGAACGAGTATGGCTGGCTATCATCAGTGTTGGCAGTGAGAACTCTCGTTGTCCCTCCATCGAAAGGAATCTCAAACAGCTGAAAGGACGACGTAGATTCTGCCCGATCCGAAAAGAGAATCTTCCTTCCATCCGGCGACCAGCGGAGTTCGTTAGTCCCAGCTCGGAATTCGTAGATGCGTCGAAAGACGTTTTCATACGGGCTCAGCACGGCAAGATATGATTTTGTCACTGCGCCCCCCGGCCACGAAGAGTCCTTAAAACATTGTGCAGCAATCCGCCCATCGGGCGACCACGAAACATGTCCCGGTACTATTGTATCCGACCACTGGCTGAGCGTTCCGTGTAAGGTGTACACGAAGAGGTGAGATTGGGAAGCGCCGAACTTTCGTCCGGCGATCAGGATTTCTCCGCCACCAGGCGACCAGTCGAGATCGAATGTGTTTGCAAGCGAATCGATGATGGTGACGTTGCCCATCGTATCGATAATTCTCATCGGTGGATCGTACTCGGTCCATACGACAAATTTATCTCCTTTCGGAGACCACGCAAACTTATGCTGAAACAATCGTAGATTCGAAGTGAGCTGTTTGGTGATGGCTGCTGACGTGTCTGCGATGAACAGTTCGTAGTCGGGAAGCGATGGTTCCGATGCCGTCTCCACGTCTGTCCCGCAGCCCGACCGTTTGCCGACGACGAAATCGTATTCAGTCTTCGAGATCAGAATCGCATTCATCGTCGTAGGAGACCATGCAGCATTACCAATAGCCTTGAAATGCCGCCGCTCACCTTCGTCCCCGCATTGGAAAGTGAGCAACGAGAGAATCGTAACGCTCATGACTTTATGAATCCTCACATGGTTCATTTCCAAATCCTTCCCACGTCTCATCCACTCATATTCGTAATCTTATCTCTATAGGGATAAATTTCCAATACAATCCTTTGCGTTCTTTGCGCCTTGGCGTAAAGTAATTTCTCGCAAGGGCGCTAAGGCCGCAAAGAAATTACGTTCTCCAAATCTTCCCCCACTTTTGATCGATACGTTTCACGATGTCGTCGCTCATCACGAGCGGTTTGGGATAACCGGGTTTCCACGTGGCGTCGATGCCCAGAACACCACTATATATAGGGCTGATGCCATGGAGCCTGGTTTCCGTGAAAACCACATCCCGTTCGCAATCGAAGCGGGTAAAGACTCCCCAAATATAACTCTCTTTATTCTGAATATCCACGTCGGGAGAGACGAGAGCGATCAGTTTCAGACTGGAGAGTTCCGCCAACGATATAAGCTTTTGTAAAACCTTTGTGCTGGTTTGAGTTTCGGGGTTTGAGGATTGGGGAGGAACATTTGTTAGCGGCGGTTCTACTTTGACAAGAAGCAACGTGTTCTCGATAAGATTGGTTTCAATGATTCGGCGGTCGTGCTGACTTAATTGTAAACAATATTCCTTGAGTTTCTCTTCTTGTCTCGAACCTCGAACCTCGAACCCCAAACCTCTTCCCGGTTTTCTCGTCGCGTCAAGAATCATCTTGCTGCCAAGGTTCATCGTGTAGCTCGTGAAGTCAAGCGTATCGAGAGGGACTTTGGGAATCATGATGAAGTCGTAATGGGGATCGAAGTTCGCTTTGACTTCCTTCATCACGGCATGGAAGTCGCGCACATTTACTCCCGAGGAGACGGTGATCATGCACTTTGTGAGCGACAACTGATCGGTGCCCATCAACCCGAGGGCGGCTTTCATCGCTTCTTTCTGGTAACGCTGTTCGATCGCAACGACGAGCAAGTTGTGGAAGCCCGCTTCGTAGTATGCCCAGAGGTCAGTGACTTCTTTGTGGATGAGCTTTGCGAGTGGTCCGAGTATCTGCTGCGTCGCGTCGCCGAGGAATTTATCTTCCATAGGCGGTTTGCCGACGACGATTGCAGGATAGATTGGATTTTTCCGATGCGTTATTGCTTTGAGATGAAAGACAGGAAATTCACTCGCAGCAGAGTAATGACCGAAGTGATCGCCGAACGGTCCTTCCATCCTTCGTTCTTTCTGCGGCACAACACCTTCGAGAATGAACTCGGCAGAGGCAGGAACGTCAATAGAAATTGTCCTTGCGCGCGTAAATGTAACACGGCGATTCTGGAGGAAGCCGGCAAACATCGCTTCATCGATTCCTTCCGGAAGCGGAGCAACTGTTGCGAGCAGCAGCGCAGGATCGGTGCCAAGTGCAACGGCAAGCTCCAAGTTTCCTCCCAGCTTTTCTGACTGAAAATAATGGAAGCCGCCCCCTTTCTGTATCTGCCAGTGCATGCCGGTGGTTTTCGCATCAAACACGTGCATGCGATAGATACCGATGTTCCGCTTCGCGTCGCGTGGATCGTACGTGATGATTTGTCCGTACGTGATAAAACGCCCGCCGTCTTCCGGCCAGCAAACCTGGATTGGCAGCGCGTCAAAATTCGGTGCGGCTACTACTTCCTGTGAGATTCCCGATGAAACAAGTTTCGATCGAGCTTTGAAGAATCGTTTGACAGTCTGCTTGTTATCGAGCATCGCCCTGAGTGTTGGAGGAAATGCCCGTTCAAGAAAGTGAATCAGTTCTTCGCCGATCTGATCGGGATGCCGTTCGAGCGCAAGTTCGATCCGCTTGTTGCTTGCAAAATGGTTCACGACGAGAGGAAACTGCGAGCCTGTGGCGTGTTCGATGAAGAGAGCGGGCTTTCCTTCCCGCAATGCTCTGATAGAAAGTTCTGTCAGCTCTAAGGCAGGATCAATTTCAACGGAGGTGCGGTGAAGTTCGCCGTTGCGTTCAAGGATGTGGAGAAATTCTCGGAGGGCCACAAGTCGCTACTCCAGTTCCTCTGCCCGCCAGCCGCGCACATCGCGCACGCCGATGATGCCAAGGACCTTGTCGACAAATCCCGCTACATATTCTTCAACGGTCTTCGGAACAAAGTACAATGGCGGACTGATCGGCATGATGATTGCGCCATCACGAGAAAGTTTCGCACACTGTTCCAGCGCAGTCGTGGACAGCGGCGTCTCGCGCACACAAAGGATAAGCTTGTAACGCTCCTTCAATGCAACTTGAGCTGCTCGTGTAATGAGAGTGTCGCCAATCCCTGAAGCAATCTTTCCGAGAGTGGAAGTCGAGCAGGGAAGAATGACGTATGCATCGAACTTGTTCGAGCCGGATGCGAGAGGTGCCGTGAGATCATCATTCGGAAACTGTCGCTTGATGAATTGTCGAAGATCTTTCTCCGTCATGTTCACTTCGTCTTTCAGCAGCGCTTTCCCCCATTTGCTGACGATAAGGAACTTGTCGCCAGGGCAGCGTTTCAAGAAATCGACCGCATATACTGCGCCAGACGAGCCTGTAATACCCACGACGATTCTCACCGGACTACCGCCCCGGTAACAATCATGGCGAAGACGACAAAGCCCAATCCGGCATTAATCCTGAAGAAGGCAAGCTCGACGTTGGATGCTTTCCGCTGCTCGATCCACAGCATGCCGCCGGTGAGGAGCAAGAATGGTGTCGCGTACCACGTGCGGATTGTCGTGAAGAAGAGGAACGCAAGGCATGCAAACGCGACAAGGTGGAAAAATGACGACCATACGAGCGCTTTCTTTCTGCCGAAGCGGGAGACAAAAGAGTAGAGCCGCTCTTTGCGATCGAAATCTTCATCGAGTGTTGCATAAATGATATCGAACCCGGCACCCCAGAAAACGGTGAAGAGACACAGAAGAACTGCCGGCACGATATTATCGAATGACGGAGATGCAGCAAAATACCCGCCAAGCGGCGCCATCGACATTCCAAGACCAACACCGAAGTGTGCAAGTGCTGTGAAGCGCTTCATGTAGGGATACACGGTGAAGATCACAAGTGGAATCGGTGAGAGCATCAAACAGAATGACGAGATGAGCGCTGCCGATCCAAAGTAGATTGCGCTGCCGGCAATGAGAACACCGAGCGCCTCTTTCAATGTCATGTTCCCGCTTGGAAGCTCGCGCATTGCAGTTCGTGGATTGCGCTTATCGATATCGCGATCGATGATACGGTTGAGTGCAAAAGCAATTGTTCGCGCACCAACAGCGCTTACAAGGACGAAGAGCAAAAGTCTTACGGATGGAAGTTCCTGCATTCCCAGAAGAACACCGCTATAGATGAGTGGAAGCGTGAAGAGCGTATGCTCGATCTTGACAAAATCGAAGAATTTTTTCAAGGCGGTGTGTTGATTGATAGTACAATTTGAAAAAATATAGACAAAATTCAATTTCGAATCAAGAACGTCACGACCTGAAGAGAAACGAATCATCGCCATCCGGAGGAGGGAGCGGTTGCTACAGTGTCTTGATGAAATCAAACGTAGCCATGTGCATTTCTTGAATCTTTCAATGGATTTGTGTATACTATCAGTTCGAAAACCGCAAAAATCCACCCTATTTGCACTTGCAAACGAAAGGAAGTAAAAGGATGACCGTCGTTCGTGGGCTCATGGCAGCCCTTCTCGTTACCATTATATTTGCCGTCATGCCCGGATGTTCTCCGAAGGCCAGTGACGTTGTCGTGCTCGAAGTTGGCACATCAAAAGTGAGTCTTGTCGAGTACGAAGATTTCTACACGCGCAACAGCGGAAGCCGTGACGCTGCAAAGCGCAGCTCGACGGAAGAGCGCGAGCACTTCCTCGATCTCCTGACCAATTACAAATTGAAATTGCAGGATGCCTATGACAACAGCCTTCTCGACGACCCTGAGATTCGGAAGGAGTTGGCGGAATACCGGTCGAGCCTCGCATCAACCTTTATGCTTGAACGCGAGATCACAGAGCCCGGTATCAAACAACTCTACGAGCGACGAAAAGTCAACATCCATGCTGGCCATATTTTGCTTTCGGTGAAACCAGATGCGTCACCCGAGGACACACTGAAAGCCTACACGAAGGCGCGAGATCTCATTCAAAGAGCAAAATCGGGCGAGTCATTCGATTCGTTGGCAATCCAATATTCGGAAGATCCCTCGGTGAAATCGAACCACGGCGATCTCTATTATTTTTCCAGCGGTGTGTGGGTGAAGCCATTCGAAGATGGCGCGTATGCCTTGAAAAAAGGCGAGATTTCTCCTTTGCCGGTTCGGTCGGTATTCGGCTATCATATCATCAAGGTACTCGACATCGAGCCATCCAGATCGCTTAGAGTTCGCCACATTATGGCACGTTTCCAATCGATGAATCCTGATTCTGCCGACAGTGCTGGGGCACTTATGCGAATTCATGGCATGCAAGATAGCTTGAAGAAGGGATGGGATTTCGAAAAACTCACAGTGAAGCTCTCTGAAGATGCAGGAAGTGCAAACGACGGCGGGTTGCTTCCATGGTTTGAACGGCGACGATTTGTCGAACCGTTTGAGCGCGCCGCATTTGCACTTAAACCTAATCAGCTTTCCGATATCGTACGCACGCCATTTGGCTTCCACCTGATCCGACTTGATAGCGTGACCGAACTAGCATCCTATACTCAATTGCATGATCAGCTCAAGAGTGTATACCAAAAAGCGCGGTACAACGACGACTTTTCAACATACCTTGTCGAACTCAAAAAGGAATTTAACTACTCGTTCAACGAACAAACATTAGCCGCATTGCTTTCGCAACTCGATTCTACGAAAACCACTGACGATAGCGCATGGGATGGCACAGTGAGCAAAGATGTGCGAGCGATGACGCTTCTGACCGTAGGTACACGATCATTTTCCGTTGACGAAATTCTTTCGGTCTTTGCAAGAAAGACTGAATATCGCGCAACCTCACTGCGTCGACCCGAGCTTACCCCAAAGTTTGAACGGATTGCAGAGACGGTTCTGCTGGATGCGAAATCGGCTGGGCTGGAATCACGCTATCCCGAGTTCGCAGCATTGATGAAGGAGTATACGGATGGCGTCGTGCTCTATAAGGCTGAACAACTCGAGGTCTGGAACAAAACCTCAGTCACAGATTCAGCATTGAAAGCGTACTTTGAGCGGAACCGGGACAAGTTTATATTCCCTGAACGTGTCAACATTAACGAAATTAATCTTGAATCGGATACACTTGCCGTTTTGGTGTATGATTCACTCGTTCACGGCGCTGATTTTAGCAGCCTTGCTTCGCGATGGAATGACGATCAAAGCCTAAAGCTGCAAAAAGGCGCGCGTGGACTTGTGAACGTCGAGACTGACGAAGCTTCCAAGCATGCAGCCTCATTGAACGTCGGTGAATTTTCGGAGCCGATCGATCTTGAACAAGGAGGCTCTGTCATTGTTCAGCTTGTCGGCCGGGAGCCTGCTCGCCAAAAGACGTACGAGGAAGCAGGCGCCGAAGTCTCAAACGCCTATCAGGAGTATGCCTCCAAGCAGCTCGAGCAGAACTGGATCGAACGGATCAAACAGCGGCATCCGATCAAGCAGTACAAGGAAAATTTGAAGAAGGCATTCGAATCGCAGCACCCATCCCGTTAAGTAGATCTCGTCTAAACACGTGGCTCGTAGTCAGTACGACGGTATTCTCGTTGTGGGTCGTCGGCTGCCAATCGCAACCGGGGACGAACAGGAAACAAGTCATTGCCCGCGTTGGCGATGTCGAACTCACAATCGACGAGGCAAAGCTTTATATCGATACGACAAGAGGTGAAGTTGATGCGCAACTTCGGAATTACGTTTCGTACTGGGTGAATACCGAGCTTGTCTATCATGAGGCAAAACGTTTGGGGATTGACCGGTCGGAAGAGTTTACCCGCCAGCTCGCAGGCGTTGAGCAACACCTCGCAGGCCAACTTTTCCTCGATCGCAAGGTGTATACCGACAGCGAGAATGTACGCGACGAAGCACTGCAGGAATACTTCACAGTCCACGCCTCGGAATTCATCATCCACGACGATATGGTGAAACTGAATGTTGCCGCCTTCAACAACCGCGAGCGGGCAAGTGCGTTTGCCGCGCATGTTTCGCAGGGCACATCGTGGAGCGATGCCATCACACATCTACAGAAAGATACCGTAACGGCTTCCGGTATTCTCTCCTCCACCGTTGGTGAGTACTTCACCCCGCAAACACTTTTCCCACGAGAACTCTGGAAGGTAGCGCAGGCCCTCGACGTGAACGAAGTCTCATTCCCGATAAAGACACTTGCAGGCTACGTGATCATCCAGGTACTTGGAAGCCTTAAGCAGGGTAGTCCGGCAACGTATGAGCTTGCCCGGGACGAGGCACGACAACGCTTCCTTCTCGATCGCCGGCGGCGGCAATACGATGAATTGCTCGAAACCCTGCGAAAGCGATACACAGTTCAAGTATTATTAGATTCACGCATTGCATCGGATTCAACCCATGCTCATGAATAAGTTTCTGTTCACTCTCATATTGCTTTGTCTCTCGATTCTCGGTGAAGTGTCTGTGGTTGCCCAGCTGACAGTCGTCGATCGGATTGTTGCCGTTGTCGGGAAGGAACCCATCCTGCTATCAGACCTCAACGCACAGGTGGAATTCTATACATTGAATAACCGCGTCGATTCTTCCACGCCGGGGCTCAAACAACAGGTGCTTGATGCAATGGTCAACGAGAAGCTGATGTTAGCAAGCGCGCAGGAGGATACGAACATCGCCGTGAGGGAAGAAGACATCACCAATCAGCTTGAAGCACTCATCGCCCAGCGCATTCAGCAGGTCGGCTCGGAGCAGCGGCTGGCAGAACTCTACGGTATGCCTATTAGCCGCATCAAGCGCGAATTCCGCGACGAGACACGCAAGCAACTGATGGTGCAAATGCTGCAGCAATCGAAGTTTGGCAATATCCAGGTCTCGCGACGCGAAGTAGAGGAATTTTTTTCACAGTACAAGGATAGTCTGCCGGCAGTGCCGGAAGAAGTAGAAGTCTATCATATCTTCAAAGTTCCGTCAGTGAGTATTACGGCGAAGAATGCCATCCGTACAAAGGCCCAGCACATCCTTGATTCCATCCGCGCAGGCGGAGACTTTGCCGATTTTGCCCGGCGCTACTCTGAAGATCGCGCAACTGCGACATCCGGCGGCGATTTAGGGTCGTGGCACAGAGGGCAGTTCGTCGCCGAGTTCGAAGAGGCAGTATTCTCTTTGAAGGAAGGAGACTTATCCAACGTCGTTGAGACGTCTCGCGGATTTCATATCGTTCAACTCCTCGAACGCCGCGGCGACCTGGTGCATGCACGTCAGATCCTTTTCAAAGTAGGTCTCGATACGGCCGGCGTTCAGGAAACAAAAGCGCTCTTGCGGTCATTGAAAGATAGCGTTCTCAATAGACAGGCGATGTTCGCGGATATTGCGAAGAGGCATTCCGACGACAAGGAAACCGCGCCGCTCGGCGGATATCTCGGTGAATACCCGCTTACACAACTTGATAAATCTCTCCAGGACGTTGTCAAGGATTTGAAGGAAGGCGAGATCAGCGAGCCGATGGAAGTTTCTGCCGGAACAACATCCACCGGTTACCAGGTCGTTTATGTAAAGAAGCGCGTGCCGGAACATGCCATGAACATACAGAATGACTGGAAGCGCATCGAGCAACTTGCCATGCAGTTCAAACGTACGAATGAGTACCAGAAGTGGATCAAGGAACTTCGATCTGAAATCTACTGGGACATTCGATTATAATAGAGAGGGAACTTGTGAGCGTACGACCGAATGTGAAACAACTGAATGATGTCGAAGCAGTCCAATCGCTGCAACAGAGTTTCAATGCCATCAGGTCCGAGATCGGAAAGGCAATCATCGGGCAGGAGAAGATCGTCGAGCAACTGCTCATCTCGCTCCTGGCGCGTGGTCATTGTTTGCTGGTGGGTGTGCCGGGATTAGCGAAGACACTCCTCATCAAGACGCTGGCCGAAGTGCTGGACCTGAGGTTCAGCCGCATCCAGTTCACGCCCGATTTGATGCCGAGCGATATCACAGGAACGGAAATCATTGAAGACGACCGTGCAACGGGGCGAAAGTCGTTCAAGTTCGTCAAAGGTCCTGTCTTTGCAAATATTCTCCTTGCCGATGAAATCAATCGCACACCTCCAAAGACGCAAGCGGCGCTTCTCGAGGCGATGCAAGAGCACCACGTGACAGCGGCAGGTCAGAAGTACGTTCTCGAAGAGCCGTTCTTCGTTCTGGCAACCCAGAATCCGATCGAACAGGAAGGAACGTATCCGCTTCCCGAAGCGCAGCTCGATCGTTTCATGTTCAATCTCTGGCTCGACTATCCGTCGGAAAAAGAAGAGCAGGAGATCGTCAAATCAACAACAAGTATGTACGTCCCAAAGCTCGATCATATCCTCGGGACGGAAGAAATACTCTTCTACCAAGATCTCGTGCGTCGCGTACCCGTCGCTGATAACGTCATTGCGTACGCCGTTGGACTTGTAACGCGCACTCGGCCGAAAATGGCGAATGCTCCACAGTTTATCCGGGATTGGCTTAGCTGGGGTGCCGGTCCACGTGCATCGCAGTACCTTATCCTTGGCGCGAAAACCCGTGCAATCCTGGACGGTCGTCACTCCCCCGATATCGATGACGTGCGGAGCGTAGTCGGGCCGGTGTTGCGGCATCGCATCGTGCCGAACTTCAATGCCGAAGCCGACGGCGTCACTTCCATCCAGATTATCGAGAAGCTTCTCGAAAACGACTGAGGTAAACGAGTGGGCACGTGTGGACTTCGAATGTCGCTTCACCTGCGGGCGGGCGTACGGTTCACCGTCTTTCTCTCGCTGGGTCTTTCCAATGTTTGTTCTACACGATCACAGACGAAGTATTGGGTGTACTTCATCGACAAGGGACCGGTTGCTACCGAAGGTAACACTGCATTCATGAAAGGCTCTCCCGCATACGAGCACGCTCGAGTGATTGTTCAGCCGCGGGCACTTGTTCGCCGGTCGAAGGTTCTGCCGAATGAATCACTTCTTGATGCTGCCGACCTCCCGGTGTACCGACCGTATATTGATGAAGTACGCGGTACAGGTGGAGTTCCAGCGCGGGAAAGCAGGTGGTTGAATGCGGCAAGTTTCTGGCTCTCGCGAGAACAGATCGAGCGTGCGAGAACACTTCCATGTGTGCAAAAGGTCGAACCTGTCGTTGTCTTCCACGGTCGAAAGTTGGAATTTCGGGAAGAGGATATCCGGTCGTTTGGAAAGGCTACTGCCATTGATTACGGCGCATCGTTTGCACAAGAACAGATGATCAACGTGCCGGCGCTTCATACTGCGGGCATTACAGGACATGGTGTATTGATTGGAATGCTCGATACAGGATTTCGTTGGCGCACGCATGAAGCGCTTCGTGGACTGAAGGTCGTTGCCGAACACGATTTCATCTTCAACGATGACGTGACGGCGAATCAAGTAAGTGACCGGTCAGACCAGGATTTTCACGGGACATTAACATTGTCGCTTGTGAGTGGGTATGTACCCGGCATCCTGGTAAGTCCTGCCTTCAATGCATCGTTTATCTTGGGGAAGACAGAAGACGTGCGAAGTGAAACTCGCGTCGAGGAAGACAACTGGGAGGCAGCAATCGAGTGGATGGAAGCGAGTGGTGTGGATGTCGTCAGCAGCTCGCTGGGCTATGATATTTTCGATGATGGGACAGGGTACACATGGGCTCACGGCGATTTCAACGGCCGCACGTCGGTAACAGCAAAAGCAGCAGCACGCGCAGCCCTGCTTGGCGTCGTTGTCTGCAATGCGATGGGGAATGAGGGAAATGGTGATGGAATCACTGGAACGCTTATTACTCCTGCCGATGCCGATAGCATTATTTCTGTCGGCGCAGTGTCATTCACACGAGAGCTTGCCGGTTTTAGCTCAACCGGCCCGACGAGCGATGGCAGGATCAAACCGGACGTGGTTGCCCCCGGCGTTCGCGGCATGATATGCGCGGTGCCGCCCAATTCGTACACGACGACAATTGACGGAACATCACTTGCAACACCAATGGTTGCTGGTGCAGCAGCGCTTCTCCTTGCCGCGAGGCCGGAGCTTACGCCTGTTCAGGTACGAGACATCCTTCGTTCGACTGCCGATACAATCGATATCGTACATTTTCCTATACGCCCAAATAATTTTACAGGGTGGGGACTGGTAAATGCCTTCAATGCCGCGCTCTCCTTCGGACCGATCTTCAGCGATACCGTTGCGGCTCGTGTAGTAAACTCACAGAGCGTCGTGTCCACGATCATCGTCTCGAGGTTTGGTTTGAAGACGAGCACGGTTATGCTGCATTACGCCGTCGGACCCGATACGAATTTTTTAGCACTCTCGATGTCTCTTGACTCGTCGATGTTCTTCCTGACGTCGGGTCAATACTCAGCAACGATTCCGCAAGTTCCACAAGGCACGCCTGTTCGGTTCATCATCGAGGCAAGCGACAGTGGTGGCCACGCTTACCAGAGCCCAGCACAAATCACCGAGAGTGTATGGCAACTACAATACGGCATGGAAGGAGCGCGGCGTATTTCGACCACCCTGCAAAATATCCCGGAAGGCTACGCGCTGTACCAGAATTATCCCAATCCATTCAATACGCAGACGATAATCGAGTATGATGTACCTGCGCGGGAATACGTGAGCTTAAAGGTTTATAACGTCGTTGGCCAGGAAATTGCCACGCTCGTGAGCGGAATCCACGATGCCGGAACAAAGTTTCATAAACCATTCGACGCGAAGAACTTACCCAGTGGTGTCTTTTTCTATCGTTTGGCGACACCGTCCTTCACTATCACCAAGAAGATGGTGCTTATCCGGTAATCACGATGGCGCCTCTTGCCGCATTGTCCATATCGTTCGGTGGCAATTTAGTTTTTGCGATACTGCTTTGCATCGCGTTTACAATGCTGGCAATTCTTTTCTACCGGTACACGCTCCCGCCGATTCCGCGCAAACGTCGGATTGTACTTTTATTCCTGCGGGCACTTGCACTCGTGTTGCTGCTTCTGATTCTCTTCGAGCCGCTCCTCAGACTGATCAATCGCAACGAGCAAAAACCCGTTGTCGCAGTATTACTTGACGTGTCACAGAGCATGGGAATGGTCGATGGGGCCGGAAATCGTGCCGATGCTATCAGGCGAATTCTCGTACAAAAGCCGTTGGAGAAACTCCCTGCAGCGGCTGCAACGGAATATTTCCTCTTCTCTTCACAGCTCTCGCCTCCTTTATCGAAGCCGCCGGATTCTATTGCATTCACCGGCGAGGTCACCAATCTCTCCGACGCACTTGATGGCATAAAAAGCCGCATGACGACCGACAACATTCAGGCTGCCGTGCTTATCTCGGATGGGAACTACACGGCTGGCAAGAATCCTCTCTACAGCGCAGAAGCCCTGGGTGTTCCTCTCTTTACAGTCGGCGTCGGCGACACGATCGAGCAGAAGGATGTCCTCATCGAAAAAGTAACGACAAATGCCGTTGCGTACGCAGAGACCCGGGTACCTGTCGATGTGACTGTGAAGAGTTCCGGTTATGCAGGAGAAAATGTTGAAGTAAGACTGCTCGAGGGCACGACCGTACTCGATCACAACGTCATCACGCTCCAGAGCGGAACGCACGAGTACTCTGTTCGGCTTGCCGTTGAACCGAAAGAGGAAGGAACAAAGCGCTACGCGGTCGATGTCTCACGATTACCGGGCGAGTTGACGGAGAAGAACAATGTACGCTCATTCTTCATGAAGGTGCTGAAAAGTAAGGTCCGGGTTGTGATGTTTACCGGAGCGCCAAGCCCCGACGTAGCGGCTGTCCAACAAGCACTCGCAGAAGAAGAGCAATTTTCGGTGCGCTCGTTTGTGCAGCGAGCGCCCGGCGAATTGTACGGCAATGCCGTGACGCGTTCCATCCTGGATAGCGCCGACTGTTTCGTGTTCGTCGGATTTCCATCGGCGGCTACAAGCAGTTCGTCCTTCCGGCAAATTGCAGAAGTGATCGCTCAGCAGAAGAAACCGCTTCTCTACATCGATGGAAAGCTGGTGGATTTTACGAAGCTTCAACAGATCGAATCGATTCTACCGTTTGGCTGGTCTGCCGCAAGTCAGGCTGAGGTGGAAGTATTTCCCTCAGTCGGTGAGCGCCAGAAGAACCACCCGCTTGTAACGTTTGATGGAACGTTCTCGGCAGAATCGTGGCAAAAGCTTCCACCGATCTTCAAGACCCAAACATCTTTCCGTGCAAAGCCCGAATCGGATGTACTTGCCTTCGTAAAAATCCAAAATATCGTGCTCACAGAGCCGCTTGTACTCACCCGTTCTATCGCTCGACAAAAGTCGTTTGCCGTTACAGGTCACGGTGTCTGGCACTGGCGACTGATGGCACAAGGGAACAATCAAACGGAGCAGTTCTTCTCGCTTCTCATGACAAATGCCGTTCGATGGCTCACGACGAACGAGGATGAGAAACGCGTTCGGATTATTCCAGTGAAGGAAACATTCACAACAGCAGAGGCGGTAGAATTCACCGGCCAGGTATACGATGAGCAGTTCCGACCGACGGATAACGCCGAGGTCATTGTGACTCTCGAACATGGGAAGGAGAAAATCGAGATGGCGCTTACCGCAGTCGGTAACGGCAGGTATGAAGGATCTCTGAGCGGCGTAGCGGAAGGCGACTACACGTACTCGGGGAAGGCGGGCGTTAACGGCACTTCTCTCGGAGAAGATAAAGGACGCATCTCTGTCGGACAGGTGAACGTCGAATTTCTTCAGACGAAAATGGATAAGCAGCTTCTTGAACAGATTGCTTACCGGACCGGTGGACGATACTTCAACCTCAATGAAGCAAAAGACCTCGCAAACGATATCGTTGCCACTGCCAAACTCATACCGAAGGAACTTGTGCAGGCAAGCGAGATCGAGCTCTGGAACTGGCAGTATTTTGCCGCTTTCCTGATTGTGATATTCGCGCTTGAATGGTTTCTCCGAAAGCGCAGCGGTATGTTGTGAGCATTCGAAAGAAAAAATGAGAAAGTGACGAACGCCCCTCTTGTATCGACTAGAGATACCCTTGCTTTTGCCTCTTGAAAAGACTATTTTCAACATCTGCGTAGACGAAGAGGTGGACGATCTCAATCTCGCCTGCCGGAATAGTCATCCACGAAAACCGTCCAACTGATATTCTTGAGCTTTTTGTCATCGCAGCCATACGGTTTATTATGAGGAGTAATGATATGCACACTTCCTTAAAGAGTCCTTGCCATATAGTGTACGTTGTTGTGCTGAACATACTCGTGTCGGCAACAATGCTCATCGGTCAGATAAGACCGGCTGTCGGCATTCGGCAGAATACGCCGTCAGTTCACGCGTTCACAAATACGCGCATCGTGATTGCACCCGGAAAAGTAATTGAGAGAGGCACGCTGGTTATCCGCGACGGAGTTATCACGGCGGTTGGAGTAAACATACCTGTTCCAGCCGACGCGCGTGTGTGGGACATGTCCGGGATGACGCTCTATCCCGGTTTCATCGACAGCTATTCTGACATCGGAGTGCCAAAGAAACCGATAGCGGGAGGTCCGCCCGGGCAAGATCAGCCAAAACCCCAGGAGCAGCAAAGAGGCGGGCCAAAGCATTGGAACGATATGGTGCTTTCATCGTTGAACGCCGACGAACTTTTTTCTCCGGATACGAAAGCAGCAGAGAAACTGAGAGGAATGGGTTTTACGGCTGCGCTCATAGTGCCACAGAAGGGAATTTTCCGCGGTACCGGTGCAGTAGTTTCTCTCGGTGATGGAGCGACGAACCAACTTCTTCTCAAGAGGCATGTCGCTCAGTGTATCGCATTTGAAACCTCGAGTGGTGATGATTACCCCGGATCGCTCATGGGCTCCATCGCACTTATCCGCCAGACATTCCTTGATGCACAATGGCACAAGCAGGCGATGCAAGCTGCGGCGAAATACCCTGATGAGCCGCGACCCGAATTCGTTGCAGACCTTGCTGCCCTGGATGATGCGGTAACCGCCAAGCAGCCTGTCATCGTTGAAACCAGCGACGAGATGAGCCTGCTGCGCGCATCGCGTATTGCCAAAGAATTCTCGCTGAAGTTTTGGGCCCGCGGAAGCGGTTACGAATATCGCCAGATCGATGCCGTCAAGGCAACCGGTGTGCCGATCATTCTTCCGGTGAATTTTCCGGATCCGCCATCGGTGCAAACGCCGGAGGAGGCACTCGGCGTCAGCTTGCAGGAGTTACGCTACTGGGATGAAGCGCCCGAAAACCCCGGGAAGCTTCATGACGCAGGAATTCCATTCGTCTTCACAACGGCAACTCTGAAAGATGCCGGGAGCTTCCTCGGCAACGTGCGGAAAGCAATAGAGCGAGGTCTCCCGGCAGATGCTGCCCTTGCTGCACTCACGACGATTCCGTCCCAGCTCCTCGGTCTCGAGAAGAAGCTTGGCACGCTCGATGCCGGGAAAATGGCGAACATTATCGTGGCGGACGGAGATATTTTTAACGAGAAGACAAAAATCCGTGAGACGTGGATTGATGGCAAGCGTTATGAAGTGAAATCCAAACCGGAATACGATCCGCGTGGCACGTGGAATGCGCTGCTTACAGGTGCACCGATCGATTCACTGAGTATTATTCTCAAAGGCGAAGTGGAAGGATTGCAGGGCAATGTGAAGGCGAAAGGGAAGGATGTGAAACTCACCAGTGCATCGTCCTCCGATCTTCGCATAGCGTTATCCTTTCTTGGCGACTCAATCGGGCTTTCGGGGATTGTCCGCATGACGGCAACGTCGAGCGGCAAGAACTTCCTTGGCTCCGGAGAACTCGCCGACGGAAAAATCTTTAAGTGGAATGCCAATCGAACGGAGCCATTCAAACCGGAAGCCGATACCGCAAAACCGAAACTACCCGTGATGGCTTCCTTTAAACCTGTCTACCCGCCGGGTGCATTCGGTCGTTCGAAACTTCCTGCACAGCCCGACCACCTTCTCATTCGCGGTGCGACCATTTGGACGTGCGGTCCGCAAGGGAAACTGGAGAATGCCAACATATTGGTTGAGCATGGAAAAATTACCAAGGTTGGACAAAACCTCGCAACTCCCGTTGATGCAGTTATCATCGATGGGAAAGGAAAACATATCACGCCCGGGCTTATTGATTGTCACTCACATTCAGCCGCTGAAGGAAATGTGAACGAAGCCAATGAGGCGATCTCCGCGGAGGTGCGTATCGGCGACATCCTTGATCCGTATGATATCAGCATTTACCGCGAGCTTGCCGGCGGCCTGACCGCTGCCAATGTTCTTCACGGCTCGGCAAATGCAATCGGCGGACAGAATCAAGTTATCAAGCTTCGCTGGGGTGCGTTACCCGAGGAGATGAAGTTCGAAGGAGCAATGCCCGGTATTAAGTTCGCCCTTGGCGAGAACCCGAAGCAAAGCAACTGGGGCGACAAGTACACGACTCGCTATCCTCAGACGCGCCAGGGGGTTGAGCAAATTATTCGCGATGAGTTCCGCGCGGCACTTGACTATGAGAAAACGTGGAAAGAATTCGAGAGCGGCAAACGGAAAATCCCGCCACGGCACGATCTGCGGGCGGAGACGATACTGGAAATACTGAAAGGAAAACGTCTTGTCCACTCGCACTCCTACCGTCAGGACGAAATTGAAATGCTGATGCGCGTGGCAGAAGATTTCGGCTTCCGCGTTGCAACTTTTCAGCACGTCCTGGAAGGATATAAAGTCGCCGACCAGATCGCGAAGCATGGGGCCGGCGCTTCTACGTTCAGCGACTGGTGGGGGTACAAGTTCGAAGTTTACGATGCGATCCCCTACAACGGAGCCATCATGCACGATGCAGGCGTTGTTGTTTCCTTTAACTCCGACAGCGATGAGCAAGCCCGCCGGTTGAATACGGAAGCGGCGAAGGCAGTCAAGTATGGAGGACTGAGTGAAGAAGAAGCTCTCAAGTTTGTCACAATCAACCCTGCACAGCAACTCCGAATCGATAAGCGTGTCGGCTCGATTGAAGTTGGAAAAGATGCCGATCTCGCCATCTGGAACGGTAATCCTCTCTCGACGTACTCCATCTGTGAGCAAACATGGATCGACGGACGGAAGTATTTCGATCGTGATGAAGATCGTGCGATGAATGGCGAAGTACAGCACGAGCGAGCTGCGCTCATTCAAAAAGCGCTCGGCTCCAAGAAAGGATCCGGCAGCGAATCGAAATCACCGCCTTCCATGGGTGAGAAAGAACGATATTCCTGCCACGATGACGTTAGCGGAAAGGAGGAGCGGTGAGATGAAAACGCTCAACAACATATTCGTTCTTTTTGCACTTATCCTTCCTTCGTTCGGTGCGCTTGTTGCTTCGGAAATTCCCGGCAAGCCGCAGGATCACCCGATCGCACTCGTAGGTGGCACAGTTCATACTGTGAGTGGTGCAGTCGTGGAGAGTGGAACGATTCTTTTCGAGAAAGGAAAGATCACTTCAATCGGCACGGATGTTACCTTGCCGCAAGGAACAGAATCGATCGATATGACCGGCAAGCACGTGTATCCCGGCATGGTCGACGCCCGATCGGAAATCGGTCTCGTCGAAATTGACGCTGCCCGTGCAACACGCGATGTGTCGGAGGTGGGAACTATCAACCCTAACATCCGCGCTGAAGTAGCGATGAATCCGGAAAGTGAAATCATACCCGTCACGCGCGCAAATGGTATTACGACAGCACTCACGATGCCGAGCGGCGGCACGATCAGCGGAACAGCCGCCGCCATCATGCTCGATGGGTGGACATGGGAGGAAATGACGCTCAAAGCGCCGGCGGGTCTCGTTGTCAATTGGCCATCAATGACGATTACCAAGGCGTGGTGGGAACGCCGTACCGAAGATGAGCAGAAGAAAGCGCGCGATAAAGCTCTTGACGAGCTGCGGGACGCTTTCCGCGATGCCCGTGCGTACATGAAAGCAAAGCAAGCCGAATTGCAGAAGAATATCCCGTATCATAAAACGGATCTCCGCTGGGAAGCGATGATTCCCATGCTTGAAGGAAAAGTTCCGGTTCTTGTCAACGCAGAAGAGATTCAACAGATCGAGGCTGCGATAGCGTGGGCAGAGCAAGAGGGGTTGAAGCTTGTCATCCTCGGCGGCTATGACTCATGGCGTGTAGCCGATCTCTTGAAAGCAAAAGACGTTTCTGTCATCGTCAATCCCATTCATCGAACGCCATGGCGCCGATGGGAACCGTATGATGTGCAATTCACCATCCCGAAGAAGCTACACGACGCCGGGGTTCGATTCTGCATCGCGTCCGGCGGCGCTTCGAATGAACGCAATCTTCCGTACCAGGCGGCAACAGCAGCTTCGTATGGTCTTCCGAAGGACGAAGCGTTGAAAGCCGTGACGCTCTATCCTGCGCAGATCCTTGGTGTTGGCGATCGTGTCGGATCGCTTGAAGTTGGAAAAGATGCAACCCTCATCGTCACCAATGGCGATCCATTGGAAATCACGACAAACGTTCTGATGGAATTCATTCAAGGGAAAACGATCTCGCTGCAGAGCCGGCACACGCACTTCTACGAAAAGTACCAGGAGAAGTATCGGCGCATCGGATCTGTAAAATAAGAATGACAACATGGACGTGACATTCAAAGAACAATCTATTCTTCATAGGCACAACCTGAAGCACATTCCTGAGCTTCGAGTACATGAGAACGTTTTCGCAGCACAGTTCACGCCTAACTGTGCCGTATCGAATTGCGATGCAGCCTGTTGTCGTTATGGTGTCTTCGCCGATATAGGTGAACGAGATGCTATCCTGGCTCATGTTGAAATGATCCAGTGGCACATGGAGCCGCATCAGGTGAAGGATTCATCCAAATGGTTTGAAGACCGCGAGCGTGAGGATACGGATTTTCCTTCCGGCAAAGCAATTGGTACGCAGGCGATGGACTACGGGTGCGTCTTCCTCGATAGTGTCGGTCGGTGTACGCTTCAGAAAGCTGCAATTGCCGAAGGGATGCATCCATTTGCACTGAAACCGTTCTACTGCGTTGCATATCCGGTCACTGTCGACCACGGAGAGCTCATGGTCGACGATGCAGAATTCGTCGATCGTCCGCAGTGTTGTCGTCCGACGGAGAGTGGCACCCTCGACATTCTCGATGTCTGTGCCGATGAGTTGGAACATGTCCTCGGGAAAGAAGGTGTCGAGGAATTGCGAACCATGTTTGAATGAATGAAGGATCGGAATTCGTACACATAGCGAGCCGGTATGCTGCGTGATTTTTTTCGTCGACTCAAGGAAGGGACCGAGCATCTCAACTATGGGCGCGATGTTATCGCCGATTGGGCCGCTGAAAAACTCGCGCACCTCAACACGCCGCTTTCAATTCTTGATCTCGGGTGCGGGCATGGAGATGATCTTATCAATGTCAGAAATTCTCTTTCGAGCAAGAAGATCCGCCTGTTCGGCATTGAAGCCTACTCAGAAAATGCCCGCGATGCCGGGCGGGCAGGAATCGAGGTTGTTAACATTGATCTCGAGCGTTCAGCATATCCGTATCCTGATAATACATTCGACCTGATCATCGCCAACCAAATCATCGAGCATACCAAGGAGATCTTTTGGATATTCTCAGAGTGTTCACGCATCCTCAAGCACAACGGGTACATGATTGTGGGAGTACCGAATCTGGCTTCACTGCACAATCGTATTCTTCTTTTGTTCGGCGATCAGCCATCGTCGATCGAGCTGCTTGGTCCCCATGTTCGTGGCATGACGGTGAATGGATTCAGACGCTTCGTGGAAGCAGATGCGATCTTTCATATTGACGACGTGAAGGGATCGAACTTCTATCCGTTTCCAGCATCGATCAGCAGACCCTTTTCCAAGTTCTTCTCACGACTTTCGGTATCGCTCTTCTTCCTGATCCGGAAAACCCATCCAACAAAGCGCTTCATTGAAGTCCTCGATACTCGCTTCTTCGAGACAAATTTTTATACCGGCCGCTGAGGAGACGTTCGCGCATTCTTGACAGGAAGTTACATTCTTTGTACATTACAGTTGAATGATTGCTCAATCGTTTCATTATCTGATTTCAGATGAAAAAATCAATCGGAAGGTGCGAGGTTCTTTTCGTTCATGAAGATCGTGTCAGGTCGGCGCGGAAAGCGCTTCGTGATGACCGGACGACGCTCGAGCTGGCTGAAACATTCAAAGTATTAAGCGATCCCACGCGCTTGAAGGTCGTCCTTGCACTGACGAAAGAAGAATTATGCGTATGCGACATTGCTGCACTCCTTGGGATGACAGATTCGGCCATCTCGCATCAACTGCGTACACTCAAGCATCTTCGTCTCGTCAAACATCGCAAGATGGGAAAAATGGCATACTACTCGCTGGATGATGAGCATATTAAAGACTTAATTCGTCTGGCAACGCGCCACGTCACGGAGTTGTAAGAATATGGCGACACGACAGACAACGACATACTGCATCGATGGTCTTTGCTGTGCCGAGGAAGAAACACTCATAAGAAAAAAACTGGCGCGCCTCCGCGGCGTTGACGAGATAACATTCAATCTCATCTCCCGAAGGATCGTCATCGTGCATGCATGCTCATCCAAAGAGATAGTGTCCGCTCTACGCACGATTGGCTTTTCTGTACGTCGTGATTCCGGAGAACAAGTGCCTCAACCTTCGTGGTGGGAGAAGTACAATCATATACTATATGCGGCTGTTTCGGGCATATCGTTTCTCACCGGCGTTCTTATAGAATTCGCGAAGTTTTCGGGTGTGGCGGCAAATTCGTTTTTTATCATTGCAATTATTGCGGGTGGGTGGAAGATAGGCGTAAGGGGGTGGAGTGCAGCACGGCAGCCCACGCTCGACATGAATGTCTTGATGACGATAGCAACCATCGGTGCTGCAGCAATAGGAAAGTGGGAAGAAGGCGCTGCCGTTGTTTTTCTCTTCGCGCTGTCGCAGCTCTTGGAACGATTCAGCCTGGAGCGCTCGCGGAGAGCCATCCATTCACTTCTTGCGCTTGCACCGCCACTGGCAACGGTGGAGCGAAACGGGTGCGAGACGACTGTGCGAGTCGAAGAGCTGCAGATTGGTGAACGTCTCATCATTCGTCCCGGTGAACGTATTCCACTGGATGGAACGGTGGTGGCAGGCGATTCAACGGTGAACCAGGCGCCGATTACCGGAGAATCTATTCCTCTTCGCAAACGCGTCGGCGACGATGTCTATGCGGGAACGCTGAATGAGCGTGGTACGCTGGAAATCACAACGACCCGTCCGTACTTCGATACGACGCTTGCACGCGTCGTCCGCATGGTCGAGGAAGCGCAAGCGCGGCGTGCACCGATCCAGCAGTCCATCGATCGCTTCGCACGATATTATACGCCTGCGGTGATATCGCTTGCAGTGTTCGTGGCTGTTCTTCCACCGATTGCACTCCAACAACCGTTTGGACACTGGTTCTACAGGGCACTTGTACTTTTGGTGATAGCCTGTCCCTGTGCACTGGTCATTTCTGTTCCGGTGACGATTCTCAGTGGGCTGGCGAATGCTGCTCGCAATGGTATTCTCCTGAAAGGGGGCTGCTTCTTAGAAGAGATCGGCAGGGTAAACGCCATCGCATTCGACAAGACCGGGACGTTGACATATGGTCGTCCTCGTGTTACCGATATTGTTCCACTGGACTCTCTCTCACAAACCGACATTCTCAGGCTTACCGCAGCCGTTGAAGCCAAGTCGGAACATCACATTGCAGGCGCAATTCTTCAAAGAGCCTATGAACAACACCTTCGTGTGGACAATGTCTCCTGCCAGAACTTCGAAACACTAACCGGCCGCGGCGTGAAAGCGACGGTGAACGGAGTTGCGTATTTCCTTGGGAGCCATGCGCTCATCGAAGAACAAGGCATCTGCTCGCCCCGTGTAGAGGAAGCGCTCTGCCGATTGGAGGATGAAGGAAAGACCACTATTGTTCTTGGCAGCGACGAAGGACCGCTTGGAATCATTGCCATTGCTGACGAGGTGCGAAGCGAGAGCAAGGAGATTGTTGAGCAACTCCATGCAGAAGGCATTCAAAGAGTCATCATGCTCACGGGCGATAACAGGGGGACAGCCACAGCAATCGCGGCAAAAATTGGAATTGATGAATTCTACCCAGGCATGCTTCCCGAGGAGAAGGCGGTTCGTGTACGAGACATGAAAGATTCTTATGGAAGCGTGGCAATGGTCGGTGATGGAATGAACGATGCGCCTGCTCTTGTCGAATCAACGGTGGGGATTGCCATGGGTCACTCAGGAACAGACGTCGCGCTTGAGACAGCGGACATCGTCCTCATGTCGGACGATCTCTCGAAGCTGCCCTACCTGATGCGGCTCGGCAAGCATGCGCTTGCCATTATCAAGCAGAATATTGCGCTCGCTCTCGTAATCAAGGTCTTGTTCATTGCTCTCGCCGTTCTCGGATCGTCGACGCTCTGGATGGCAGTACTCGCTGATGACGGAGTAACGCTTTTAGTAATTATAAACGGTCTGAGAGTCTTACGACTTCGGGAAGTACAATAGGATGGTGATCGGTTAGGTCGGACTATACGATATTCGAAGAGAAGCAACCCGAACGTGTGTCGAGAGACAGATCGTCAGCAAAGGTTCAAGAGTTTTACTGCAGTACAACCATGATGGTATTGACAACGCCGAGAAACAAATATGTAGTGATCCCCAGTGCAACAACCCACCACAGTGTCAGTGATAATCTTTCCTCAAGAGCAAAATCCATAGCGAAAAACTCCTCTTCCTTGTTCTCCCCTTTGCTTCAATATACTTGTGTCAATGATGAATAGCAACAAGAAACTCGTGCCCGCGCGTATTGGGTAGATTTTAGAAACCTCGGAAGGAAAATAATTGCGTAAAGTGCACCGCGTTCGATGCTCACGAGGGCAAAATATCGAATGCTACTGTTCGGATTTCGAAACCGTGTTGCGAATCGTCTGATGAATCTCGTGCATATCAACACGGCCTTTTCGAAGGTAGGGGATGCCGTGCATTTTTAGTTCCGTGATATCCTTGACATCGAGGTCGCGGCCCGTAATAACAACAACGGGGATACTCTTATGGCGGGCATGATCTTTAAGCTCCCGGATCAGATCGAATCCGCTCAACCGGTTCAAGGCAAGGTCCATGATGATGGCGGAGGGCTTTTCTCTGTCCACCCATTGAAGAAAATTCTCTTCAAGCGGGAAGACAACGCCGTGAAAACCTTCGTCTTCGACTACAAACTTCATAAGTTCGGAGAATCCCGGGCTATCTTCGACGATGAGCACCGTTTTTTTCTTCATGGAAGTAGATCGTTCCTGTGTTTCTTTTGCCATTGGATTATCGGTTGCATGATGAGTATCGCAGGAGGCATTCGAAACATAGAGAAATTCACAGTAAAAGTCAAACAATGAGACAGAAGAACAGATCATCAATGCGATTGACTCACCAGTGTAATTCTACATTGACTTTGTGGCGGAAGTTTCGTACATTTAACCCATACTTTTTGTGAAACCGCATCAAATCAAGGTAGAATCACCATGTTTGCAGTTGTTGATGTTGCCGGGCAACAGCTAAAAGTGAGCCCATCAGAACGAATCTATGTCCCAAGACTCTCCAGTAATGTCGGAAGCGCCGTGAAGTTTGATCGTGTGCTACTTTTGGCTGACGATAAAATGGTGAAGGTCGGAAATCCCTTTGTACGCAATGCCGTCGTCGAAGCCAAAGTACTCGGGCATGTGAAGGACGAGAAAGTAATCGTATTCAAGAAAAAGAAACGGAAGGGGTACCGGGTTCGCCGTGGGCATCGGCAACAGTACACCGAGGTTGAAATTACCAGCATTGGCTGAGGAGAGAGTATGGCACATAAAAAAGGTGGTGGGAGTTCACGAAATGGTCGTGATAGTAACGCTCAACGATTGGGCGTGAAGCGGTTTGGCGGTGAGCGCGTGACTGCCGGCAGTATTATCGTGCGGCAGCGCGGCACGAAGTTCACCCCCGGTACCAATGTCGCTTTAGGCAGTGATGACACACTCTTTGCGCTCAGTGATGGCGTGGTCAAGTTCCAGCGCTATGGCAAAACCCGTAGCGTTGTGAGTATCCTGCCGATGGCGTGATCACACCGTTCGGCATTCTTCGCGCTCCTTGAGAATTAAAGTACAAGCCCGCTCTTCGGCGGGCTTTCTGCTGTCGGTCTGGGAGGAAGTCATCAACAAGTTTTCACCACACTTCTCGGAGAAATCACAATGAAAATTACAGTTGTTGGTGCTGGAAACGTCGGTGCGACTACGGCCCAACGCATCGTCGACAAAGAGCTGGCCAACGAAATCGTCCTCGTCGATATTGTCGAAGGTCTTCCGCAAGGAAAAGGACTCGACATATGCGAATCTACCCCCATTGAAGGAACGGACACCCGCATCCGTGGCACAAACAGTTACGATGACACGAGCGGATCGGATATCGTCGTCATCACTGCGGGTATCGCCCGGAAACCGGGGATGACACGCGAGCAGCTTCAGGAAACGAACGCAGGAATCGTCAAAGGCGTTACCGAAGCGATTGTTGCAAAATCTCCCCAAGCAATCATCATTGTCGTCTCGAATCCACTCGATGTCATGACGTACGTTGCATACAAGGTAAGTGGTTTCGAACCGCGCCGTGTCATTGGAATGGCCGGCATTCTCGACACGGCTCGCTACCGAACATTTATTGCCATGGAACTCGGTGTTTCGGTGGAAGACATCCAGGCACTCGTTCTTGGCGGTCACGGTGATTCGATGGTACCGCTCGTTCGTTATACAACCATTGCCGGCATTCCCATCACCGAATTTCTCGATCAAGCTACTATTAACAAGCTCGTTCAACGGGCACGCGACGGTGGGATAGAGATCGTCAATTACCTTAAAACAGGCAGCGCCTACTATGCGCCGTCCGCGGCGGCTGTTCAAATGGTCGAAGCGATCGTGAAGGATAAGAAGCGCATTCTCCCGTGTGCCGCGTACGTGCAGGGTGAATATGGGCTGCGCGATACCTATGTTGGTGTTCCGGTAAAGCTCGGTCGCAAAGGTGTCGAGCAGATTCTCGAAGTTCCTCTCACAGCGGAAGAAAAAGCGGCACTGACAAAGTCGGCCGATGACGTGAAATCAAATATTGCAAAACTGAAATTGTAATGCAACGGCAGATACGTGCAGGAGAAACCATCCCGGTTCACCAGGCATGGCTTCCTTATGAAGAATGGAATCGCCGTTCATGAACGATGAGAACAGCGCCCTTATCACCGTCTATGCGACAAGGAACCCGGCCATCATTGCCATCATCAAATCACTCCTTGATGATGTAGGAATCGAATACGCCGTCGAAGGCGAAACGCTTCTTGGCCTTGTCCCCTTTCTGGACATGACCAGGTTTAAGGTGAGAGCAGAAGACGAGGAACTTGCGCGCGAAACCGTGAAGGATGTTCGTGGGTAATGAAGCAGGGTTTACGTTACCAACAACATTTTCATGATGACTCTCGACCCGCCAGGGAATTTCTCAAAACTGATGCTGTCCATCAATGAGCGCATGAGGAAGACGCCGCGGCCGTTTTCGCGCATAAGATTCTCTTCGGCAAGCGGGTCGGCTATGTTGTCCGGATCGACTCCCGGTCCTTCATCCTGCACGGTCACGATGAGCGATGTGTGATTGGCTTGACACGTAAGCGTGACGTTCTTTTGTGGGTCGCGTTTGTTGCCGTGCAGGATGCCGTTGTTGACTGCTTCCGTGGTTGCAATAAGAAGTTTGTTGAACTTCGTTTCGTCCAGTTGCAACGTCGTATTGATCTTCGCGAGGAATCCTTCCACCTTCACAATTTCATTCGGCTTGCTGGACAGGACGAGTGAAAAGCTCACCGGTTCCGGGTGTGCCATTGGGAGTTTATGCTAAATGTTGACAACAAACGTCATGTTCATATTCGTAAAACTGCGCTTCGGTTGCCCGGTCTGCGTTTGCATTTCGTACCACCCTTTCACTATAACGCTCGTTCGTTGGCCGGCTACAAGCGAGATATCGGTGATCGGTCCAACACTTCGAAGGAAACGCTCCAGGTGCTTCTCAGACTCCTGGTAACCGTATCGCGATTGACTAAAGTAACGAATACCAAGTGAAAAATGCAACCCGCGTCCCAATGCGTACCGAATGATACCCATAAACAGCTTGTCCTCAAAATAACTGACCGGACGCTCGGTAAAATTGTCCCACAGCAGCTCCCCCTGCTCGTACAACTTCAGGTGGTTGAACCACGTCAGCGTTAACCTGCTTGTCAATGCAAAAGAGGAAGAGTCGATGAAAGAAAACTGCCGATAGGCAAAACTTCGGATTGCAGACGAGGGAAATTCAAAGTCGTAGGCGGTATAATTGGCCAATACTTCAAAGGTATTTGTTGTCGAAAAATCTCTTGATGGCCTGTACTCGAGCTTCGGTGATAGACGGACAATACGATTCCACGTATTGTTTGCGCTCCGGCTTGCGCCTACATACACCACGTGCATCAAGCTGGCATCTGCGTCGAGGCGCAGAATCAGGTACTGGCCAAGGCGATGAAACGTACTGAGATTCAGAATATACCACAGCTCATCCCGATCATCGTCATTCTCAAGGCTCGGCGTATCGTAGCGGAGAAGATTAGCAGATCCTGAAACAGCGATTCTATGTGACGCCGATAATCCGAACTCAAGATTGGAAGTAAGTAACGTGCGGCGCGAGTGATTGTTTTTCCGTTCTTCGGTGTGCGCTGATGCATTGATCGACTGCACGGCGTTTTGATCGTCAAGATCAAGAGTGTGCCGTTCGTCGCGTTCGCTGTATTCGAAGCGCAGCGCGGTAGAACTGCTGTCCCACGGCCTGTAGCGGAGTTGCGCAGAACTCTCAAGCCGCAATTCATCGATAGTTGTTCCCGGCGCAGATTTCTGAGGATCGGCGGTGTTCTTCAATTGTATGGTGCGGCCAATTTCTCGCGTCAGAACGGCTCCTTGCAGAGAGAGCACAGCTCGATTGCTCACTGCATAGTCAAGGACATCCGCGACGCCAAAGCTATTTTCCGTTCGCGATTCGATGTTGTGCGTAATGTTATATTGTTCCTGAATAGCGGCATCGGCGGGAATGTAAATGTCGCGTCGCGTTTGGTCGTACAGGAATTGAAAAGAATTCTGTGTCTGTTCGATAAACGTCTTATCGACGAAAAGACCGGCATGGCGCGTCTCGAGCCTGCGCGGTGTCAATTGATCGTATTGCCATTTCCCGCCAAGCCGCATTACATAGCCATAATAGTCGATACTATCGGCAGCGACGGAAAGGAGATACGAAATGCCGCGGTCCGGCGTATTCACCTGCTTGTCGAAATTCAGACCGAGAAGAGGTTCAACGGTGAAACGAGGGATCGGTTGGTACTCGATACCACCGTAGAATATTTGTTGAGATGTGCTGCTGAGGTTGATGCTGCGGTCGTCTGAGAGAACGAATGAAGATAGCTTCATCGCACCGCGGATTGTTGGCGATATGCGGTGTTTCAGTGTGAGATCGAGCGCTTGCTGGTCGGTGATGAATGTCCTGTCGGTGCGGATGACGTTCGAGAGGAAGTGCTCGTTCAATGAGATGAAGAACGGAGCGGGCAGGCTGCGATAGGATGCCTGCCCATTCCAGTGATAGGTGTTGAATAATTGATCGAAGGAAAACGATGCAACATTGAGATCACGAATTGAATCCAATCGGGATACTTGAGAGCGAAATCCAATCATTTCCTGTCCAAACGCAGATTGGAGTAGAAGGAGAACGGCGAAGCCGGACGCAATCGGAGTAAACCGGGCTACCATACACCGGATGATCGACCGGCATCGACGATGGGCAAGGTGAATTGTCCCGGCATCAGCAGCCTGTACGATCCTGCTGCTCACACCAGTGACCAAAGCAACGTTTTCAAGAAAAACCCGTCCACACGTTGATAAAGAAACGTAATGAAATCATGAATTGAGACGCAGTATAAGAAAAAGTCTGAAATAAAAAAAGCCCGGGCAAGGATGTATTGAACCTCAGAAGAAATTTGCGTACGTTTCAAGTCACACGCGCATGAACTGAAATCGTACAACATCGAAATCGCAGATCGAGAAGCTCGTCCGTTTCTTCGAGCAGAACATCCATCAGCTCAAAGCTCCTTCCTTCAACGAGACACAGGCGCGCAATCAACTGATCGATCCGTTCTTCGAGGCGCTGGGATGGGACGTCCACAACCGCACGATGAAGCCGCTCTATCTGCAAGAAGTAATGCCCGAAGGAAGAGTGAAGACCTCTTTCGGCAAAGAACTGAAAGAGCAAACCGCTCTCTTCGAGCCTAAATCCACGCTCGGCAAAGATCACAAAGAGTACGCTTCCATTCTCGACTACATTGCGGAGGATGAGTACAAAGCAAGCGCGAAGGAGGCGACGAAGAAACCGGATTACCGCTTCCGCATCAAAGGGCAGACGAAGTTTTTTGTCGAGGCAAAGAAGCCGTTCGTCGATCTCTCGCGGAGTCAGGATGCGATCTTTCAGGTGAAGCGTTACGGCTTCTCCGGCAGAGTGCCGGTGTCCATTCTCACCGACTTCGAGGAATTCCGCGTCTTCGATTGCACACAAAAACCGCTGTATGAGAAACCCAAGCTCGGTGTTGTCAAACAACTCGATCTTGTGTACAAGCAATACATCGATGAGTTCGACCTTTTGTACGACACGTTCTCGCGCGATGCAGTGGATGGCGGCTCGCTCGATTCGCTGACCAGGAAACTGCTGCAAAAACGCACCGGCGACTTCGCTCTCGACAAATCGTTCCTCGACGATCTTTCGACATGGCGCGTGGAGCTTGCACGCGACATCGCGAAACATCCAAGGAACCGCAGCCGTCTCAACGATTACACGCTCAACGAATCCGTGCAGCGCATACTCGACCGCATCGTGTTCTTCCGCGTCTGCGAAGACCGCGAGATTGAAGTCGAGAACACGCTTCTTGCCATCATCCGCATGTGGAAGGATCGCCCCGGCATCTCGCTCTACAGCCTGCTCAACGACCTGTTCAAACAGCGGCGCGACCTGTACAACGGATTGCTCTTCAGCCCGCACGAGTGTGAAGAGCTTGAAGTCGGCAACGACGTGCTTCTCAAAATCATCGAGAACCTCAACTATCCCTTCTCGCCGTACCATTTCAACGAGATCGGCGTGGAGATTCTCGGCAGCATTTATGAGAAATTTCTCGGCAAGACGATTCACATGGCGAAGAAGAACGTCATGGTCTCCGAGAAGCCGGAAGTGCGCAAAGCCGGCGGCGTGTATTATACGCCGCAGTACATTGTGAATTACATTGTCGAAAATACGCTGGGGAAATTGCTGTATGATGACCTCACCCTGTTCTCCATTGCTGGGAGGGAGTTCCAACTCCCGACCAATTCTGAGCCGGCAGGAAAGGTCGGGAGCGAAGCTCCCTCCCAACTTCCGAGTGAGGTCGAAGAACCGCTTGACCCCCTGCGATCCAAAGAGCGGATCGCGTCCCCCTTGGTAAGGGGGACAAATGACGGGCGCAGACTGTTGCTCTCTCCCAAACAAGTTTCCAAGCTCAAGATCATCGACATTGCCTGTGGCAGCGGCTCGTTCCTTCTCGGCGCGTTTCAGAAGCTGATCGATTACCACGTCGAGTGGTACCGCGAGCACCCGAAGGACATCCGCACGATCAACGGCGTCGCCGACGCGTACACTGACACGAGCGGCAACCTGCGGCTTTCCTCAAGAATGAAGCGCGACATTCTGTTGAATAATATTTATGGCGTGGATATCGACCGGCAGGCGGTGGAAGTGACGCAGATGTCGCTGTACCTCAAGGTGCTGGAAGGCGAAACGTCCGAGACGCTCAACCCGCAGCTCACGCTCTCGCTGAAGGAAGTCTATCTCCCGTCGCTGAACGATAATATCAAGTGCGGCAATTCATTGATCGGCACGGACATATTCGCTCAAGGCGATTTCTTCCGCGATGAACAGGGAAGGCGACGATTCGAATCGTCGCCTGCGGAGCAAATGGATACGCGCAAGATCAACCCGTTCGATTGGGAAAGGGAATTTCCGGATGTCGTGAGCCACCCTCTCCTATTAGGAGAGGGCCGGGGTGAGGTCTCAGAGAAAAGCATCGCAAAAAGCGAGACCCCACCTCAATCCTCCCCTAAGAGGGGAGGAGGTTCCGGTGGCTTCGACGTCGTCATCGGGAATCCGCCGTATGTTCGGATACAGGGATTTCCCCCTGAACAGATTGAATATCTCACAAAACATTTTGAATCGGTGCAAGGGAATATTGATCTTTATGTTAGTTTTGTTGAGCGTGGGTTCAAGTTACTGAGCGGTGGAGGGAGATTTGGGATGATTGTGCCAAATAAATTTTTCAAGACCGATTATGGCGAAGGCCTACGTAACTTGATAGCGAATGAGCGAAGTGTAACAGAAATAATTGATTTTGGATCAGATCAAGTTTTCGAAGCTACTACTTATACTTGTTTACTTTTCTTGTCAAAGCAAACCAAGAAACAATTTCATTACGTCGAAGCTAAAGCGTCCGCCGAAAGCCTGGTTCATCTGAATTTCAAGGAGATACTACTTGATACTTTAAATGAAAAGGCATGGTTATTCACTGACTTGGACACTCTTTCAGTCGTGAATAAGCTACATCAGCATGCGCTAAAATTGCTTGATCTACCTGCGGAAATGAGTCGAGGTAGTAGCAGTGGTTCAGATGAAGTTTTTATGATCAAGTCTACAGAAAGAAAAGTCGAAAAGGAATCAGTGCGGGAGCCTATTTTTGCTACAGATTTTGGTCGCTATACTTTTTCACCAGGAAATCAGTGGGTAATTATTTTCCCTTACCACCTCGATGGTGATTCGTACAAACTATATTCAGAGAACGAATTAAAGAAAAAATTCCCAAGAGCATTTGCTTATCTTAAATCTAATCAATCAGAACTTAAGAAACGCAAACAATACAGCGAATGGTTTGGTTTCAGTGCCCCACGAAACTTAGAGTTGCATGATAAAGCTCAGATTATCGTTCCTCTGTTGGCTGATCGTGGATTGTTTGCTCTTATTCCAAACGAATACTCAGGGGCGATTTGTCCAATGGCAAGCGGTGGGTTCACTATCACAATAGATTCTGGCTGCTCATTGAATCCAAAGTACGTTCTTGGTTTACTGAATTCATCGTTGCTTTTCTGGAGATTGGAACAGATGAGTAACATTTTCCGGGGAGGATGGATAACTTGTACAAAACAATATTTTGGCGAGCTTCCCATCCGCACCATCGACTTCACGAAGCCGGAGGAGAAGCAGATGCACGACGAGCTTGTCGCACTCGTCGAGACCATGCTCGAGCTGCACAAGCAGTTGAACAAGGTGAGCTTCGATAGCGAGAAGGAACCGATACAACGTCAGATCGCCGCGACGGATAAGAAGATTAATGAGTTGGTCTATAAATTGTACGGACTAACGGAAGAAGAAATAGGGATTGTGGAGAAGTGAGACCATTGGCTTATAATCGTGTGATAACGAATGGCGAAACAATCTGATCATTACGTACCGGAATTCTATCTCAATGAATTCGCATCTAACAGCAGTCACCGCAGGGCACTATCTGTCTGGTTCTACGATTTAGAGAATCCCAGACCTACACAGGTAGCCACAACACGAATAGCTAAGATCAAGAATTTTTATTTGTTAGTGCAAGATGCTTCGGTTAACACAGGCCTGGATGATGCGTTGAAACATTTCGAGTCGGAGGTCGCCCCTGTCTTTAGAAAACTCAGAGTCGAGGAAATGTCCTTTGGAGAAACAAAGAAGAGATACATTTTCGGGCGTTTCGTTTGCTTCCTTGCTTTCAGAACACCGCAATTCCGCAATCATCTAAACATCCTTTTTCAAAACAAGATGAAAACTAAACTGATGGATCACTACAACAAAATGGGCGGCACTAAAGCGTTGGAAACAGACTTGAAGAATCAGTTGGACCAAGATATAACAGTGGAAGAATTCATCGAGTCATTTAATAAAATAAGGATTCAGCCAAAATCAAATGCATTGCAGTTTTTTTTGGTTGAATCGGCGAAAAGAATGATTCCTGCCTTTTGTGGAATGAAATGGCATTTCTTAAGATCTGATTCCGATGAAAGCTTCATTACGTCAGATGCACCTGTTGTAATGCACAATCCCGAAAACCGCGATCCTTCTATAAGATATGGCTATTTGCAAAAAAGCATTCAGATAATCTTCCCTGTAAATAGATCACTTTGCTTGGTCGCAACATGGAACGGTCGCGAAGGTTATTATCTTGTAAATAAGGACGTGGTGTATGAGATGAATGAAAAAGTTGCAAGTGCGGCAGAAAGATTTTTATTCTCGCCTGTTCGATATGAGATTACTGTTGAATGACTTTCGGCTGTTACATCTTATTCCAAATCGCCACTACCGATAAGAAGATCGACCGGTTGGTGTATTTGTTGTATGGGTTGACGGAGGAGGAGATCAGGGTTGTTGAGGACAAGTGAGTTCAAGATTATCGAATCTAGAAAGGGCAAAGATGCAATTCAGATATAATTCGCTCGATGATTATTTGTTACATAATACCTTGTCGATCGACAAGTCAATCGAGGATGGATGGGGGGTGAGGTTTCAAGTGAAGGGCTGCGAGATTGAAGCAGTTATACTTTTTGCTGACATCACTAATTTTTCTGGGAGAACCAACACCCCGTCAGCTATGCACACGTTGGCATTTGCAAATCATTTCATAACATGGATAACTGCTGAAGCTGTTAAGCATTCTCCAGGGATTGTGGACAAATATATTGGTGACGAGGTTATGATCGTATTTTCAAAAGAATTTGGTTCCAGCGACCCATTGAAAGATGCTTTGATAACGGCCAGATGGATTGGTGAGCGCGATGTGTGGAGTTTCTGTCCACACATGGGAATAGCAGGTGGAAATGTCATGGTTGGTTATATTGGTACTCCAGTAAAGTACAGTTGTTCGGTTTTTGGTTTACCCGTGACGGTAGCAAGCCGGTGTGCTAATCACAAACTTCCGGGAAAGAATCAACCACAGATTATATTGCCGTCAGAGTTGTGGACTTACGATGATATTAATACAATATTTCCTCCTGTTACTTACGCAGATTCAAATGGTAAATCATCACAAGGGCGGCAAGACTGGCATGCGGAAAAAACTCATATGAATGTGAAGGGAATGAAAATCGACGCTATTGCTATAATACATGGAACACTATCGATTCCGTCCCAATCTGCTGAGGATTATGTTAAGGAAGCGCTGAACGACGCAAAGTGAGAAAAGAGTGGCGTAGGTAGTGCCAAATCTCCGCGAGGGATAAGACGATTGACCAACTTGTGTATAAGCTGGGAGTTTATCCCGCCGAAGGCGGGGCCTAAACATCCTCTCCTCTTAGGAGAGGATTATGGTGAGGTCTCAAACAGGGAGGAACAAAAAGTGCACAAACATTTACCGCGGTACACGAAACGCCTCATATCCAATGCCCGAAGACTTCGTCGAGAGATGACTGCCGCAGAGCGAAGACTCTGGTCAAAGCTCAGAAGCAATCAACTTGGCGCAAAGTTCAGACGACAAGTGCCGTTTGGTAACTCATGAGTTCTACAAGGAAGTGCAACACTCCAGGAGAGAATTTGTTATTCTTGGAGTATGGCACCTATACCACAGTATCATCAACTGTCTCTTGATGAAAGAGATCATATTGCCGTCTATCGGGCTCAGGGGTTGTCG
>JACOSY010000019.1 GCA_016178595.1 Ignavibacteria bacterium
ATGCTGGCGGTTCGGAAGATCCCATCCGCCCGTTGCAAAACCATTCAAGTTCACATCATCAGTATCAGTTGCACTCTTGGTCAGTGCCATGGCGCCATTCACACCGATCCAGGCATAGTTGACGGTATCACCATAGTACACAAACGGGCCGCCAAGCGAGAAGGGGCCTGCGGTGCCGTCATCGCCGCGGTGAGAACCGGTTCCCGCTCTCGCAGAATCGACGAACCAGTCTGAGGCGCCGATGGCGGGTGCCGAGTGAATCGATGCCGGCGTGCAGGCGAATCCGGTATCACAGCGATAATAATTGCTGTTCAGACCAATGACACGATACGTGAAGGCACCGGTTGAATCTCCGAGCCCGGTTGAATCGAATGCAAATAATCTGTACTTCACAGTCGTGCCAGCCGCCTGACCCGGGATTGCGCCATCCCACTCATCACCAAATATAAAATTTAAAGGAGTAGAAAGCTCGGGCTCATAATCAGTCTCAGTTTTGGTCTTCACTGCGTACTTGAGATACGCATGATCCACCCCTGCACGTGCAGGGACTTCTTTGTCACAGTCAACGAGACTGGCGGAAAATGTAACCGGTCCCGTGTTCGTCGTATTGTGAAGCTGCGTGTAGTCGAGATTCGGAGCAACGTTCGTCGTTGGCGCCAGCGAGAACCAGACGTTGTACAAAAGCGTAGCGAGGGTATCGTCACCTGTAGTACCGCGAGCAACCCATCCCTTCTTGATCTCGGTTCGAGGAGTGCCGGAACACGAAGGTCCAGGACCTGAATCATGCTCGTAGAATTTCCAGTCGCGCGATGGATAAGACGAATTTGACGACGATGACCTGAAAACCAAACTGAGTTCGTGAGCTGCATCCGGATGATTAACCGGAGAACTTGGTTTCATGGTCGCGAAGAATACATCGCCCTTGGAAACGATAAAGTCTTGTACATCAACCAACGCAAACTTATTAATTGCGTTCGGCTTTATATGCTGCGCCGGCACGCCGCTCAAACCCCAGATAGCTTTTCCGAAGGGAGGGAAGGAAGCATTCAGACCGCCATTAAATTCGATCGTGGAGTGCCACGATGTATCAGGACCTGATGCGTCTTCGGGAAAAGCGGCAATCCCTTGATCGGGGTCTGCAGTGCTCAAATAATATCCCCAGCTTCGGCATGGCGGAGGATACCCCCCGGGGTGATTCGGGTCGTTACGAATACCGGGACCTTGTAGCGGAGTAATGAATGATTTGAAGATACGAAGGACAGCAGTCGAGTCGCTGGCAGTTTGAGGATTTAATCCTGTCTGGACTGTTCCAGCTTGCAACCAGTACATTGTGTCGATCCTGCCATCGGCAGGTGCGACGTACCATTGCCCCAGAATGGTCCTATGAGTATAGTTAAATGTCCCGTCGGGAGGATTATGCACTGGGTCCGCGCCAAACTGTAAAGGTTGAGAGCAGTCGTACGTTTGGAGATGTTTCATCTCGAGATATTCACTCATGATCTGCTCGGCGGATTTCCCGTCATCCACAGGAAGAATTTCCTGATTTGGAGAGATGAGGTATTTCTTGGGAATTTTCTTCTGTGCCAAGACGACACCACTCAGCATGAGAAGGCAGAGTAAGAATGTCCAAGTACGCATAGGCATTACTCCTTTCGGAAGCGATGATTAGTGAATTAGTAATTAAGAGAAGTTACTGCAAAGCACGATAGTAACTGGGCGCAATACACTGATTCTTACTTGGTTGTGACTCTGAACTTGATCAAGACATTGCAAAGGAGGACACTGGAATATAGATGATTTTCAAAATATTGTCAAGTATTTTTTGAAAAAAACTCTTCTTTAATAATATTCTTATAGCCTATGGATTCTGACGAATTCCGTGAGATTCCAGACTTTTATGCTCCACTTAGAACCCTACCGTAAGACTAACGACATGATTGCCGGAAAAGTACTTTACGGCACGATATGCATAATCTGTCATAATATCGACGTTTTCGAGTGTCGTATGGATGCCAATGCCAGTCGAAAGACCGTAGATATACTCTCGTCCGTCTTCGGGCGAGGAATAAACATATCCGGCCCGAAAGGAGAAAATATTTTGCATGACGTATTCTCCACCGAAGCGATATTCGTCATCGGCAAAATTGTTGTTCTGGAACGTCGCTGACAGGACGACGTAATTCGATTCCAAAACGGGACGCATATAGCCAAGCCCAATCTCGATTGTCGATGGCAACTCTGATGATGATCCAGCAATCTTGATCGGTGAACTGTTGCGCAGTGCATCATCCACTTTTGCTTCTCGGATGAGACCATCGCCGTCATATCGCATTCTCGGACCGAGATTCTTAATCACCACTCCGAAATTCAGGCCATCAATTCCACCGAGTCCATTGTACTGCAAGCCAACATTGAAAGCGATATCGGTCGCAGCAACTTTTGCCATTCTCTCATAGATCAAATTCGAAGTAATACCTACGGAGATTCGGTCCGAGACGCGACGAGCGAGGGTTCCACCAATCACCATGACCGTTGGAGACGTCACCTCTCCCGTTCCATCAGGATTATCTTCTGTCGTGACGAAGATATCTCCAACGGAAAGCGATTTGATGGACAGAGCAAGGGTGGCCACATTCGCGATCGTCGTGCTTACAGCTGCGTAGTTGACTGCGATGTCGGCAAGGTAGGTCATGTGCGAAACCATTGTAACCGTCGAGTATGGCGCCCTGGCTAGCCCTGCCGGATTCGAGTGAATCGCCTCAATACTTGTCATGGTCGCCAGGCACGCACCACCAAGAGCGATCGATCGTGCGCCGACAGGGATGAGTAATTCAGTTGCCGCCGCTGTTCCTGTTTTGTCTCCACGACCTGCGCGGACAGCTGTTGACAACGCAAGAAGTGCAACAATAATATGCGTCAGTATTCGCATGTGATTTCCGAAGTCACTCATTCGCTGCCTTGGATTTCGCAACCTTCGCATCATTCAGTTACCAAGAGTTTGTTCTTCACGGACAATCATCAGCTTGAGTGTTTTCTCGCCGAGTGACTTGCCGGCCACATCGGACAATTCCAGGTGTGCCAAGTAAATACCTCCGGCAATAGGAAGTCCCGTTTCGTTATTCAAATCCCACCGCGTGAATTGTGATTCACCGTCCTTTCGAATTGTTTTCACCAGCTCGCCTGCAAGATTAAAGATACGAATGACAGCGTTATGTGGCAGATGACTGAACGTCATGAAGCGCTGCACCCGATCCACCTCCGCCCTGTTCATTCCGTAATACGGGTTGGGAAAAACAGTGATTCGCTCGATCTCCCGGCGTGCCGCTTCGACATTATTGTTCGTGACCGCCGTGGGGATGAAGAGTTTCTCATCTTTATCGTTGATTTGATGGTATCGCTCGAAACGTATGATCGTGCCGGGTGGTGTCGTTGTGCCATCTTCGTCCAGGTCGGCAATGGCCGCTTTCCACACAAGGTTATAGCGGGTCTTGACGAGCCCAACAGTCCAAAGATATGTCTTCGTAATGGTAGCATACGAGCGGTAGACGATGCTGTCATCGTATGTACCACCCAGATAGCGGACGTCGACGAAGAGGCTATCAGTCGTAATAGTGATGGGATAGAAGAACCGCAAAGGGGTGTCGCGGAACGAAAAGCCCAGATGAGCGTTCGGCCGCCAGACGCTGTCATTTCCTGCTTCCGTCACACACGTGTAGACTTGGTGGTATACCGTATCACCTTTTGTGACACGCAGCTCCCACGCAGTGAACGGAACACGCACCCACCGAGAACTACGCGGCAGGTCACCGATGAAGGCCGTCCAACTCGAATCACCGGTGAAACGCAGCTCCACATCGGTGTCCTTCGGATTTCCCCCTTTCAACGAATCGATTTGTGAGGAACCCGTGGTGGCAACGAGGAACGTACTATCAACATCGGGCCGGTCGAAAACAGACTGGCGTGTTGGCAATCCATGCTCTTCGACCGCAAAGACCCCCTTAAAGAAAAAAGGGACCCCTGTTACTTTCATCGTCAACCCCCGCGTGATAACACGCTGTGGCGGTAAGTCGACGCTAACCCGACGAATCAAGGTATCGTTCGTCGTCGAATCAATCAATGACCATTTCGGTTTCTCATTAAATGCAGTAATTGGGTCCGGGCTAATTCGGAAGAGTATCTTATAAATGTGGCTGTCAGGCTTCGATGGATCGAAATAGACAGGCTCTACTACTGCATCGTTCACTCCGACATAGTCGAAAATACCGGGAACAACTTCACCGATCTCATAAGGATATACTACCCCGGGATTGGGGCTGTGTGGTGTGGCAGTCTTGATGACGATCGGAGACTCCAACCGGGGTTGTGCAAAGCTTTGATCCGCAGTGTACACAACCGTCGTAATTGCATAATAATAGTTCTGGCCATTGATAAGGGGGCGATTCCGGATGAGATCGGTGGTCAGATCAAGAAATCGTGGCGAAGAGAATGGATCGAACGGTGGAAGAACGATTGCTTGAGAAGGTTGCGACGTTGGAAGAGGAAATTGATATATCTTGTACGTTTCAAAGGTGAAGCCCTTTGAGTTGTAGTGTTCGATTGCACTGACTGCCGCCGTATCCTTTTCCCAGTCGAGAATTACTCTGTTTTCGAGTTCGACAATACGAAGTGGGGGCACGGGGATCGGATCAAGCCGATCGAAATCGATGTTGAAGAGATCTTGTGCCGCATTATCGGTCTCCTCAAGCACGCCAATGCCGGCACGGTTGTCCTTCCCAAGAGCCGCCAGTAGTCCGACCACAACCTCCTGCGTATCACCGAGAACCATTGAGAATGGTCCCGATCCAAGCAAGATGCGTCGGTCGCCCGCGCGATCAATACGGCCATCAACCCATCCGTGAAGTGCCTGCGGATCACCTGGCAATTCGAACGTCGTGCATGCATTGGCAATGGGGTCACGAAAACATTGTGGAGACAAGAGGGGCTCCGCACGGTATCCACGCAAGAGATTCCACCATTCGCGTGTTGCCGTATAATTGCTGAAGAGGAAATCAGTGGTACGACTGTCTTGCGTAAAGTAGGTGAACACCGTCGCCGGAAGATTGGCGTAGCCCTGCACTGACTTCAAATCCCAGTGTGCTTTTGACCCCAACTGCTTGACACGGGGCCCCTGGAATAAGTCGTACCCGGCAACCGGTGGAACAAGACTAAAATCTGCATACTTAGAGTCAGAGTTATCGGCATTGTAGGCGTATCCGAGACTTCGTTCCACCGAGTAACCGACGTAATCATCGGCATAGTCGCCAATGTCTGTGTCTGCCCATTTTCCGAGATACATTGAATCGATGACAGCCGTGCTGGGAGTTTGCGCCGTTCCTTTATAGATGAGCCGATATCGCTGAAAGATGACGTTTGCCAGTTCCTTCGGGTGTGAGTAGGCCCAGCAGGTTACCTGAAGTTCGAGCCCTATTGGCGGTGAGCCGTAGAGCCGGCGCGTTGCCGCCACATCGAGATCGTTGGCAACAAACCAGATGACTTGATCTGCGCCACCAAGTCCGGGCTCGTCTCGTGAGGGATCGTATAATCCATCCAAACCCGCTTGATAACCGGGCACGCCATCGCGATCGTAGAAGGGAGCGCCTTTCTGCCAGGGCCATTCAACCCAGTCTTTCCGGTACTGTTCACGAAGCGTTTGTATTTCATCCTGCGTCACCTCAGGTGTAGGGATGCCGAAGAACTCAGCGGCATCTTGCCGAAGGTCTGCGGTGGCCCAGTCCCGTCGGATGCGGTAGATGCGAACACCGTCATTCTCAGGATTCTCGCCAATCCCCGGACGTATGATTGCGCCGGGAACCGTGCCAATATTGTATGTCTGTCCACCGACGCGGAGTAATGGCTGTTGTCCATCTTTCACTAATCCTCCCCAGACCAATCCACCTGCATAGATGACAGAAGCAGTTCCCCGGGGAAAGCCCACACCGGCAGTCTGATCGCTCGGTTGTCGTTCCAACATGCCGTTATCACTCGCCCACATTGTAATATTGTTGATGTTCATAAGCGACGAACGTGGAGTTCCCGTAACGTTTGCTGGAATTGGCTGTAATGTCGTAATGTGTTTGTGTTGTGCTCTCGTAGAATGCAGGTTGATAAGAACAAGGACTGCAAGAAGAAATATCTGTAAACTGATTGTGGGCAGAGACCTGCGGTAAGGATATATGTATTGCATACTACTCTACGTTACACGCCCCGTTAGTACCGATTGAATTGCTTGCTCCCATTCGATCTAGATTCAACGAAAGCTCCCGCATTCAGGTCTCTTGAGAGAGCGTTCCCTCTCATTGCTATCACTGAACAAGCCACCGGTGCTTCGATTTGCGTCATATCGTGACTTGATCGCAGACCGCAATCGATAGACCCTGGCAAGAAGGGAGAATCCGGCGAGAACCCCTGTACACAAAGAGGGCTGGAGAACTCAGTTATAGATCTCTCCAGCCCTCCAAAAGCTGCCATCATGAATGTTGAAACACGATTACTCTGTGACGTCGATCTTCAACTTCGTACGTACGCGTACTTCCATCATCAGCGCATCACACTTTCATGTTCCAACCTGTTCGAATAACTTTGATACGACCTTACTTCAACAACACCATCTTTCGAACTTGATCGAATGAAGCGTTCGATCCGTTCGTACCAGTCGCGATCAACCGATAGAAATAGACACCACTACCGAGCTGAGCATCGGAGAGGTTCCGTGCATTCCAGCTCACTGCATGGTAGCCGGCTGATTGTAGACCATCGACGAGCGTCGCTACTTCCTGGCCCGCGATGTTATACACCTTGAAGCTTACGTATGCATCGGCGGGCAGCGCATACTGAATATCCGTTGTCGGATTGAACGGATTCGGATAATTCTGCCCAAGGGCAAATTCCTTTGGAAGCGGAGATCCCGATGAGGTGACACGAAGCTTGAGACCTTCGACTGGTTGTTTAATCTGCACGGAACCATTTCCCTGCATTGTATGGATCATTTCGCCCTTTGTACCGTTGCGGTACACGAGATTATATCCGTCGCCATTCTGTCCTTTCATTGTCCATGATATGGTAATCGGATAGGAAGCAGTGACGAGAATCGGCGACGACGCCTCTCCTTTCAAGTCAGATGGATAAACCTCGACCATCCGTTGCGACGCAAACCGCACATCGAGGTTGCCACCGGGGGCGGCAGGAGGCATGGCAAATTTATCAGCGGAGACAGCAAGGTTTTCAGAGCGTCCGAAGTATAATGTTTGCTCGTGTCCTGAGTTATCCCGGATACGGAGAATATTCATCTGCGAGAGGATTTCTGCGGGCGAAGCTACTTCCGGCGCTGCTGCCGATGCGCTCAGAGTCAGGGTACCTGCACCGGTTGTTTGTACCCAGTACCCAAGCCCCGGATCGATAGTCGCGACGGGAACATAACTGTTGCCGAAGAATTTGTAGTACGTAGCACCGGTAACTATGCCTGGCGGAGCGGAAGTGATGGAGGCGGTTGCAACACTTGAACCGATCGATCCAATCATATTCCATCCTGTGGCAACGGTGATGTCGACATTACTGAGCGGTCCCCCGGGATAGGGGAGCGATTGATCGCCGGAGACTTTGATCCAGTATCCGGGTCCATTCGATAAAGGATCGACCACTTGGTAACTTCCCGTGAATGCGAATGCGTTCGACGTGGCTGTAGGATACACAAACGATTTCGCATAGCTGCTCGGGGTCGTCGGAACCGATACCAGGTTCCACCCATCAACCGCGGCAGCAACCGCACCGGGGGGCGTGAGCTTAATTGCGCGGCCATCCCGTGGACGAAGTTCCGGCGCATTATTCTCGTTATTCAAGAGAACCCATTTTGTCAGTGAATCCGCCTGAACACCCATGAGGGAGCTCGTATCTAAGCCGAGCGCTCCATGCACTTTCTTGTACTCATAGGTGATCGATTTGTCTGCATCGTCAAAGATTACTTCGAAGGAATGGAGTGTGTCTGCTATGAGCTTCGAGACAACCCCAACGGAATCCCACTCGACAATGAACTTCGACCCGCTCCGTTTATACCAAATAGCGCCGTGTGCATAAGGTTCGTCGGCGTCGAAGCCAGTGCCGAATACGGAGAAGTCGTTACTAAGTGGCGCCACGAAGTTCTTCGGCATATCATGATTCGGAATAACCGCACTCGGGAAGAGCCAATTGCCGGAGAAACTCCCACCCGAGCCGCTGATCTGCTGCGTATCAATTAGTGTGTGTGTGAGCGACAAACCGCCGTTCGCTCCAACCCACATGATCGAAATCGTATCTCCGAAGAATGTTACCGGACCACCGGGGATAGTATACGGGCCAGCACTACCGTCATCATGGGGAAGTCCCTGAGTACCACGAGTATTGAAATATTTCGAAGGGTCAACCATCGTACCGCCGTTGCCACTCAGTTCCGTCCAGTTAAACACTTCGGTCGTATCAGTGACATAGTATGGATTCCTCAGCCCGATAACGCTATATAAGGTAGGCGCTGATTGCTTGACGTTGCCCTTAATGTCGGTACAGGTAATATGGTACAATACGTGTGAATCTGCACCGGCGCCCGGGATCGCTGCGGAGTAATGATCGCCGCCATCGTTCGGCATGGGTATCGTTACGTCAGATCCGCCGTTGATCCTGTATGTGAGTGTCACTGATGCGACACCCAAACTATCCGGATTGTTTCCAGCACCAGGGTTACAGTCCTGAATGGATGCCGTCACCACACGAGAACCGGTCGAAAGCGTGTGGCCCAGTCTATCAAGCGCCAAGATGTCGGGAGGGACATCGCCCGTGACGTTCATAACCATCCACCACATCCAGCTTGCTTCAGCGCGTGCGTGCCATCCTCTATTCCCCGCAGCCACGTGTGTGTAGAATTTCCAATTCTGCGGAATCGTAGGAATACCCGCACTCGACATACACCATGTGGCCGGGTTGCTGTTATCGGTCACGTGCGTTCCCAGTTCTTCGATGGTAATGAAGATCGGATCACCCTTTGCCACAGAGGGGCTTATCGTAAGATCCTGCATAACAATCGTGTTCACGCTATTAATGGTGAATGTCTTCGGATAGAATTCACCAAGGGCGAGGGTAGGCCAGATGTTATCGCCCAACGGATCGAACGAAACAGAATCATCCGGTGCACCGGTGGGTGTAATGCTATCGTTCTTGACATTCGTCGGGATCCATAATGGATCGGTTGCGCGACTCTTGAACGGGGTTATGCCATATGCTTCATCGGCTTGATTCGAGTTCTTGTAGTAACCCCAGGAATGCCGGGGCGCATTGTACGGTGCATATCCCGGACCATGTCCGGGATAAATGTTCGACTTGAACATTGCGATTTTTCCCTGCCCCCCTGCCATTTCGTTCTGGTCATTGGTATACACAAACAACGTTTCGATCGTTCCCGATGAGGGTGCGACGAACCATTGTCCCCAGACATCGTGGTGGTAACCCACAAATGGGAGATTACAAGGATAGTGGTCTTTATCGAACCCGAATGATGTGGTCGAGCCGCACGTGGCAGCGCTTACTTCATCGGATTTAATCAAACCGTTCACTCGAGCGACTTCAAGAGCGCTCTCTCCCTTCTTCAGGAGAATGGCGTCACCGCCAGAGGTTACGAGAACCCGCTGTTGGGCGAGAAGCATAGTGCTCACAACCAACAGAAGCAGTACGAGAGTAGAGAATCGCATAAGGATTTCTCCTTTCAGATTAAATGTTGAGAAGTGAATTAGGAATTTTGTAACCATATCAGATACGAATTAGAATCCAAGAATAACACCAATGGCGTGATTGCCGCCAAAGAACTGTACTGCACGGTACGCGTAGTCGACCGAAATATCCAGATCGCTCAACTGCGTGCGCACACCGAGTCCGAAACTCCATCCATAGGCGTCGCTATAGATGCTCTCCCGCCCTACTTCCTGCGCCGTCACGTAGTTATATCCCCCACGCAGCGAGAACAGGTCATTGTAAGTGTATTCAACTCCCGTCTTGTACTCATCGTTGGAAAAGTTATTGTTCTGAAACAAACCTGAGAATCGGACTTTACTCGCGTCGTTCAGAACGGCTTCATAACCGATACCCATCTCCATAACGCTGGGAAGCTCGGCCGAGGCTGCCTTGATGGCGTAAAACGAGCCAGGCCGAAGCACATCGTCGATATTACCGGTTCTGAGGAGGCCATTGCCATCGTAGGCGATTTGCGGACCGATGTTCTTCACTACGACGCCGAGAGAAAGACCGTTGATACCGCCGATGCCGTTGTACTGCACGCCAACGTTGAATGCAATTCCCGATGCACTCACTCGCTCCATCCGCTCGGTGATCAAGTTCATCGTAACACCGACGGAGATACGATCAGCCAATTGGCGAGAGAATGTTGCGCCAATGGTAACAAAAGTTGGCGACGCAATTTCGCCTGTTCCATCGGGTTGATCCTCTGTTGTGATCTGTATATCGCCAAAGGAGAGCGCCTTCAAACTGAAACCAATTGTTCCAAAGCCGGGGAAGTAATTGCTGAGTGCGAGATATTCCACGCCAACGTCGGCAATATAATTCATGTGTGTGAACATGGCATTCGCTCCACGCGGCGATCGTGCCAGGCCGGCAGGATTCCAATAGAGCGCTTCAATTCCTGTGATGGTTGAGAGCGATGAGCCGCCAAGTGCGATCGAGCGCGGGCCGACTGGAATCAGGAGTTCTGCCGCCGCAGAAGCACCTGCTTTATCCCCCCGACCGCCGAATGCTAAAAGACTGATACATACGATCAACATGCAGACTGCGGCAATCCGATACATCAGTCTATATATACACGCGTCTTTTTGCGTTGTCGTCCAATGATATTTCATGGGCATTCTCTCTCTAACAGGACTTAATAATTATCGAGGAACTGTTGTTCCTGGACGATCATGAGCTTGAGCGTCTTCGTGCCAAGATCGTTGCCGTTGGCATCCTTGAGTTCGAGGTACGCGATATACATTCCGCTGGCAACCGGCAACCCAGTCTCGTTGTTCAGATCCCAGTTCGTAAACTGTGTCGACGCGTTCGGATCATCCTGCTTGATGACTGTGCGAACGAGTGTACCGGCAAGATTGAATATACGAATTTTTGCATACGCAGGCAGATGATTGAACGTCACATACCGGCGAAACCGCGAGAGTTCGGCACGATTCACTCCGTAGTATGGATTCGGAAACACATTAATTTTCTCGATCTCATTCTTCGCTGCGGCAAAATTGCGTGTCTCTACCGGCTTTATGTGGATCGTCTTCGCATCCCCTTCTTCGATCACTTTATATTTCTCGAATCGAACTACCGTTCCCGACGGGGCGGGAAGGCCGTCCTCATCAAGATCGGCAATGTAGGCTTTGTTTACCGCGACCGCGTCTTCAAGATCTGTGCCGCTTTTGATCCAGAGGTACACTGAGACATAACCTCGATCAGGACTTGTGATAATATTGTCGTTGTATCGCGCGGCAACTCCGGTAGAACTGCTGTCTACGACAATCGTAATCGGATAGAATGTTTTCAAGGGTTGACCGTGGTATAACCGGCTCAAAAGCTCAGTGGCTCTCCAGACTGTATCCTGACTCTGACCGGTGATGACCGTATAGACTTGCCGGTCTTGTTGAGCCTGAGTCTTGGCGATCTGCCAGGCCGTATACGGAACCCGGATCCAACGCGATGTGGGAACATTTGGCCCGCGTAAGAGCGCCCAACTTGATTCGCCGGCATAAAAACGGAGATCTATGTCGCGATCGCTCGCATTGAGGCCCTTGATGGAATCGAGCAGCGAGTTACCGGACTGATCCACACGGCCGATCACAAAGAAGTTACCCTGTGGGTTCGGCGTACTGAACACGAAATCTCTGGTCGGCTGGTCGTTCTCCTTCACTTGGTACACGCCCTTGATGCCAATCGGCGGCGGCTTCACTTCAAGAGTGAAGCCACGATCGCTATATCGAGTCGAAGAATTGAGATTCATCTTCCGTAGTAATGTATCTTGAACTGGCGAAATATCGGTTCCGAAATCTATAAAATCCCACTTAAAATCTCTGCCAATTTTCGTGAACGGGATCTTGTACGTATGCCCATCGGGCCTGCTTGGATCAAAGTATGTAAAACGGATAATGGCGTCGTCCACGCCGCTAAAATTTTCAATTCCCGAAAGCGCTGTGTTCTCCACATAGGGATACACTGTGCCGGGATTCGGGCTGTGCGGAATGGCAATTTTGATGAGGAGCGGTGATTCGAGTCTCTTCTTCACAAGTGCCGGGTCAGGATTGTAGACAACAGCAGTTATCGCATAGTAATATTTCTGACCGTTCACCAGCGGGCGACTCCGAAGCTTATCCTTTGTGATAGCAAGTGAACGCGGTGTCGTCACGTCAAATGGTGGCAACAATTTTGCCTGGGAAGCGGTGGCAGATGCAGAGGGTAGTTGGTAGATGTTGTATGTTTCGAACCGATACCCTTTGGAATTGTATTGCTCGATCTTACTCACCTGGGCTGTATCGGATTCCCAATCAAGGATTAGCTTGTTGTTCAGCTCGACAATGCGGAGAGGAGGTGATGGAACCGGATCCGGAAGCTCGAAATTCAGATTGAACGCATCTTGAGCGACATCGTCAGTCGCTTTCAGGACATTGATCCCGTCGATGTTATCCTTCCCGATGGCGCCGATTAATCCGACGACAACTTCCTGAGTATCACCCAGCACCATCGAAATCGGACCTGATGCCAGAAGTATCCGACGATCGCTGGGTGGGTCGACACGCCCGTCGATCCAGCCACGGAGAGTCGTTGGATCACCGGAAAGCTCATAGTGCGTACACTGTTGGATCGTCGGATCGAAGAAGCACTGGGGAGGATCCACCGGCCGCGGCCGGTATCCTCTCAACAAATTGTACCATTGCTTAGTACCTTCGTAATTGCTCAAGTCGGGATCGCTGTCATGACCGCCCGCGGCAAAGTATCCAAACGTCGTCATGGGCAGGTTTGCATATCCATCAAGAATTCTGAGATCCCATCGCGCTTTTGATCCCGCCGAAATAATTCGTGGCCCTTGAAAGAAGTCGTACCCGACGACGGGCGGGCCTCCATTGGCGCCACCGGAAAGATCGAACTTTTTGTATTCCGCATCTGTCGGACTTGAATTGTAGTCGTAGCCTAAGCTCTTCTCGAAGACGCAACCCGCGTAGTCGTCCCCATAATCACCCTCATCGGGATCGACCCACTTGCACAAATACATTGAATCGATCCGGGCGTTGGGAGGCGAGGTTGCCGTTCCCTTATAGATGATCCGATACCGTTCATAGATAACATTGCCCAACTCATCCGAGCGCGCGTACCCCCACAGCGTCACCTGCATCTCGATACCGACGGGTGGAGAACCATAAAGCCCGCGTGTCGCGCTGGCGTCAAGATCGTTGGCAACAAGCCAAATAACTTGGTCGGCACCACCAAGCCCCGGCTCATCCTGATGGGGGTCGTAGTTGCCCGATGGATCGGGATTATACTGCCCATTACCATCCCGATCATAGTATGGCGCACCCTTACGCCAAGGCCATTCGAGCCAATCCTTCTTGTACTGACTTCGAATGCTGCCAATGTCATCGGCTGTTACCTGCGACAGCGGCTTATCGAAAAATTCAGCAGCGTCTTGCCCGAGATCGGCTGTTTTCCAGTCACGGCGAATTCGGTAGATACGAACATCCGGATTGTCGGCACTTTCCTTTACACCTTTGCTGACAATGCGCCCGGGAACGGTACCGTAGTTGTACGTCTGTCCACCGACGCGGAGTTTTGGCGCGCCTCCATCCTCGACAATTCCCCCCCAGATGAGACCACCGGCGTACACAAAGGTCGATGTGCCGCGGGGATACGTCGTGCCGGCATTGGTCGTGGCAGGATTGCGTTCCATACCCCCGTCATCCTTCACCCACATCGCAATGTTGTTGATGTTCATGAGCGAAGATGCCGGGCGACCCATCACATTCTGTACTGTGCGTTGTGCAGAAGTCTTACCTTTCTCAGAAGGCGCTGCGCCGAAGACAAGGGGGCCGAGAAGTCCCATCGCCAAGAGCAGAATACCTCCCATACAACTGAGGCACCTTATTGTCGTTTGTCGAAGCACACGATTGTTGATGTTGACTCTCATGGAATATCCTTTTGCAAGAAAGCTTAGTATTCGATACGGAACCCAAGTCGTACTTGACGCGGTGGACCGAACAAATCTCCGCCCTGCGTCAATTCATAATGCTGACGATTGGCAAGGTTAATCGCCTTATACATTTCGACATACTGCTGCCCGCGATCGCGGACGATGTTCTCACTCAAATCCGGATTGCCGAGGAATCCATCGTCGTACGCATTGCCGGTTCGTGAATAGACGTTGATGACATTTTTCGTGTTCAGGAGATTTTGAGCATACAAATAGACATTCAGATCGAACGAGCCGATGCGCAGAGACTTGTCGACCCGAAGGTCGATACTAAAATTCCACGGAGTTGTCGACGAGTTAATTGGCTCGATCGGCTTTCTGGTTCGTGGGTCGTCATCGGCAAGAATACCGCCGAGGTAGACGTCGCGCTGGCCGATGCTTCCCGTTGACAATGTGAAATTGTGGCCGCTGTTGAAACTGAACAAGATGTTTGCTCCGAGACGAGAGAGAACCGGCCCATCGTTCTCGTTGAAACGATAATCAATATTCAGCGTCCCGCGATGGGTCTGGTTAAAGGTGAGGGGCGAGATCACGGTTGGTCGCGGCGTTCCGTTTTCTACTCCAGCAACCGCCGAATACGGACTGGAACCGGTTCCTTGCGCATCCGACAACGTATAGTTCGCCTGCGCTTGAATACGAGCGACACGCCGAAGGCCGAGATGAAGCTCAACGCCCTTGGTAGTGGCATAGTCGCCGTTCTGGAGTGTGTTGTACGCTGAGGCAACTGCTCCGGGATCCGTTACGATTTTTGCCAGTTGAATTTGTCCTTGGATGTCTTTATAGAATCCCGTGATATCAAAGACCGCGTAATCAGAGAATTGCTGTGTGAAACCGATCTCGTATTGCGTAGCACGCTCCGGATCGAGACCATAGCCGATCGGCTGTGAGATGAAATTCTGCCCACTGAAAATCACCGCAGAGTAGCCACGGCCGGCATACAGCGTGTTGAGTTGCGGTGCCTGGATGAATTTTCCGTACTGAACGTGGAACTGCGTCCGATCCGTCACCGGTAATGAAAAGCCGATGCGCGGGCTGACCTGCTTGAACGCGTCCTTCTTCGTAATGGCGCCTGGAATGATGAGGTCACTACGCGTAACGTCAGGATTGGTCGCACTCTTGAATTCGTTATCATCATTATCCATAATATCGAGCCGTAATCCTGCCTTGATGATGAGGTCGCTCAGCTCGAGTTTGTCCTGGAGATAGAATGCCCCGTATGTCGGATGCTTCGGTCCATCGAAACCGCCATTGACCTCATTTCCGTACACGTCGTAACCGTACGCGCTGATGAATGCCCCTGCTTTGAGATAAGAAATATCTCGAGCGTAGCTGTCGGTCGTTAGATCATAATCGCCGGGTGTGCGGAAGGTGTTGGGATCGTCTCGAATTGCCGCCAGCAAATTTTCGAGATCGTTCTCGTTCGGTCGCGGCGGCCGGCGGCCGAGTTGAAATGACCGCACGGAGTAGCGATTGAAGGAACCGCCGATTTTTATTTCATGGGAAGAGACTTGCGAGGTGAGATCGAGCGAGGCACCGATCGCGTACTGCTTCCCTTTCTGATATTGAGCGAGAAGTCTGCCTCGACGGTCAAACGGGAATCCGTTCAAGTTGTACGTTGATGGGTTTTGCGCGTAGTTCAAGTTGGTGTTGAATCCTAAATCGGAGAGCAGCAAGCTATCTTTATAATGAAGGTAATCGTCGCCCAACAACGGGTCATATACCTTTTGCCGAAAGTCGAAGTAACTGAGGTTGGCTTCGTAAAACGTCTTCGGGGAGAGGAAGTGAGTAAACTTGACGTTGAAAAGTCCGTCGCTCTGGTCCGTCTGTGGAAGCCGTTCGAGATTGAAGATATGGACGATCGGGAAGTCGTTGACGCGTGAGCGTTGCCAGGAATACGTGCCGCCAACGCGGACGATATAGGGATTAAAGTCGAACGTGAGCGTGCCATTGACCGAGTAGCGGTTTTTCATTGTGCCGGGAACGTTGCCCGGACTAAACTCCAACACGTGAACAGTATCCCGTCGTCCGCTATTCGCATCCACTAAATTCTCGAAGCGGAACGGCTCTATGAATTGGACATGCGTATCGCGTTGGAATTGATTTTCACCGGCAACGAAGAGCTTTACGCGATCGCTCATGAGCGGACCGCTGAGTGTCAGGACGTAGTCACTGTACCCGTAATTGTACGTATTGAGGAATTTTTCACCCGGCGTATGTTGCAGGAATCCTTTGGAAACGTTGAGATTGTCAGTTTCAAGTTGAAGCGTCGCACGATACGTCGAGGTTCCCGACCGGAGTTGCTGGCGGACGATGCCGGCATTGGCCCCGCCATATTCCGCCGTATAGCCGCCCGCATGTACTTGAAACTCTTCAAGCGCTTCCGGAATAACGTTTGTGATGTTATCGCCCGTCAGAATGCTGCGGGTTGGCACGCCTTCGACGTAGTAGCCAACCTCATCGGATCGTCCGCCACGAATATACAACCGCTGAGTTCCGCGATCATCCTGGGCAACGACACCGGGTTGCAGCGCGACTGCGTTAATGACGCCACGCAACGGGAGCTTCTCCAGCTCTTCTCTTGTGGCAATGCGAACGATGTTCGTCGAGCTCTTGTTTACCATCGGTTGTTCGGCAACGATCTCCACAGCTTTCAGCTCGACGCCGGATGCCGTCAGAGAAAAATTTATTTCTGTCGTCAGATCGCTGCTCACGCGAATACCGGTAATCTGTTGGTCGTTGTACCCGACGTAACTCGCCTTCAGTTTATATTCGCCGGTCGGCACACTGAGAATGATGAATTTTCCTTCGACATCCGTCGAACTTCCCATCGTCGTTCCCACGATCAGAACTGTAGCACCGATGAGCGGCTCTTTCGATTGAGCATCCATGACGCGTCCTGTTATCTTTCCGTTCCCTCCATACCCAATTGCCACGGTCACACAGAGCAGAACGCAGACGATGAAAATACGAACCATAGAGTTTCCCTCCTTCTTGAGACGGGAATTCAATCGCGATCTAATCATCATCGTACCTCCTCAGGCGAAACGTCGAGGCACTATCGACTGCGACGAAGGAATAACGATGATGACTGGTGAGTGAGAGACTCGGCAGTGAATCTGCTGGAACTGTACTGCCTGCATTCGAGAGATAGAAGGAATACTGACCTTCGTGATACTTCCTGTAAGGCATAACCGTCAGGAATGCAACGCTGTCGCTCATGACATTGATCGTCACTGCATTCGGGCCGCTGCCGGCGGTTCCCTTGATTGTCAGTCTCTTGCTCGGTGTATTCCGGGAAGCATTGATGAAGCGGACGGCAATTGACTCTGCCGGAACACTCGGAGCACCGCGGAAAATCCGATCGCTGTACCGTTCATCGGCAATCTGGTAGTTGATCCAGCCGTAGCGAACGCGATTTCCTTCCTGCGCAATGATCGGCTGCAGATCGTGGATGAAGAGCACCGTGGCCTTGCGATCGGTGAAGATAACTATTTTCGGGTTCTTGTAATCGACGGTGATGTTTTCAGGGGGAAGGCCGGCGGAGACCGGGAGGAAAGCATAGGATCGATTAGTGATAACAGTATCGGAGCGCGATGAACCTTTCCCGACCGTATCCTGTCGGATAACGTGTCGCGTGTCATCAACCGAGATTTCCAAAGTGTCGGCAAGCTGAGCCATCCCCCTGAGGGAGAGATCACGCGGTCCGGCAGGTACATCGAGATACGATGTTGCTCCTCCAAAGCTCAGTTGTCCGACCGACACACCATCCTCGATAACATCGAGGGGCGAACTGAAGTCAACCTGAAAACGCCGGTAGAACGTGATCGGATAATAGGTGACATATGCCGAATCCGTGACAATGATTGTATCCGTACCACTGACAGTTGTGAATTGCGTCGCCGAGCTGGTATGTGCAGTATCGCCACTCGTACCCAATGCGATTGCAATGGTATCGGTGCCTGAGGCAACGTGTACGAAGCGTATCTGTGCCCGCATATCGAACGCTGATTCTGGAGGACCGGTGGTAGGAATGTCTATACAACTCCAGAATGTAACTGCGGCTGTGAGAATCGCCAAAAAAATGAAAAAATATTTCGAGTACATTGCAGGTGGTACCAATAGTTACAGTGAGTTACTCCAGACTTTCGTGACGATATATTCTACGCGATGCAGTAGCGCCATCTTTACTTCAACATAATCATCTTGCGGGTCGTCGTGAAATTCATTGACCCTCCGTTCCCAGCCGATCGGGCTATCGCATTCATCCGAACATAATAGACACCGCTCGGCATCTGCAACTCATGCTTGCTATGACCATCCCACGTAATGGAATGAACCCCCGGGTAGTAATCGTCATCGACGAGGCGGTTGACCTCGTTGCCGAGTACGTCATACACCGTAAGTTGAATGTGTGCCTCATATTCGGTTGAAAATTGAATGCGCGTCGATGGGTTGAATGGGTTCGGATAATTTTGTTCCAGCGCAAAACCACGCGGGATGGTCTCATCTCCCTCCTTACCATGAACTCCTGTCGGAAATGCGCTGTACTCGATAATCAGTAGCGTACTGAGAGCGCTGTTGCTCACCGAGACAGTCGAATCGATATCCATCCGTCTGCGGACTGTAAACCCGCCGAACTCATCGGTGATCACCATACTGTCGCAGATGTCCTTGATGAAACTCTTCGCCCATGAGAGCATCATCGGATAGGTTCCGACTCCCGGCTGAAAACGTACCTTGAATGTGTCAACTTGCTTGTAGTCCTTGAATGGGAGGAAATTAACGCGCGTACCTTCTCCAAGCAGTCCGGGTCGCGACGGGCAATCGATAAAGCGGCAATCGAAGAACCCCGATGGCGGCGGCGGTGGAAGCTCAAATTCCCCGATGCCCGGATCGATCCCATACGTTGCGACCGGATGGATTCCGAAATAAATTGTATCTCGTGCCGGTCCCGTCTCTGCCAGTGCGAGCGGGATGAGCCAACTCGCAGCACCGACGTAGTTTGTCCGGAAGGGCCACCGCGAAGAGAACGATCCCCAGCCTGCGGAGTTTCTCGCACGAACCTTCCAGAAGTAGTACTTGTGGCCTTCCAAAAATTGTGGAAGCGTCCACGTCGTTTGTGTCAGTGTCGAATCATTGTAAACAAAATTCGTGAACGCAGAATCGCGCGAGACTTGCAATTGAAAGCCTGTTGCTCCATCAGGCAAACTCCAGGTAAACGTCGGCAGCGTCGGAACGTCCTGCTGATCGTTCAAAGGTCTCGCTTGCGTTGGCGCGATTGGCGGACCGAGCGTGAAAAATTTCCAAACATCGGACCTCGGGCTATAACCGGAATCGTTTTTGGCTGTGACCCTCCAGTAAAACCACGTATTGTTCAGTAACGGTCCGATTTGTTTCGATGGAACGGTTAAGAGCGAGTCCTTGACAACTAATTGTATGAAGCCGGTGTCATACGCAACTTCCACGCGCCATGTTTTTGTGCGAGCGGTGCTATCCCACACAAGTGTCGGTGTGATTGAAATTCCCCCTGCGCCATTTGGAGGCTGGCTCAGTTGCGGTTGCGGCGGGCGTGTAACCGCCGTCGTTTTAAATGTTCGTGTGGAGGCGCCACTGCTACCGGCGCTATTTCGGGCTGTCACCCGCCATACATACTGAGTGTTGGGGGCAAGCGGTCCTTCTACCAGTGATACACCCGCGATCGTATCGCGTCGCAAGACGACGGAGAGAGATTCAAGAACCACAATGTATGAGGTTGTCGGACATAGCCCTCGCGGGCTCCAACTCAACTGTGTAAGTTCCGCCTGGCCCACGGCATTATCCACAGGACTTATAAGCGCCGGCGCATCGGGAGGAGTTGTGGACACAGTAAACGTTTGCGATGCCGAGAACGCACTCGATCCGGAATCGTTTTTCGCAAGGACATGCCAGTAATATTTCGTACAGCCGAGCAAGCTTGCGATGTTCTTCGTCGTATCGGTGAGTGACGAATCGACCAGGCGAAGCGAACTGTTGAAACCGGATGCAGTATCGACCTCGACCTTGTAGAACGACGGATGTCCCGCAGCCTTGTTCCAAACGAGCGTTGTCGATGTACCGGGAAGTGTGGCGGCATTTGCAGGCGACACGAGTGCCGGCGTTCCGGGAGGAAGAAGTCCTGTCGTAAAGGATCTCCATGAAGTATATGAACTTTGCTTCTGGCTGTTCTCAGCACGAACGTGCCAGTAGTAGCTCGTCAACTCTTGAAAGTTGTGTGCGATATAAAACGTATCCGGCGACGTTGTATTGACTGTAAAAGTAGCGCTGCTCGTATCCGTGGTAATCTGGATCCGAAAGCCGTCTGTACAACTGTCTCTTCCGATCCAACTGAGTCGCAGGCTGAGTGCCGACACATTAAGCGCATTATCCGATGGAGCGGTTGCAGCCGGGGCTCCGGGAACTGCAAAGTTCACGCGGAAAAATGAGACGGAGTCAGGCCCGGTGCCGGAGGCGTTCGTCGCCCGAACCTTCCAATAGATCGTATCGCAATTGAAGAAGGTGACGGGAAAAATCACCGATGTATCCGTAAGCGTTGAATCTCCAAGCAGCGGTGCGAATGAAGAAAAACTCGACACCTGCACCCGGTACGTCGGAACTCCGAACGGGACATAGAGCGCAGCATTCCACCGGAACTTCGGCGTGTTCGCGACGTTGGTCGCTCCCTTCGTTGGAAACAATAATGGAGGAGGTCCGGGAGGAAGCAAAATTGTTTTGAAACTATCCGGCGAAGATTTATAGACGCCGACGCCGAATGGCGTGAACGCGATGGCACGCCAGTAATACCACGCGTTCTGTACCACCTTGCCGCTCAGAGAGAATGCAGTTTTGGCGGAAGAGTCCCGTGCAATGATATTCTGAAATTTCCTGTCTGTCGCAAGCTGAAGGCGATACATTGCCGATGGATAACCGATAGAACTCCAGCGCAGCGAATCGTTCAATGCAACGCCTGTTGCACCGTTCGCAGGGCTCAAGGAATTCACCACATCTGGCGGCAACGGAGCCGGCTTTGGGTGATAGACGACGACGCGAAGCTGACCGATTGAAGGATCAACAAGCAGATTCAAGTCAGCATCTAAATAGTTGCTACTGCGATACACAAAGTTCGAATCCTTTGTCATATCGACTTTGATATACTGCCCAAACTTGTGATCGGTGAGAAATATGCTGTCGGCATACTGCTTCAAGACGCTCGGTGGAGGCCAGCGCAACACTTGACCAATATCGGCGGTCATATTATCACTTTTCCATGTGACTTTAATCGTGTCGACAAGCGAGGGCCCGGTATACGGGTGAAGCATCGCAATCTGGTACGTCTGTCCTGGTAGAACACCTCGGATATTCTGAAGAATGATGGAGAGTCCGGGGGGAGCAGGCGGCCATACGCGCTCGGTATCTGCTTGCGGAAAATTTTCGAGCCACCGGTCGGTGAAGCCGCCCAGCACATCGAGCGTCGAAAGATCGTAATGCGCCTGTGTATGGAATCCAATGCGACACGTTGCAGACTTGCCGGGCGCCCCGCTATCCGTTGCAAGGAGAAACATGCGCCATTTTACGGAATCGGCAAGCGGTTGCGCATCTGCACGACGCGAACAACAGGTACAAAGAATGGTAATGATCACGGCGATGTAGAAAACAATCTTCGAAGTCATGGTGGATGTCATAAACAAATGCGGAAGCCCGTATCGATGAACTTCCGCATTTATCGATTACCTGCTGATTCTCGGGAAGAGAGAACTGCTCACAGGCTGAACGAAATCATAATTACTTCATCAAAACCATCTTACGAACCGCAGAGAAATCGTTCACTCCGTCGGCGCGTACGGACATGCGGACAAAGTACACGCCGCTCGTGACGGCAATGCCGTCATCGTTGGTGCCATTCCATGTGGTCGAGTACGAGCCGGGTGTCAGATCTTTCGAAACTAGCGTGGAAACCTTCTGGCCGAGCATGTTGTAAATGGCAATCTCCGTAAGACCCTGATTGCGAACGTCGAACGTGAAGTTTGTCGTAGGGTTAAACGGATTCGGATAGTTCTGGTGCAAGGCGAAGCCGGCTGGAATTGCATTGCTCTCTTTCCGTACCGCATCCAGAAGCGGATCCTTGACTCCGTATTTGTATATCTTAAGCGTGAGGTAAGGAGCTGAGGGATTCCACCCAGCCACCCCATCCCCACTCTGATCAAATGGCGTAAGAATCGTAACGGAATTCGCCGACGTCATGTTGACTCTTCCACCGGGAACGCCGCTCATCCCTAAGGGATCGCTGAAGATCATAATCATGCTATCGCAGCGGTCTGTAATGTAGGATGCAGCAGGCCACGTAACCGTCAGATTGGCAGGTGCAGCGCTTCCATCATCATTCTTGACTCTAATGTAGAATGTATCTTTCCTTGTCGAGGGAAGCGTACCCGGAGCATCGCGCAAATCCTTGTACAGCAAACCTGTCGATGAGAAGGTCGGACGACCGGGGATGCTGATCCATTTCGTATAAAATCCTGGCGGGTCCGGAGGAGAAGCATTTTCCCCGAGTGCAGCATCAATGTTATAGGTTGCGCTTACGTGGTTGCCGAATACCATCAACCCTGAATCACCGGGCGCTGCATTGTCACTCAGCTTGATCCGAAAGACATCCGACGTCGGCGTCTGCGCAGAAAGCGACAGGACGCACAACACCGTCAATCCAAGTATCAAGAGCAACTGAATGGGAAGTTTCCTCGTCATGTGTACCCTCCAAGTAAGATATAAGTGATCGTTAATGTATGATGAATTACTCGTTCGCTGACACTACAAATAGTTCCTCCGCACCCTGCTAAGGGTGCGGAGGAAGAACAGCATGTTACTTACTTCATCAACACCATCTTCTTCGTTTGCGTAAAGGTCTGGCCGATGACGTTGCCGTCATCATCCAAGCCCTCGGCAACGATGCGATAGATGTAGACGCCCGACGAGAGCGTGCTCGCGTCGAAATCTACAGTCTGCTCGC
>JACOSY010000024.1 GCA_016178595.1 Ignavibacteria bacterium
AAAGCTTTTTGAATATCTGGAAGTATTTTACAACCGGGTGCGACGCCACTCGTCACTCGGTTACAAATCACCTGTGGCATTTGAATATCAACATATGATTCTGGCTTAACTTGATGTCTCATTTTTGGGGTGAACTCCAGCTGAAGAACTATCTCACGGGGTAAAGACGTGAAGACAACGATGATTTACACCCATGTCCTCAACGGTCATATGCGATACTTGTTTCGCAGGCATCTTATACGGCACGTGAAGGAGTATTTGGGCGTTATGCGGATCAATATAAACAATGTTAGACCACTTCGCACGCAGTAATGAACTCAGCATTCAAATGGTACTTGAGGATTGTCGGAAGCCTGACAGCCAACACCCTTGGCATCATAGATCGCTACACTCCCGAGCACCGGAAGTTTTTGTCCTCTGGCTTCGTCTGCGCCGGCTGCCACGCCACGCTGATAAACAGCCGATTGATGGCAGACGTTAAATGCTACGGGCAGGACGGCGTGGAAGTTCCTATTTGGAAAGCAAGAGCGAAGGCGAGATACTTCGTGTGCCCGAAGTGTTCCCACCGCTGGGAGCCTCGCAGAGTGCATGAGAAACGCGTGGTTTAACCAGTGCGCTGCAGCGAACCGCCGCTATGCGATTCAGTTTGTGAGTCACTGGTTTTACAACATCATCGGCTTCGGCGGACGTGCGCTGCCAGCGGCGGTCGTTGAGCTTGGGCGTTATATGGATCAATATAAACAATGTTGGGCTGTCGTGCAGGTTCAGTGCAACTCGTTTTTTTGCGATGCAAGTGTCCATTTGGGGGCTGGGCTGTGGCACAAAGGAACATCATGACTAGTTTTGACGGTGCATTACGCGGGTATGCTTTCCCCATTCATCAACGTGACAGCTTCAAGTGTCGCTATTGCGGCGTTCCAGGTTCAAGGGATTTCAATTCTTGGCTCACCCTGTCTTGGGATCACCTTCTTCCAAAAGGTCATCCCAACCACGATAATCCCGATTACATTGTTACTGCCTGCAACTTCTGCAACACGGCCGATAATCACTACTTTAAGCTAGCAGAAAAGCGTGGACTCAAGTTCGATGGCCTTACGCCAGATCAGCTCGTAGCCCAGCGCCTTCCATTTGTACAGGCAACTCGTGAAGAATATGAATCCTTTTGGAAACAATACGTAAGCAACAAATGAGCGGAGCGAATCTAGCCTATCACAAAATGCGGCAGCCCAACCCTTCGCTGCAGCGGACGCGGCTACGCCGCGATAAACTGGCCGGTCTTTTTCGCGGGCGTTTGGGTTGGCAACCGTTCTGGACTACCATCGCCGCGCCGCTGAACTCAACCGTTATGCCGCCTGCTTCGCATCGAAGTTGTGGGCAAGAAGGAGGACGGAAATGAAGAAGTGCCCTTTCTGCGCCGAAGATATCCAGAATGAAGCGATCGTGTGCAAGCACTGCGGCCGTGATGTGGTTGGCGCCGGCAGGCCTTCTGGCAAGACCGAAACGACCAAGGCGGGTGGGACACCGGCTAGTCGTTGGCAGGCGGTGCTTCTTCTTGTGCTTGTCGTCGTGGCTGCTATCGCTTGGATGAGTGGCGCGTTTTCAACTTCCGATCCGTCTGGTCGAATCATTCTTCCTCAGCCAATCGGCGCCCCAGCTCCGGTGGTTACGAAGGCGAAGTTCGATCAGATCACCGAGGGCATAACCTACGAGCAAGTCACTGCCATCATTGGAGCGTCTGGTGAAATGCTCAGCAGTAGCGACCTGGCCGGTATCAAAACCGTCATGTACTCGTGGCGAAACGCCAACGGGTCTAACATGAACGCGATGTTTCAAAACTCCAAGCTCATTCAGAAGGCTCAGTTCGGGTTGCCTTGATTCCCCCGACGTGGTGTCGCGAAACCAGCCAGCGGAGTTTCCCTTTGTGGTGATGAGCAACCGGGAACATGAGTGAGAGCGGCATAACAAGCGAATGGAGCCGGCGCGCCTCCAAGCGCGGCTGAACAGGCGCGCGGCTCATCGCCACGACGTTAGGCCGCTTGCACAAAACACAGGGCTTGCTCAATAACTTTTTTGGGTGATAAGAAAGAGCTGCCTCTTCTTCGAGCGCTTTTTTGTCGAAGCGGCTTAATGGATGGTAGAGTCGCTTTCATCCCCCGCATGGTGCTTCACCACTCTTGCCTGGGCGATGAAGATAACTTCCTCGGCGATATTCGTGGAAAGATCCGCCACACGCTCGAGATTCCTGCTGACCCTGATGAGATCCATCCCGCTTTCAATGCTCTTGAGATCGGCCTTCATCCTTTCCACAAACTCCCTGACCACCTTTCTGTTGAGTTCATCGATCTCGTCGTCGTGCTTCAGGATGGAAGTTCCGAGCTTCGCGTCGTTATGGATGAATGAGTCTAATGCATCGCGCAGCATGTGTTGAGCAAGCTCGCCCATTTCAGGTATCTCGAAGAATGGCTCTTTGATACCCTGCTTCATCAGCGCCACGGCAGACTCGGCGATATTAACGGCGTGGTCGCCAATTCTCTCAAGATCATTATTGATCTTTTGTGCGGCAAGAATGAGCCGCAGGTCTATGGCAACCGGTTGTTGAAGAGCAAGGAGATCGATAATAGCATTATCGATCTCGATCTCCAGCGTGTTAATTCTCTCATCGCCTTGAATGACTTTCTCTGCAAGTGTGATGTCCCTCTCGAGAAGCGATTTGATCGAAAGGCGAATTGCATCCTCAGACAGGCTCCCCATCTTTATCAGTGTCGTCTTGAGACTCTCAAGCTCTTGTTCAAAGTGTCGGGCCATAATTATCCAAACCTTCCGGTGATGTAGTCCTCGGTCTGCTTTTGCGAGGGTGATGTAAAAAGTCGTTTCGTCTCATCCAACTCGATAAGTTCACCGAGATAGAAGAGGGCGGTGTAGTCGCTTACTCTTGCTGCTTGCTGCATGTTGTGGGTAACAATGATGATGGTGTATTCTTGTTTCAATTCATAGATAAGCTCTTCTATTTTCGCAGTGGCGATCGGGTCAAGAGCGCTTGCAGGTTCATCCATGAGAAGTACTTTGGGATTGACCGCCAGCGCCCGCGCTATACACAGTCGTTGCTGCTGACCGCCGGAGAGTGCAAGCGCACTCTTGTGAAGCTCGTCTTTCACCTCTTCCCATAATGCCGCTTGCCGGAGTGAATGTTCGACGGTCTCATCCAACAATCTCTTTTGACTAATGCCATTGATGCGCAAGCCGTATGCAACGTTTTCAAAGATCGACTTCGGAAAAGGATTCGATTTTTGGAAAATCATCCCGACTCGTTTCCGGAGCTCGACAACATCAACATCTTCAGCGTAGATGTTTGTATCGTCGAGCATGACGGTACCCTCGGTACGCGTGTTCTCGATGAGATCGTTCATACGATTCAATGCACGCAGAAAAGTCGACTTCCCACAACCCGAAGGACCGATGAGCGCAGTGACATGATTCGTCCTCACTCCGAGAGTGACATTCTTGACAGCGTGCCGCGTACCGTAGTGCACGCTCAGGTTATCTGTTTGTATTTTGATGTTCGGATCTGCCATTATGCACGCATTCTTCGTAACCGGTGACGCAAATAGATAGCCGAAAAGTTCAAGCCGAATGTGAGCAGCAAGAGCACAAGGGTTGTTGCGTACTGTATGCCGCGGGTTGCCTCAACATCCGGCGATTGTGTTGCCATGATGTAGACATGATATCCTAACTCCATGAATTGATCGGAGAGTGAAGAAGGAAGATGAGGAAGAAAATACGCCGCTCCGGTGAAAAGAATTGGCGCCACTTCTCCGGCTCCGCGACTCACGGCGAGAATTCCGCCCGTCAAAATCCCGGTGAGCGAATGGGGAATGACGACTTTCCGAATCGTTTGCCATTTCGTCGCACCCAACGCGAGGCTCGCCTCCCTGAGCTCGCCCGGCACGGTCCTGATTGCTTCCTCAACAGAGACAATAACGACGGGCAAGGTCAAGAGTGACATCGTCAGACTTGCCCAAAGGATATTCGGCTGGCTCCAGTGTAATTCTACGCCGCCGGTGAGAAGATGATCCAAACCTTTTCCAACGAACTGAACAAAAAATCCTAACCCAAATAATCCGAAGACAATTGCCGGAACACCCGCAAGTGTGTTGACAGCAAATCGAATCATGCGCGCCAGGATCGATGTACTGATTGCATACTCGCTCAAGTAAATCGCAGTGATTGTTCCAACCGGGACTCCCGCAAGCGACATGATGATCACGAGCAAGAACGTTCCTACGATTGCCGGGAATACTCCGCCTTTCGTCATTCCTTCCGTCGGCGACGCGGTAATAAATTCCCATGAAATAGTATTCCATCCGCCGATGACGATATTGGCAATGATAACGAGCACTGCCACAAGGATGAGTGCCGCTGCAAGTCCGGTTAATCCGTACACGGCAACACCGGTGTATTTGAATCTACCGTACATTCAACTTCCCTTGAATCGCTGCATCAGCTTCCGTCGGACAAAAAGCTCTGCCACAGCGTTCAACGTGAAGGAAAAAAGGAACATGATGCTTCCAATCAAAAACAAAACATTATAGTGGATCTCGCCAAAGACGACTTCCGCCATTTCAGCGCCGATTGTTGCCGACATCGTACGAACAGGCTCAACGAGGTTGAACGAGAGCAATGCTGCATTTCCAGTCGCCATGAGGACGATCATCGTCTCACCAAAGGCACGGCCAATGCCGAGGAGAAGCGCCGCAAAGACTCCCGGTGTTGCCGCCGGCAGCAGAACATAGAGCGCCGTTTGCCACTTCGTCGCCCCAAGTGCAAGACTTGCCTCAGTCAGTGCGCGAGGAATCGAGGCGAGAGCATCTTCCGTTACCGTGAAGATGATAGGGATGACGGCAAGTGAAAGTGCAACGCCTCCGACAAGCGCATTCAATCGGTACTCAAATCCGAAGAGGTTTTGCATCACGCTCGCAAGCACGATCAATGCAAAAAAACCGATAACAACAGACGGAAAGCCCGCGAGAATCTCAATGGCGGGCTTCAATATTTCCTTTGCCCACCTCGGTGCGAACACGGAAACGAAGAGCGCAGAGAGTATTCCAACAGGCGCGGCAATAAGCATGGCAATAAGAGTAACTTTGAGAGTTCCGATGACAAGTGGCAGAAGACCGTACTTCGGTTGGGCAGAAACAGGTTGCCACACCGTACCCGACAGATTCTTGAGACTTGCTTCCCCCTCACCGCCGCCGGAGGTCTCGAGAGATGTTGAGTTTCTCCCTCCCGCAATTGCAGTACTTTTCACTGATACAGTTGTATCCGGCTCCTCGCCATATGTTTCTTGTCGAAGCTCCTCATTCGTAAAGGTGGAATGCGGCCGGGGGAAGAACAGTGGAGCTGCTTCTCGAAAAACAAAAATGAAAATGAGAATAATAACAGCTAACGAAATAAACGAGATCGTCTTGATCGAATATTCGGCAAGAGATTCCCCAAAGCGAAAGCGGTTCCGGAGGGATGATGTATCACTCGGTTCCCTCTTTCGGGAGGGAAGGGGTTTCGGGATATTTGCTTTTGATGTCATCGTGGTCTGACGTGCTTCTTTGATGTCTCCCGGGTGATCCTTGTTCATTTGTAATCCTGCTGCCTCCTACGCGGCTGGCATTTCACCCGGAGGATCAAAGCCCAAAAATGCAGGCATAAACCGCAGCGAAATCCCTGCCAGGATCATGATCAGAGAGAGAGAACCCAATCGGAATATGTCTCTACTTCACCGAGTGAATTGCCGCCACCGGGAAGATTCCTTCGGATGAGACGAACTATATGAAGTTTGTCGATCATGCAACATATTCGGCCTCACGGATTTATCTCACCGGGAAGTAACCAACTTTACCAACAATATCTTGACCTTCCTGGCTGAGAGTCCAATCAATAAAATCCTTCATGACGCCGGAAGGTTTGCTCCGGGTGTACATGTACAGATAACGCGTAATCGGGTAGTCTCCGTTCTTTACACTTTCCGCAGTAGGTTCATAGCCCGCCGAATTGGCGTCTCTCTTTACTTTCACAAACTTGATTCCCTTGCCATACGCAGCGCCGCCGTATCCGATGCCAAACTTATCCTTCGCAATTGCGTTGACAACGGCGGCAGTACCCGGCATACTCTGCATCGTCGAAGAGTAGTCCTCACCCTCAAGGACGTTGTCCTTGAAGTACACGTAGGTGCCGGAATTATTCTCACGGCCGTAGAGAATGATCTTCACATCGGCACCGCCCACGTCCTTCCAGTTCGTAATTCTGCCAGTATAGATTCCCTTGAGTTGTGCGATGGTCAGTTCTTTGACAGGACTGGTTTCGTTGACGTAGATAGCCAGGCCATCCTTGGCCGCTTTAATTTCTACGCCGAGCGTACTGAAGCGCTGCTTCAGTTTTTCTTTCTCGCTCTTCTTCATGGGACGTGAAGAGTTACAAATATCGGTCGTGCCGTTGATGAGTGCAGAGATGCCGGTTCCGGAACCGCCGCCGGTCACTTGAATGGTTACTCCCTGGTGCTTGGACATATACACCTCTGCCCACCGCTGTGCAAGAATAACCATGGTGTCCGAGCCTTTGATCGTAAGTGTTTCACCTTCAAACATAAAACCGAAACCCACAAGTGCCGCAAGCGTGATGAGAGCTACCTTCTTCATTCTGAATGTTCCTTTCGTATTCACGATTGATAGAGTGGAATTAGAACTTATATTGCATTCTTAACGTCAAGACATTATCTTTTACATCCTCCCTGAAGGGTGCGAGCGTGCCTGATACTGCAGGATTCACGCTTTCGTTTGTCACAAAATCGTAATAAGCAAGGAATTTGATGTTCGCATCCCAATGATAAATCCACCCAAGTCCGAATGTACTGTACTTTATATCACCGATTGTAAAATTGCTGTTCGGCGCACCGATGTCATTCCCATCCACGTCTGAATTTGGATCGAAGAAATCGTACTTGATGACAAGTTGATTCTTCACGCCAATATTCTGGATATAATTGACATACCATCCGGTGAAGTTTCGAACATACAGCGGAGTCACCGTTGCACCCGGGTTATAGAAACTATTGGAAGCTGCTGTTCCCGGCTGTTGCCCCGCGATATACTCACCGCGCAATGTCGCACCTCCAATCGTCGGTATATCGTAGTATAGCTGGAGATCGGCGCCGTAGTACGTTCTTCCGTAACTTCCTCCTACATTCGATGCCAGTGAATCGACAACGTATTGCTTTACCGGCGCAGTGGGGCCGAAGCTGTACACAAATTTCGAATTGCTTGCAACTTTTCCATCGTACAGAGACAAACCGCCATCAATGGCAAGATTCTCCTCCTGGAACGGAAGTTGGAAGCCGAGCCGGCCGATAAAATCTTTATTCCGGTCGTTTTCATTTGCCGTATTCAAAACACCATTGAAGAAACCTGCCCTGAAGTTGAAGTTGCTTATAGGACCTTCTTCGGGTGTAAATTCAATCTGCGCGCCAATATCCCGCTCGCCGGGAAGCAACGTCTGGATCGCTCGCGCGAACTCAGGAGTTTCAATGACACTGTGGGAGTGAAGCACTTCATACCCGAACGGACGGTAGAATGCACCTGTCGTAAGGGCAAAACTTCTCAACCACGGTTCTTTAAGCCAGATGTACGCGTCTTTGATCGCGACACCGCTCTGCGACACATCAACTTCCAACACATACTGCGAGAGATCGTTGTCGTAATTGATCTTGAAACGACCGCGCCTTACCTGGAAACGGGAGCGTACGTTCTTCGCAAAATCTCCTCCTGCGAACGAAGACGTTCCTGCCGAATCTGCCGCCTGGAACTGTGCCTGGATATAGCCGGAGATCTTGATTTTCTTGAGAGCATCGACGGTGTTCTTGAGCTCGGTGACAGTTTCATTCACGCCTTCGAGAGCGCCTTTGACTTCGCCAAGATCTTCTTTGGTTGGAGTTGCTGTTGTATCCTGCGCGAGCGTTCGAACATGACACAGCATAAAGACTACGAACAGATAGATGATTTTTCTCATTGTTCATCATGGTAAGTTGGTGAGGAATAGGCTTTCATACATCGTTCGCACACAAAGATAGCAATGGGCTGTGAACTGTGGTGGAAATTGCTGTTAAAAAATTGTTAAATCGTCGGAAGGCGCGATGAGTGTCTTGGTTTTCCACTGCGAAACTCGTATGTTTAGCAGTGTTCATCGGATAAGGACTTCATCGGATAATGTCAAAGAAGATTCTTGTTGTAGACGACGAGAAAGACATCGTCGAGATGCTTTCCTACAACTTACGGAAAGAAGGCTACGAAGTACTCACTGCTTTCAATGGTCGTGATGCACTCGAACGCGCGAAGGAGCGGCTCGACTTAATTCTGCTCGATGTGATGATGCCTGAAATGGATGGACTGCACGTTATCAGGGAGCTGAAGCGCAACAAGAATACCGACGGTGTCCCCGTTCTGTTCCTGACGGCGAAAGGCTCGGAGAGCGATGAGATCGTCGGTTTGGAGCTTGGCGCAGAAGACTATATCATAAAACCGATCAGCATCGGGAAACTCATTGCGCGCGTGAGAGCAGTATTCCGACGATACGAGCAAGCGGCGACATCCGCTCTCGATCAATCGGAGATCATCGGGATCGGCGCCATTGAAATCAATGTTCCAAACTACACCGTAACGATCGAAGGAAGAGAAATACAGTTTGTCCGCAAGGAATTCGAGATACTCGTCTATCTCGTCCGCAATCGAGGCCGGGTCGTTACGCGAGAGAGTATACTCAACGGCGTGTGGAAGGAAAAAGTATTTGTGGTCGATCGGACCGTCGATGTGCATATCAGGAAGATTCGGGAAAAACTCGGAAAGTACGAAAGGTACATCGAGACCGTGAAGGGTGTTGGGTATCGCTTCAAGACCTGAACTATGAAATCCATCCGGACGAAGACAACGCTTTCGTATGCCGTACTTGCAATTCTCCTTGTCGCCGGTATCAGCGTACTCTCCACGCTAAAGATTGAATCCTACTTCAAGGATCGTCTCGTGGACGATCTCAGCCACCAGGCGGATCTTATCTTTCTCTTTCTCAGCAGCGATTCGTCGCTGTCGTTCCAGGAAATCAATGATCGCGTGAAGGCGGTTTCCGGTATCGAGAAACTTCGCATCACGCTGATCGACGCCGATGGAAAGGTGATTGCCGATTCCGACGTTCCCGTCGATCGCCTCTCGTCGGTGGAGAACCATCTTCACCGTCCGGAAGTACAGCAGGCACTTACACAACCTATTGGCGTAGACACCCGTCACAGTGTCACCGTCGGGCGAGACTTTCTCTACGTTGCAAAAGCCGTCATATCGAATCCTAAGAATGGATTCTCCCGAGCGGCACGATTTATCAGGCTCAGTGTCCCGTTAGAAGACGTACAGTCGAGAACGAGTGAGATTCGATTTACGATTCTCACCGTCGGGGTAATTGCTTTCATTCTCATCACGATCGTCAGCGTTTTCATTTCTCGGCACGTCACCCGATCAATGGTGCAGATTGCCCGAAGTGTGGAACGCATTCGCACGGGAAACCTCGACGAGCACATCCCGATCACGTCGGACGACGAGGTCGGGCAGGTTGCCAGAGCCGTGAACGAGTTGGTTGACAAATTGAAGTCCGACATCGTGCAGCTCAAGAGACTTGAGCGGGTGCGGAGCGAATTCCTCGGCAATGTTTCGCACGAACTTCGCACGCCGATCTTTGCCCTTCAAGGATTCCTCGAAACTCTCTTGAACGGTGCGGTAAATGATCCAACAGTAAACAGGTCGTTTCTGGAGAAGGCTCAGGTAAATGCCACCCGGTTGAACGCGCTTCTTACCGATCTGATCAACATCTCGCAGATCGAATCGGGCGAGATGCTGATGAGCTTCCGCTTCTTCCGCATCAACGATTTCCTCCGGGCTATCGAACAAGATTTTGTGCAGGCGGCTAAACAGAAGCAGGTAACGTTAGTGTTCGATGCGCAGTGCGGAGAGTCCACCGAAGTCTATGGGGACAGAGAGAGACTGCGCCAGGTGATGGACAACCTGATCGATAACGCGATCAAGTATAATACCCCGGAAGGCGAAGTCCTCGTGACAAGCGTCGAGAAGAATGGTACTGTTGAAATCGGAGTGAAGGATACGGGAGTGGGAATCGCGCCCGAACACATGTCAAGAATCTTCGAGCGCTTCTACCGCGTCGATAAAGACCGTTCACGAGAAGTGGGAGGAACCGGGTTGGGCCTTGCGATTGTGAAGCATATCGTTGAAGCCCATGAAAGCAGCGTAGATGCCCAGAGTTCTCCGGGCAAGGGAAGTATCTTCCGATTTACATTGCGGAAGGGATGAACTGCACAATATTACTACGACTACTACCGCAGTGTTTGCATCTCCTCGTCTACAATTGGTAACTCGCCATCGCCCGTCCCACAGTTTCATACGTATTGAAGACCTGTACAAGCCTCATTTCCACAAAGATGTCGTTGATCTGTTTATCAATCTGAGTGAAACGAATATCGCCGCCATACGCACGCATAGTTTTCACCGCAGAGATGAGAGCGCTCAAGCCGCGGCTATTAATCCGGCTGACTTTCCCCAAATCGATAATGACCTTCTTTATCTCATCGACGGTGAGACTGGTAACCTTTTGCCTGAGCGTAAGATCGTCCTCATCATCCAACAGCTCACCCTTCAAGTAGACGACCGCCACTTCGCCCATTATTTTTTCTTCGAGATGCATATACGTTCTCACCTTTTCTTATGAATTGTTTCTGAAAGTGTGTACGGCATTTGCCCGTCTCTTGTTACAAGCACGTGCAGGATAGAGTCGGGTTCGTGACCGGACCTTTCTGAAATGTCCGATCTGTCCCGAAGGGATACCTTCAGCAAGGATCGGACTCTACCCTGCCGGCACACAGTTAGTCGCAGACAACACGTTGAACCTGACGTGGAATTTGCGTACGTTCCGATACTGGCAGAACTCCTTTTAATGTCATAATATACTCTGATATGAATGAAGAAATAGATCGGCCTCGGGAACTTCATCCGCCCTACTTACAAAAAGTCGGACAACGGGGCAACATCAGTATTTGGGTCGTCGATGGCACGTACGTCCGAGCGCATCTTGATGAGGAATTTACGAATTATGGCCAGCATGAGGTTTTCGATTGTATACCCGAAAACGAATTCTGGCTCGATAAGGAAGCTGTGGAAGATGAACAGAAGTTCTTCATCGATCATTTATTGCTTGAGCATCGCTTGATGCGTCAGGGAGTGCCATACGACACGGCTCTCGAGTTTGCCGATAAGAAAGAAATGGCGGAGCGAAAGAGAGCCGGTGATGTTCACAAACTGACGAAGGGAAAGAACCTGCCTGATCCGGAAAAGGTGCATGTCCGATTGTGGAAGAAATTAGAAACAGGTATAAGTGTGTGGATCGTGGATGGACGATTGGTGCGAAGCGTGTTTGATATCGATTTCACCGAGGGAGGTCACGACTACGTTTACGAATTTGTGCCGGAGAATGAAGTCTGGATCGACAACGACCTGGAACAAGAAGAGCGTCCGTACGTCCTGTTGCACGAGATGCACGAGCGAAACCTGATGGCCCAAGGATGGACGTACACGAAAGCTCATGAGGATGCGAGCAAGATCGAGTATCACTACCGTCACCACCCAAACGAACTCCACGTCGCTCTTTCCAAAGAGGGCTGGGAGGCGGGATAATGTCCACTCTCCTTTCTCTGAATTTTCCCGTTGTATTTGAAAACCAGAAATATGTTGCCTACCGGATCGCGCGGTGAAAGAGAATCATACAGCGGTGGCCGCAATCCTTCGTCCGGCTCTTTATGAGGCTTTTTTTCCGGACTATTTGCCTCCTGTGCGGACAGATTCGATGGCAAAACAGAGAACACCACACAGAAACAATGCCCATGAAAACCTCCATGAAGCATGCTCCTTATCGCGCAGCATATCCTTCCTCCTCAAGATATGCTTTCTCACCGTGCAATGCTTCATCAAGCCCGCGTTCCTCGGAGGCTTCTTCAACTCTCACGGGTGTGAACCGATCAATAATCCAGAGCATAGCGTACGTAAAGAAAAACGCCCAGACCGATGACAGAAGTCCTGCGCCGAGCTGTTTGAGGAAAAACGATGTATTGCCGGAAAGCAATCCGTTCACACCGGCAGTTGGATTGAAGGCAACAGAGGCAAACACTCCAAGAAGGATAATACCGAGCAAACCACCGACTCCATGAACGCCCCATACATCCAATGCATCGTCAAGCGAGAGCTTGTTCTTGAGCGCAACGGCAAAGTAGCAGACCACGCCTGAAATGATACCGATCAAGACTGCCGTTGTTGGTGAAACATAACCGGCCGCAGGAGTAACCGTTGCAAGCCCTGCCACAGCACCGGTGAGAAGACCAAGGAACTTCGGTTTCTTCGAGATCATCCAGTCGACCATCAGCCATGTAACGGCAGCGAAGGAAGCAGCAATATCGGTGTTCAGAAAAGCACTTGCTGTAACAGCGTCCACTCTGAATTCACTTCCTGCATTAAAGCCGTACCACCCAAACCACAAGAGCCCGGTACCGAGTGCAACAAGCGGGATGCTGTGGGGACCACGATCAGGCACTTTCCTTTTCCCAATGTACAGAACGGATGCAAGAGCAGCCATGCCGGCAATATTGTGAACGACAATGCCACCTGCAAAATCCAAAACGCCCCATTTCTGCAAAATGCCGCCACCCCACACCATGTGGACGAACGGGAAGTAAACGAAGACGAGCCATGCGGTGAGAAACCACATGTACGCCTTGAAGGTCACGCGGTTGGTGAAAGCACCCGTAATGAGAGCAGGCGTGATGATTGCAAACATCATCTGGTAAGCAACAAAGACGATGATGGGAATCGTGTCATTGATCGGTGACGGCGTCGAAAGGTCTACACCACGCAAGAAAGCCATGTCGAGGTTACCAATGATGCCCCCGACATCGCCGCTAAAACAGAGCGAGTAACCGAAAGCATACCAGAGAACTGTCGTCCAACCCATCGAGACAAAACTTTGGATCATGATGCCAAGGACATTTTTGCGACCGACAAGTCCGCCGTAGAAAAACGCCAGACCTGGTGTCATGAGCATCACAAGACTGCTGCAGAGCAGCATAAATCCGGTATTACCAGTGTCAATATGCATACGGAAAATACTCCTTTCGTTCGAGTATTGTGTACAAGCTTTGGAAATGAATGTGTAGAGAGAAACGAAGCCTGATGAGAAAAGCGAGACAACGACTCTGCCGAAGATTGATGAGACGCAATCGATCGGTCGCTGCTGCATATCATCAAGCAAAAATACGTGCAAGCAATGCAGATGGCAGTGTATAAAATAATGGAAGGAATGTACAGAATGAGCGGCTGAAAATCAATTCTGCGCATTGACTCATTAAAAATCTAAATAAAACGGAGGTATTGCCTCATGGAAAAATCTAAACGAAAATTGCTGGAAGATTCCCTATATCCTGCACGGGGAAGCATTCCATTCACCAGAGCAGGAGTAAAGGATGTCCTTG
>JACOSY010000025.1 GCA_016178595.1 Ignavibacteria bacterium
AAATGACCCACTACCGAGTGTTCCTTGCTATTGATTCTCCACAGCCTTTTCTGTACATTACCTGCGAGAGTTTGCCGGAGGGGTGATATGTTGTGCGGAGGGATTCCCACCAATGTGAGAACCCGTGAGTGAACTCCCAAAAGGATCCCGCAGTTTTCTTGCGGGATGGCAATTTGGTTGCTGCTTCGTCGGCGGGTTTTGTGTTGTATACGTCCGGCAGAAAAGCGAAATCGAAAAACGAGATAAGCGAACCATAAGTTCGTCTATCATACCCCTGTGGATGGATAAACGAACCTTTCGGGTACATTAGTCCACTAGTTAAGCGAACAGCAGCCACATCAAGGTTTCTCTGCAAGGCAACAAAGGGATCTTGGATATTTGTTTTGTAAATAACTAGTAAAGGAGAATGTTATGTTAAATGAAAACAACACCACCCAACTGAGAAGACTGTTAATCAGCGTGTGTATAACAACAATCTGTTTGTTGCAGGCCGCCAATGCGACAGCCTTGAAAGTGTGTAACGATACGAGATACCCGTGGCGTGTCAGCGTTGACTACGGCAAGTGGCAACTCTTTAACCCACAGCCTTCTGGATACATATATAAGCTCAGTGGGGAGTGTGAGGGTTGGGATGTCATTGCGAGGAAGGTAGATGCACGCTGGTACTCTGTGCAGTTTCAATATCTTTCAGCCGATGGCAGATGGTATAACGGGTTCAAAATTAGAATGTGGGGCGGGTACTTTACGAACATTGTGGAAATACTCGATGAGGGGGAGGACAGCATCTTGCTGATGTTTTGGGAGCCAGGACATGAGTATAATGGTGGTGTGCCGTGCCGCGACAAACCAAATCTTGAGGGCGTGCGAAGCGGTAGCTGTCTGTGGCCTCGCGACGAACAGTACCGAATAACTCGCTAGTCTATTAGCTCCAATAGCCCATCCCCCTGAAGGAGTCAATAGATGAACCCGATGGCCAGCAAAGCAAGCCAATCCACCGTGCCGCAACGTGTACCGCGGAAGACAATTTGGCGTGGTATCTTTCATGCATCCAGTCTCTCTGTTCTCCACGGTCTGCGGCTGGGGCCTTGGATTGCTCTACTCCTTCTTCCAGTGGAAGGACTACTTCTTTGCTTTAGTGGAGAGATACAGGTCGTCGGGCCAAACGCCTTCCGTCTCCCCTTCGCAGACTGGCTTGTAACATTCGGTGTACACCAACCCCAAGCTACCCACATAGCTGGCGTTGCGTTTGACATCAAGAAATGGCTCACCTACTTCTGCTTCTGCTATCAGCTCCTGAATGTCCGCTCGCTGGTTAAGGACATCCATCACAACGTATGGAAAGAATCAAGGGATAAAGCACTCACGACGATCAGAGACGTGTTTCGTTGGCGCGGCATCAACGACTGGCTCCTAGGGATAACTGCTTTGGCGTTCGTATTAGGAGCTTATGTCAATAACTTCTGGTTAGTCTCAGCCGGTGGACATGTTTGGGGGCCAGTCGGCAAGGGCCTGCTTGGCTCGGCGTGGCCCTACTTCTGTGGAAGCGAACGTTGGTTTTTGATTGGCTACCGAGCAATTTACATTACCGTACTCTTGCCGTTGTTTGTGTTGACTGCGGCGACTTTTCCCGGATACCTAAGATTGCTCCGCTCGTCTTCGTTAGATCCAGAGATAAGGAACGAACGCGATTGGACAAAAGCAATGGGGGCAATTGATATAACAATTGCCGTCCCGCTTCTTGGGCTCTTAGTTATCGGGATATTATCGGCCATGAGTAATTGGCTAGGTGCTGGTGGCCTTAGTGGAATAGCGGGACACTCAGCGGCATTGGCTGTAGTCTTCTTGGTTCTGTGGCTCTTTGCAGGAGCAAAGCGACTTGCAACCGTAAACCTTCCTTCCGAAGGATCAATTATTCGCAGGTGGCAGATCGTTCGTCGATTGAAGTGGGTGATTTCTGCTCTTGTGGGTATTGGGCTCTTCTTTCTCGTGTTGTTCGTTTGGAAAGTGACTGCAGGCGGCGAGAAAGCAGTCGGAATTGGCGTTAACGTCGAAGCTATCGTTGTTGAACGGGCGGGCGAGTATGCTGAGTCGCACCTCGGAGTAGCGAGGAAATTGCGAAGTCACTCATATACCGCCGCGGAAAATCTTCTGGCTTCCATCTCCACAGGTCGCAGTGATCTCGAGATACTAGGGAATACTAAGGAAGAAAATGAGCGAACGTTGGCTGTAATAGTAATCGCCAGAACGCTTCTGATAGATCTTTCAAGGTCAGATTCGGTAGTTATGAACACCATCAAGAAGGCAGCGAAATGGGCCATTTCAACTGACGAGTGGGCGTACAATGTGAACATACAGAACGCGATGGCTTTGCTTGAACCACTCAAAAAATACGTCACCGACACACTCAAAGAAATGCCACGCGACTACGACGCCGTGTACTTACGTCTGCGTAGACGAGTTATGGTATACGACATTTTGAAGGGTTTTAATGACGCCAAGCAGCCCTTACCTGTGATCGGCGCTAATGCTAAAGACAATGAAAATATTCTTTCATCAGTCATACGGGAGCGTTGCAGAAGAATCTGTGATGAACTCATCGATACGGTCTTGCACACCCGAGAAGCTGTTCTATGCGGGCAGTTCTTGTGTCCTGTCCTTAAGCAAAGCGAAAGGATGATTCTCGCGATGTGGCTGCCGTCGCTTAACAACGATGCTTTACGCCGCTCACATTTTTTTAATAACTCGGGGATGAAGCTCGGCTTGGCTGAAGTTATAGAGTTCGCTCCATGCCGTGCCTGAAGATCGGATCATACTCAGAGGGTAAATTATGGACATAATCACCTTACTCATTGGACTTGTCATTGGTGCAAGTAGTGCCTTTTTCATTTTCAAATTCAAATTTGAGCGTGACCGAGGGGTACCAAAAGATCAATTCGACGAGCTCGCTAGTCAAATTGCATCATTGACAACGGAGAAGGGCAAGGCAGAAGAGCGTGCAACATTCTTCGAATCCACGCTAAACCGAACTAATCAGGAGTTGTCCGGAGAAAGGACAAAGTTCGTCGAGCTTTCCACAGCACTTGCAACTGCCCAAGCTGACCTCAAGAATGCCAACCAGAAATTGCAGGATCAAAAGGACGAGCTTCAGCAAATTCAGTCTCAGTTCACGGCCGAATTCAAGAATCTTGCTAATGACATCTTAGAAGAAAAAAGCAGGAAGTTCACGGAACTCAACAAAGACAACCTGACAACTATCCTTAATCCCCTTGAGCAGAAGATCAAGGATTTTCAAGTAACGATAAACGACACTTATGGCAAAGAATCGAATGAGCGAACTGCGCTTGCTGAACAAATCCGACACTTGACTGACTTGAACCAGCAAATGACCAAAGAGGCATCAAACCTCACTACCGCACTCAGAGGTCAGTCGAAGACACAAGGCGATTGGGGCGAGTTTGTTCTTGAGCAGATACTTGAAGGCTCAGGGCTTGTCAAAGGCACTCACTATGTTGTCCAGCAAGTAATGCAAGGCCAAGATGGGAAGACACAAAAACCTGACGTCGTCGTTAATTTGCCGGACAATAAGCATATTGTGATCGATTCAAAGGTTTCCCTCGTTGCCTTCACAGACTATTGCAACGCAGAAGATGTTGATTCGCAGCAAGCTCTGCTCTCTGACCACCTTACCTCAATTCGAAAACACATTAAAGAACTCAGTGAAAAGAATTATCAGAACATATATCAATTGCAGAGCGTCGACTTTGTCTTAATGTTTATTAACGTGGAACCTGCTTTTATTGTCGCAGCAAGGAATGACAAACACCTTTACAATGATGCTTTTGAAAAGAACATTGTCATCGTGTGCGCATCTACTCTAATGGCTACCCTACGAACGATAGCCAGCATTTGGCGCAGAGAGAACCAAACGAAGAATGCCATCGAAATTGCACGCAAGAGTGGCGAGCTTTACGATAAATTCGTTGGCTTCCTTGAAGATCTAAAATCGGTTGGCGACAAGTTACAGGCTTGCCAGAAATCGTACGATGACGCTTTCGGGAAACTGAAAACAGGCCGACGCAATATCATTGAACGGGCTGAGGAATTGAAGGAGATGGGAGCAAAGACAAGTAAGGCGTTACCTGCAACCTTGATTGAGAAGGCACTTGAATCAGAGCAATTACCAAATGGAAAGGAACGCAATCCTGAATGAAACACTCTTCGCACAACGAAAAGGGATAATATCATGGAGCAAATCGTAATATCAGCAAAGAATCTTGGGGCTCTGGCACTCCAGTCATTTTGCCCAAGATGCTTCTGGCTAAAGATGCGATGCGAGAACAAACTGCCCTACCAAATTTTCCCCGGCATTTTCAGTTCGATCGATAGCTATACAAAAAAAGTTACCAACCTACATCATCAGAAGCTTTCGGTTATTCCCAAATGGCTCAATGAGTTTGGTGATCTCGAAAGTCCTGTAAAAGTCCCTCACTACAAGAAGTTTTTCGTCGTGGACCAGGACACAAATGTAAAGCTGTGGGGTGCACCCGATGAGATCATACAAAAAAAGATAAATCATTTGCAATCTTGGACTATAAGACAGCGAAGTACACTGGCACACAAGATAATTTGCTTCCCATGTATGAAGTTCAGCTTAATTCATACGCATACATCGGTGTACGTGGCGATTTCAATCCAGTTTCAACTCTTTGCTTAGTCTATTACGAACCGTTCACTGATTTAACCATCGAACAAATTGAAACCGTCCTCGTTGACAACGGTTTCAACATGTCATTCACAAGCAATCTCCACCCTATCAGACTTGATCCCGAAGGAATAATTCCGCCCTTATTCCGAAAGGTGAGAGAGATCTGCGAGAATACCAAAGCTCCAAATCGACTCGTTGGCTGCAAAGACTGTGCAAGCCTTGATCAACTATTCAGTTTGGTAACAACTTCAAAAGAGTAAACGGAAAACTTTTGGGTATGACAAAGCCTCCAATAGAAAAGCACGGCACTGCATATCACAGCACAAACCACCACACCCGCTCTATTGAGGAAAGTAGTTGTGCTCGTTCTATTGTTTTTGCCGCGGGGAAATTGATTGGTCATAGCGGCAAAAACAACGGCGTTGTTTGTGCACACGTTATTCGATATTTACACTGTCGAACTAACTCACGTCCCCTTCAATAGTACAACTGTTGAAGAACAACGGGGAAAGACTTTCGTAGAAACGCCATCTCACAAATCGATGTTCATGTCGTGCTATGCAATATCCTCACCTCACCTTCCGTCCTCCCCTACGAGGGGAGAAAATTTCTCCCCCTTGTAGAGCTTGTCCTGAGCGAAGCGAAGGAGGGAGAATGAAAGAGGGGATGAGTCGGTGGATTCCCATATCTTGCCACTGCAATGATTCTGTTAGTGCCTCAGATTGAATTCGAGTCTTCAACTTTCTCTATAGGTGGTTGCCCAGAAAAAGGAGAAGGTAGGACGGGTCTCCTGACCCGTCCATTCTTTGTCGTTTTGAGAATAGTAGGACAGGACAGGAGTCCTGTCCTACCGAACTAAAATCTTTATTTTACCGGTTCAAAGTGAGGCACTACCGTGATTCATCCTTCTCTTGCTTTTTCATCCCTCTGTCCGTATCTTATCTCATCATTATGGAAACGGCGACACAACAGCAGCAAGCGTGGACTATCCTTTCACTCATCGAGTGGAGTACACAGTATCTGTCGGATCGTCAATTCGAGGACGCACGGCTTACCGTCGAGCTTCTCCTGTGTCATGTCCTCCAATGCAAGCGTATCGATGTCTATTTGAAGTTTGATAACCTCCTTACTGCCGAACAGCTTGCGACATTCAAACAACTCTTCAAACGACGGCTCAATCACGAGCCGCTTCAGTATATCACGGGTGAAACGGAGTTCATGGGACTCCGCTTCATGGTCGATCCTCGGGTCTTAATTCCCCGACCGGAGACGGAAGTGCTTGTCGAACAGGTTATCGATTACAATAAGTCGAAACCGAATACACATTTGAAAATACTGGAGATCGGGACAGGCTCGGGGAATATTGCCATCACTCTTGCCAAGCATTTGCCGGGCTGCATTCTTTCAACATGTGAGATTGACGCAGGCGCGCTTGAACTTGCCCGCGAGAACGCACGCCGGCATGGCGTCGAACAGCAGATCGCGTGGCTGAATCTCGACATCCTACAGGATATCCCGACGCTTTCGACTCAACGATTCGATGTCATAGTAACAAATCCACCCTACATCTCGCGTGAAGAATTTCAAAACCTTCAACCGGAAGTTCGGGATTTCGAGCCGTCGATCGCAACGACCGACGATGAAGACGGATTACGCTTCTACCGACGGATAGCCGACATCGGGGGAAAATTACTTGAGAAGGGCGGAGCAATTTTCATGGAGATTGCTTATAATCAGGGGAAGGCAGTCCCGGCGTTATTTGTGCAAAGTGAATATCGATTAGTTGAAGTCGTGAAAGACTACAGCGGCAACGATCGCGTCGTCAAAGCAGGCCTTAGGTAATGCTGAATGCGAGCCTTGATCCAGCGGGTGAAGCGTGCAAGTGTCACGGTTAACGGCGTCATCCATAGTGAAATTGGTAAAGGCCTGCTCGTTTTTCTTGGCGTTGCAAATACCGACACGCCCGAAGCGGCACAATACCTGGCGCAGCGTTCTGCAAGTTTGAGGATTTTTGAGGATGACCGGGAAAAGATGAATCTCTCGGTGAAAGATGCGGACGGAAGTGCGCTTGTCGTATCGCAGTTCACGCTCTATGCCGATACGCGAAAAGGGAATCGTCCGAGCTTTGTGGATGCCGCGAATCCGGAGCTTGCTGAAAAACTGTATCATGAGTTCATCCGTTCTTTATCCGTAGAATTAGGGGAGACAAAAGTTTGCGCCGGAGTTTTTCGAGCAATGATGGACATCAGCCTAATCAACGATGGACCGGTTACCATAATGCTGGAGAGTAAGAATCATGTATCATAGAACGATCTGTCGATTCGTATGCCTGTCGTTACTGTCGATCGTATTGTCGCAAGCGGTATTTCCCCGGCAGAGCAAGAACTACAAGACGCTTACGACAGCGAACTTTCAGTTCATGCACGAGAAGCGGATCAAGCAAGACGATGTGCGTCGCCTCGGGGAAACCTTCGAGAATCAATACGTGTATTATCAGAAAAAATTCAACCTCTCGTACGCGCAGAAGCCAAAGGTATTCATCCTCAACTCATCGGACCGCCTTCGCAGCGAGTCGAAATCACGTGTGTATAATGACGCAGCGTATGCAGATGGTCGTCTTTACGTTTCGCTTCCCCAGGTGAGGGGAAAGGATGGGCAGGGAGAGATTGCGAGAATCGTCGCGCAATCGTTGCTCAGCCGCATCGTGCTATGTCCCGCATGGCTGGTGGAGACGTATGCGATCCACGCCGGCGGCGATTACAAGCGATTCGGGAAACCTGCACAAGTCACAGGATCGAGCTTTACCGATCTTAGCGAGGATTACTCCCGCATCGACGAGGCCGGCAATGCGCAACAAATCTATGCGCTGCTGGCGGCGACGGCAAAGTTTTTTGTCGATCATTACGGAGAGGATAAGTTCGAATCGGTCTTCAAACAATTTAAGAAAGGATCCTCGCTTGAAGATGCATTCGAAAAAAGCTTTGGCGAGAAAATGGCAGACATCGAACATGCCTGGGGCATTTTCGTCCGCTCACAAGTAAGGGGCTGATGAGGAAATCGCCCCACGTTTTGTTTCTCTTCGTTGATGGAGTAGGGATCGGGAGGAATGATCCGGCAATAAATCCTTTCTTTGCCGCATCTCTACAAGCCTTTGAATCGTGTATGGGAGGGAAGATGATGCATCTTGCCGATATGAATCGAACGAGTGACTCAATGTCGCTTGTGCCGCTCGACGCGACGCTTGGAGTGGAGGGATTGCCGCAGAGCGGCACCGGGCAAACAAGCCTCTTCACGGGAGTGAATGCTGCACGAATGATCGGGAAGCACTTCGGACCGCATCCTTACTCGTCGCTCAAACCGATCATCCGGGAAAAAAGTATTTTTCGGCAGGTTCGTGAGCTCGGAAAGTCTTCTTATTTCGCGAATGCGTTCCCGCGTCAATATTTCCAGCACGTCGAGGTGAACAAGTCACGGGTTACGGCGACGACACTCGCGTGGCTTGCAACCGGAGACACGTTGAATGACCCTGCCGTGTTACGAGCAGGAGATGCGCTCTCTGCCGATATCACCAATGAACGATGGGATCGCCTTGGTTACCCGGACATGCCCGTTGTAACGGCGCAGGAAGCGGGCCGCAGGCTTGTATCACTCACCCGGAAGCATGATTTTGTTCTCTATGAATATTATTTTACGGATCATGCCGGCCATCATCAATCGATGAGCGATGCAATAGAGGTTTTGCGGAAGCTCGATGAGTTCCTCGAAGGTATCTTGAGTGTGTTTGAGCGCGATACGATGCTGCTGTTCATAACGAGCGATCACGGCAATCTCGAAGATCTTTCGACAAAGGGTCATACACGTAATCCTGTGCCGTTGCTTGTTGTCGGCGATCGCCACCGGGAGGTAACTGAACGCGCAACCGATTTGACTCATGTTGCGCCGGCGATCTTGAGCTTGTTCCATTAACAGGCTGTTGAAAAACTGTTTCCGCCCAAATTGCCACGACCTTTAGGTCGTGGCAAAAAAGCAACAAAAAAATTGGGCTTTAGCCCTATGAATCTGCGCATTTTTCTCAGTGGGTTGAAACCCAACTTTGTCTTATAGATCTTTTCCACGAGCTAAAGCTCGTGGCAATCGACTTTTTCAACAGATTGCTAAAAGAAAAACGGGGAGGCAATGGACGCGTTTCGAAACCGTCCGGCGGTTAAATTCTGCACGCCATTCATGGCAGGAATCGTCATCGGATGGTATGCAGATGTAGAATGGCAGGCGGCATTCGCGTTCGCTCTGCTCATGCTTGTGGCATGGCAACTTTTTACTCTCTTCCGTTTTCCGACGCTGAGCGTACTCGCATCCTACCTATTGATTGCAGCATTCGGTCTCCTCAAGATCGGCTATGATGCAAAGAATGTCCAGGACAATGACATCGCCAGATGTATCGTTCCGGGGAGAATGGTTGAGATCGATGGCATCGTCTCCGACTTGCCACGCCTTACGCAGTATTCGTTGCGGTGGGGACTTGATGTACGGAAACTTACCTATCAGGGAAAAGACTATCCGGTCTCCGGCACTGTTATTGTTTCTGTTCGGAGGAAGGACGCCGATACGACTCTTCTCGATTCGATTTCTTACGGCAGGATGTTAAGCCTGAGAGGAGAACTTCAGAGCCCGGCTTTCGCACGGAATCCCGGCGAGTTCGATCTCCGACGCTACTACAGTCTCAATAATATCCACGCTCTGTTTATTGCCGGTCAGTTTGATAGCAGTGCGATTTCAGCGAAGACGGAAAGTAATTTTATCGGAAGATATGTCCATCCGGTTCGCAAGTCGATAGCCGAAAGGCTGGATCGCTTCATTGGAGGAAGTGAAGCCGAATTTCTGAAAGGACTTCTTGTCGGAGAACGATCGCACATCCCGCAAGAAGTAAAGACAAGCTTCATCAATGCCGGTGTGATGCACATTCTCGCCGTCTCGGGTCTCCATGTCGCGATTGTTGCGATGATGCTGCTCGTTTGTTTCCAGGTGTTTCGACTTCCCGAGAAACTGGCAATGAGTATGACGATGATCTGCCTCGTGTATTATACGTTCCTGACGGGAGCGGCAGCATCGGTTGCCAGATCGGTCATCATGGCGATGGTGTTTCTTGGTGCGAAGCTGCTCGAGCGCCGATCCGATATGTACAATACGATGGCGCTTTCGGCAATCGTCATTCTCTTCATCGATGCGAAGCAACTCTTCCAACCGGGTTTCCAATTATCGTTCGTCGCCGTGTTTTCTCTTGTGTATCTCTATCCGAAAGTATATGCAGCGCTTACTGCATCGCTTCCGGGTTACTTTAAGAAGTCGACGACGCTCACGCTGATACTTCAAGCGTTGGCGGTGTCTCTCGCAGCAGGCATCGGGACGCTTCCATTCACGTCACTCTACTTTGGGAAGATTTCACTCGTCAGCGTTCTCGCGAACATTGTCATTGTCCCTCTCTCAAATATTGTCCTTGCGCTTGGAATGCTCACGGTCGCAATCTCTTATTTATCGTCATGGGTTGCCGCGATCTACGCGCAAGTAACGCTCTCGCTTACACTCTGCATGGTGAAGGCAGTCGGATTCTTTGGGAGTTTTCCTTTTGCATTTGTCGAGTCCCACTTTACACCATGGTCGTCGATGGTGTTCTATGCAGGAATTGGATTTTTGATCGGACTAACACGAAGCGATATACGGAAACATATGTTCATTTCCGGTCTCATTGCTGCGAACGTTCTGCTTGTCTGGTGGATAGTTTCTTCGTGTGAGCCGCGAAAGTTGAGAGTCACCTTTCTCGATGTCGGTCAGGGTGATGCGGCATTCATTGAATTTCCGGAAGGAAACACCATGCTGGTGGATGGAGGTCCCAGGACGGCGACGATCGATGCAGGCGAGAGATTCATCCTCCCATTCTTACGATGGAAGGGGATTCATCGCATCGATGCAATTGTCATCAGTCATCCGCATAGCGATCACTTGGGCGGAATTCCGGCGATACTCCGGAACATGGAAATCGGGAAAGTGTATGACGCCTATTCAGTTGCCCGCTCATCTCTGTATGAAGAATACGTTCGTGTTGTCGATTCACTTCACCTTCAACGGGACACACTTCGGGCCGGTAAGCTGCTCGCAATCGAACCCGGCATACAGGCGTACATTCTCCATCCGACAAAAGAATTCATAGAAGCAAGACAGGTGAATCTGAATAATCAATCCGGAGTGATCCGCATCGTGTACGGTCAATCGTCGCTGTTGCTGTCGGGCGATGCAGAGGTTGATGCGGAAGCGTCCATCAGGAATCAATACGGATCGTTCATCAGAAGTAATCTTCTGAAAGTCGGTCATCATGGGAGTATAACGAGCACAACAGTCGATTTCCTCACTGCCGTTCACCCTTCACTTGGCATCATTTCTGTCGGCATAAAGAACAAGTTCCATCATCCATCGCCTGCGATTGTCAAGCGATTGTCCGAGAGTGGAGCTCAATGCTTCCGAACGGATGAACTCGGCGCGGTCGTACTCGAATCCGATGGCAGGTCGTGGTCTGTGGTGGACTGGCACTAAATCTTGAATCTCAGGGCATCTTTCCGTATGTTGAACACGAATATACTTTCACCTTATCGCACCGTGAACCGATGAGTACCGACGTTTCGAAGAAGCAAAGACCTGTTGAACGGAAGCAAGTCTTTGAGACTGATTCAGGAATTCCGATCGAGCGCCTTTATCTCCCATGCGAGCTCGATTACGACGCAAAGCTCGGTGAACCCGGTCAATATCCCTTTACGCGCGGTATCTATCCGACGATGTACCGTGGAAAACTCTGGACCATGCGGCAGTATGCAGGGTTCGGCACGGCAGAAGAATCGAATAAGCGCTACAAGTATTTGCTAACTCACGGAACAACCGGCCTGTCGGTTGCGTTTGATCTTCCCACACAAATGGGCTACGATTCCGACCATCCGATGGCGGAAGGAGAAGTGGGAAAGGTGGGAGTGGCGATTGATTCTCTCGAAGACATGGAAATCCTCTTCGATGGCATCGCGCTGGACACCATTACGACATCGATGACGATCAACGCGACTGCAGCAGTTCTCCTCTGCATGTACGTCGCACTCGCCAGGAAACAGGGGGCAGACCTCCGCAAGCTTTCCGGCACGATCCAAAATGATATCCTCAAAGAGTACATTGCACGCGGAACGTACATTTACCCGCCGGCTCCGTCGATGCGGCTTGTGACGGATACGTTCAACTGGTGCAGTGAGAGCCTGCCGAAGTGGAATACGATTTCCATCAGTGGTTATCATATTCGCGAGGCGGGCGCGACCGCAGTGCAGGAGCTGGCATTCACACTTGCCAACGCAATCGCCTATGTGCAGGCTGCAGTCGATGTAGGATTGGATGTTGATATCTTTGGCTCACAGCTCTCGTTCTTCTTCAATGTGCACAATAACTTCTTCGAAGAGGTGGCGAAGTTTCGTGCCGCACGGCGCATGTGGGCTGCAATCATGAAAGACCGGTTTAGCGCCAGGAAGCATGAGACGATGATGTTGCGCTTTCACGCGCAGACGGCCGGATCAACGTTGACTGCCCAGCAAGTCGAGAACAATGTCGTTCGAGTGACGCTTCAGGCGCTTGCTGCAGTGTTGGGAGGATGTCAATCGCTTCACACGAATAGCCGCGATGAAGCGCTTGCACTGCCGACGGAAGATGCAGCGCGCCTCGCCCTTCGCACTCAACAGATTATTGCTCACGAGTCCGGAGTTCTCAACACGGTTGATCCGCTCGGTGGATCATATTTCGTGGAACAACTGACGGACGAAATCGAGACAAAAGCTTGGGAATATTTACGAACAATCGATTCGTTGGGTGGTGCAGTGAAAGCAATCGAACAGCAATATTATCAACAGGAAATCGCAGAGAGCGCCTACCGCTGCCAACAATCGATCGAACAAAAGGAAACAATCATCGTTGGAGTCAATGAATTCGTGTCCGAAAAAGATTCTCAGCCGCCACTGTTCACGATTGATGAGAGCGTTCGGGAAAATCAAATGAAACGGCTCAACATTCTTAAGCGAAGGCGCGATTCGCGCAACGTCTCGGCGGCGATTGAAGCGTTGAAACAGGCGGCAAAGGGATCAACCAATATTCTGCCATGTATTCTTACATGTGTCGAATCCTACACGACACTGGGAGAGATTTCCAACGCTTTGCGCAGCGTGTGGGGAGAGTATTGATCTATGTCGATGCGAATTTGTTAGCAGATGGGCAGAGGTCATTGACTGGACACTCTGAACACCGAGGTTTGCGGGCCTGACAAATCTTTCTGCCGTGCCAGATAAAGAGATGTGGAAAAACGATCCAGTCTTTTCGCGGTACAAGCGGCATGAGGTCTTGCTCAATCTTTTCGGGATCGGATTTCTTGGAGAGACCCAATCGCCCGGAGAGGCGCTTGACGTGCGTATCAACAACGATTCCGACTGTTTTTCCGAATGCACTTCCGAGCACGACATTTGCAGTTTTTCTCCCTACGCCGGGCAGTTGCAGCAGATCTTCCATCGTATCCGGAACTTTCCCATTGTGCCGTGCCATAAGTCCCTTGCAACAGCCGATAATATTCTTTGCTTTGGCATGAAAGAAGCCCGTCGAGCGAATGAATCCTTCAAGCTCCTTGACGTCCGTCGTGGCATAGTCATTTGCGGAACGGTAGCGCTTGAAAAGATCTTTCGTAACAATGTTGACTCGTGCGTCGGTGCACTGGGCGGAAAGGATGGTGGAGATGAGAAGCTCCAGCGGATTGGAATGGTGCAGCGCTGTCAACGCATCGGGGTACGCTCGCTTGAGACGTCTGATGATCTCTCGCGTACGATCGTGCAGCCCATTCCTTACGGCTGGCTTGCGATTCTGTTTTTCCAAAGCGCGTTTCTGCTGGCGGATCACTCGACTCTTATCTCTCCAAAGACCCTGTTGATATTGATCGTTAATCGGTTCGAGGCCGAGGTATACGATGATGTTGCGGTTCGAAGATCGGATGAGAAGCCGCCCCGCCGCTGCCCGAGTATCGACATATCGCCGAGGACCGAACTCGCTGTAATCACAATCGCGCCATCGGGTGGAAGAATAATCGTTGTTTTGCCGAACACTCCGTGTACTCGCAGCACGTGATCACCTTCGGCAATTCGTATGTTGGAGAGATTCACGACGCCGTCTCCAAAGACCGTCGATAGTGATCCACCCTTGAAATTCTGTGAAGTAGCTGTGAAGAAAATATCACCGAAGACGATCGATTGATGAATGAGGTCACTGTCAAGACGCTGAGTAGTTTCTTGTATCTGGGCAGGTGTTATGGAAGTGTCGGGCGGAGGCGAATATGTCCGGCGGCGCAGTAAAATGCTTGCACCGATGGCGATGATAATCAGCGGCCAAAAAGTTTTGACCATATCGCCGAAATCTGCAATACCCAGATTATCGAGCAGCAAGAGTGTACCGATTGTCAATAAGATAAGTCCTCCGGTAAAATTCCTCATATAGGTTCTTCCCTTCCGTTATGATCGTTGCAAGAATGTGAGAATGTCTTTCAACTTCATTGTATTGATCACGTTTTTTTTCTCCAGCCATCCTTTTCGGGCGATTCCCACGCCATAATGGACGTTTCGCAGTCCGTGTATCGTATGTGCATCCGGATTGATGCTTACACGGACGCCAAGCTCCTTCGCATACTTACACAATCGCCAGTCGAGGTCGAGGCGGTGAGGATCGGAGTTGATTTCAATAACTTTGCCATAATCAGCAGCGGCCTTGATGACTTCATTCATGTTCACCGGATAACCCTCGCGTTGCAGAAGCAATCGTCCTGTTGGATGCCCCAGCATGGTAACGTACTTGTTCCGGATTGCCTTGATGACACGCTTCGTTGCTTCGGTTTCGCTCATCGCGAAACTGCTGTGAATGGAAGCGACGACATAATCAAACTGTGAGAGCACACCGTCACTCCAATCCAGAGTGCCCTTGATGAGGATATCGACCTCCGTTCCTTTCAGAACGGTAATACCCTTGAGTGTCTTGTTGAGCTCGTCGATTTCCTTGAATTGAAGCTTCAGTCGTTCCGGGCTTAACCCCCCGGCATACGCAGCGATCTTACTATGGTCGGCGATGCCGATATATTCCCACCCAAGGTTTCGTGCAGCGTCAGCCATCTCGCGCAGCGTATTCTGGCCGTCACTGTACGTTGTGTGGCAGTGAAAGGTGCCGCGAATATCGCTCTCTTCTATAAGTCGCGGGATTGTATCGTGCTCTGCCGCTTCAATCTCTCCCGTATTCTCGCGAAGCTCGGGAGGAACGTACCGCAGGCCAACCGCATGATAGATATGCTCTTCAGTCGTACACGTGACGACGCGTTTTGCTTTTCCACGCTTCTCCTTGCTGCCAAGTTCAGAGAAGCCGTATTCATTCAAGCTCCATCCATGTTGCTTTGCGAGCGTTCGCATGGCAACATTATGCTCTTTGTTTCCCGTGAAGTACGCGAGTGCGAATGGATATTCCTCGTCGTTGACAATGCGGAGATCACAATTGATGGATGAGTTCAAGAGCACGCTCGACTTTGTTGCGCCGCGTGCCAGAACACTCTCAACGTCCGGGTGAGCAGTAAAGGCTTCCATGATTGCCTCTGCGGATTTCTTCCCCGCACTCAGGAGGATATCGATGTCTCCGATAACTTCCTTGCGCCGCCGGAGGCTGCCGGCAATTTCACCTCGACGTACGCCGGGTAAATGCCGAATTGCTTCGAACACACGAAGAGCCGCTTCTTCAGCCTTCGAATAGAGATGCTGATCGGCGTGCTTCTCAAGCTGTGCAATCCCTTTGAGAATGCTCTCTTCGAGCTTCCCGCCAAATCCTGAAATGTTTGCGAGCTTATGCCGTTCGGCAGCTTCTTTCAGTTCCGTAATATTCTTGATTTTCAGTCTATCGAAAAGGAGTTTGACGCGCTTTGGTCCGAGTCCCTGGATCCTCAACAGATCGACCAAACCTTCCGGAAGGGATTTCTTGAGTTCTTCGTAATACGCAGACGTTCCCGTCGATGCGAGCTCGACGATTGTTTCAGCCAATCCTTGCCCGATCCCTTTCAGCTTTCGAAGCTCGTTTCCTCGAACAAGATCATTGACATCTGTAGAGAGTGAGCCGATGATACGCGATGCATTGTGATACGCACGGCACTTGAACGGGTTCTCGCCGTTCAATTCGAGAAACGTACCGATATCATCGAGGATTGCCGCGATCTCCTTGTTGTTCATTCGACAGAAAGAATACGTTCACGCCTGGAGGAAGTGGTATGATTTGTTCTCGAACATACTGAAAAAATAAAGGACAATCAACTTCACCACTTGAGGAGAGCGCCCTCGATGGCCAAGCCTGGTCCCATAGCAACCATGACGCCGAGATCGCCTGATGTTGGGCGAGCGTTCCGGAGGGTTTCCTGCAGAACAAAAAGAACGGTTGGAGAAGACATGTTGCCGAAGTTTTGCAGCACGCACTTGCTGTGGTGAACCTGTTCGTTCGAAAGTTTCATTTCCTGCCGGATGCTGTCAATGACTTTTCTGCCTCCTGAATGAAGCACCCAATGCGTAATTTGGTCCTCTGTAACGTGGTACGTCTTCAGCAGATTGTTGATAAGATTTTTGGCGAGTGTGCCGGCGACTGTGCGGATATCCTTCGAAAGAATAATACGGAGTTTCCCTTCGCGTTGTTCTAAGCCAACCGTATGAATGAACGATGGCTCGAGGTACGTCTCGAATCCCACAATCTTCGGAAGCGTAGAACCATTGCTCATCCCCACGACAACCGCTGCCGCGCCATCTGCACAGATTGCATTGCCAACCACAGTCTCGAGCGAATCATCGACGTAGTAACACGCGGAACAGATTTCAACGGTGAGAACGAGTGCTTTCTTATCGGGATATGCCTTGACGAAATCGTAGGCGCGCTGGAGGCCCGGCATCGCGCCGGCGCAGCCCATCCCGAGCAAATCGGCGCGCTGAACATTATTGCGCATGTGAAACTGCTTGATGAGGAGGGAAGAGAGGCCGGGGCAGAGGTAGCCGGTACACGAAACAGCAATCACGCAATCGATGTCGGAGACATCCATTGTTCCATTGGCAAGACACGATGAGATTGCTTGCGAACCGACGTCCATCGCGCCGCGGTAATAGCGATCGTGTAATTGGTCGGGAGTTTCATCGGGGCCGAATGAATTGATATCAAGGTACAGATGCCGGTATTCAATATCGGAATTCATGAAGATGTGTTGAATGCGATCGCTTCGGTAGAATTCAGAATACTGTGCGACCACGTTGTAGATTTCCCGTTGTGAATAGCGTTGAGCTGGATTAGCAGTACCGATTGCGAGAATGGTTGGAAAGGACTCCATGTCTCAGCTTACGCGGCTAATGACTCACGAGGTTCAACAGTCGTTATATCGGTTGTGAGTACTTTCACAAAACGGTCGATGTGATCGAAAATAGGTTGAACTTCAACATAGTGCATGAGTTCTGAGCGAAGTTTCGAGACCCCAGGCTGGTTACAAAGGTATCCGCTATAATGTTTGCGGAACTCGATAACGCCGCAGCGTTCGCCTTTGTGTTGAGCAGAGAGATGAAGGTGCTCGCGCAGAAGTTGAAGACGTTGTTCGAAGGACGGTTCAGGCAATCGCTTGCCTGTTAGGAGGAAATGTTTGACCTCAGCAAAGATCCATGGGTTCTGAATTGCACCGCGTGCGATCATGATACCATCACATCCGGTTGTTTCGAAGACATCCTTTGCTCGCTCAGGTGTATCAATGCCGCCGTTGACGATGATCGGAATCGTGACAGATCGCTTTACAGCTGAAATCCATGAGTAGTCCGGATCGCCTTTATGGCCCTGGGCGCGCGTTCGGCAATGGATCGTTAGAGCCTTTGCGCCGGTATCTTCGATCATTCGTGCAACATCGATAATGTTAATTGACTCTGTGTCCCAGCCAAGACGCGTCTTCACAGTAACAGGAAGTCGGACAGAATTCACAACCGTTGCAATGATTCGTTGCATCTTTGGCAGATCTTTCAAAAGTCCTGCTCCTGCACCATGTCCTACAACATTGCGAACCCAGCAGCCACAATTAATATCGATGAGATCGGGCTGAAGCTGCTCTGCTATACGGGCAGCTTGTTCCATTGATCCTTCACCGCCACCATAGATTTGTATTCCAAACGGTCGTTCTTCCGGGAGGAACATCATCTTTTGCTTTGTCTTTTCAGAGTGACGGATTAATCCTTCTGAGTTGACGAATTCCGTATAAACAATGTCTGCCCCAAGCCGTTTACAGATCAGACGAAAGGGGATATCAGTGACATCCTCCATTGGGGCGAGAAGAACAGCGTTTGATATGCTCAAATTCCCGAGTTGCATAGATTAAAACTATTCAAAAAAATGCTGTGAAGCAAGTTAACAAAAGCGCCCGAGACCGTCTGGATCTCGGGCGTTGACACCATGCTTCGTCTTCACGCGTTACTTCATGAGCATGATCTTGCGGACAGCGGAGAACTGTTGCTGCTGCTGCTGCTGATCAGTTGACGTGGCCGTCATGCGCATGAAGTACATGCCGGTCGGGACGTTCAAGCCCTGTCCGTCATGACTATTCCACTCCATCGTGTGATAGCCTGCATCTTGCACACCCTGCATCAGGGTG
>JACOSY010000020.1 GCA_016178595.1 Ignavibacteria bacterium
ATTCACGATACTCCACCATCAGCCAGTCTGAAGCCGCATCCTCCACCCTAAAAGGCAACCGAATGACTCCACTATTTCATCGAGATTCTTACGTGAGGCAACGAATCAGTTTCGTTTAGATTCTTACGTGAGGCAACAGGAAAAGCCGATTCTCACATGGCTGATGAGTCGACTGTTTTGAAAGGAAGATTTGTCCTCCACGTTGTAGCTTGCGAGTTTTTACTTCTCCTCGTAGAGCGTGATTCCCCACATGGTCGGATCGTCAGGTGGATCGGAATTCCAATCGCCGAAGGAATGGGAATCGTCGGAGACGTAGTGGAGTTTGTACTCGCCCTTGTCAAGCAGGATCGTTGTATTGACCATCCGGTTTTTCCGCGCACCGCCCGCATGAAACGTCATGGAATAGGTCATCTGCCAAACGACAGTCCCGTTGCTCGCGCGTTCAATCGAACCGTAATCATACATCTCGCGGTCCTGGCCTTCGCCAATAGCGTACACCCGAACCCGTGTCGGCGCTGAAAGGCGGAATGTTTCCGATCGGTTGGCATGATCGCCCACACGGATGATTTGACAGATGACGCCCGATTCTCTTGGCGTCACATTTTTCTCGATGAGATTCGGATTGAAGTTTTCACCTTCACCGGAGATTGTGATACCCCAATGTTCCGGGTCGAATGGAGGTGCCGCATTCCAATCGTCATACGCGTGTGAGTCGTCGGTCTGATAAAAAACCGTATACGTACCCTTCGGCAAGGTGATCACTTCGTCGACCATGCGATTCTTCTCTGCGCCACCGCCGTGTTCGGTTCGGTCGACATCCATCGTCCATATCTTCTCTCGCGTTTTAGCGTTCACGATCCAACCATAATCGGCCATCTGCCGGCGAGAATTGCCGCGCTCGCCGAGTGCATAGATGCGAAGACGCGCGTCGTCTTTGAGTGTAAAGCTTGTCGTTCGTGTCTCATTATTCTTCACATGCGTCAGTTGGACGATAATGTTTTGATCCTCCTTTGGAGTGGAGAGCGTAACATTCCTTTGTTCGCCTTCATCCGGTACCATGAGTGTAATCCCATAATTGAAAGGATCCGCCGGTGGTGCTGCATTCCAATCGACGAATGAATGTGTATCGTCGGTATTGAAATAGAGCGTGTACTCGCCTGGAGGGAAATTCACCGTTCCGTCGAACATCGTATTTTTTTCAGCGCCTCCTGCATTGCGAAGCTGCTCTCGTTCCATTTCCCAAATGCGGCGCCGGCTCTTGTTCTCAACGATCCATCCGTAATCTGCGGGCTGCTCTTCGGAAACGATTTCACCAATAGCGTAGATTCGAATTCGTGTTGGCTTGCTGACCGTAATCCCCTGATGGATGTGCTCGTTCTCACCGAGCCGTGTTGCCTTGAAGACGACGTGTACAAACTCTTTCGGCGGATTGAAAGTCTGGATTCGAGATGTTCGATCATCAACGGAAATCTCTATTCCCCAATTCTTCGAGCGTCGTCTCCAGTCCTTGTCAAGATCACCGTCGAAAAGATCTCCCAGCCACCAGAATAAGCCTTTCTTGCGGCCCCCGTTCTCTTTCCGCAAGTCGTGGCGGCGATCGATGTTGATGTTGTACGCAGCGAAAGGAGATGTGCTTGCAAAAGCGTGCGCCGAGAAATAGACCTCGTAACTTCCAGCCGGAAGTGTGACCCAATCGTCAAACTTGCGGTCATCTTTATCGCGGTGTGTGTTATACATGTCCATTGTCCACACCGGGTTGCGCGTGTCTGCGTTAATGATCCATCCGTAGGCAAACATTCCTGTGCCGGAAAACTTGACGCTCTTGTCGATGCCGCCGCCGCGTGCGACAATATGAAGCTCTGTTTCGGATGGGAGAATGAAACCGCCTTCTTTCACTTCCGTCAACTCGAAATCCTTGAGCTGAACGAATGCGCGTTCGCCGGCCTGGACGGCTAACGCAATTCCAAAGGTAAGAAGCGTAATGAAGAGTCCGGAGCGCAAGGGGTACATGTATGTATGTCTCTGTTTGTTGCTGATCGATCGTGGTTCTGCCATAGAAACTGATTTCTGCCTTTCACTCCGATAGTACGCGATTGCGTATCCTTTTGTTGCATTTGGAGTTAACAAGGATTGCCGGCTAAGTTTTTACTTGAATTCAACGTGACTTCATTCTATCAGTGCAAGAGATTTTTCCCACCTTGCTTCTTGAACCAAGTCAAAAGTCAAAATTAAAAAGTCAAAAATTCAACTCCTATGCAACAATATGTAAACCAAGCCGGGGATTTTCACGCTATGGTCTTTTGTCTGGCGCTTAAAATTGCGACTTAACGCGCATACAAAATTTTTCACTTGACTTTTTCCCACCTCGTTTTTATATTCACCCATCATTCTTTTTGTCCGGGGGCACACGGACGCTCATCTTTCATAGAGCAATTCTAAACTGGCGGCGAGGACATCCGGTCTTTCCTCGATGTGTCGCCAACGAGCATTTTAGGTTATTCTCTAATCCATCCTTACACTTCTTAACAATCAAGGAATTCCTATGAATAAGAAACGTAGACTCATTCTTGCGGTCACGGCTGTTTTCGTGACTTGTGTGGCTCTCATTTCACATTTGTCCGCTGACCAACCAAAGGCAATCAGAGAAATCCAGAATGAAGGTGATATAACCATTAACGCAACGTCGGAGATAGTCGACTGCGCTGCATGCAATGACCCAAACAATACCCATGGTGTAGGTAAGGGTAGAAAGATTTGCTACGAGGTATTTCTTTCTCCGAATGCTCAGGTGGGAAATAATGACTGGATCCGAGATTTCCATGTGCGTGTCACCGACGGCATCGTAGCTAACTTTCAATGCGCTACCGTTGAGCGCTGGAATCCACAAATGGCGAAATGGGAGGAACCATCTTTTAATAATCCACCACCGCAGGACCCAGACAAGTGGGCATTCAGCCACGATTCACAAAACGAGGGACTTCCGCCAAATGTTTCGAATGTTCACTACATTAATTGGCACAGTACTGGCGGCACCAATAACGGTCTCTCCGATGCTGCTCTTGCTATACACAAGGGAGACAGATTTAGATTCTGTTTTGTTTATTGCGGCCCCAACAACAATTTAGGCAGCAAAATTCGTTTCATATGTACCGATGATGCCCGGACGCTCCCTGGGCCACCACAAGGTGGAATGGCTAGACGCAACGGCGTGCCACATAATCAGATGAATCCTGATGATCCAGATAAAAACTTGGATGATCCCGCATGGGACGGCAGGGTTGAGAAACAGGGTGGTGATCTCGTTGGTTTTAATGTTTCTTATGATGATGACCCCATAGTTCCAACTTTTACACAATGGGGCATTGTAATCTTAAGTAGTTTACTCGCTGTAACCGGAATTTGGATTGCGAGGAAACGCAGAACACAGGCAACAACTTAATCCCCAGTAATAAATTAACGTATGCTAAACGAAAGGCTGACTCAGGCCAGCCCTCTTTCTTTTGCACAACTGTCTGTCGCCTTCCACCTAAAAGTGCGACAAGCTCACTCCCTCCCCTCGCCGAACGGCAGCATTTTTTAAAGTTGCGTTTATCCACACCACAATACGACTGCATGAACATTAAAGTCAACCACAACTCCGTCGAAGTCGTTCAAGGCGACATCGCCGATCAAGACACTGAAGCGATAGTCAACGCGGCGAACAATCTTCTCTGGATGGGCGCCGGTGTTGCCGGCGCTATCAAGCGCAAGGGAGGAGAGCTGATCGAGCGCGAGGCTGTCGATCAGGGACCGATTGAAATTGGAGAGGTGGTGCTCACATCGGCGGGAAGTTTGAAGGCAAACTATGTCATCCATGCTGCCGTCATGGGACAAGATTTGCACACGAATGCGGACTACATTACGAAAGCGACACGAAACGTCCTGCGATTGGGGGAAGAGAAAAGTATTGCGTCGATAAGTTTTCCGGCGCTTGGAACAGGCGTTGGGGGATTCTCGGTTTTCCACTGCGCGAAAATTATGATCACCGAAGCAATCGATTTTCTAATGAAGTCGAAGCATCTGCGGCACATTTGTTTTGTCCTCTTCGACAAACAAACCTTCGATGCCTTTGAGCAAGAGCTCAAATTGCAGCTCTCTTCCAAACGACATTAGTACAAACTGAGCCGGACGAGCAGGTAGTTGTTTTCACGGGCAGCAACGGGGAATTATTGGCTGAGGTTACGCAAAAATTGATATTGGACTTGAACAGAGAACCGTCGCTTTGTCATTCCCGAAAGCTCCTATCGGGAATCCAGAGCGAAGCAACCGAGGTTCTGGATGCCCGCTTAAGACATGCGGGCATGACAGTTTCCCTTTTTCATGTTTTGCGTAACATCAGTTGATTGAGCGCGCCGTACAACGTTTCCCGCCTCTCATGTGAAACGATTCTGGCGAAGGGATGTATCTTGCAATTCCCTCCGAAAAATGGTAAGTTTCCTCGTGCCGCATGCGTACCTTCACAAAAATTCTTATCGTTCGTTTTAGTTCTCTCGGCGATATCATTCTCGCATCGCCGTTAATTCGAATCCTTCGTGCGGCATATCCGCATGCGCAAATTGATTTTCTTGTGAAGTCCGAGTATGCTGATATCCTGAAGCCTAACCCGCACCTCTCATCCGTCATTGAATTAAAAACGGCAGAGCGAGACGAGTTGCGCACGCTGAAGCGGCAACTTCGTGCGAACCGGTACGATCTTATTCTCGATCTCCACAACAATCTTCGCAGCCGTTACGTCAGGCTATTTTCGAGAACGCGGCGCGTTCGTGTTGTGCGGAAGCGAGCAATTGCACGATTCTTCCTGGTGAAGCGAAAGTGGAATTTCTATCGAGACGATACCTCCGTTGCCGATCGCTATCTCGAAACGGTGAAATCCTTCGGACTTCGAAATGATGGAAAAGGGCTTGAGGTTTTTGTCCCTGAAGAAGTTACAGCATCGGCATCCGCGATCGTAAGCAAGTGTCAACTTGGCCGGTATACTCGCATACTCGGGATGGTGCCGACTGCGCGCCACTACACCAAACGTTGGCCGCAGGAGCGTTTCGTCGAGTTCGGAATACAATACGCGAAGGCGCAACGATCAAAGGTGCTGCTCTTTGGAAGCAAGGACGAAGTCGAATACTGCGGCGATATTGCCCAGATGGTGAATGCCGAACTCGGCTCTCCGGCTGTAGAAAGCCTGGCGGGGAAGTTAACGCTGCTGGAGACGGCTGCCGTTTTCGATCGGTGTGATGTGGTCGTGACGAATGATACCGGGTTGATGCATCTCGCGGCTGCACGCAAGAGAAAGATCGTCGCGGTGTTTGGTTCAACGGTACGCGAGCTGGGTTTTTTTCCATACGGCACGGAATCTATCGTGGTCGAGAAACAGGGACTCTCCTGCCGCCCGTGTACGCATATAGGGTTGCGCGAGTGTCCGCGAAAGCATTTCCTCTGTATGAAAGGCATTGAAGCACAACAAGTGCTCGCGGCAACAGAAACACTTCTTGGTTCAGAATGATGAAAGGGAAGAATGGGCGCATGAGTTCTCACGTGACGAACGCTGGAACGATACATTCCGTTCAATTATGTCTCGGTTACCGCAAACCCATGCAATTTGTCGATCAGGCGGAAGCAATCGAGAATGTGGGCTTGAAAGGCGACAAGCACGCTCTCCCCGATAGTTCTCGTCAAGTGCTTCTGCTCGAAAAGGAAACGCTGGAAAAACTCAAGTTGATACCCGGCCAGGTGAAGGAAAACATCACGACCAGCGGAATTCAGCTTATGACGCTTACCTCAAAAGATCGCGTGCAGATCGGCTCTGAGGTGGTTCTTGAAATCACCAAGGCTTGCTCTCCCTGTAGCAGGATGGAAGAGATACGCCCAGGATTATTGAGGGAGATTTCTGGCAAACGGGGAATGCTTGCACGTGTCATCCGGAGCGGAACGATACAGCGCGGTGATGCCATTCAACAGATTGATCGGTCGCAGTAATGTTCTGGAAAATTTTCTATCAAATGCTTGTGGTTCCCGGAGAATGGATACTTTTCCACGTGCTCGCGATGTTCAATTCGAAAGCCGCAAGAGGAATCCGCGGCCGGAAGAACCTGTTTGCCGAATTGGAGCGTAAGATTGCCGCGCTGAATCCTGTGCGCCGGCGCATTTGGTTTCACGCTTCCTCGATGGGAGAATTTGAACAGGCGAAGCCGATCATTGCCGAGTTGAAGCAAAGGCAGGCCGATGTGGATGTCATCGTGTCGTTCTTCTCGGCATCCGGGTACGAACACTCGCAGAACTACAAGCCGGCAAATATCATCACCTACATTCCATTCGATTCGTCGAGGAATGCACGGAGGTTCGTCGAGATTGTGCGCCCGGCAGCGGTCGTGATCGTCCGGTACGATGTCTGGCCAAACCACCTGTGGGCTCTACAGCGGGCAGGAGTTCCTACCTTTATTGCGAGCGCAACGCTACGAAATGATGTATCTCGAAAATTTCCAATCGTTCGGCAGTTTCATAAAGCAATGTACAATGTGTTGGACTTCATCCTTACCGTCTCGCCGGACGATAAATCCGTTTTCGATTCGCTTTGCCTTGCTCATCCAACAGTTGTAGTCATAGGCGATACGCGGTACGATCAGGTTCTCAGGCGAAGCACCGAATCAATCAAGCGCCGCATTCTCGACGAGAGAGTTCTTGCGGGAAAGAAAGTTCTCGTTGTCGGAAGCAGCTGGAAAGAAGACGAGGAAGTCATCATTCCAGCATGGGAAGAGGTTTTTCGTACACATCCTGAACTATTGATCGTTCTTGTACCCCACGAGCCGACAGTCGAGAATCTTGAGCGAATCGAAAGCGAAGTCGAAAATCGATTGTCATCGATCCGTTTTTCGCAACTGAACCAGTACAGCGGTGAACAGATCGTGATCGTGGATAGTGTTGGTATTCTCCTGTCTCTCTATCAGTACGCGCACACGGCCTATGTTGGTGGGAGCTTCCGCACAGGAATTCATAATGTGCTTGAGCCGGCTGTGTATGGTATTCCGGTTCTCTTCGGCCCGGTTCATCACAATTCACAAGAGGCGGTGGAACTTGTTCGGGAGGGAGGAGCAGTTGTATGCAGGGACTCACATGAGTTGTGTGAGAGTATGCGCATATTCCTGGATGACGAGACGCAGCGGATACAGACAGGCAAGAAAGCCTCTGCATTTGTCCAAAGTCACGTTGGCGCAACAACACGATTCCTTTCATTTCTGGAGAAGGTTTTGTAGATTTTCCTAACATTGAGAACCCATTATGAAAATTGCATACTTCGATATCATTGGAGGCATGAGCGGTGATATGACGCTCGGTGCTTTCGTGAGCGCAGGCATACCGATTGAGGTACTTTCCAATGAGATCAAGAAGCTCAACCTCGATGGTATTGAACTTGAAGCATCACACATTATCCGAAGCGGCATTGTTGCGGTGAAAATCGATGTCGTCATCTCAGTGCATCAAGAGCATCGTCGGCATTTGAAAGATATCTTCAAGACAATCGACAATGGTTCATTGTCTGGTCGTGTGAAGGAAAACGCGAAGAAGATATTCATGGAAGTCGCAAAGGCAGAAGCGAAGGTTCACAACACGTCGATCGAGAATATTCATTTCCACGAAGTCGGTGCTCTCGATTCCATCGTCGATATCGTAGGAGCAGCCGCGTGCTTTGACTTGCTGGGGATAGAGTCTGTGTACTCATCGCCAGTGAAACTTGGCAGCGGTGGATTTATAGACACCGAACACGGGAAACTGCCATTGCCTGGACCTGCAACATCTCAAATCTTGAAAGAATATCCTACTATACTGACTGCCATTCCGTATGAGCTTACCACTCCCACAGGCGCGGCGATCATCAAGGCGATGTCCCGCGGGATGCTTTCGATGGAGGAAATGAAAGTACAAAGTATCGGTTATGGCGCAGGGACAAGAGAATTACCCCAAGTTCCAAATCTTCTCCGCGTCATGATTAGTGAGTTGCTGCCAGCTTATGAACAGGATGAGGTCGTCATACTTGAAACAAACATCGACGACATGAATCCGGAGATCTATCCTTTTGTCATCGACCAGTTGCTTGCGACCGGCGCCCACGATGCTTACCTTGTTCCAATTATCATGAAGAAAGGAAGACCGGGCATTCTGCTCTCGGTGATGACTGATCGTTCAAAGCTGGACGACATTCTTATGCTACTCTTTACTCAGACAAGCACGCTTGGTGTCCGTATCCTACCAGCCTGGCGTCGTAAGGTTCAACGAACTCAGCGAGAGGTGACTACAACGCTTGGTCGTGTTAAAATGAAAGTCGCCGTGTTGGATGGGAAAGAAAAGCTAGTGCCCGAATTCGAAGAATGTAAACGTCTGGCACTGGAAAAACGAATTCCCCTCATCGAGGTCTATAAGATCATTGAGAAAGAGGTATGGGGATGATATTTTATGTTCTACCTATCTTGCTAATGCACAAAGACCTGCGGTCGATCAATGAGAGGTAGGAGGTTAAATGTTACTTTGTTTGCCAAAAGACTTCCCATGGAATGCTTGACTAAGGGGCAGATTCTATAAATTACCAACCTATTCTGCCAGTACTGACTCTGAAGAGCGTTGCCACCAGAAAAAGTATTCTTTTACTTGACTTCAGAATAAAAAGTTCGTATATTGATACCCCACTTTGAATGTGGTAATTCCGATCCACAAATTCACCGGATCGGGATTTTTTTCTCAAGTGTTCTTTGAAAAATAGTGTGCATAGCTCTAAGTCAGCTTTTGCAGATCTTCAACCTATTCCGTTTTTGACGGAATAACAGTATCAGGCTCGAAGTTGAAAGTGTAGAACTTACAACGGAGAGTTTGATCCTGGCTCAGGACGAACGCTGGCGGCGTGCCTAACACATGCAAGTCAGGGAGAAAGGGGTAGCAATATCCCGAGTAAACCGGCGAACGGGTGAGTAACACGTAGGCAACTTACCTTGTGAACGAGGATAACCCCGGGAAACCGGGGCTAATACTCGATGAAGTCTCGGTGTAGCATTATGACGAGATAAAAAGCCCCAAAAGGGCGTCACGAGATAGGCCTGCGCCCCATTAGATAGTTGGCGGGGTAACGGCCCACCAAGTCAACGATGGGTAGCTGGTCTGAGAGGACGACCAGTCACACTGGAACTGAGACACGGTCCAGACTTCTACGGAAGGCAGCAGTGAGGAATATTGCTCAATGGGCGAAAGCCTGAAGCAGCGACGCCGCGTGAGGGATGAAATCCGTTAGGATGTAAACCTCTTTTGCAGGGGATGAATGTCCCGTTATGCGGGATTGACCGTACCCTGCGAATAAGCACCGGCCAACTACGTGCCAGCAGCCGCGGTAATACGTAGGGTGCAAGCGTTGTCCGGAATTACTGGGTGTAAAGGGTCCGCAGGCGGGCAAGCAAGTCGGTGGTGAAATCTCACGGCTCAACCGTGAAACTGCCTTCGATACTGCTTGTCTTGAGTTCGAGAGAGGATGATGGAATTCATGGTGTAGCGGTGAAATGCGTAGAGATCATGAAGAACACCAGTAGCGAAGGCGGTCATCTGGCTCGATACTGACGCTCAGGGACGAAAGCGTGGGGAGCAAACAGGATTAGATACCCTGGTAGTCCACGCCTTAAACGATGGATGTTCGGTGTCGGTTCGAAAGAATCGGTGCCTGAGCTAACGCGTTAAACATCCCACCTGGGGAGTACGATCGCAAGGTTGAAACTCAAAGGAATTGACGGGGGCCCGCACAAGCAGTGGAGAATGTGGTTTAATTCGATGCAACGCGAAGAACCTTACCTGGGTTTGAAAGGCAAGTGACAGGCGATGAAAGTCGCTCTGGTAGCAATACCCACTTGTACAGGTGCTGCATGGCTGTCGTCAGCTCGTGCCGTGAGGTGTTAGGTTAAGTCCTGCAACGAGCGCAACCCCTGCACTTAGTTGCCATCAGGTCATGCTGGGCACTCTAAGTGGACTGCCTACGCAAGTAGTGAGGAAGGCGGGGATGACGTCAAGTCCTCATGGCCCTTACACCCAGGGCCACACACGTTCTACAATGGATGGTACAAAGGGTTGCCAAGCCGCGAGGCGGAGCCAATCCCAAAAAACCATCCTCAGTTCGGATTGGGGTCTGCAACTCGACCCCATGAAGCTGGAATTGCTAGTAATCGCGGATCAGCACGCCGCGGTGAATACGTTCCCGGGCCTTGTACACACCGCCCGTCAAGCCATGGAAACTGGGGGTACCCGAAAACGCTGTGCCAACCGCAAGGAGGCAGGCGTCTAAGGTAAAACCAGCGACTGGGGCTAAGTCGTAACAAGGTAGCCGTACCGGAAGGTGCGGCTGGATCACCTCCTTTCTAAGGAGCTTTTCCTGCCGAAAAGTAGGAAAGCGCTTCGAGTGAAGAAAGATTTGCGACTGCTTACTGGACTATGCACACTTTTTTCATAATATTTTTTTGCGTACGTTCTTTTCCATCCATTTTGAATTCCTTCAAACTGGGCCTGTAGCTCAGGTGGTTAGAGCGCACGCCTGATAAGCGTGAGGTCGGTCGTTCAACTCGACCCAGGCCCACAACAAGGCGTGGTTTCTATCTGCACCTGCTACGGGGCTGTAGCTCAGTTGGGAGAGCATCTGGTTTGCAACCAGAGGGTCGAGGGTTCGAATCCCTTCAGCTCCACGAGTATTGATCGGAACATTGATCAATAGTTCTTTGACATACTTGAAGAGTCTGTCTATCAGTAGACGGCAGTAGTTGTCTAAGTTCCGCCAATGGCGGAACCAATGGACGAACAAACCCATCGAACGTAGACTACTAACACAATCCAATAAAATGTTCTTTCCGAATTTTATTATTGATGCATCATAGAATTACCCGTCAAAGGCGGGTGACATCTGACTGTGTGAATCAATAAAGATTTTTGGTTAAGTTATTAAGGGCATACGGTGGATGCCTTGGCACCAAAAGGCGATGAAGGACGTGGTAACCTGCGATAAGCGTCGGATAGGTGGAAACAACCTCTAACCCGGCGATCTCCGAATGGGGCAACCCTCTCAGGGTCATGCCTGAGAACTCCGCGCTGAATTCATAGGTGCGGCAGAGCGAACGGGGGGAAGTGAAATATCTCAGTACCCCCAGGAAGAAAAAGTAACTCAACGATTCCGTCAGTAGTGACGAGCGAACGCGGAAGAGCCTAAACCTTCTGATACAGTAAAGGATGCAACCGTTGTATCGGGGGTGTTGTGGGGCGTGTGTGGTCCGAATTGCAGATAGGACGGAGAGTGACAAACCATACTGTTAGTTGAATCGCTTGGAACAGCGAACCATAGAAGGTGAAAGTCCTGTAAGCGAAAGCAGCGTGGCTCTCTTGCATGCGATCCCAAGTACCACGGAATAAGTGGAAGTCTGTGGGAATCCGCGAGAACCATCTCGCAAGGCTAAATACTCTTTGGTGACCGATAGTGAACAAGTACCGTGAGGGAAAGGTGAAAAGCACTCCTAACAGGAGGGTGAAATAGTACCTGAAACCGTATGCTTACAAACGGTCGGAGCAACGTACGGGCAGCAATGCCTGTACCGCGTGACGGCGTGCCTTTTGCTTAATGAGCCTACGACTTACTCCTACGTTGCAAGGCTAATGGACTAAGTCCAGCAGCCGTAGCGAAAGCGAGTCTGAACAGGGCGAACTTAGTAACGTGGGGTAGACGCGAAATCCGGTGATCTATCCTTGGCCAGGATGAAGTGGGGGTAAAACCTCATGGAGGTCCGAACCAGTGTGGGTTGAAAACTACTTGGATGAGCTGAGGATAGGAGTGAAAAGCTAATCGAACTGGGTGATAGCTCGTACTCCCCGAAATAGCTTTAGGGCTAGCCTCGGGTAAGAATGTTTCGGAGGTAGAGCACTGATTGGGCTAGGGTCGTCACAACGATACCAAACCCAGACAAACTCCGAATTCCGATAACATGTTTCCCGGGAGTCAGGCAACGACGGATAAGCGCCGATGCCGAGAGGAGAACAATCCAGATCACCAGCTAAGGTCCCTAAGTCAAGGTTAACAGACAAAGGATGTTGAGTTGCAGTGACAACTAGGAGGTTGGCTTAGAAGCAGCCATTCCTTGAAAGAGTGCGTAATAGCTCACTAGTCAAGCGACTCGGCGTCGATAATTCTCGGGACTAAACCTTGCACCGAAGCTGTGAATGTGTAGCGATACACGTGGTAGGGGAGCATTCTATTCTGCGACTGCAGTGCATGCAGTCCCGTCGCAAGACGGGAGAAGGCGTACAGCGATGTATACTGGAGCGAATAGAAACGCAGATGTAGGCATAAGTAACGATAAGGCAAGTGGTAATCTTGCCCACCGAAAATCTAAGGTTTCCTGAGCAACGTTCATCGTCTCAGGGTTAGTCGGACCCTAAGCTGAGGCCGAAAGGCGTAGGCGATGGAAAACAGGTTCAATATTCCTGTACCTGTTTGTAGTCGTTTGACCGTAAGGGGCGACGCAGGAGTGAAAGATCGGCCGGCTGTTGGCTTAGCCGGTTTAAGCCCGTAGGCGTGGAGTGTAGGCAAATCCGCACTCCAGTTATCGCCGAGAGGTGAATAGGGTGCCCGCAAGGGCCACAACTGATCCTAACCATACTGCCGAGAAAAACCTCGTATGGGAGACTGCAAGCAGTCCGTACCGCAAACCGACACAGGTAGATGAGAAGAGTATTCTAAGGTGCTCGAGTGAGCCATGGTCAAGGAACTCGGCAAACTAGCCGCGTAACTTCGGGATAAGCGGTGTCTCGACTTGTTAGGGGATTTACTCCTCGAAGCTCGTCGGGATCGCAGTGAAATGGGCCAAGCGACTGTTTAACAAAAACACATCACTCTGCTAACACGTCAAGTGGACGTATAGGGTGTGACACCTGCCCGGTGCTGGAAGGTTAAGGAAGTGGGTCATGGCGCCGTAAGGCGCTAGAAGCTTGCGACTGAAGCCCCAGTAAACGGCGGCCGTAACTATAACGGTCCTAAGGTAGCGAAATTCCTTGTCGGGTAAGTTCCGACCTGCACGAATGGTGTAACGATTTGGTCACTGTCTCGACCATGGGCTCGGTGAAATTGTGGTACCGGTGAAGACGCCGGTTACCCGCATATGGACGGAAAGACCCCGTGAAGCTTTACTATACCTTGGCATTGGATCCGGGCAAAGCATGTGTAGCATAGGTGGGAGACTTTGAAGTTGGGGCGCTAGCCTCGATGGAGTCACCAGTGAAATACCACCCTTGCTCTGTTTGGCTTCTAACCTCGTGCCGTATATCCGGCATAGGGACACTGCCAGGCGGGTAGTTTGACTGGGGCGGTCGCCTCCTAAATTGTAACGGAGGCTCTCAAAGGTGCTCTCAGCATGGTTGGTAATCATGCGTCGAGTGTAAAGGCATAAGAGCGCCTAACTGCGAGACAGACAAGTCGAGCAGATGCGAAAGCAGGACTTAGTGATCCGATGGTTGAGAGTGGAATTGCCATCGCTCAAAGGATAAAAGCTACTCCGGGGATAACAGGCTGATCTCGCCCAAGAGTTCATATCGACGGCGAGGTTTGGCACCTCGATGTCGGCTCATCGCATCCTGGGGCTGGAGAAGGTCCCAAGGGTTTGGCTGTTCGCCAATTAAAGCGGTACGTGAGCTGGGTTCAGAACGTCGTGAGACAGTTCGGTCCCTATCCTATGCGGGCGCAGGACATTTGAGGGGAGTCGCTCCTAGTACGAGAGGACCAGAGTGAACGGACCGACGGTGTACCAGTTGTCATGCCAATGGCAAACGCTGGGTAGCCACGTCCGGTTGGGATAAGCGCTGAAAGCATCTAAGTGCGAAACCCACCCCAAGATAAGATGTCACAGGTCGTAAGACCTCTAAAGACCCGTAGAAGATTACTACGTTGATAGGCCACAGATGTAAATGCCGTAAGGCATGAGTCGAGTGGTACTAATAGGTCGTGAGACTTAACCATTATTTTTTATTGATTCACCAGCGATGTCGCTCGCCTTTGACAGGTCGGGATGCATCATCGTGAACGAACATTGATTGTAGTAGTAGCGGCGCTACAACGCCACAGACCCTTCCAAGTTTTTCTGGCGACTATACCGCGGGTGAAACTCCTCTTCCCATACCGAACAGAGCAGATAAGCCCCGCAGGGCCGATGGTACTATACTGGTGACGGTATGGGAGAGTAGGTCGTTGCCAGGAGTTATTGTGAAATCCCATCTCGAAGAAATTCGGGATGGGATTTTTTGTGGTAGGACAGAAGTCCCCTTCTGTCCACACCGGACAGGACAGGAGTCCTGTCCTACCGTATTAGAGCCTCGCTTGAATTCCAAGCGGGGCTTTTGTATTTTCATAATTATTTGAGGATGGCGTCGTGGAAGAGAGAAATCTGACAAAGGAAGAACTTAGTGCAATGGAAATTGTTTACCAATTCATAGCGCAAGTAAACAATATTTATGCTCTTTATTTTGATACGTTGCATGGTCTACAGCAAATCCGAGCAGACTTGATTAGACGTCAAATCGATGAGGCAAACAAACATCCCCTAGAAGACCGCGAAAAAATTCTAGAAGAGTTTGATAAAGCTTGGTGGGGATATGTACACGGTCCCCCAACTTCTGACGAAAATTGGGATCTTCATAGCACGATGAAAGAATTCAAAAAGAGAAATGCCGATGGTGGATTGAACCAGAGGCTTCTGAGTAATCTCTGCTTGGCTACCATTTACCAGCTATGGGAAGATTATTACAGAGACAGAATTGCTGAGGCTTTCGGTGTAAGAGGCGCGCAAAGAAAAAACTCCGTTAGTAGTAATATGATGGGAGATATTAGGCGTCTTCGGCATTCGATCATCCATCATAATGGTGTTGCGAAAAAAGAGATTCTCAAGAATCAGATATTAGAATGGTTCAAAGAGGGCGATGATATATTTATTGATCAGAATAAAATGCGTGAAATCGTTAATTACATTAGAGATGAATTTGAAATTCAAGTAACGAGAGAGAGAACAGACACATATCGTTTCCATCGCTCTCCATCAAGCCTGAAACCACCAGACAAACCTCGGTAGGAATTTTGAAAGTAATACCTAAGAAGGGTTCTGAATTACATTCTGCGAGCAAAATATATCCGGTCGTTGCCTGTCCCAACTCAATAAATAAAACTCTGAAGGCGACGATTCTCCCACAGGGACGGCTTCGCCGGAATCGTCGCCTTCGCAAGGTTGGTTTTTGGGAGGACAGAAGTCCTCTTCTGTCCACACCGGACAGGACAGGAGTCCTGTCCTACCGATCATTTGCATTTCAGATATTGCCGACAAATCAATAAAATATTATATTGATTTTAGCTCGACACGTCTCCCGAAGCCATGCCGAGCACAACGTTAAAACTGATAATGGCTTCACCTTCAAGTCAAATACCATAAAGAGAGGAGAGCTGCAATGGCTGGAACCGGAGTACGAGTCTTGGTGGGGACGCGCAAGGGCGCGTTCGTCTTAACGTCGGACGGGAAACGCGAGAAGTGGGATGTCAGCGGTCCGCACTTTGGCGGCTGGGAAATCTACCACGTGAAAGGTTCCCCCGCCGATCCGAATCGGATATACGCGTCCCAGACAAGCGGATGGTTCGGACAAATCATTCAGCGTTCCGATGATGGGGGAAAATCGTGGTACCAACCCGGACTGAAACCCGGCGAGCCAACGAAGTCGCCGGAGGGCATGCAAATCGGAGAGAGTAACAAGTTCGTCTACGACACATCACCCGGAAGCGGCAAGCCGTTGACCACACACCAGTGGTACGACGGCACGCAACATCCGTGGGAGTTCAAGCGCGTATGGCATCTCGAGCCTTCGCTCACCGATCCTGATACCGTCTATGCGGGCGTCGAGGACGCCGCAATCTTCCGCACGACCGACGGCGGGAAAAACTGGCACGAACTTGCCGGGCTTCGCGGCCACGGATCCGGACCGAAGTGGTCACCCGGTGCGGGCGGCATGGGTCTCCACACAATTCTTCTCGATCCCAAAAATCCCCGACGCATGTACGCGGCAATCTCCTCGGCAGGCACGTTCCGGACCGATGACGGCGGCACAACGTGGAAGCCGATCAACCGCGGTCTCCGTTCTCAATACATCCCTGACCCGAATGCCGAGGTCGGGCACTGTGTTCATCGTATCGCAATGAGCCGATCGAAGCCTGACACACTCTTCATGCAAAAGCACTGGGACGTCATGCGCACCGACGATGCCGGCGAATCGTGGCGCGAGGTGAGCGGTAATTTGCCGACCGACTTTGGGTTCGTTGTCGACGTTCACGCGCACGAGCCCGAGACCATCTATGTCGTCCCGATCAAGAGCGACTCGGAACACTACCCGCCCGACGGCAAGCTCCGCGTCTATCGGAGCCGCACCGGCGGGAACGACTGGGAGGCGCTTACCAACGGCCTGCCGCAGCGCGACTGCTACGTCAACGTGCTGCGCGACGCCATGACTGTCGATACGCTCGATCCGTGCGGCATCTATTTCGGCACGACCGGCGGACAGGTGTATGCCTCCTCGAACGCGGGAGACCGCTGGTTTCCGATCGTGAGGGATTTGCCCCCCGTACTTTCCGTCGAGGTGCAGGCACTGGCATGATTCGCGTGGTGCTTCCATATCATCTGAAGAATCTTGCGCACGTCGATGGAGAGGTCGAGCTTTCCGTCCCAGGTGCAGCAACGGTGCGCTCGGTTATCGATGCCCTCGAGGTCCGCTACCCGATGCTGCGCGGTACGATCCGCGACCACGTGACGCGGGAGCGTCGCCCGTTCCTGCGGTTTTTTGTTTGCCAGGAGGATATTTCGCTCGACTCGCCGGATGTACCTCTCCCCGAACCTGTTGTTACAGGTGCAGAGCCATTCCTCATCATCGGTGCGATTGCGGGGGGATGATCCGAGCTGCGGGAGTTGCAGCCCTCACGCCTACGACTGATTGAAAACCCTATCTCGAAGAAATTCGGGATGGGATTTTTATTTTAAGATGGTAGGACAGAAGTCCTCTTCTTTCCATCGAGTGGACAGGACGTAGTCTCCGAAGGAGTCCTTCTAAACTTGTAGGGAGGAAATGGTACGGTACCCCTCTGCCATCTTGCGCAGTGTCTGCATCTCACCAAGTCTTACCATGTTGCAGAGGGGCACCGTGATTCGTTCAGAAGCTAAAGTTGTACGAGATACCACCGCCGATACCGACGTTACTCCATTCCTGACTTTCGAGTGAGTTACCGTTGTCTCGCTTGGAGAAAGTATGATCGTACTTCCCACGGATGTCGATGGCAACATCCTCGTTGACCTTGAAGCTCACGCCTGCAATTCCTTCCAAGCCGAAGCTTGTGGTCTTTTGTTCGTTGCCTGAGACGGTAATTGTGGTTCCGTCCTGCTGCCTGAGGTAATTGAATACCCCACCAGACGCACCAATGTATGGTTGTACAATGTTTGAATTGAGCAACTGACCGAAGTTATATGTTACTCCTCCAAGAACAGGTATCGAGACAAGCTTCACTCCATCAGCCGATTGGTAGTTTGTCCATCCGTAACCTGATTCGACGTAGAGTGATGCGCCGGATCCAAGTCCGTATGCTACACTTCCGCCAAAGTACGGTCCAGCTTTCGAATCGGTGGAATTAGCACCGACCAGAATCGATCCGTCCGAGACCGCCCGGATGTTCAGCTTCTTTTCCGGTGCAATCTGTGCGGAACCGACCGATACGATGAGTGCAACGAGTGCAACCATCGTGAGCGATATGTTGACAATGTTTTTCATAATGTTACTCCTTGTTTTTGATTGTGATTGAATTATGTTTTCTTAATTGACAGTTTAGGGTCATGTCAAGGACTCATAAACTTTCCTCATTCGTTGGCATTCAATACTGCTTCTTCAAATTCCTTGTCGCGTATTGAATGAGAAATCATATCGCGTTCAATGAGATGAGGTTTGACCTTTTCGACAAGATGTCGTTTTGGAACAGCGCCGATAATCTGCTCGACGACCTGTCCGTTCTTGAAGACCATCAGCGTTGGAATGCTTCGAATGCCGTATTGCATGGCAGTACGAGGATTTGCATCCACATCCATTTTTGCCACGTTCAGTTTGCCGTCATACTCGACGGCAAGCTCCTCAACGAAGGGTGCAATCATCTTGCATGGACCGCACCAGTCAGCCCAAAAATCAACCAGCACTGGCCGATCAGCACTCAGTACTTCTTGCTCGAATTGTGCGTCAGTTATTATTCTCGGTTTCATAGAAATTGCCCCTTTCAAGCGGTCACTTGTTGTCTGCTCTGCACACCTTGTGCTAAACGAGCTTTCAGCAGGACATCCAGGCTCAAGGGTCCTGAGCCAAAGTGTGCGATGAGAAATGCGCTGCCCAACATTGTGAGGTTCTTCATGAACATCACCTGCTGCATCCGTGCCATCATCGGGTCCGTTACAGCCCAGAAGTTGTGCAACATAACCGTGACCGGCACGAGGAACAACACCAGCAGCCATGCACCATATTTGGCTTTGTACCCCAGCGCCACGCTAAGACCTCCCAAGAGCGCCATAACCCCGGAGAGCGGAACTGCGATCGAAGCCAACGGCACACCTTGAGCAGCAGCATAGCCGATCGTCTGTTCCGAAAAATGGCCGAAACTTGCCATCACGAAGATTGACGAATAAAAAATTCTTCCTAATAATACAATGTACTTCATAACCATGATCTCCTTTCTTTTGATTGAATGAATTAAAAATACATTGATATATCTAAATATAGAAATGTATCGATATATTGAACAAAAAAAATCATCGCTTTGTAGACACAGAAACCAACTCGGTAAATTCTTTAAGCACTTCTTTATTGACGGTAATAATCACGTGCCGACCATTTTTATCCGCATTGAGAAGCCCCGCATCAACCAACACTTTGATGTGGTGGGAAACGGTGGGCTGTGAGAGGCACGCGACGTTGATCGCATCGCCGCAAGTGACGCTGCCGCGTTTGGCAATATCCTGCAATATTCTCACCCTCGTCTTGTCAGACAGCGCTTTTGCAATCTTAACAATATGATCTTCAGAAGTCTTCATATCGATATATTGAAATATATCAATGTATTATTTAAAAGTCAAGTACTTTTTATTCTTTTTTTGTACATGGCAATATATATTGACGCAAAAGAGATTACAGACGGATCCAGTTTAACGATACCAGTAATATATATCGCCCCTGAAGCTTTGTAGCAATGATGGAGGCTAAAAAATTGCGTTGATCTATGGTAAGTTTTTGCGCTACAGACCAGATAGGCTCCCGACGTAGTCGGGACCGATGGTACTTATGGGCGACGGTCCCGCCAAGAACAGGCGGGATTTCGTGCTGCAAAAAGGCACCACTCAATATGGGAGTCCCGCATACGCAGGATAAAATCCGGTCGTTGCCAGTCCCAATCTGACTGAACTTAGCTCTCTTTGCTAAGTTCATTGTTGAATTGAGGATCCCGCTGAAAGCGGGAGAGTTATTTTGAACTCGCCGCTTTTTGGCGGGGAGTTGTTGTTAAGAGCCTTGCTCGAATCTGAGCGGGGCTTTTCTTTCTATCCCATAGCGCGCGAGTTGACTATGTGTGGAGAGGGTACTATATTTACATACCGCTTTTCCTTGATCATAATCACAAAAAATTCTAATTTGAGACTTCTGAAAAATGATAGGAGAGGCATTCTTGCCTGTCAGAAACATTATTATTCAACTCAATTTCGACAGACAGGAATGTCTGTCCCACTGAAATTGACAATATTTCAAATGTCTTAATTCACTAACTCAAACATTTTAAGGAGTGATTCTTATGAAGTACTTTCTTGTATCACTCGTAATCTTCATCGGTATGCTTCATGAAGTAGGCAATGCGCAGCCGTTTCGTGATTTGCCGTTGAAGATTTCCTATCAAGGTGCCCTGACGTATGTGAATCTCATGGGAAAGACGAAAGCTGTAAAAAAAGGGACCTACAGCGTCAAGTTCGAATTCTTCAATGACCCTACAGGAGGCAGCGCCTCTTTTTATTCGGACACGAGGAGCGTAACGACCGATAGCAAAGGAATCTACGTTGCGACAATCGGAGACAACGGAACAGGGCTTGGAAACATCACCGTCGATTTTGACATCTTGAATTGGCTGCAAGTCACCATCATGAGCGGACCTGAAACCAAGATAATATATCCGCATGCCCTGCCGCGCGTCCAGTTGACCAGTGTCCCGTATGCGTTGGGTCCATGGCGCACTCCTGCAGGCTTCGGTGGACACCATATTATCGATTATGATGGCTCCGTCGGCATCGGCACCGATGATCCGGGTGCCACGTTAGGTGTTATCGGTTCCATCTCCGGCTCAAACTCAGGAGACAATAGCGTTGGAGTCACAGGTTCAGCCTCCGGGACAAGTACTACCGGAGTGAGTGGAACAGGCACGATAGGAGTTAAGGGAGCGAGCAGCACAGGAGGAGGCAGCAGCGCGGGAGTCAGCGGTGTCTCCACAGATGTGGGTGGTACGGGAGTTAGAGGTGAAGCAAACTCTGGATCTGAGGCGTATGGAGTGTGGGGTCTAAGCGCCTCTGGCTATGCGGGCTACTTCACTGGGGACGTGCATTACACCGGGACTCTAACTGGACCCTCGGATGCTAAGCTGAAGGAAAACATCCAGGCAGTGAGTAGCATACTTTCCAAGGTTGTAGCATTAGAACCGCACACCTTCAATTTCAAGAAAGGCAGCGAGTACGCAGATATGAATTTTGCAAACGGCAGACACTACGGACTCATTGCTCAAGAAGTGGAGAAGGTGTTTCCGGATTTGGTGAGCGAAGCTGCTCATCGTTCGACAGACCGTACGAAACAGCCAATCCAGTACAAGAGCGTGAACTATGTTGAGATGATCCCGATACTGGTGCAGGCAATAAAGGAACAGCAGAGCATGATCGATCAGTTAAAGGCCGAAATTGACCAGCTTAAAGGCAATCGGTGAGAACGGAAAGGAGCGAATGTCCATGACACGCATTGTATTTTTATTATCCATTCTGTTGGTCTGGGCTTGTCCATCTCTCCACGCTCAGTCGGTCAACCAGCCAGGCTCGGATCCAGCGGAGGAGCAAGAATCCGTGGAGAACGAGCTCTCAAGTTCTGAAGAAGTAGTCAGCATGCCCGCTATCTACACCGCGACAGCAGGCACGTTTGAGAGTGCGGGTCGAGTGATTCTCTCTTCAGATGAGTTTGTCATGAGGGAAGGCACATCGAATGATCTTGGGCAGCAGGCACTGCTTCACGCTTCGCCAGTGAGCTTTGCAATGTATCAAAACTATCCCAACCCATTCAACCCGTCAACTACGATCCAGTTTGATCTTCCCGATCCAGCATTCGTGACCGTGAAAGTCTACAACATGCTCGGGCAGGAAGTGAGGACACTACTGGATCACGAGTCGATGGAGGATGGTGAACAGGAAGTCGATTTCGATGCGAGTTTGCTTGCTTCAGGTGTTTACTTCTACCGCATTGTTGCGGAGGGAAATCCGAACGAAGAGGATGGAGTTCCAGCACAGAAATACACCGAAGTGAAGAAGATGTTGCTGGTGAAGTGAGCCCCGCGGGCCGATGGTACTATACTGGTGACGGTAGGGGAGAGTAGGTCGTTGCCAGGAGTTTTTTGTTTTCGGGGTAGGATAGATTTCCTAATCTGTCCACAGGGGACAGGACAGGAGTCCTGTCCTACCGTTTTAGAGCCTCGTTTGAATCTCAAGCGAGGCTTTTGTATTTTGACCTATGAAATCTGCTGATGTCGTCATCATCGGCGGAGGCGTCATCGGAGCGAGTGTTGCCTACCATCTTGCGCAGCGGGGCTCCACGAATGTCATTGTGCTGGATCGCGGCAAAGAGCCGGGCGAGGGAAGCACGGGAAAAGCGACGGGAGGTTTTCGGGTGCAGTTCAGTACCGAGATTTCCGTCCGACTTTCACTCCTCTCGAGAGACAAGCTTCTTCGATTCAAAGATGAGATTGGAATAGATTCCGGCTACCGTCCATACGGATACCTCTTCGCCGCGCTCCACGAGAACGAACTCCATGCGCTGCGTGATGCGATGACGATTCAACAGAACGCCGGCGTGCGGGAAGTCCAGGAACTTACACCCGATGACATCCGTCGTTTGAATCCTGCCGTGAATCCTGAAGGAATCATTGGAGGCACGTTCTCTTCTCTCGATGGCTTTATCCGACCCATGAACATCTTGCTCGGCTACACTGAAGCAGCAGGACGCGTTGGTGTGAAGTTCGAATATGGCGCCGAATGTTTAGGCTTTACGCGACAAGGAGAGAAAATCACCGGCGTTCGCACGTCGAATGGATCGTACACGGCTGAGTTCTTCGTGAATGCTGCCGGCGCATGGGCAGGAGTTGTTGCACAGCAAGCAGGAATAGAAATCCCGGTTCATCCACACAAGCGGCAAGTTGCTGTAACGTATCCGACAAATCTTTTGCCGGAAGAGATGCCGATGACGATTTTTACAGACGACGGATTTCACCTTCGCGTTCGCGACGGACGAATCCTGCTTCTTCTGCCCGTCGATTTCCATACGGCCGATCCATTCGATACGACATTCGATGAATCGTGGCTTGACCGTGTCGTGGTCCGCGCACATGCATGCATTCCGTGCTTACGAGAAGTCACGATCGATCGCGCGAATTGCTGGGCAGGACTCTATGAAATGTCTCCCGATAAACACCAGATTGTCGGATTGGCTCCCGGGTTGAAAAACTTCTTTCTTGTCAACGGTTCCTCCGGTCACGGCGTCATGCACGCGCCGGCACTCGGACAATTGCTTTCGGAAATTATTCTCGACGGCAGAGCGACGACGCTCGACGTCCGTGCGATTCGCCCGACGCGCTTCGCAGAAGGCAAGCCGAATGCAATGAGCGAATTTCTCTAAAAGGTTTTTGGAATAAGTATCCGAGATGCTTCTTGTGGAAGAGACATTTGAAAATTCCGTCTCAATTCAATTCGGGATGGGATTTTTATTTAGAGCGGTAGGATAGATTTCACAATCTGTCAATACAGGGATAGATGGGAATCTCCGTTCCGAAGGAATGGCTTCGCCAAAGGAGTCCTTCGGGCCTATCCTACCTCCCTGTTTCCTTGATTTGTCCTATATCTTGTGTCCTTTTCATGACAGCTATTAAGTGCTTAAGATATCTTTGAACGAAAAAAACTCTTATTTTGTTTCTTCAACTCTAATTGGCTCGTAATAACCCTGGTGTGTCTGGAGCGAGTATACGTAATCGGCAAGCTCCCACATCGCACTGTCCGGCATTGCGCCAGAGTACGAAGGCATCGGTGTCCCGTCTAATCCTGTTGCAAAAGTTCTGAATATCTCTGCCGGACTCGTAGCAAATTTGAGAGCGGACAGATTCGTAAGGTCACTTGGCTGTATGGGATCACCCCAATTATCGACCAGGCTTTCCGCTGAAGGTCCGTCTCCTTCACCAGCATCACCATGGCATTTGTTGCACTGCATTTCTACATACGCTTTCCTGCCTTTTGCTATGCTCTCCCTTGTAAAAGGAATCTCATTCCCGTATGAGATTGTCTTTAGCGGATACTCATTGGAATCTGAGAAGCGAGGCGAGAATGTTTTTATGTATTGCACCAGCGCCCATATTTGTTGGGGCGAAAATGTCTCAAAGGTGGTCATCGCTGTACTGTGGGTTCCACTTTTAATCGTTATAGACAAATCCTCATCAGTTGGGAGCTGACCGCTGAGCGTGCTTCGAAACTTAAAGGTTCCTGAGGTGAAGTTACGAGGCTTCGTCTGCAAATTAGCAGCAAGAACTCCATCGCCATTCCCGTTTATCCCGTGGCAGGTTGCACAAATATCATCGTAGAGTGTTTTTCCTTTTGCAAGTGTAGCCGGATCTGCCTTCTCAGGAGTATCATTGCCGCCCAGCAAAATCCAACCTAACGAGAAAAGAGATGCAGTAATCACTGCGACAACGAACATTGAACTTGTGGAATATATTTTCATTTTGGAATATCTCCTTTCAGTAGGCAATTAAAGTCCCAATTGACAAGGTTGTCGTACTCTTGTCGAGTTGATTAGGTATTTTTTGATTGTCGAACCCCACCTCGCCGAATAAAAACACATTTGGTACGAAGTGATACTTGAGTCCCATGGTCCACTGAGTATCTGTGAGACTTAGTTCGCTAACCTCTTTATGGTCCCATCGACCGTAGGTGTACACTTTTTCGGGAAGAAGTATACTCGTCAAGCCTAAGAATTCTCCTGTCATGCGCTGCTGACCAAATGAAGCGCCGTTATAAATGTTATCGTCATTAGCAATCATGTACTGGCCGGTGAGGTTTACTCTCTTGACCCACGGGTCATAAATATCAGCGCCGAGGCCCAATCTCCATGGTGTATTGTCATACCCATCGTAGTTCCATGCACCGGTTGAATCTTGGTCATGTAAACGCTGTTTGCCTGCATAGTACCACAAGCCTACTTTAAAGGGAGCATTGTTGGCGTAATAAATTGTTTGATCTGCAGATAAGAACAGTGCGCGAGCATCGTTTAAATCAACTCCATCATTGCCACTCGTGAGAGCCACTTCATATCTAAATCCGTTCAGTATTTCCGGCATCCATCCAAAAGCTGACACAGCGTATGAGGCTTCTTCTAAGAGCAAAGTGTTTATTCCTCCAATGGGAACCCCAGTATTTGTCAAGCTCGCGTCGGCAAACGAATCATACGATTGAGCCGAATAATCCGTTGTTCCGAGCGTGAACTGGATAGGGAACAGGGTTCTGAGTATCTGTTTCCCAAAAGTAAAATTGATAGCCCCGGCATGATAAATAAGAAAAAAAGACTCGATGCCGGCTCCTTCTTCGGGATCGACGGTTACATCACCGTACCATGACAGACGCGAACCAAAGTCCCCTGCCGTGAGCATATCGACGCCGTACTTGCTGAAATTTCTTGAATCGGTTACTTCGTCGGTTATATTGTCTCTGCTGTGAGCGTATATAACCTCAGGTGTTACAGCGAAGGCTAAAACAATAGGAAGTTGGTCCCAGGTCGGTGTCTTTGGTTCTGAGTTTGCGATGCGGTAACCGTTTGCCTGAAATCGCCTGCCGAATTCGTTCAGCATTGGCTCGCTGACATGACAGGTGAAGCAAGTGGTCTTATATTTGCGGGCGAAGAGCGGGATTGCCCTCGCATCAGGCGTGAGAACGGTGAAGGATAATATAAGTGCCGCAAACAGAGAACCGATATAAGACACCGAGGTATTTTGTAAATGACATCTCATCATTGCAGACTCCTCATATGATTATTTTGGTTGATAAACGATGCTCAATCATATTCTGATTTAAAAATATTAAATTCAAGTAACAAGTTCAATGAGAGAATGAACAACACGCCACGTACTCCATTGCACTCACTTCTTCAATCGCTTCCACAATCAAAGGAAAGTAACGATCGAGACAGCATTCAAGATTTACCCGGAGGATACACTTTCCATCGGGCGATTGATGCTTGCAGTGTGCACAGACATTCCGCCTGAGCGCTTCAATGTACGGTTCCATGTTGTCGCTCTTGACAGATAGAACTGTTTCGACGATTTTTGGAAAATGGAATTTTAGCACACATTCCTCCCCGGCCGGCAACAGGCAGTTTCCGTGTCCATCGCTGTTGACGCACTTCGTGCAGAATTTACACTGTACAGCGTCCAGGTATGTTTCTAGATTTTTCATTGATTTACTCCGTCGTTTCTTCTACACATTGTACTTTTTTCATCGCTGCTATTAAATCGAAATGGACAACAAGTTCGTCATGTGCTTTGATAAGTCCCCAGAGAGCGCTCGGCGGCGTGATGTCAAAGTCGTGCATCGTGAGAGCTTTCGATCCGACGATGTGAAAACGAGTTGGTGAGAGTTGCGTGATAGTGATTGACATCGGAACGACTTTCGTAACACCTGCAATGGTTAACGTTCCGTTTGTCCTCACATGTCTAACAGAGTCGGCGGTCTCTGATTCAGACATGATTGTTGTTTCCGCAAGTTCATATTGAATCGACGGAAAACTATCGGCTTTCATAGCGGTGTACATATCCGCATTCATTGCGCTGTTTCCGCATTCAAGATTCTTGACGAAGACCGAGACCCGAATCTCACTGCTCACGGTGTCTGGAGAAGATACATCATGCTTCCGCTCCGAATTTACCTGGAACTTTGCCATGCCATCGAGAAGCAGGGCTTCGCACGTATAATCGCCGATTGTCGCAGTCCCTTTCAACCAAAGTCGACTTCCCGCTTCGAGTTTGTAGACAACAAACGGTGCCTGCTGAGCAAATGCAGCGGGCGCCTGCAATCCCCAACTCAGCGCTACTGCCGAAAGTACGATAATGAGCCGGTTCATGGCAAACGCCCTATGAATGTTGAACGTCATAAACTTGTACTAGAACATAACCTGTAATTGCATGCGTGCTTCAATAACCGTTTGGCGTTCGACTCGTCCGCTGGCGATAACCGTCGTTTGGTCAGGTTGTTGTGTCAGAGCGTATGCACCGAGATTCGGTTCCATCGCAACGGGTATATTGATACCCACCGGCAATTCGCCTGTCAATTTCACACGGTTGCCATGGAGATAAAAGGAAACGGCCGCGGTGATCTCCTGTATGAGTTTGCTATCGACAATTTGGAATACAGTTCCCTGACTGTTAGTTACGCCGAAATTCTCATCGGGTCGAAGCAATGCATACCGCATCGCGATCTCGAACGGATTGGTAAAGTATGCAGCTTGCGCTCTGCCGCCAAAGAGCGAAAGGCTGCCATAGCTATTCTTGAACGAGCTGTAATTCAACTCTGCCTCGGCAGATAAGCCTCTCTCCTTGCCGCTAATCCTTGCTGCTGCGTCTGCACCGATCTGCCACAGCTCGCTTTTCACCAACGGTTGTTTGCCGATGTAGGGATTCCAATTACTGTTCAGGAGCAGAGATTTATCATCGAGCTTCACGTTCAGTGCGGTCGAGTGTCCAACCTTTGAATCTTTTGTGTACAGCGCGTTCACAAAGAGCGCGATGCCGCTGCTGGACGCAGAGAGGTTCTGCTTCACGTTGAAGAGATTCTCATCCAATCCGTCATTCATCCCAACCCTTGCAACAATCATTGGGAAACCGAGATCTTGGGGAATGTACCGGATCGGCACATCACGGCCACCACCGGTGAACACACCAATGGTAGAGGTGAAGGTGCCGGAATTGCCGTGGAGTGCTATGCCGACGTCGCGTCCGAGTTTGAATCCCAAATACTGTACGGACGGATCGGTAAATTGCAAGAACGCTTCATCGCTGATGTTCTCACGGCCATATGGCACTTTAAATTGACCGGCCTTAATCCGTAAAGATTTTGTCACCGGTATATCGGCGCTAAGATCCAGGAGCGAAAGATCTGCACCGGGAGAAGGGGCTTTCACTATTTCTTCTCCACCCAATGCAAGTTGGACATCGAAGTCGATATCTTCGTAGGTCGCCTTCGCGCCTAACCGCGCCTGCTTCAGGTAGAGATAAAGACGTGTATTGTCTCGGTACCCATCTTTGAGGTTCTGAGCGAATCCCAGCGTCTGCAACCTGCCGTAGAATGTTAACGACGAACTATCGAATTGGCTTGCCGACTTCATCGCTTGCTGATCACTTCCCTGTGCTCTAATACAGGTAGCAAGCGCCAGCACCAGCAGTACCGCGAGCAGAAATGATATCATCTGTTTCATAAAGGTAGCTTCCTTTCTGTAATTATTGTTGAACATAGTGTTGTACGCGCAAATTAAAATGAATAACAACCGCATTATCGGTTTTTAAAAGGCCGAGCATCATCGATGGTGGATCAACGTCGAAATCAGTCATCAAGAGCTCTTTGCTTCCGTTGATGCTAAGAGTACTGTCATGGTTTTTCAGAACCGTCACGACCATGTCTATGACTTTTTCTTTGCCGGCGACAGCTAATGTCCCTGCCGTTCTTACCGTCAAGCTATCGTTCCCGGCGGCAATGACACTATCATCAGTCATGCGGTACGTGATATCCGGATGATCGTCGGCCTTGAGCGCGTCATACAGGTTGTTGTCCAGCTTTTCATTTCCCGAGAGCATTTTCTTCACCGGGATAGTAATCTCGACAGAGTGGAAGGGTTTTGACAAATCTCTTTTTCCTTCCACGAACAACAGTGAGTCAACCATGATCGTACCGGAGAGCTGTGATGCGCTGGTGCTGTACTCATGCATTGTCGAATTTCCATTCAGCACCAGTTTGCTTTCCGGCGATACCGTCAATTGAGTGCGGGTTCCAGATTGCGCCCATAAAGAGCTTACCAAAAGCCCGTTGAGCAGGATGATAGACGCGATGCGCTTGATCATAAGTGACATTCCTTTCTGTCTTGAGTTAACGAGTGAATTTGCTTTGGTCTAACGAGGAGTATTGCTACATCGGGGTGTTGGAGTATCCGTTCTGCAACGCTTCCAACGATTGTATCGATAAGATACCCTGTGCCGTGTGTTGCCATCACGATGAGATCGATTTTTTCTTCAGCGGCAAACTTGAGGATCTCCGCCGATGGATCTCCCCGCCGAATAACGCAAACGATGTTCTCATGGCGATACAGCTGATCGAAGAAAGAGCCTTCCAGCTTGTGCTGCAGCGAGCAGGCACAGCTCAGAGGACTATTCTCCGATTCCGGACGCTCAGAGCCTCCTGCCGGAGAATCCCCATCGATAATGTGAATGAGATAGATATGCGCTCGAGATTGGGCGGCAATCTGACGGGCATATTCCATCGCCGCGAATGACACCTCCGATAAATCTGTCGGAACGAGAATTTTTGTCATCTTTTTCATGGTATCCATCCTTCTGTTACTCAAATCTAAGAAGGATCATGCCGGAAATGAATGACATTGAGGGGGTGGAAACATGATGTTTGTCATGTTTCATAACGCTGGGTAGAAAAATGCTGCAACGCACTTTCGTGCGTTAGTGAAGTGAAGGGAATGGTATTAGGGTGTTAGTCGAAGACGTGAGTAATGCGAAGGAGGGCAGACGAGTTGGCAATGCGGATTTTTTTGTGATCGAGTTCGATGATTTTCTTTTTGTTGAATTCGGAGAGAAGACGAATAACCGTTTCCGTTGCCGTTCCCAACATGCTGGCGAGATCTTCGCGTGTGAACGTGCCTTTGATCGTTACGCCATCGTCTTCTACCCCGTAGAACTCTTTGAGCATCAGGAGCGTTTCGGCGAGCCGCTCCTTCACCGATCGCTGAGCGAGGGAAAGCTGTCGTTGCTCTGCCGTTGCAATATCGTGACAAAGAATTTCCATCACTCGCGCGTTGAACGAATCGCTCTCCTTGAGGAGACTAAGAAACGTATCCTTGGGGATGAAACAGATCGCCGCGTCGTCTGTAACGGCAGCTGAAGCCGAATATGGTTGACCGCTAATGAGAGACCTATAACCGACGACATCGCCATCCTTTGCCAGCCGAACGATTTGTTCCTTTCCGTCTCGTCCCGTTTTATACAATTTGATTTTTCCGCGATTGATGCAGTAGAGTCCGGCAGGATAGCCTCCTTCCTGAAAAAGAATCTGTCCTGCCTTATGAAAGTTGCACCCTTTGTGGAGAGAAATTTTTTCAACATCGGCGGGATCAAGCTCGCTGAAAATGGAGAGCATGCGTGCTTCACATGTCTCACAGTGCGGTATTTCGAATTTCAGTTTCAACGTATTTCCGACAAGCCTTGTTGATAATGTACGCTTTCAATTCATATAATTCAAACTGTAAACGGGAGAGTTTCTTCTCTGCCTCTTTCGAAGAGAGCGGATAAGCCCCGACTGAATCGGGACCGATGCGTGTCCGTCATTGGTAGAGGCGTTATTCTAAAGTTTCGTCACAAAGTGATCTGCCGAAGGTCCCACAGGAATGCCCTTGGCACAATCCTTTGGAACCTTCGGGATTTGAATCTCAAGCGAGGCTTTTGTATTTCATCATGGTTGGTTGCAATGATTATTTCTGCTTCCCGTAATACTCACACACCGGATTCATCGGGCATTCGGGACAATGCGGGTTTGTCGGTCGGCAGATTTCTCTTCCGAGAAACGTCAGACTCATTCCCAACTCTCTCCAATATTTCTGCGGAATCGTTTCCATCAACTGCTTCTCGATTTTTTCCGGAGTTGTTCCTATAGCGATTCCAAGCCGGGGAACGACACGGAGTACGTGGAGATCGACAATCACTCCTTCCATCTCACCGCCCGATTCACTGATGATGACGTTGGCGGATTTTCTCCCAATGCCCGGAAGTGCGATCAGTCTTTCCATCGTTGTCGGGATGCTCTTGTCGTCCTTCACGGTTTTTGCCAACGTTACCAGCCACGCTGCCTTGTTCACAAAATTTGTGATTTTTCCGATGAAAGGGTACAAGTCTTCCGGCTTTGCGGCTGCAAGCGCTTTGATCGAAGGATATTTTTGAAACAGCGCAGGCGCAAGGGCGTTGATGTTTCTATCCGAATCCCTCGCCGAGAGAATCACCATGACCGTTAACTGGTAGCAGTTCTGATGCTGGAGCGGGTGTTTCCGTCCCGAATATTTTTTGAAGAGCGGCTTCAAGGCTTGAAGCCAGTCGATAGTGCGACGAGACTTTTCTTTCGCCATTGTGTGAATTCCTTTCGGTGTTATTGAATTCAGAGGACGTCGTTGAGCGTGTGGGAGTACATCCTATGAAGAAAATCGTCAAGAATCAACTTTGCGAATATGGTTCTACCATGTGTTATGTTTCTCGTTTCTACGGTTAGCCATGGGAACCTAAACGAAAATTCTTGCTCTCACGCGTTGAGCCTCTCCCCTGTCACGCAGTGACAGGGGAGAGGGTGAAAAGCGGAATACGCGCATCGCTTGCGTGCGTGCGGAGAGTTTGGTACATTGGGCGGATGTAGATATAGGAATAAAACGTGGACTCGAATATATTCCAAACTAAGTTGAAATTTATTGTAACATATCTACTGCCTTTCTTGGCAATGGGAATTTCTCTCCTCAGCTTTTGGCAATCATGCGGGAGCAAGGGTATAGCTGAAAGGGCCTTTAGACTAAATGTTGAGCCGATCCTTGAGGTTATTTTTCAAGGACAGGATGGGTCTCAAGCCTACTATAAGGAACTACTTGACTCAAATGGTTTGAAAGTTATTCTCAAGAACGATGGATCAGATGATATTTCAGACATTGTTATTAATCGGCGAATGGAAATCATTTATCCCGCGGATAGTACTATTCTCTCCGAGTATAGATCGCCATTGTGGAAAACTATCCCGGAGCTGCGCACGGGTACATCCGAGGTGGTAATAGTTCCTCGTGATGAACTATATAGATTGTATGACATGAAGAAAGAGCACGAGGAATCCTTTGAGACAAACAAAGTGGCCAGGAGCAGTACGCTCTTTCCTGCCATCACATTTGACATAAGCTTTCGACGACCCACCGATCGAAAGAAATACTCACTCACTAGGAGAGTAGTTTTTTTCGGAACGGCAACAAGGGACGGTTGGAGTTTTGAGGTCCTAGATCAGATGGATTTTTTTAGATCCCTTTTTGAAACTATTTTTCGCTCTTACGACAGTGTCTATCACCGACAGTAAGCGCTCCTTCGCCAATCCATCATCTTTTTCCCCTCCTTTGTTAAGGAGGGGTCGTCCCGATTCGGAGAATCGGGACGGGGGAGGTCAAAACTACTATGACGAATATCTACAATCGGTTAAGCGAACGAGAGCGGCGTAAGCACCTCCGCAACAATATGCCGTCTGCCGAGGTAATCGTTTGGTCGAGACTTCAGCGAAGACAAATTCATGGATGCAAATTTCGGCGGCAGTTTAGCGTTGGTCCGTATGTCCTTGACTTTTATAGTGCCGAACTGAAACTGGCGATTGAGATCGATGGAGACAGCCATTTTCAAGCCGGCGCTGAGACGTACGATAAGGCACGACAAATATCCATCGAACAGCTTGGGGTGAAGTTCCTTCGGTTTACAAACATTGATGTCTACAAGAATCTGAAGGGAGTTTTTGAATCGATCAGTGAAACGATCCAAGAAATGAAAAGGGATAAAGCGTCGGCGCAGCAGACCCCCTGCGTCCAACAGCAGGACGCGTCCCCCTTAACGAAGGGGGACAAAAAACAATGAGGACCTCTTGATATGAATACTTTATACCTCGGCGATTGCTTGTACGTTCTTCGTGAAAGCGTCCCGGATGAATCGGTCGATCTTGTCTACATTGATCCGCCGTTCAACAGCAAGCGCGACTATAATATGTTCTTCGACGATAAGAAGATTCAGACGCAGCGCATCGCGTTCGAGGATACCTGGACACTGAAAAACGTGGCGGACTCGCTGCAAGAACTCCACACGCTCGAGCACGACAACCTCTGGGCGCTTCTGATTGTGTACCAGAAAGTTGCGCCGCACGCGTTCCCGTACCTTACGATGATGGCGCTTCGGTTGATGGAGCTGCATCGAGCGCTCAAGCCGACCGGCAGCTTCTATCTCCACTGTGACCCGACGATGAGCCATTATCTGAAGACGGTGTGTGATTTGGTATTCGGTCCAAGTAATTACCGGAATAAAATCGTTTGGCGCAGGAAAGGCGGATCAGCGTTAAAAGGAATGAAAGTATACTCTAACGCAATAGATATTTTAAAGGCACAACGCTCCGCGCCGCGTTCCAGGTGAAAGGCGGCGAGACGGTGCAATCCAAAGACATCGACGCGCTCATGGGCGCAATGCTGAAGCACGAATGCGAGCTTGGTGTCTTCCTCACCGCCACCGAGCCGACCAAGCCGATGTTACAAACTGTTGCCGCATCCGGCTACGTGAAAACTGCCAACGATCCAAAAGCACCCAGCTTCGAGTTTCCGAAAGTACAGATACTTACGCTTAAAGAATACTTTGCCGGTAAGCGCCCGAAACTTCCGGCAACGAACATCACCTTCAAGGCAGCGCTGCATGCAGGAAAGAAATCGAAGGGACAGATAAGTTTGGAGATGGAGTGAGCTGGTTTTTCCTTTTGTTGTTCGATGCTTAGATTGCCGAACAACTCGGAACACATTAGTTTTCCAATTATACAAAAGAAAGGGGAGTAGAAAAATGGATAGCCAAAATGGTTCAACGAAAGAATTTTGGAATAAGCTTGACGTACTCGGGAAGCTTGTATCAAGCGTCTTGCTTGCAATTATTGCGATGTTCGTCAAATTCGGAGCGGATGACATCGCTTCATCGATGAAACGAGGCGAATTGGTAAGAAGCCTGATTAGCGATCTTACGACACGAAATGAGAAAGTGAGGCAAGACATTGCGCTCATCGCTCTTGATAATGCCATAGGGAAAGATGAACCACAATTGGTAACGGATATTGCAGAGCGTGTATTCCGCGATCAAGAAGAGCATGATTCAACCCGGTCAAGTATTTACGACGGAACTACACGTAGTATAGCCTTTGATATCATAGGGAGAAGATCACCGGAGAGAAAGGTAAACATAAAAGATGAGTTGGAAAAAAGGATCCAACCCATTTTGAAATCCCTCCGGTCGAATGCAGATACTTCCAACATCACATATAAGATTCTTCCTCCCGAGGCACATTTAATTGCAGGTGCATTTAAAACAATTGTCTACATCCAGTACAAGAACCCTGAGACCAAAGCAATAGCGATGGAACTCCAGCAAAAATGTGAGCAATCCGGCTGGACAGCGCCCGGGATTGAGAGAGTGGATTCCCGGTTTTCCAACAGTATTCGATTCTTCAACGCGCAGGATCAGTCTTTTGCAGAGAAAGTTGCCGATCTCACAACCAATTTTCTCAAGGAAAAGGGAATATCTGCAGAGATTCGAGTTCAAGATTTCTCCAAGTCGAAATTTAACGCACAAGAGGGACAGGTTGAGATATGGCTTTCTCTATAGATACAATTCAAGCGTCCGTTCGACGACTAAACAGTTGAATGATAACCCTCACTCCTGTCATTCCCTCTCCCTCTGAAGGAGTCTCCCAAAGGGATCACTTCCCCGAAGGGGTCCTTCAGACGTGACCTTCGAGACGAATCGGGAGAGGTCGTCAGACTTCGACGGGCTCGTCGAGGGATGTCACGCGGTGACAGGGGAAAAGGTGAGGAGAAGTCGAAGGGACAGATGAATTTGGAGATAGAGCGAGGAAAAGTGTTTCTCATTTCCACGCTCTTGCCTCAAGATTGGCGTGAATTACAAGTGCTTTCCCTTTTCCCTAACATTTCCTATATTGCCTCGCTCGGCGTTCACGTTGCTCCGGTACACCAAAAACTCAGAACTATCAAAGGATCATCCACCATGCTTGCTCTATCCAGGCTTTCGCGCACATCACACATCACGCATCGCATATCGCTTCTTGCTATCTGCTCTCTCCTCTTTGCTCTTAGCTCTCCGCTCCGCGCCCAGTTTCAGTACGACACCACGCTCTACGGCAAGATACAATGGCGCGAGATCGGTCCGTACCGCGCCGGTCGGTCGGTCGCAGTTGTTGGACACAAAGACCAGCCGTACACATTTTACTTCGGCGCGACGGGCGGCGGCATCTGGAAAACCGTCGATGGCGGCAGCACGTGGATCAACGTCTCGGATAGCTCGCTCAAGATCGGCATCGTCGGGGCGCTTGCGTGGGCTGAATCGGATCCTAACGTGATTTACGCAGGTACGGGTGAAGCGTGCATACGCGGCAACGCCATGCCGGGTGAAGGAGTGTATAAGTCTGAGGATGCGGGAAAGTCGTGGAAGTTCATCGGACTGAAAGACGCGCAGACGATCAGCAAGATACGCGTCCATCCGAAAGACGAGAGCCTCGTCTATGTAGCGGCACTCGGTCATCCGTTTGGACCGAACAAAGATCGCGGCATCTACCGCTCGAAAGACGGCGGCAAGCAATGGAAAAAAATTCTGTTTAAGAACGATAGCACCGGCGCCGTCGATCTCGCGATGGATCCAAACAATCCTCGTATTCTCTACGCGGCGATGTGGCAAGCGTACCGGAGTCCGTGGAGTATGTCGAGCGGCGGCGCGGGTAGCGGCCTCTGGAAATCAACCGATGGCGGCGATACGTGGGTCGATCTCTCGAAGAACAAGGGTTTGCCACAAGGCGTCAAAGGAAAAATCGGCATCGCTGTCTCGCCGGCAAAGCCCGACCGTGTATGGGCAAGTGTGGAGGCCGAAGAAGGCGGACTTTTCCTTTCCGACGATGGTGGAAAAACGTGGAGCAAGATGACGGATGATCGAAGAATCCGGCAGCGCGCATGGTATTACTCGCACGTGTACGCAGATCCGAAGAATTCCGATGGAGTCTACATTCTCAATGTGCAATTCTTCAAGTCGGCAGATGCCGGACGAACACTCACGAACATTTCCGTTCCTCACGGCGACAACCACGACTTCTGGATCGATCCAAACAATCCGCAACGGATGATCGAAGGAAACGACGGCGGTGCAACAGTCACCTACAACGGCGGACAAACGTGGACGCCGGAAGATATTCCAACCGCACAATTTTATCACGTCGCACTCGACAACGATTTTCCGTACAACGTCTATGGTGCGCAGCAGGATAACAGTACTGTCAGAATTCCAAGCCGCACGACAGGCTTCGGCATCGGCGAGCGCGACTGGTTCAGCGTGGGCGGCGGTGAGAGCGGCTACGTCACGCCCGATCCTCGCGATCCGAATATCGTCTATGCCGGAAGTTACGACGGCTACCTGACACGATACGACCGCCGGACAGATCAGGAACAAGACATCTCTCCGTGGCCCGACAACCCGATGGGCGCCGGTGCGAAGGATACGAAGTATCGCTTCCAGTGGACATATCCGATCGTTGTTTCCAAACACGATCATAGCGTTCTGTATGTGACGGCAAATGTCGTCTTCAAGACAACAAACGAAGGAATGAACTGGGAGGTCATCAGTCCTGATCTCACCCGAAACGATACAAGCAAGCTCGGCTCATCCGGCGGACCGATTACGAAAGACAACACAAGTGTCGAGTACTACGGAACGATCTTTACGTTCTCGGAGTCCGCCGTTGACCGAAATGTGTTGTGGGCAGGATCGGATGATGGATTGATTCATGTCTCGAAGGATGGAGGGAAGACGTGGACGAATGTCACACCGAAGGGCTTGCCGGCGTGGACGATGATGAGCATCATCGATGCATCGCCGCACGATGCAGGCACGGCGTATCTCGCCGCTAATCGCTACAAACTCGATGACTTCCATCCCTATATTTACAAGACGATTGATTATGGCAAGACGTGGAAAAAGATTGTCGGTGGAATTCCCGAATACGAGTTCACACACGTTGTCCGTGAAGATCCGAATAAGAAAGGGCTCTTGTACGCGGGAACCGAGCGAGGTATCTACGTCTCGTTCGATGCGGGTGAGCACTGGCAATCGCTGCGGCTGAACCTTCCAATCGCGCCGGTCCATGATCTTGCAATTCAGGCTCGCGAGAAAGATCTGGTGGCTGCAACGCACGGACGCTCGTTCTGGATTTTGGATGATCTGACCCCATTGTACCAGATGAGCGATAGCGTGGCGCGAGCAACTGCGTTTTTGTTCAGACCGCGTGAGAGTTATCGTATCGGCGGCTTCTCGTTCGACAGGCCCGGTCTTGCACTCGGAAAGAATCCACCCAATGGCGCTGTTGTTTATTATTGCTTCAAGAACAAGCCCGGCGAGAAAGATTCTGTGAAGCTTGAGTTCCTCGATGAAACGGGAAAGCTTATCAAATCATTCGCGCATCGCGAGGAGAAGAAGGACGCGAAAGATGACAGCGCACCGGCACAGCAAGACGAAGGTCCCAACGTTCCGGCAGATTCCGGCATGAACCGCTTCGTGTGGGATATGCGGTATCCCGATGCGACGAAGGTTCCGGGTGCAATTCTGTGGGGTGGTTCGCTTCAAGGACCGACCGCCATCCCCGGTTCGTACCAGGTACGACTTGTTTACGGCAAGAAAAGCCGGACGCAATCGTTCGAGGTCAAGAAAGATCCTCGATTGAAGACGACACTCGAAGACTTGAAGGAACAGTTCGATTTCTCGATGAAGATTCGCGACAAGATTTCCGCTGCACACGATGCGATCAATGCGATCCGCGATATCCGGAGCCAGACCGGTGATCTCGTGAAGCGGCTCGAGAAGAATCCTTTGCAGGACAGCGTGAAGAATACCGCGAAAAAGCTGAACGACGGATTGAAGGCTGTCGAGGAAGAGCTGATCCAGGTGAAGATCAAGAGCAGTCAGGACGCGCTCAACTATCCGATCAAGCTGAACGATAAACTTGCCGGCGTGCTCGGAGTAGTCTCAAGCGCCGATACGCGCCCGACACAGCAATCGTATGACGTCTACAATGAGCTTGCCAGTCGGGTAGATGCGCAGCTTGAGAAGTACAAGAAAATTCTCGAAACCGATCTTGCGGCATTCAACGAGACGGTGAAAAAGCTCGATATCCCGGCGGTAATCGTCAAGCCGGCAGAGAAGAAGTAAGAGTCAAATGAAAAGAGGAATTCATGAAGATATTCATTAGCCATTCCACGAGGGATCATCACCTTGTTGATGCACTTAGGTCTATATCTGCGAGCTTAGGCATTGAGCCATTTATTGCTGAGCACACTCTTGATCTGCAAAATACTGTTACCCAAAAGATTGAGAACATGATTGAGCAATCAGACCTTGTGCTCGTTGCTCTGGCACGCGAAGGGTTCAATTCCAATTTTGTGCAGCAAGAAATAGGATACGCGCGAGGAAAGAAACCGATGCTGATATTGGTTGAACGAGGATGTGAAAACAGGGTTTCTGGTTTTATTTTCGGCTCTGATTTTATCTTAGTTGACCCCTGGAATCTCACAGATGCTCTTTCCAGAATTAGAATAGTTCTAACATCATTCAAGCAAAGAAAAGAACAGCAAAACGCTGTAGGCAAACTATTGCTACTTGGACTTGCAATACTCTTCTTTTCATCCAAATAAGAACGGAGGCACTGAGACCATGAGTAGCTCTGAAAAAGATTATGTCATAGTTCCAATCGACCTCTTTAAGAATTCCAAACCGGTTGACATCCGAGTATATTGTGAACTGGATTTGTTGTTCGGAAGCAATAAAGGCATCGACTACATTCCCCACGATGCTGAATTTGCAGCGATATGTGATCTCTCGGTAGAAGCTTTAAAAGAATCTCTTATTCGTTTGAACGAACTGGGATGGTTGGAGCTGATTGGTGATGATGAGTCGCAATTTATTCGAAGAATTGTTGACTTTCGCTCTATTTCGATTACTATCCAGGATGTAATAGTTGGTGGGAAGAAGAAGATGTAAGCCGACAAGTAGTATCTTCTTTTGAGTCTTCAACATTCTAGGTGTTAGTTGTTCAGAAAAAGGAATCGGTAGGACGGGTCTCCTGACCCGTCCATCTTTTTGATATTTTTTAGAACAGTTTGGACAGGATAGGAATCCTGTCCTACCGGACGACATCGAAAGGAAATACATGCGCGTAGCCGTCGTACAAACGAATCCGGCATTTGGCGATGTTGAACGAAATGTAAAGGGTGCGATCGCACTCATCGAAAGCGCCAACGCCGATCTCTATGTTTTGCCGGAGCTTTTCAATACAGGCTATAACTTCGTTGATGCGCAAGAGGTCAAGAAGCTCGCCGAGCCTGCGGATGGATATTCATTCAACCGGCTTTCGCCCGTTGCTCGCAAGAAGAACTGTACCATCGTCTACGGTTTTGCAGAGCAGGCAGATCGGTTGTACAATTCCGCCGCACTCATCGGGCCGGATGGTCTCTGTGGCGTCTACCGGAAGGTGCATCTCTATTATAGAGAGAATCTCTTCTTCGCTCCCGGCAATCTTGGATTTCCCGTCTTCGATCTTCCGTTCGGTCGCGTAGGAATAATGATCTGCTTCGATTGGATTTACCCGGAAAGCGCACGCACGCTTGCACTTGCTGGTGCAGAGATCATTCTCCATCCATCGAATCTTGTCCTTCCGCATTGTCCCGACGCGATGGTCACTCGCTGTCTGGAGAATCGCGTCTATGCTGCAACGGCAAACAGGATCGGCAGAGAGAATCGCGGCGGCATCGATCTTTCCTACATCGGCAAAAGTGAAATCGTCTCGCCGCGCGGTGAGATTCTCACTCGCCTCAGTGCAGACGAAACTGGTGTCGGAGTTGTCGATATCGACCTCACTGAAGCGCGCAACAAACATCTCAATGAGTACAATGACGTGCTCGCCGGCCGCCGAACAGAGTATTACCGTCTTGCCTGAGGGAATCACTTGACTTTCAGTTATATCTTTTGTAGCATAATGCGCTTTGCAGCTAATTCACGGTTCTGCAACTACTTCCGTAAGGAGGGAATATGGGCAAGAAGCTTTGGATTGGGTTCATAGCGGTCTATGTCGTCATGTGCGTGACGAACATGATTATCCACATGGGACTGCTCAACACACTGTATCACACCGAGGCAGTCGCGCGCATTATGCGCCCGGAATCCGATGGCACGGTGTGGATCTACTTCGTCACCTCGGCGATCATATCATTTTTCTTTACGCTGATTTTCGCCAAGGGCCGTGAAGGGAAAGGGATTGCCGAGGGAGTTCGCTACGGACTCTACGTCGGACTGCTGATGGCGACTCCTATGGCGTACAATTCGTACGCTTCCTACCCGATTCCGTACTCGCTGGCGCTGCAGTGGTTCATCTACGGGATGATCCAGTACATCATTCTTGGCGTCGTCGTTGCGATGGTGTATGGAAACTCTTCTTCTGCAAGGACGATGCAGGCAGGAGCAACATCAGCCTGAGATATCAAAAGAATTATCCGAGGCGTTCTCGCTGCGAAAGTGAGAACGCCTTTTTATTTTGAGAACAGCCGTCCGTTCTGTACATTGATGGGCAATGGATTTGAAACCGTTCACCATACTCCTGACGAACTCCACCGATATTTACGCCGGCGGCGAATTCTACGTCTACTCGCTTGCCAGAGAACTGCAAGCACGCGGCCATGACGTACTCGTTGCGTGCAAATCCGGCAATCTTCTTCGTGAGAAATGTGAGCAAGCGGGTGTGCGGATATTCCCTGTCGATTTTCCTCCACAGGGGAAATTGATGAGGCATGTCAATATCCTCCGAAGGCTCATGAAAGATCGTTCGATCGAGATTGTTCATACGAACACAAACTACGACCGTACCGCAGGAGCTTTTGCCGCCAGGCTCGAGGGGAAAGCACACATCACCAACGTGCACAGTTTCCATTCCCTCAGGCACAACGTCACGCACTGGCTGCGAAACAGATGGGCAACGGACCATTTCATCGTCGATGGCGTTTGCGTGAAAGAGCTTCTCGCGAAGGAGGATGGAATTCCCGCTTCCAGGATTTCTGTCATATATCTTGGCGTTGATCCGGTGGAGATGAGACGAGATGAACTTCTCCGGCAGAAGGTACGGCAGGAATTCGGTTTCACCGACGAGGAAGTTGTGGTCGGAAATGTTGCCAGGCTTGTACCTTTCAAGGGGCACGAATATCTCCTGCAAGCCTTTGCCGCGTGTGCCTCGAACTTTTTCCACGCACGTCTCCTCCTTGTCGGTGATGGCGAGCTTTATGAGAAGCTTACGGACCTTGCCGCAGTACTGGGCGTTCAAGATCGCGTAATGTTTGCAGGATTCCGGGATGACTTGCAGGCCGTATACTCGGCGTTCGATCTCTACGTTCACCCTTCTATCGAAGGAGGAGGAGAGACGTTTCCCTTTGCCGTCCTGCAGGCTCTCTCACAAGAGCTTCCCATTCTGGTCACACGCGTCGGCGATGTTGCGGAGATGGTTGAGGAAGGAGTGAACGGTTTCGTCGTGCCGGATCGCGATCACAAGGCACTCATGGAGAAACTTGAGATGCTTCTTCGGGATCAAAGCGTGCGGCGAGGAATGGGTGAGCGAAGCCGTCACTATCTCCTGCGTCGATTCACTACGCAAAACATGGTGGACGCCGTGGAAAATATTTATACCCGCATTCTTCAACGCAGGCATTAGCGTTTTCCACGGCGAGAGCATCAGAGCAGAAAGAGGTTGAGTTTTGCATCGCTATTCGATACATTATCCCATCAACTGAATCAACAGGCTTACATTTCCCCACATTTTCGCTGTCACTATGGAACAACTCGCGCTTCTTCAGGAAGAAAACCAACGTCTCCGCAAGGCAGTTGATGAGCTCTCGATTCTCAATGATTTGGCGCGGGTGATCAGCTCGACGATGAACCTCGATGCCGTCATCGAGAGCGTCGTGAAGCGGTCGGTCCGGGCTATTCATGGTCAGCAAGGAATGATTACGCTTGTCGATGAACAGGCTCCTACCGAAATGAAAACACTCATTCGTGCACAAGATTCGACATCCGACCAGCAGCAATTCCATCTCAATCAGAACGTCCTCGGCTGGATGCTCATCAACAAGAAGCCGCTTATCTCGAACGATTTGAAATCCGATCCACGATTTTCCGGCGTTCGAGCCGAAGGAGACTTTCGCTCGCTTCTCTGCGTTCCGCTTCTCGTGAAGAACCGGTTGATCGGACTCTTAGCTGTTTTCAACAAGGCGGGCGGCGGCGAATTCAGTGAGGATGACAAACGACTTCTCTCCATTATTGCCGCGCAGTCCGGTCAGATTCTCGAAAATGCACGCCTCTATGAGCAGGAGAAATCGCTCATTATTATGCAGGAGGAAGTCAAGCTTGCTTCCAAGATTCAGCTTGAGCTTCTCCCGAAACAATCGCCTTCCGTTCCGGGGTATGAAATTGCAGGGAAAAGTATTCCGGCACAGATGGTGGGCGGTGATTATTTCGATTTCATTCCCATCGATGAACGGCAGCTTGCAATCAGCTTGGGCGATGTTTCGGGAAAGGGATTGCCCGCCTCGCTGCTCATGGCGAATCTCCAGGCAACACTTCGCGGACAAACGCTCGTCAATACGTCTGCGAAAGAATGCATCACAAAATCCAATAAGCTCCTGCATCAAAGCACGAGCAGCGAGAAATTTGTGACGCTCTTTTACAGCATCTTGAATTACGAAACGCACCAGCTCCAATATTCCAACGCGGGCCATGATCCGCCGTTTCTTCTGTCGGAAGGGAAAAATCCGGTGCGCCTCAGGATGGGCGGTATCGTGTTGAGCATCATGGAGGGTCTCCCGTACGACGAAGAAACCGTTTCTCTGCAACCGGGCGATCTTCTCCTGATTTATTCCGACGGCATCCCGGAAGCGATGAATGCCACGAAGGAACAATTCGGAGAGGAACGACTGTGCGAGCTGTTGATCAAGAACCGCACGCGTCCGGCAGTCGAGCTGATCGATACGGTTGTCACTGCCGTGAAGGATCACGCGGGATCGTACCCGCAATCCGACGACATAACGCTTATAGTTGTAAAGCGGAATCCGTTGTGAGCGGATTCCTCCGCCTCTGATGCATTTTCGTGCGGTGAAGAGAATACAACTGTTCCAAGCCATCTCACCTGCGTTCTCCCGAAGTGCAGTGAGAAAAAGAAACGTGGTAGAGAAAGAAGGAGGGTACCGACATGTACATGCGTTTTGTTCACGTAAAGATCAAGCCGGAAGTAATGTTCGATCTCAGTCGATTGTACGATGAAAAAGTCATACCGGTTCTCCATAACACGCCGGGATGTCTCTACGCGATTCTTAGTCAGGGCGTTCACCACAACGATGAGTGTATCTCCATGACCTTGTGGGAAACCCCGCAGCATGCCGAGGCGTATGAGCGCAGCGGTGTGTTTCGCGCACTCCTCCAGGAGGCCGAGCCCTATCTTGCAGACGCATCGGAGTGGAAGATTCATCTCTCCAACGACCTCACGCTCCGGTACGAACCTGTGCGGGAGGAGCCGGTTGTGGATACGTACGCGATCTCTTCACAGAAGAACGATGAATTCCTTTCACGGAAGCAGGCAGGCGGTTTGTATGTCCGCATCGTTTCCCCCCAGCTTCGTGAAGGGAAGCTTGAAGAGTTCAAGAAACTTTACACCGAAGAGCTTCTTCCGCGATTGCGCACCATGCACGGATGCCGCTATGCAGCGATCATCGAAAATGTGCAGGAGCCGGAAAAAATTATTTCCATCAGCATCTGGGATAGCAAGCAGGACGCCGACGCGTACGAAATCAACGGCATGTTCGACGAGCTGACGAACAAAGTCAGGCATACGTTTTCCGAAATCTATCAATGGAAGATGCAGCTTGAGCGAGAGACGGGACGACAAGTGGTGACGAGCGAGGAGATGACGGTGGAAGGATACAGCATCGTTACGGGGAAGAGTTTTGTGTGAAATGAACAGAAGCAAACCCTCACCCTATAATCCCTCTCCCACTGGGAGAGGGATATCACGACGAAGTCGGGACAGGGAGAGGGTCAACTGTAAGAGTAACGAGAAATGATCGGCGCAACAATCTCTCATTATAAAATCATCAAGAAGCTTGGCCAGGGCGGGATGGGGATCGTCTACCAGGCACAGGATACGAAGCTTGACCGCCTCGTGGCGCTGAAGTTCCTCCCGCATCACCTCATGGCGAACGAGACGGAACGCGCACGCTTCATGCAGGAAGCGAAAGCCGCTTCCGCGTTAAACCATCCGAATGTCTGCATCATCCATTACATCGAAGAGATCGAGCAGCAGCAGTTCATCGTGATGGAGTATGTCGACGGGGCGACGCTGCGGGAAAAGTTCCACATCGCGCCGCTGAAACTGAACGATGCTCTTGCCTACGCCGTTCAGATCGGTGAAGCGTTGCAGGAGGCACACTCCAAGGGGATCGTCCATCGCGACATCAAATCGGATAACATCATGGTCAATTCGAAGAACCAGATCAAGGTGATGGATTTCGGTCTCGCGAAGCTGAAAGGATCGCTCAAACTCACACGAGCATCAAGTACGGTGGGGACGCTCTCGTACATGGCGCCGGAACAGATACAGGGAGATGAAGCCGATGCACGATCAGACATTTTTTCTTTCGGTGTTGTTGTCTACGAAATGCTGACGCAGCATACGCCGTTCCGCGGCGAGCACGAAGCGGCAATCGTCTATTCTATCGTCAACGAGGAGCCTGAGCCGATCGAGAAATATCGTTCCGACCTTCCACCCGACAGCATGCGCATTCTCAAACGGGCGCTGGAGAAAGATCCCGAGGATCGATACCAATCGGTTGCCGATATGGTGAGCGAGCTCCGTCGTCTGAGGAAAGAAACTACAAAAGTCTCTCGAACCACATCCCTGAAAGATCTCCAGCCGAAAGCAATCTCTGTTCCCGCCGAAGGACAGAGCGTTGAGACTATGACGCCAACTCCGGCAACGCAGAAACCGAAGAAATCACGATGGATAAGTATCGGAGTGCTCGTGGCAGTCATTGCCGGACTAATCTACCTTCTTCTCCCCAGGCTCATGCCGTTCATTCATCGATTCATGCCGGAACATTCCGCGGAACGGACAATCGCACTTAATCCGAACATGGCGTTTCACATGGTACAGATTCCGCTTACGGAAATTGCTGCACCTGGTTTCTCGCCCGACGGCAATTGGGTTGCGTTTCCTGCCGTCGACGCCAACAACGTGTGGGACATCTACTACATGAACATTTCCGGCGGTGAGCCCCGACGAGTAACATCCGACTCTTCAGAATCGATGACTGAAGCAGATATCTCACCCGACGGAGGAAGAATTGTTTACGATCGCTGGAATTCAAAGACGCTCCGATCCGAAGTTTGCGTCGTTTCGGCGCTCGGGGGCGTGACCAGGAAGATTGCCGATGGAGGAAAAAATCCCCGCTGGCGCCCGGATGGACAACGGATCGGCTATGTGATTAGTCCGGGTTCCGCTGCGGAGAAAACTGCCAAGGTAGAATTCCGGAGTGTTCAACCTGACGGGAGTGATCCCCGACTGGAATTCGAACAGGGCGTCATTACGGCGGGTGAACCTGCGACGTTCGCGTGGTCGCCGGATGGAAAATCGGTGGCGTTAACAAGAACATTTCTTGCCGGATATCAGGAAATATTCATCACCAATCTTGGAGTGAATACTCAGCGACAATTGACCTTCGATGAGAAGAATATCGGCGATCTGTGTTGGACTCGCAATGACGACATCATCTTCTCGTCTGAGAAAGGTGGAAATGCGAACCTCTGGATTGTCCCGGCAGTTGGTGGGACAGCAGTCCAAGTGACCAAGGGGAGCGGCCCCGACCTTCGCATGAAAATTTCAAGCGACGGAAAAAAGCTGCTGTACCTGCAACAACAGCGGCTTGGGCATGTGTGGGTCGCCGATAGCGATGCCAACAGTGCGAGACAGATTTCATTCGGTGATCACGATCTTCGCGCGGCGTCGCTATCGCCTGATGGGAAGCACGTTGCACTACAGATATTCGAGCCTGATCCGCTGAAGTCGATTAGCCACATCTACGTTTCGGATCGGGACGGCAGCAACCTTCGGCAGCTCACGAATGGGATGGAAACAGCAGGCGAGCCAACATGGTCATTGGATGGACGATGGATGGCATATAGCTCGCGCTCATCGAGTGCGCCGGCTGAGTCTACTCATGTCTATTGTGTCGATCCGGCGAATTCCGTTGCGCCGAAACTCATCGGAACAGGCAACGATGTCCGGTGGCTCGACTCGACTAACGTCATCACATTCTCCGATACCCGTTCGTGGCGATTGGCGATCGAAGGGAATGAACCAAGGCAGGTGTATGAGGATTCAACGCAGGCAATTGAGATTCTTCAGGGACGGTATCTCTTCTTCCGCGATCTTCACAGGAGTCGAAAAGGATGGTGGATCGTCTCTTCGCCCGCCGAGAGGGAGAAAGATTCAACGCAAGCACTGCTCGATTCCTTATACATGGTCGGTCCTGCACTTCCCGAAGAGTATGTTGACTCGACAGGTATTCCCCGATACTCAATTATCAGAACGCCAAAGTATGTTCTGCCTGATCTCAGGAACGTTGTACTTGGTCCGGATGGACGGTTCCTGATATATGTGAAGGGTGCGGGCGAAGTATGGAAACGCTCACTCCCTCATGGATATGAGCAGCGACTCGCCGGCACTTTAATCGGGCATGATCTCAGCATGAGTGTCAGCAGCGACGGGAAAGAAATACTGTACGTGGATTCTCGACTCAGCTCGAAATTAGTAATGGTGGAGAACTTGTATTGAAACGGGCTTGGCAGGCATTCTTGCAAAACCGCATCCCTCTCATTCCTTATCGGGTATGAGGGAGAATGTATGACAATAGAACGAGACACATGATCGGTCAAACAGTTTCACAATCAGTTCAACTTCTTATTCCGACCGTCATGAAGAACCTCTCTGATTCGGAAAGGTATGATGCTCTATGATCGGCCAGACCATTTCACACTACAAGATTCTCGAAAAGCTCGGCGAGGGGGGAATGGGCGTGGTCTATAAAGCCCACGATACCAAACTCGACAGACTCGTCGCTCTCAAATTTCTTCCGCATTACCTCACCTCCGACGCAAACGAGAAGGAGCGATTTTATCACGAGGCGCGGGCGGCGTCGGCGCTGAATCACCAGAACATCAGCACCATCTACGATATCAACGAGTTCGATAATCAGCTCTTCATTGCGATGGAGCTTGTTGAAGGGAAGACGCTCAAGCAATTGATCGCTCATGAAATTCCCTCGATCAAAAAGTTTCTCGAGTTTGCAATTCAGGCCTGTGAAGGACTCGCGGCAGCTCATGAGAAGGGCATCGTTCATCGCGACATCAAGTCGGACAACATCATGATGACGCCAAAAGGACAGATCAAGATCATGGACTTTGGTCTTGCCAAGCTGAAAGGCGCAACGAAACTCACCAAAGCCGGCTCCACCATTGGCACGGCGGCGTATATGTCGCCCGAACAAGCACAGGGCGAAGAAGTCGATCATCGATCGGATATCTTCTCGGTTGGAGTTGTCTTTTATGAGATGCTGACGAGCAAGCTGCCATTCCGCGGCGAGCACCAGGCAGCATTGATGTATTCGCTCATCAATGAAGACCCGCAGCCGATCGCACGCTTCAATGACAAAGTCACGCCGGAGCTGGAGCGGATCGTCTTCAAGACGCTGATGAAAGATCGCGACGATCGATACCAGCACGTTGACGATCTCCTTGCCGATCTTCGCCGTGAAAGAAAGGGCTTGGAATATGCAAGCGCAGGGTATATGCGCACAACAACGATGCAGATGCCTGTGGAAATGCCGAAGCCGAAGAAGCGGCTGATGAAAGTTTTGATTCCCGCAGGTCTCGCCGTTGTGCTCATTACGCTTGCGATCATCTTCAATCCGTTCAATTTTCAGATCAGCACGCAGAAGACGACAGCAGCATCGGAAAAGAATTCCCTCGCCGTGCTCTATTTCGAAAACATTCCCGACCCCGAAGACAAGGATCATACGGGAGAGATGCTCACCAATCTCCTCACGACGTCCCTCTTCCAGGTAAAAGATATCGAAGTCATCAGCCGCGAACGGCTGTACGACATTCAGAAGGAGCTCGGACAATCTGATACGAAGGCGATCTCACCGTCCATGGCGACGAAAGTCGCGCAGCGCGCGGGTGTTTCCATGATGCTCCTGGGCAGCATCCTGCAAAAGCAGCCGACGCTGGCAGTGACGTATCGCCTCATCGAAGTTGGAAGCGGGAAGATTATCAGTACACAACGATTGTCGGGGATTCCCGCCGATAAAATCTTTTCACTCGTAGATACGCTTGCTTTGTTGGTCAAGAACGATCTCAATGTTACGTCGTCCGCCGGAGCCGAAACAAAATCGATTGCGAGCGCAACGACAAATTCACCGGAAGCGTATCGTTCATATCTTGAAGGCGTCGAGTTGAACAACAAGTTTTACGCGGCTGAAGCGAAGGCAGCGTTTGACAGAGCCATTGAGCTCGACAGCAATTTTGCGATGGCGTATTTTCAGCTCGCAACCGTCAATCTTGGTTCGCTCACGACGGAGGAATTTACAAGCGCAATGAAAAAAGCCTATGCGCTCAGCGTCAATATTACCGAACGAGAACGCCTTTTGATCCAATCAACGTACGCTTCAGCAATTGAACACGATGAAACCAAGGCAATTTCCATCCTGGAAAATCTTCTTCAGAAATACCCTCATGAACAGGCAGCACGTAACGGCTTGGCATTCCTCTATACACAGCGCGCAGAATTTGAAAAAGCGAATGCAATGTTCGCGAAAGAATTGGAAAGTGATTCACTGGACAAGACTCTCTGGAACTCGGCGGCATATTCATACGCAGGATTGAACCGAAGACGGGAAGCCATGAATGCAATCGATCGGTATTTGCAATTGGCGCCTGCCGAACCAAATCCGTACGACAGCAAAGGAGATATTTATGCCATGTTCGATGAGCGCGATTCGGCGGTCATTTGGTGGAAGAAAGCAATTGCGTTCCGGCCTGATTTTCCCAGCGCGCTGAAACTGGTCGTCGATGCGTTTGTGCGGCAAGACTCTGCTGATATGGAAAAGTATATTTCCAAGGGCGCTGCTGCAATGCACTTAGATGAAAAGGTCTTTCGTGAGGAGGTGTTTCCTCTTATTCTCATGAGTCATGGTCAGCTGACGAAGGCGCGAACCGAGTGCCAGAAACTTCTTACATCCCACAGAAATAAAAAGCAAGATGTCTTCATTGTAGGAGATATTGAAAATATTATTGTTCTCGATTATGAAATGTGTGATTATCCTGCGATGGTACAACACGCACAAGAGTATTCAACCATTTTGAGAAAAGACACCGCTACGAACCCAACCTATGGGAGAATGACGGTTGCAATTGCGCAGACGAAGAACGGAAATCCACAAGCGGTATCAAACATTCTCGAAGCAGTGGATCGTAGTAGTGCCGGGAATATTGCTGCGCGTGCACGATATGACTATGGCTCGGGAATCATCTCATTTGAAAACGGAAAATATGATGCTGCTCTCGAACAGATGAATACCGCGTTCCGAGCAGTTCCTCCACATCATGCACCCTTCTATCATCATGCAGTATGCCTTTTGAAGTCTGGGAATTTGTCAGAGGCATTGAATGAACTAAACAGGTTAACGCGGTGGTCGCCTATTCGGTATACTCCTTACGATCTGGATGGGCTGCCACTTGCATCATACTGGCTCATCGGTCTCGCTAAAGCTCACTACTGGCTGGGGGTTGCACACGAACAACAAGGCGAGAAGGAAAAAGCGGTCACCGAGTATCAGAAATTTTTAGAACTTTGGAAGGACGCGGATTTTGATTCGCCGGAGATAAAAGATGCTAAACAACGACTTTCTAAACTTCAAGGAATCACGGCAAAGTAAGAAGCCTCTGCCATGAAAACACCGACAACGCTTGATCGCTTGCGTCATAATATTCTCTTTGAGAATGTGGCGGACAAAGAATTCAACGCCGTCAAACGTCAACTCCATGAACGGCGGTATAGTGCGGATGAGACCATTCTGAAGGATGAGAGCGAGGGAGAAGATCTCTATCTTCTTGTCGACGGGCGCGTGAAGATTGTGAAGAAAACTCGTACGGGAGAGGAGAAACTTCTGGCGCTTCTCCATGAGGGGGATTTTTTTGGCGAGCTGGAGCTTGTCGACGGGCGGACACGATCGGCGGAAGTCGTCGCTGTCGATGATTGTCTCTGTTACAGCCTGCACAAAACGGATTTCGAGCACCTTCTTAACCACAGTCATCCGTTTGCCGTACGGCTGATGTACGTGCTCAGTTTGAGGTTGCGTACGAGCAACAATAATTTCGTAAGAGAGCTTGAACACAATGCTGAACGCTTTTCCCGTGAGTTGAAGCGATCCGAACAGTTGATCGAAGCGTCCAAAGTTCTGAACTCGACGCTCGATCTCGACAAACTCCTCTTGATTATTCTGGAGACCGCACTCCGGAGTGTCGATGGCGATCGCGGAACAGTGTATCTCATCGACGAAGTGAGGCAGGAACTCTGGTCAAAAGTTGTGAAAGGTACGGAGCTTGTGAGAATCCAGCTTCCGATGGGCAAAGGCATTGCCGGCTATGTCGCGGCCACAGGCGACACACTCAACATCACCGACGCCTATCTCGATCCACGATTCAATCCGGACGTTGATAAAAAAACCGGCTATCATACCGAAACGATCCTCTGCATGCCGATGAAAAACAAGAATGGCAAGATCATCGGCGTTTTCCAGCTTCTCAACAAACGGAGCGGAGTCTTTACAAGTGAAGATGAAAGCATCATAGCCGCACTGTCGATTCACGCTGCGCTTGCCATCGAGAATGCACGTCTCTATGAAGAGGAAAAAGCCTTCATGCAGATGCGCGAAGAGGTAAGGCTTGCAGCAAAAATCCAGCACGAGCTTTTACCGAAAGCATTCCCAAAGATTTCGGGGTACGACATTGCGGGACAATCGATCCCGGCACAACTGGTAGGCGGCGACTATTTCGACTTCATTCCGATGCATGGCGATCGGCTTGGTATCTGTCTTGGCGACGTGACGGGAAAAGGACTTCCGGCGTCGCTGCTGATGGCGAACGTGCAAGCCACACTTCGGGGGCAGTCGCTGACAAGCAGATCTGCGAAAGAGTGCATTGCGCGATCGAATACACTCCTTTATCGCAGTACCAGCAGTGAGAAATTTGTGACGCTCTTCTATGGCATTCTCGATCCTGCGAATCACCGGCTTGAGTTCTGCAACGCCGGTCAGGATCATCCCTTTCTCTTCTCGTCTCGCAGGAAATCGCCGCGCCGACTCGACACCGGCGGCACCGTGCTTGGAATCATCGACGGGTATCCGTTCTCCGAAGAGAGCATCTCCATCGAGAAGGGAAATGTGTTAGTCATTTATTCGGATGGCATCGCCGAAGCAATCAATGAGCGTGAAGAACAATTCGGTGAAGAGCGGCTTGCTGCAGTTATCAAGAAGCACAAGCACCGGTCCGCACAACAATTGATCGATGAGATAGTCGCTGCGGCAAAAGCACATGCAGCAGAGTACCCGCAGTCCGACGACATGACAATCGTTGTCATGAAGAGAACCCTCTGATTGGAGATTCGAACTCAGTGAAGCGACAATCTATCCGGCAACGATACGGTTTCGAGAATCCCTTTGTCCCCGATATTCTGGCGAAGAGGGCCGCTCGCTATCTTCGCCGGAGGCATGGAATGACATTGTTGGATGTTGGGTGCGGCGAGGGAGCTGATAGTGTCTTCTATGCAAGAAAAGGTTTCCACGTCACCGCCATCGATAAGAATGAAACATATCTCAAACGCTTTCGTGCGTACCGAAGCGATCACGGCATTTCCAACATCACAATTCTCGAACGGGATGCCCTTGAATACGGCTATCCCCGCAATACCTACGATGTGATCAGCTGCATCCTCGTGTTATGCTGCATGAAGCGGAGCGAGTTCGAGCGAATACTCGAGCCGATGAAACGTTCGGTGAAGCCGGGCGGCCTCATCATCATGTCGTCGCGGAACTATCTCGATCCGGAACTGAAAGACTACAAGAAAACGCAAGCAATGATCGAGCCGAATACCTTCCACAAGAAAGAAGATTGCTGTCGCTTTCTCTACTTTATCGAGCAAGGGAGGCTCCGAGAAGTATTCAGCGACTTGGAAATCCTCTATGACTTCGAAGGATATGCCCCGTGTAAGTACAACGAGCATCCGCGTCACGGCGACTCCTACCTTATCTGCAAGCGACCAGCGTAGCGACGCTTCTTTGTTTACTTCTGATACGAACAAACCGACCGTTACCGAAAAACTCTATTGCTACAGTATCGTACTGGGCATGTAGCCGTGATTACAATCACCCCGTGAAACCGAAGAGTTCACTACAATTATTGAAAGGGAGTTCCTACTCTAACAAATCGGTCACATCAGATTCATAGTAGCGCTCTTCGCGACCGAAGGCTGCCGAGTTGGAAAATTTGTTTGGTCGGTTTTGGTCTTGTATATTGACAAGGGTGAAAGAAAAAATGCGTGGCCGTCTTATCATATTCGAAGGTCTTGATGGTGCAGGGAAAACGACACAGATAGAACTCCTGAGCCGTTACCTTCAGGACAAGGGGCAGCCCGTCGTCATCACGCGCTGGAATTCATCGCGCCTTATTTCAAAAGCGATTAAGCGCGCGAAGAAAGCGCAACTTCTCACGCCATATCTTTTCAGTACGCTTCATGCAGCGGACTTCATGTACCGGCTGGAAAATATTATCATCCCGTCGCTCTATGAAGGCAACTTCGTCATAGCTGATCGCTACGTCTATACGGCGCTGGCACGAGACGTTGCCCGCAACGTGGATCGCTCGTGGGTCGAACATCTGTACGCGCTTGCACCGAAGCCCGATCTAGCCTTTTATTGCAAGACGTCGATCGAGGAAACACTTGAGCGGATCGTCGAGCGTCGAGACGGCGACTCTCCGAGCTTCTACGAGTCGGGGATGGATGTCATTCAAAACAACGATCCGCACGAAGCGTTCCGGGAATTCCAATCGCGCATTGCGAGCGAGTACGATTGGATCTGCAAACATCACGGCCTTATTGAAATCGATACGGGACGACAGATTGAAGACATTCATTCTTTCGTTGTACCCATTCTCGACGACTCCATGAAGAAGTGGAGCGATGAAGCCGAATCGTCACCCGTTGCTTCGCCATCGTTTGTGAGGCGTACGGAACAATCTCCCGCTCGGCAATCCTTGATGAAATTGTTTGAAGCTAATCTTTCTCCGCATTCCTATCCCGGAAAACTTATCGTCATCGAAGGGGCTGATAAACACGCAACAGCACGCCAGGCGAATCTTCTCTATAACGATTTATTGGTAAAGGGGTATGACGTTCGTCTCGGTCTTGCCGGTGACTCGTGGGTCGGCATGGAAGTCGAGCGGAAGGTGCTCAAGAAATCTGTTCTCTCACTTTCGACCAAAGTCCTGCTCGCAGCCAGTGAAGCCGTGCTCACCTATGAACAGGTAATCTTGCCGGCGCTTCAATCCGGTGACATTGTCATTCTCGATGGTTATCTGGCAAATCTCGCAACCCGCTACTGCGCAAGCGGATTGAGTCCCGAATGGTTCGAGCCGATGACGAAAGTCTTTACCATTCAACCCGATGTAACTATTTTTCTCGATACGACGCTCCATGATCTCATGAAAAAGCGGAAGGCGCCGGTGCATCTGGAGAAATTCTTGCAAACGGCGCTCTTCGGGCTGTCCGAAGAGGAAAGAGAAGAATCGATTGATTTGACGATGCTCCAGAGAGTCGTTGATCTCTACCGCGAATGCATGAGTCTTCGCGGATGGCTGAGAGTTCCGTATGTGGGATCACCGAAGGAACTTCATCAGAGAATGTGGAGCGCTCTGGCAGATACTCTCCACAACGTTCCTCATCACACGGCGAATGAATCGTTGCGCGAAATACTCCACGTACTCTCGCATTTCGATGAATCGTTTCTCCATGAGCGGAAAGTAGCGGAATTGGCAACTTCGCTCTTCGACCAGACAACGGCACTCCATACGTACGGCGATCGGGAACGATCACTCCTCTATTATGCGTCACTGCTTCACGACGTCGGGCACGCCCTTTCGGATAAGAAGCATGATGAATTTACGTACGAGGCAATCATGCGGCAAGAGTTCTCGACGATTAGTGGAAGGGAGAAAGAAGTCATTGCCAACATCGCCTGTTTGCATCGCCTGCCGTACAACAAAATATCGTTTGGGCATCTTGCCCGACTTCAAGCAACGGATCAGATCATTGTAAAACGTCTCGCATCGCTGCTGCGGATTGCCGATGCCCTTGACGAATCGGGCAGGAGAATTGTTCGCGATGTACGGTGCTACGACGAGCACGGCGTCATCTTCATCGATCTTCATGCGGTCTCGAAAGCGCTTCCGGAACGTGCAGCAGTCTTGCGGAAGGCCGACATGTTTGAGCAAGTATACCAAAAACCCGTCGTCGTTGCGAGAAACTGGATCGAGAAGCGGGCGCGCCGTGCAAAGAAAGTATCACAAAGCCACGGGTAGGCCGGTATCGTGAAAGAGCTTGTTCTGATCCTCCTCAGTGTATCCATTTGCGCAGCACAAATTCCTGAGTATAAGGTCACGATAGCGAAAGAAAACCTGCACGCTCTCACGCATCGCGATCCCTTCAGTGATGAGTACCTTCCGGCAGCCTTCGAGTATGGCGGGACGGTGTGGAAGGATGTGAAAATCCGCTACAAGGGGCGATCGACGAGATACTTCCCTAAGAAATCCTACCGGATCAAATTTCCAGCGAAACAGCTTTTCCGGAATTCTCGCCATCTTAACCTCCATGCGATGTACCTCGATAAATCTGCAATGCGTGAAAATCTTTCATGGGATTTGTTTGCCGATATGAACGCGCTTGCCCCGGGTGCATCATATGCGCGCCTCTCCATCAACGGCGAGCAACAAGGATTATTTCTTGCTGTCGACAAGATCGATGAATATTTCCTCATCAATCACGGACAAGCAGTTGGCCCGCTCTACGAAGCCGGTGGATTCTTTGCGCTTGCCGACATGGTTGTGCACGATACAGCCATGCTCAAGCAATACTACCCGAAAGAAATCGGCGACAAGGAGAACTACAATGACCTGCACGAGATGCTGCTGGAAATCAATAACGCTCCCGATTCTTTGTTCTCAGACGTCGTGGATCGATTGTTCGACATGGAGAGCGTCTATCACTGGCTTGCAGGAAATATTCTGACCATGATGGGGGATTCCTACACCAAAAACTACTTTCTCTATCGCGACACCACGCGATCAATCCACCAGTGGACCATGATCCCATGGGATTATGACATGACCTTTGGCCTCACCGGCGATCCTGACGTGGAATATCCAAAATCGCTTCTGAACGAAGGTTTTAGCTACACGTTCCCCGTACTTTCGGGTCCGGAGAATGTTTTGAAGGATCGGATCTGGAAAACGCCACGCCTGCGAGAACACCTGAGCCAATACGTCGATACGCTATTGCACACTCTGTTTACCGACGAGCGCATGTCTCATCGGATCGACAGTCTTACGGCAGTCATTGGGTCGGATGTTAGAGCGGATACCGCAAAGTGGGGAACGTACGAAGATTTCCTTTACCACGTCGATGCCCTGAAGTACTTTGTGACAGCGCGACGACAGTACCTGCTCGCGATGTTCGTCAATCCACCGAAGGGGATGTTTGACATGGCAACGCTGAGAGTTTCTGCCACTGACGCGCCCTATCATTTCGTCGGCCTTGACGGCAGGCTACTGGCAACAGTATGGTTTTCACATATTACGAAATTGGACAGCATGCAGGTCGAGGCGTATTCAGATTCGTTACCGTCCGGTTTCGATTCATTGCATCACGCGCAGTACGTCAAGCGGTGGGTACGTATCACTCCATTTCCACGGGATGCAAAATTTATAGCACGACTGCGGTGGATGTACCACGATGTTTCTTCAAAAGATCGGGAGGTGCCGCCGGACGTGAAAGACGAAAGGGCGCTTCGATGTTTTCTGCAAAAGCGTAATAAGCGGGTGCAAATTGCAGCGCACGTCAATCCGGTGGCAAACACGGTAACAATCGACGCGTTCACACAGAAAGAATGCGGCGATTCGACGTACCTTATCCTTGGCCTTCCGTTACGATGATCATTCGGATTTGTCTTGTTGCCGTTTTTCTCATACCTCCTCTGTGATATTCAATAGAATCAAACTGAGGCACTACCGCCTCATCATCGCGTTTGCAATTGGCTGCCGAATTCAGTAGCTTTGCACCCCTCAGAAAGATGGTGAATATAATGGAAAGCGATAGTAATACCGGAGGATCCCCCGAAGCAGAGCCTCCGCAGCACTCAGACGATGTGCCTCTGGGAGAGCGAGTCAAACGCGTTGTCCTTGGCGTACCCCGCGATCTTCACGACCCCAAGATATTTCACCGCATTTCGCTCGTTGCTTTCTTAGCTTGGGTTGGTCTCGGTGCTGACGGGCTTTCGTCTTCGGCCTATGGGCCGGAGGAAGCTTTTCGTGCTCTCGGTGAACATACCTATCTCGCCATCGGCTTGGTACTCGCGACAGCCTTCACGATTTTTGTCATCTCCTACGCATACTCCCGGATCATTGAGCATTTTCCTTATGGAGGCGGTGGGTACGTCGTTGCAAGTAAGCTGCTCGGTCCCAAGTATGGCGTCGTCTCCGGCTCGGCGCTCTTGGTCGATTACGTGTTCACGATTTCCGTTTCCATTGCCAGCGCAGCCGATCAAGTCTTCAGCTTCCTACCACCGGAGGTCGCTCAGTACAAACTTGTCCTTGTCACGCTCGGCATTGCGTTGCTGACGGTTATGAACCTGCGTGGTGTAAAAGAATCAGTCACGTCGCTCGCTCCCATCTTTCTCGTTTTCGTGATCACGCATGCCGTGCTCATCATTGGGGGCATTGCATTCCACCTCTTTGAAGCACCGCGAGTCGTAGCAGAAGTACAGAATGGTTTCAAGACGAACTTCACGGCGTTGGGGCTGATGGGCCTCTTTGCGATCTTCGCTCGTTCATATACGCGTGGTGCCGGCACCTACACAGGCATCGAGGCGGTCTCGAACGGCATACAAATCATGCGGGAACCGAAGATACAAACCGCGCGGCGAACGATGTTGTACATGGCAGTCTCACTCGCCGTGACAGCGGGCGGCATTTTGATTTGCTACCTTCTCTACCATGTCGTGCCGGAAGCGGGAAAGACGATGAACGCCTCGCTCTTGGAGCGCTTCGCCGGCACCTGGCAGCTCGGAAACGTTCCTGCAGGAAAAATTTTTGTGGTGGTTGCACTCGCCTCCGAGGCTGCAATACTTTTTGTTGCCGCCCAGGCAGGTTTCATCGATGGTCCCCGGGTCATGTCGAACATGGCAATCGATTCCTGGCTTCCGCATCGCTTCAGCTCCTTGTCGGAACGGCTCACCACGCAAAGCGGCGTTGTGCTCATTTCGACAGCCGCGATTCTTACACTCCTGCTTACCGGCGGCAACACGAGCATGCTCGTCCTGATGTACTCTATCAATGTGTTCTTGACATTTTCGCTATCCAATATGGGCATGGTACGGTATTGGATTCAACACCGCACAAAGGATCCCGAGTGGTTGCGCCACATTCTCATCCACATTATCGGTCTTGTGCTCTGCGTTTCGATTCTGCTGATGAACCTCTACGAAAAATTCGGTGAAGGGGGTTGGATCACGATTTTGATTACGGGCGTTCTCGTCGGACTCTGCATCCTCATCAAGAGACACTACGAGTCGGTGATGTCGCATCTCGCCCGGCTCGATGAGATACTGACGGAAATTCCGACGGGCGCAACTGCCGCCACTCCTCCGCCAAAACTCGACCCAAAAGCGCCGACCGCCGTGTTGTTGGTCAGTTCCTATGGAGGGATGGGCATCCACACGTTCCTGTCGATCCAGCGGCTCTTCCCGAGGCACTTTAAAAATTTTATTTTTCTCTCGATAACGGTTGTCGACGCCGGACGTCTGAAGGGAGCGGAAGATTTGGACATTGGTACCGAAGAAACGAAGGCGTCGCTGCAACGGTATGTCGATTTCACACGACAACTTGGCTTTGCCGCTGATTACCGGACAGGCATGGGCACCGAAGTGCTCGACGAAGCAGAAAAGATTGCGCTGCAGATCGCGAAAGAATATCCGCTTCCCGTCTTCTTCACGGGCAAGCTCGTCTTCGAGCGGGAACGCTGGTACCAACGCATCCTGCACAACGAAACTGCGAATCAATTTCAGCGGCGAGTGCAGTTCAACGGGCTCAACTCGATGGTATTGCCGATCCGGGTGTTTGCAAAATCAAAGGGCGCTTGAACTAAAGCCTGATATTGAATCACTGTCATGGTGAGAAAAGCGATGACACGCACAGCGCTATCCGGCTTCGATCGGAAAGATCCTCGGAAACTCCGATGCGTTTACGTATGCATCCTTATGTTCTTGTTAGGGGTTTTGGTGGACTGGGAACTGAGGGATTATAAATTACTTGCACCACGAGAGCCAGTATGGAAGAGCTTCTCCTCGACACGATAGGGAGAATGCGCATTTCATGTCGGTTCGCGCGTTCGGCTCCCGGATTTTCATGATACGTCCGGAGATGCTGCTAAAGTAATAGTCGTTGTGTTTCGACGTCCTTCCCCACTATGGATGCTACCATTGAGCCCCCAACCGGTCACCTTGATAAATTATTGACAATTCCCTCTTTTCTTTGTAAGATAGGGCTGCTTTTTATTTTCAACCGTGCACGAACGTAATGGTCCCGTTGCCGAAGTCCTCGTTCTTGCCATCCCGACCTCGTTGTTTGTAGGTGTAAATGTTTTCGCGTCATTAACGCGCAGAAGTGGAAGACGGAGAAATTCTATTTATAAAATCAAAAGTCTCCCGGAGGTCCCAAAAGGCTCCCGTTGGGAGATGCCTTCGGCAAAAACTGAAAAAGGAAAAAAATGAATAGGAAAACATTCCTGTTGCTCTTCCTGATCGGCATCGTTGCCTTCTCTTGCGGTAGGAAGGAAGAACAGAAATCCACCAAGACCATCGGCGTTTCTCTTCTCACGCGCGCGCATGTCTTCTATAAAGATTTGGAGGAAGGATTGCGCACCGAGGCGGCGAAGGACGGCTACGAGCTGATTGTTACGGCGGGTGAGTTCGATCTTGGCAAGCAGAGCGCGCAGATCGAAGACTTCATCACGCGGAAAGTCGATGCCATCATCGTCTGCCCGGTCGATTCGCGCGGCATCGGTCCTGCAATACGAAAGGCGAACGAAGCAAAGATTCCGGTCTTCACCGCGGACATTGCCTCACAGGAAGGCGATGTCGTTTGCCACGTCGCATCGGATAATGTTGCAGGTGGCAGGCTTGCCGGCGAGTATCTTGCAAAACTTCTCAACGGCAAAGGGAATGTCGCCATCATCGATCAGCCAACAGTCACGTCGGTGCTTGACCGCGTGCAGGGATTCAAGGAAGCGATTGCAAAGTTTCCGGACATCAAGATCGTGGCTGATGTCAATGGCGAAGGGGTGCGCGACCGTGCGATGCAGGCCGCGTCCGACGTTCTGCAGGCACATCCCGATCTGCAGGGAATCTTCGGCATCAATGATGACTCCGCCCTTGGATCGCTCGATGCAGTACAGCAATTCCACCGGGAAGGCGTCAATATTATCGGCTATGACGCTATTCCACCCGCCGCCGATGCAATCATGAAAGGCACCGCGCTGAAGGCCGACGTCATCCAGTACCCGAAAAAGATCGGCGAGACAACCGTTGCGAAGATCAAAGAGTATTTCTCCGGCACATCGCTGCCGAAAGTCGTACCGGTGGAAGTGGGGATTGTGGATAAAGAAGCATTACAGAAAACCGCGGCGAAGTAAAGGCTAAGTTTAAATTCGAAATTCGAATCTCGAAGCACGAAACAAATCCTAATACCCAAATTCTAAATCTTCATCCCTCCATGTCGATAGCTCTCGTTCTTGTTTCAGCTGTTTGGATTTTGATTATTCGTGCTTGTTTCGAGTTTCGGATTTAGGATTTCGTGCTTGACACTATGTCACCTCTCCTTCACATGCATTCCATCCGCAAGCAGTACCCCGGTGTGCTTGCGTTGTCGGACGTGAACTTTGAACTCCGTTCCGGTGAAGTCCATTGTCTGCTCGGAGAAAACGGCGCCGGCAAATCCACACTTATGAAAATCCTCTCCGGTGCGCTGAAGAAAGATGGCGGTTCCATCCTTGTCGAAGGGAAAGAAGTCGCGATAACATCGCCGCATGACGCACAAGCGCTCGGCATCGGGATGATCTACCAGGACTTCAAGCTCGTTCCCGATCTTACTGTTGCCGAGAACATTCTTCTCGGTCGCGAGCCGCAAAAAGGGAATTCGCCGTTCATCGACTACAAGCGCATGAGAGAGACCGCTCGTGAGACGCTCTCACTTCTTGGTGAAGAAATTCCGGTGATGGCGCGTGTCCGCAAGTTGTCAGTTGCACAACGACAGCTTGTCGAAATTGCGAAGGCGCTTTCCAATAAAGCCCGCATCCTCGCGATGGATGAACCATCGGCAGCGCTGACGGAAAAGGAGCTTAAGAATCTGTTTGCGGTCATCCGGCGCCTGAAAACGGAAGGCGTCGGCATCATCTATGTCTCTCACAGGCTCGAAGAAATCTTTGAGATCGGCGATCGCATCACGATTCTTCGGGATGGAAACGTTGTTCACTCGTGTGCTGTTTCGGAAGTGGACCGGAGAAGCCTTGTTCGATGGATGGTAGGGCGTGAGCTGGAACATGAATATCCCAAAACAAATCTGCAACGAGGGGAAGAAATACTTCGAGTCGAGAATCTCTGTGCCGGCATGTTACGCGGGATACATCTCACGCTGTATCGCAGCGAAATTCTCGGGCTTGCCGGACTTGTCGGCGCCGGGCGAAGCGAACTTGCCCGCGTTCTTTTCGGTGCCGATCCGTTTCAGAGCGGCAAAATCTTTCTGGAAGGAAAAGAAATACAGCCTCGCTCGCCGCGCGAAGCAATCGATCTTGGCATCGGACTTCTGACCGAAGATCGCAACCAGTACGGTCTCATTATGCACATGAGTGTACGAGAGAATGTCACCCTCTCGAACCTGCGTGACGTGATGAATGGATGGGTGCTGAATCGAGTTCAAGAGAATCGTGTTGTGAGGAAGTATGCGGGCGAGCTTCGCATAAAGACTCCGACAGTCGAACAGGACGTCGAAAACCTGAGTGGTGGAAATCGGCAGAAGGTGGTGCTTGCCCGCTGGCTTTTCACGAGGTCGAAGCTGCTCATCTTTGACGAGCCAACCTCGGGAATCGACGTCGGCGTAAAGTATGAAATCTACCAGCTCATCAATCAGCTTGCCAAAGACGGTCTTGGCGTTATTGTCATCTCATCCGATTTGCCCGAACTTCTTGGCATCAGTGATCGAATCGCCGTGATGCATGAAGGAACGCTGAAGGAAATCTTCTCGCGTGCAGAAGCGACACAGGAGAAAGTGATGACGCTGGCAACCGGAGGAATTGCGGAGGTCGAAAGTGCAGCGTGAGGTTGCAGCGACACGCGATTTTTCGAGGCGCTCGCTGACGCGGCTTCTCCGTGATTACGGGATTGCAATTGCACTGCTTGTCGAGATTATTCTTTTCGCACAATTCTCGCCATACTTTCTGACGGCGGAGAATCTGGTCAACATTACACTTCAAGTTTCCATCACCGCCATCATTGCCGTCGGGATGACGTTCGTGATTCTCACGGCGGGAATCGATCTTTCGGTCGGCGCGCTTGTGGCACTGAGCGGCGTCATCGCAACAAGCTTTCTCAAATCGGTGGGGTCGTTTCCAGTAGCGCTCATGATTGCAATGCTGGGAGGTCTTGGTGTGGGTGCGCTTGCGGGATTCATTGCCGGAGTGTTCATCACGCGGTTCAACATTACTCCCTTTATCGTCACACTTGCGATCATGACAATTTCACGGGGGATTGCATTCATGTACACTGACGGGCGTCCGATCTGGGATCTCCCGCCGGAATTCGCTTTCCTTGGGAGCGGGCGCGTTGCCGGCATACCGATCCCGACACTCGCCATGATGTTCGTGTACGGAATTGCGTACGTCGTGCTGAACCAAACGCGCTTCGGTCGGTACGTATATGCCGTTGGTGGAAATAAGGAAGCGGCGAGGCTTTCCGGCATCAACACCAATTCGGTTATCCTGTGGGTCTACGTCATCAGCGGAGTTCTTGCTGCGCTCAGCGGCATCCTCTTATCATCGCGCATGAATTCCGGACAACCCAATGCCGGAGTCATGTACGAACTTGATGTGATTGCTGCCGTGGTTGTGGGAGGAACGAGTCTCTTCGGCGGGCGCGGCTCAATCATCGGCACGTTCCTCGGCGCAATGCTCATCGGCATTCTTCGTAACGGACTCAATCTTGTGAATGTGAATTCATACGTGCAGATGGTTGTGCTCGGTGTCGTCATCCTTCTTGCGGTCATGCTTGATCAATTGAAAAAACGATCCTAAGGAATCTCTATGAAGATCTTGTACTCCATTCTTGCTGCTGTGCTTCTCATGCCGGCGCCGGCCATACGCGCGCAAGATGAGGGAGAACAACCGCCATTTATCTTTACCGTGTACGGCGGTCTGTTCTTTCCATCAAATGTTCATTTCAAGGATGTCTACAATTCCCAGTCGGAATTATTATACGGATTCGGCGCCACACTGCCGCTTGGCGGCACCATGTTCCTCGCAGGCGATTTGGCGCTGTTCAAGGCCGAAGCATTCGTCGATCCGTCTCAGGATAGCAGCATCGAGCTTCAAGAGCGTTTTTATCACCTCGGTATCATCAGCAAGCAGCCCGTTGAGAAAAGACTCTTCCTCCGCTTGACGGGTGGTCTCAACTATGTTACGATCAAGCAGCGAATGACCAGTCCACAATCTCCGGAACGTTCAACCGAAGCCGAGAAAAAGATCGGCTACTTCGGCGGCATCGGCATCGAACAAATGTTTGAAGATGGAAAAGCATCCCTCTTCGGCGACGTCATCTATGACTACCGGCGGTCGCATCAGAAAGAATTAGAAGGCGACTTCGGCGGCGTGCGACTGGTTGTGGGGATGCATCTCTTCCTATTCTAAGAACATTGCTCTTATCAAGGAGAACTTTCATGCGTACTCTCTCGATCACAACGATCTGTCTTCTCATACTCTCATCAATATCCGTTTCTCAAACCAACGTCGATAGGCTTCGACACATGCTCGATTCCATCGGTATGGCCGCATTCGATAACTGGAAGGCGAGTCCCGATCTTAAACTTATGCGGGGGGATCAGGGTGACCCCACAAAGCCCGGGTATGACGACTCACAGTGGGATAATCTCACGCTGAATCAATCGATCTACCCCGATTCATGTTGGATACGGAAAGAAATTACAATTCCGTCGCGTTATCTTGGCCAGCCCATCAAAGGGCCGATCACACTTTCTGTATCGGTCGACGATTATGGTTATCTCTGGGTGAATGGTGAAAGCAAAGGGTACTTCCCGTGGGATGGCGAGTTTGAACTGACGAAGGATGCCAGGCCCGGAGAAAAATTCTTGATTGTTATTAAAGCGATCAACACGGGTGGTCCGCTTCGCTTGATTCGAGCCGAAATGCGAACTACCCTGACATCAAGTCTCAAACATGCCATTGAGAATATTTCTCTGAGTTTCCGGGTAGGGCAAAAGCTGCTCGGCTTCGATACGTATCAGACGAATGCCAGAATCAAGGTCGATCCCAAAGTCGATAAGTCGAAAATGACGAAGGAAGAAAAAGAGCGCCTGGTATCTCTGCTGCAAGAACAAGCATCGCGTCTCGATGTCGATGCACTCGGCAGAGGAGACACTGTCGCGTTCATGGCGTCGCTTAACGACGTTCGTGCCCGGCTTGTTCCAGTCAAGGAATTCGCCAAACGCTTCACGCTCTTTTTTGATGCCAATGCCCATATCGATGCCGCCTGGCTATGGCGGGATTGTGAAACGAAAGAAGTCTGCCACAATACATTCAACTCCGTCCTCGATATGATGGATGTGCGGCCGGACTTCACCTATACCCAGAGCGCTGCTGCGTATTATGATTGGATGGAGAAACTCTACCCCGATCTCTTCGAGCGAATGCGGCAGCGCGTGCAGGATGGCAGGTGGGAAGTGGTGGGCGGAATGTGGGTCGAGCCTGATTGCAATTTGCCGAGCGGTGAGTCGTGGATGAGGCATCTGCTCTACTCGAAACGATACTTCAAAAAGAAGTTCGGTGCCGTCGTGAAGATCGGATGGAATCCGGATTCCTTTGGCTACAACTGGAACATGCCGGAGTTCTATCTGAATGCCGGCATTGACGCGTTCATCACGCAAAAAATCGGTTGGAACGAACGAAACGTTTTTCCTTATCGTGTCTTTTGGTGGGAAAGCCCGGACGGCTCGCGCGTGTTGAGCTACTTTCCGTTCGACTATGTGAACACGGTGAATGATCCGTTCCGACTCGTCGATTGGATGCGACAGTTCGATGCGAACACCGGCCTGACGAAAATGATGATTCTGTTTGGTGTCGGCGACCATGGCGGCGGCCCGACAAACGACATGCTCGACCGCATCGACCACTTGAAATCGCTCGACATCTACCCGACCATCGAGTACGGTACGACTCAAACATACCTCGATTGGTTGAAGGCACAAGACATCGCAAGCTTTCCCGTTTGGAAGGATGAGCTGTACCTTGAATACCATCAGGGAACGTACACCACGCAGGCCAAGATGAAAGAGTGGAACCGGAAGAGTGAAGCACTTCTTACCAACGCAGAGAAATTCTCCACACTTGCAACGCTCTACGGTGGAACCTATAACAGCGGCGATCTCGAAGAGGCGTGGCGAAACGTTCTCTTCAACCAATTCCATGACATACTGCCCGGATCGGGTATACGGGAAAATTACATTGACGCGACGGAGAAATACAACGCATCAAACGCTATCGGCACATTCGAGCTGAGAAAATCTCTCGAACAACTTGCTGCGCAGATCAATACATCCACGATAAAAAAAGGCACCCCGTTTGTGGTTTTCAATTCGTTGTCATGGGAGCGAAGCGATCTCGTGACCTATCAATTACCGGAAGGGGATGCCGGTGCGTACGCTGTTTTTGATCTGAGCGGCAAGGAAGTCCCTTCACAGATTGTTTCCAAGGACAAGTATACACGTCAGATCATTTTTAAGGCGGCAACAATACCTTCTGCCGGGTACAAGCTGTATGAACTGCGGAAGCAAAAGCCTTCGCAAACCACACGTAACCTCGCGATGTCACGGATGACAGTCGAGAACGAATTTTTCCGCGTTACTCTTGACACTGTTTCGGGATGGATCAAGAACATTATCGACAAACGGATTGACAGGGAGATACTCGCGGGCGACGGAAATGAATTGCAGCTTCTTGAAGACAAGCCGAAAGACTGGGATGCGTGGAATGTGGGACTCACGGGCGTGAAGTATCCGACACGACTCCGGAAGATCGAGCTTGTCGAGAACGGTCCTGTTCGTGCGACCATCAGAATAACGCGCGACTACCTCAAGCCAGGTACAGCAAAAGATTTGCCAACACCTGATTATCCCAGCTCCTTCTTCACGCAGGATGTCACGCTTTACAACGGCTCCGACAACATCGATTTTACAACGAGCGTCGACTGGTGGGAAGAGAAGACGATGATTAAAGTTGCATTTCCTCTCACTGTTTCCGACACGACCGCGACCTACGAAATACCCTTTGGCTCAATCCGACGTTCCACGCAGTGGCGAAATAGTTGGGATAGCGCCAAAGTGGAAGTCCCTGCTCAGCGCTGGGCGGATCTTTCTCAGGCCGATTACGGCGTGAGCCTTCTGAACCGTAGCAAGTACGGATACGACGTCAAGGGAAACATCATGCGTCTTTCGCTGCTGCGCTCGCCGAATTGGCCCGACCCGACTGCAGACCGGGGAAAGCACACGATCGAGTATGCACTGTTTCCACATCGGGGAACGTGGAAGGAAGCGTTAACAGTGCGACGCGGGTACGAGTACAACAATCCGCTTATCGCGGTCATGACCGATCAACACAAGGGAATACTCTCACCCCAGCACTCATTCCTGAATCTGACGCCAGCGAATGTAATCCTCACGACTCTGAAGAAAGCTGAAGACTCCGATGCATGGATCGTCCAGTGGTACGACGCGAATGGAGAAGATACGGATGCGGTACTGACACTTCCGAAGACGCCGAAGAAAGTCGTGACATCAAACTTTTTGGAAGAGGATGGTCCTGCGCTCACCGCCACGAAGAACTTTGTACATGTACAGACAAGGAAGAACGGGGTAACAACACTCAAGGTCAGCTTCTAAGAATTGTTTGCGTCAAAAGTGAAGTTTTGATACATTTGTCCCATGGAGAAAACATTCCACTCGATTATCGAAATCAGCAAGGCGATCAATTCCGTCCTCGACATTGATCAATTGCTCGAAACCATCATGGATGCAGCAATCCAATCGGTGGGGGTTGAACGTGGTATTCTTTTCCTGAAGTTGCCCGATGGAACATTGCAGCCACGGGCCGCACGGAATGTCGAGAAGGAAACAGTCGTCAATGCAGAAGAGATCAGTAGAAGCATCATCGCCGAAGTAGCATCGAGCGGACATTACTTCTTGTCGTCCAACATCCAAGATGATCCGAACATCATGCAGCGGCCGAGCGTGCGTGAGTTCAAGATTCTTTCCGTGCTTTGTGTTCCGCTGGTGAATAAAGACTCGACGATTGGAACGATTTATCTCGATAGCAGGAAGGCAACAAAAGTTTTTACCGAGCGCGATGTCGAGTTTTTGCAGACGTTTGCCAATCTTGCCGCAATTGCGATTTCGAATGCCCACGTCTTCGAAGCGGCAAAAAACGAAGCACGCTATTGGAAGGGAGAAGCATCACAACGGCATGGGCTGGAGAATATCATTCACTGTAGCGAAGCGATTGGAATGCTCTGCCAGCGGACACGCAGTGTCGCTCATACAATGCTGAGTGTCCTCATCACTGGTGAAAGTGGAACGGGGAAGGAACTATTTGCGCGCGCGATCCATTATCATAGTCCTCGTCATGACGGGCGTTTCATGCCGATTAACTGCAGCGCGTTACCCGAGTACATCCTCGAGTCAGAATTGTTCGGCGCAAAGAAAGGTGCCTACACGGGCTCAATTGCCGATACAAAAGGCCTGTTTGAAGAAGCCAACGGCGGCACTATCTTTCTCGACGAGATTGCCGACATGCAGCCCACGCTTCAAGCAAAGCTCCTCCGTGTTTTGCAGGAGGGAGAAATACGTCGTGTCGGCGATACGCACTATCGTTATACCGATGTGCGCGTCATTTCGGCGACGAACAAGAATATTCTCGAAGAAATTCGAGATGGTCGCTTTCGTGAAGATCTTTACTACCGGTTGTGCGGCATGGAGCTGTATATCCCACCACTACGGGAACGGCGAGACGATGTTGTGCCTCTTGCGCATTATTTTGTGCAGCGATTTTGCGACGAAAATAATTTGACACGAAAATCGTTCACGCCTGCAGCTCTCACGGCGCTGCAGGGGTATTCGTTCCCAGGTAATGTTCGTGAATTGCAGAATATTGTGCGCAAGGCTGTCCTTCTCAGTAATACGCAGGATAGGATCGAAGAGATTGAGCTCCCGAAGATTCTTCCATTGCGAGACGACCCCGAAGATTTCAGCGAAGCCACGAAGCAACATATCGTCAAAGTTCTCGAGAAAGTCGAATGGAACCAGACCCGCGCTGCAGAGCTACTTGGGCTAAACCGCACGACACTCCAAGCCAAGATGAAAAAATTGAACATCAGTCGCATGTAATCCATCGTAGGCGTTGCTCCCTTCACTGATGCCAGTATATTGGCGCTTTCGCCACATGGATGGCAACACGTCCAAGCGCCTGTTATTTTTCCAGAAAAAATTCCAGCATAACAATACGAAAGTGACCATCGAATCATTGTAAGATGTTGGCACGCGGATTGTTTTGTTGAATAATAACTTCATAATCTGAGTTCTCCAAGAGTTTCTGTGAGAGGTGGACTAGGGAAGGTGAACCCTGATGCCCTTCGAGGCGTCGGGGTTTATCTTTTTGTGTCCGGTTGATTCTCTTCCCCCGCTTTGCTATATTTTCTTACCTGATCGGTAACATCCCTCAAATCAGCAACCGGGATACCTAAAAACCGTTTCCCCCAAATTTTTTTGTAAAAACGGCTCACAAAAGCGATGATTGGCAGCACACTGTCTCACTACAGGCTTATCGAGAAATTGGGGGAAGGGGGCATGGGTGTCGTGTACAGGGCCGAGGATCTCACACTCCGTCGTCAGGTTGCGATCAAGATTTTTCCAGCGTTTTTCACTGCCTCGCAGGATGATCGCAAGCGCTTCTTCCAGGAGGCACGCCTTGCTTCATCTCTCAATCATCCCAACATCGTTACGGTTCACGAATTCAATGAAGTCGAAGGGACCGCATTCATCGTCAGTGAATGCGTCGAAGGCAAGACACTCGGACAGCTCTTGCACGAAGGGCCATTAGCGATCTCCGACGCAATGCGCATCGCGATCGAGATCGCATCAGGAATTTCTGAGGCGCACAAGAAGGGCATTGTCCACCGTGATATCAAGCCGGAAAATATTATGATCGCGCAGAGCGGCCACATCAAAGTCATGGACTTTGGACTTGCGCGCCTGATGGGATCAAGCCATGTCACAAGTCCCGGCAGCTTGATCGGCACGTTTGCCTACATGTCGCCCGAGCAAATCGATGAAGGAGAAGTCGATGCGCGCAGCGATATCTTTTCTATGGGAACGGTACTCTACCAGATGGCAACCGGTACGCACCCGTTTCACGGGAAGACCGTAGCGGAGCTTCTCAGCTCGATTGCACGCAAAACACCCGAACAACTCAAAAAATACTGCAAAGATATCCCGGGCGAATTCGAGAGAATTGTTTTGAAAGCGCTCCAGAAAGATCGTCGCTGGCGCTACCAGACGATTGATGAAATGAAGGATGATCTTGCCCGTCTTGCTGCGAACCCGACAATGAAGCGTAAGTTCGACCGAACTGCGCTGCAGGCTCTCCGGCGCCCGGCAATCGTACTGAGCCTCCCGGCGCTTCTCGTGACCGGCTACATGCTGTGGAATTTTCTTAAACCGGCATCTACAGCATCTACGCCTTTCAAAGCAATCGCTGTTCTCCCGTTTGTCAATATGAGTGACGATCCCCGCGATGCGTACCTGAGTATTGGACTTGCCGATGATATCATCACGCGCCTTTCGTCCATCCGCGCACTGCTCGTCAAGTCGATGAGCGCGGTGACGCAATATCAAGGGAAGAATGTCGCTGCAACAGACGTTGGAAAGGATTTGGGGGCAGAGTACGTTCTCGAGGGACGCTATGCGAGACATGGTGACTCGATTGAGGTCAGCGTTCAGGTCGTGGATGTTCATACCGGCAATGTCATTTGTGCGGATCAAGTCGACCGGCCATCGAGAGATATCCGAACGATTCACGAAGAAATCACGAGTCACATTATCAATGCCATGAGATTGACCATCACGAGCGATGAATTGAGCAACATCCACAAGGTTCGCTCAAAGAGCAGTGAAGCATTCGACCAGTATTTGCATGGTGTTGTTGCGACGATTGCGGATTCGCGTGAGAACAATGAAAGTGCCATTACACGATTTGAGCGCGCTCTTCAGCTTGACAGCACCTTTGCCGATGCGGCTGCGGCTTTGAGCATGGCGTACACGGAACGCTTCTGGAGCAGTTATTCACCGGATACGACGTGGGTAGGTAAAGGGGAAGAGGTAGCACGCCATGCGATACGTTTGGAGCCCGGCCTCGCAGGAGGTCATACGGCACATGCCTTCGCATTGAGAGTAAAAGGTCGGTACAGTGAAGCAATGCGAGAGGTGGTCAACGCATTGTCGATCGATCCACACTCAAGTTTTTCGCTGGAGGATCTTTCGGAGTTCTACCGTAACCTTGGGGACTTTACGAAGGCGCACATATTCGCTGAGCGCGCAGCAGAAAGTGATCCGTCGTTTAATATTTTCCGCGTTCGTGCACGGCTTTTCCAATTTGAAGGAAAGTACCGGGCGAGTATTCCTGAATTAGAACACGCCATCCTCCGCAGTCCCTCAGATTCATGGCTTCGCGGCAGCTTACTTGCCGATAGTTACATCCATCTCGGTGAGTTGGATAAGGCAGAGCAAGAAATTCAACTCGCAGAGTCGATGGATACGAGCAAACCTGAAACGCACATCACCCGTGCAATGCTCTATACCGAGCGCGGCGAATCCAACAAAGCCGAAGAACAACTCAGAGCTGTGCAAAGCTTCATTGAGCGGGACTATGCAAGTGCGTATTACGCCGCGGGTATCTATGCACGGCAGGGGAAGCGGGATCAAACAATTGCTGCGATGGAACGTTCGATTCAGCTCGGTAATCGATGGTACTCGTGGTACAAAGATTCCTGGTTTGATGCCCTTCGTGCGGATGCTCGATACCAATCGCTACTGGCGAAACTCAAGGGAGAGCTCGATTCGATCAAGGTGGAGATTGAGCGCGCCAATCTATGACACACCTGTTGCTACTCGCAAAAGAGCTCTCATCGCAGTAACTGCAATCGCTTCATCACATGATAAGTAGCCACGATCACAAGCTCGACGAGTTTTTCCGTCGCCTGATCCGGAAGGAGAAAAAGATTATTCAGGGCACAAATCGTCTGAAGCTCCCGGATGAAACGCCGGACATCTCGCCGGTCGGCATTCGCTATCCAGGTGACCAGTTCTTCCTCTAGATATTTGCCGGAGTTTTGGATGAACATATCTGCGCGAACCGAACGCTGCTTGCGTGCCTTTGGTTTGGCGGTGAAAATTTCCTTTAAGTCCTGCGTGATCTCGCGTATCCGCGGATCGACCTTTCGCTCGATCTCAAAATACTCGGCGAGTGTAACCCCAATTGTCTCATAATTCTTCGTCTCGTCATAGCGGACCCTCAGCGGCCGTTGTCGTGCGATGCGTATCTTGCGGAAGAGGCGATCGACATAATGCAATTTTTCGATGGCGCCATTCCAGGATCGGTAGTTCCACTTCCACTTCGACTGCGGATCAAGCCAGACGGCGAACGTTTCTGCAAAATCTTCGTCGGGGTGTTTCTGTGCATAGTGTGGGTGACCGATATGGTGAAGGTAGCGGACGTAGTCCCTGCTCGTCGAATCGAAGTTGTAATAGTTCGGATACCGCTTCCGGAGATTGCCGAAGAGTTCCTTCCAATCATCACGTGTCCAGAGCTTGTATGCATAGTTAATAGCATGACCGGTCTCATGACGAAGGATCATCATCAGTTCGACCTTCGAGTAGGCGATGTAGTAGCGTTCGGCAATCCGACGGAGCGCGTTATTAGCGAGGTAGAATGGAATCTCCACCGAGCCGGTGGCATCGATGCAGCCCCACGGCTCTTCACCAAAATAAAAATGGGGGAAGAAGGCGATATGCTTATGCTTCAGCTCATGACGGAGTTCGATCAGGCACTCGCGAAGTGTATCGGCAGGGCGAAGATCGAGATCGCAGACCGTGGTGTTGAGGAGTTGTTGAAACGAAAGTTCACGGACACGGGGATGCTTGGGCGATAGAACCATCTTGGCAGCTCAGAATAAAAAACCCCTGTCCCAGTGCCGCTGGACAAGGGTGGATGTAATCGATGTTCAGGATTTATGAAACGCTGGCGTTCTGCTGAGCTTCAGGCTCAACTTTACCCTTCTTCAGATTCTTCGGGGTCCCGGAGAAACGCAGCGTATCGGTTTTCTTATTCAGCTTAACCCGGATAACGCTTCCCTGACCGAAGCGGTTTCGCAAAATCTCTTCGGCGATTGGATCCTCGACGTATTTCTGGATCGCTCGCTTCAATGGGCGTGCGCCAAATGCCGGATCGTAGCCTTTGTCCACGAGGAACTCTCGGGCAGCTTTTGCCAACAGAATCTTGATATCGAGATTCTGCAACCGCTTCACAAGCTCGCGCATTTGAATCGAGACGATTTCGTTGATGTGCGAACGCTCCAGGCTGTGGAAGACGATCGTATCGTCGATACGGTTGAGGAATTCAGGGTTGAAAACCCGCTTCACCGCATCTTCGATCGTGTTCTTCATTGTCTTGTACTGATCCTTCGGAGTATCGAGACCAAAACCGAAGCCACCGGTTGACCTGATATCGCGGGCACCGATATTCGACGTCATGATCAGAATCGTATTCTTGAAATCGACGCGGCGACCGAGGCTATCAGTGAGAATACCGTCGTCGAGCACTTGCAAGAGGATGTTGAACACATCCGGATGCGACTTCTCGATTTCGTCCAGCAAGACGACCGAGTAGGGCTTCCTGCGAACCTTCTCGGTGAGTTGCCCGCCCTCTTCGTACCCGACATATCCCGGAGGTGCACCGACTAGGCGTGACACGGTAAATTTCTCCATGTACTCGCTCATGTCGATGCGGATCAGCGCCTCTTCAGAATCGAACAGATACTTTGCAAGTGCTTTTGCCATTTCCGTCTTCCCAACGCCTGTCGGTCCGAGGAAGATGAAGGAGCCGATCGGACGCTTCGGGTCCTTTAGGCCGGCGCGCGTGCGGCGGATGGCCTTGGTGAGTTTCTCGATTGCTTCATCCTGTCCGATGATCAGCTTCTTTAAAGAATCATCCATCTTGAGAAGTTTTTCGGATTCAGATTGTGCAATCTTATTGACCGGAATACTGGTCATCATTGAGACAACATCTGCCATCGTCTCTTCGTTGACCTCAACCACGGACTCTTGTGCTTTCGACTCCCATTCACGCTTTGCAAGCTCAAGGTCGTTGAGGTGTTTTTTCTCGAGGTCGCGCAGCCGTGCTGCTTCTTCGAAATTCTGACTCTTCACAACCTGGTTTTTGATCTGACGAATCTTTTCAACTTCGCCTTCTAAATCGAGGATTTCTTTTGGCACGTGAATATTGGAAAGATGTACGCGCGAGCCAGCCTCATCCATGACGTCGATTGCCTTGTCCGGCAGGTAGCGGTCGGTGATGTAGCGGTCGCTCAAACGAACGGCAGCATCGAGAGCCTTGTCGGCGTAGCGAATATTGTGGTGTTCCTCGTATTTGTGCTTGATGTTCTTTAAAATCTGTATCGTCTCTTCGACCGTCGTCGGATCGACCATGATCTTTTGGAACCGGCGGTCGAGGGCGCCATCCTTTTCGATGTACTGGCGATATTCATCGAGCGTCGTAGCGCCGATGCACTGCAGGTCGCCGCGGGCAAGCGCAGGCTTGAACATGTTGGATGCGTCGAGTGAGCCGGATGCACCGCCTGCGCCGACGATCGTATGCAGCTCGTCGATGAAGAGGATAACGTCTTTGGCCTTCTCAAGCTCATTCATCACGGCCTTCATGCGTTCTTCGAACTGGCCGCGGTACTTTGTTCCGGCGACGAGCGCAGCAAGGTCGAGCGTAACGACACGCTTATCGTGCAGCACGCGAGACACTTTCTTCTGGACGATGCGAAGCGCAAGGCCTTCGGCGATTGCCGTCTTCCCGACACCCGGCTCACCGATGAGAACAGGATTGTTCTTTTTTCGGCGGCTTAACACTTGCGCAACGCGCTCGATTTCTTTCTCACGACCGACGATCGGATCGAGCTTGTCTTCTATCGCGAGCTTTGTCAAGTCGCGGCCGAAGTTATCAAGGACCGGCGTCTTCGACTTCTCTGCGCGGCGCTCTGTGCCGGCGCTGGAGGCGGCAGGTGGGTTGGAGGGTTTGCCGCTGATGATGTTGTCGAGTTCGTTCCGGACAACGTCGTAGTGGACATTGAACTGGTGAAGGATCTGTGCCGCGATGTTGTCGTCATCGCGCAGCAATGATAAGAGGAGATGCTCAGTCCCGATGACGTCGGACTTATAGAGCTTTGCCTCCAGGTATGTGATCTTCAAAACCTTTTCCGCCTGTTTCGTCAACGGGATGTTGCCGATGGTGAGCGTTCCGCCCGACGTACGGACGGTGTCTTCGATGGCTTTCTTCAATTTGTACAGATCGACGCCGAGGTTCCTGAGAATCTTGACGGCGATCCCTTCCCCTTCGCGTATGACGCCAAGGAGAAGATGCTCGGTCCCGATGTAGTCGTGGCCGAGCCGTAAGGCTTCCTCACGACTCAACCGGATTACATCCTGTACCCGATTCGAAAAATTCCCTTCCATTACGCCCTCGTCTGTTGAAACGGTTACACTTCGAGAAGCGCGAATCGCCGATGTCAGTCCGCCATCGTTTCTCGCTTCCTCTGCATGTAATATAGGCAAACGGGGGTGATTAGTCAAATGACGAGGATTGACTTTCGCGGCTGTTTTCGATATATTATCACTGCTTCAGTGAACGTGCGCGTGAATTCTACCGGAAATCTCCAGATTCCGCTGTAGCTCAGAGAGAGACACAATCATTCCGCAGTAGCTCAATGGTGGAGCATCCGGCTGTTAACCGGAGGGTTGCAAGTTCGAGTCTTGCCTGCGGAGCTTCTTTGAATTCCTCCCGACCAGATGGTTGGGAGTTTGTGTTTTAGGGGAGCCTTGTGGATGCCGTAGCGTTCTATGGCCCTGTTGCCTCACGTAAGAATCTAAACGAAACTGATTCGTTGCCTCACGTAAGAATCTCGATGAAATAGTGGAGTCATTCGGTTGCCTTTTAGGGTGGAGGATGCGGCTTCAGACTGGCTGATGGTGGAGTATCGTGAA
>JACOSY010000021.1 GCA_016178595.1 Ignavibacteria bacterium
AACAAACTTCGACGCTGTCTCCAATGCTGATGTGAAACGTTTAGAACGACGCATGAACAACAGACCAAGAAAAATATTACATTATCAAACACCACGCGAAGTCTTTAACCGACGTGTTGCACTTGCTCATTGAATCCAGCTATGTGGTAGCTTAATAATTCTATGCATAATGTTGTTATTGATAGTAAATATTCTCCCGAAAACCAGTAGTATTAAAGAACTTAATCCAGTTTTTTGGTTAGAAACAATAGCATTATTTTCTTTTGGAATTTCATGGATAGTAAAGGGAGAATCATTTTTAAAGGATGATAAAAAGCCAAAGCACGAAGCCATGCTTAATAAATAACAAAAACTGGGTACTCCATATAACAGCCTGCCCGCACTCGTCGCCCCACATCTTGGAAGGCTCCTCGGGTTTCGCGCGCGATAGTCGCGTGCTCAACCACATGCGCGAATCCGTCTGGATTCGCGCACGTCACAGGCAGGAAACGTTATGTGCAATTGCGGCAAAAAAAGATTTCAATAACACAATAGGAGAATTTACATGGCAAAAGAATATCCTTACGTGATTTCGAATAATAAGATCGGCCCGATCTTGCAGAAAATTCTCACAGCAGCACGACCGCAAACCTTTAACCATGACCTCTTGAAGAAACTTCGGCTTTACGAGTTCGAATGACAGGGCGGTTGTACCCTTGCTTAAAAGGCTCCGTTTCTTGAATGAAGACGGCTCACCAACTGAATATTATGATCGACTCAAAGACAAGAACGATCATCCATTCGTCCTTGGCGAAAGAATCCGAGAGCTCTACTCTGATTTGTTCGCCATAAATACCGACATTCACAATGCAATCGATGACGAAATCAAGGGAGCTATAAGCCATGTAACTGGGCAAGATGAAACGCAAGTAAACCGATATTTTGCCACATTCAAGGCGTTGATTTCTCTCGCAAAGTTCGGGGAAGCGCCAGTCAGGTCAGATAAAAAGAAGGATGAGGTCCAAAAATCTGAATCTGACGCAACAAAAGTGAAGAAGGATGAACACAAGCCTAGTTTCCATTACAACATTCAAATTCATCTTCCTGCGACGACCGATATCGCAGTTTATAATGCAATATTTAAGAGTCTAAAGGACAACCTTTTGATATGACCAACTTTGAGAACCTAAAACAGTTCGTTTTCAATGGATTCTTAGTTGACAACGATCTCACCAAACTTGAGCAAGTTGGGATAGCGGTGCGATCACCCCAAGCCATCCAACCAGTCATTCGTGTTGAAGAAACTGCATTCAGTCCACTCATCATGCACAGTGCTACCCGAATGGCATCTCTCTATGTGGCCTTCTTTTGTCTTGAGAATACCGTGCGTGAACTTATCGCTGAGAGGCTTCTTGAACGCAAAGGAATAGATTGGTGGCAAAATTCAGTACCTCAGAAAATCAGAAAAGAAGTCGAGTCTCTAAAAGCAAAAGAAGAGAAAAACAAATATCACGCTCAACGATCATCTGCACTCATCGGCTATACGATGTTTGGCAACTTGGCTCAGATCATAATAAGCAACTGGCAGGATTTTTCAGACCTGATTCCAGATCAGGCTTGGATAACATCTCGCTTCAACGACCTCGAAATGTCCAGAAACATCATAATGCACACTGGCGTCTTGCCAGAAATCGAGATCGAACGAATCGAAAGTATTGTCAGAGATTGGATACGCCAAGTAGGTTGACTTTTGCCGCAGCAGCAATAACAAGCGTGACCACGTCGCCTCTGTTGAAAAGGATTATTGCGGCTCAACGCTTCCACTCACATGAAATTGATTTATAATAATAGTTCGCTCCAGCGCTGCGTTGTTACTGCACACCTTAGCCTCCTTACCGCTCAGTCTATCGTTGCTGCTTCACTCATAAGAAACCTCTCATCGCACAGCATCTTCGAGTGATTGACGGGAGTCGTTGAGCCTTTCCATCCAATCCATCGAACGTTGCATCCCGCGTTCGCCTCGTCGCTCTCTGTCGACCCTTCGTCGCACGTGAGAAACCTTCCGTTTCTTCCTTGCGATTTTTCCCGAATCGGTAACTCGTGGTACGGTAACTGCTTAGCCTCTGAAAGCGAGGCATTGCGACCCTTCGTCGCAAGACGGCGACCTTCCATCGCTCAGTCGCGACCTTTCGTTTCTCGTCAGGAATCCTCTCGGTCATCTTCTCTTTCTTCTATCGATAAGTCGCGAGATGCAGAATCATCCGTTCTATAAGACATTGCTCGCTGGAAACTTTCAATTTCCAGTCAACTACCGTAAGTAACGCGAACGCAGAATCAGCCTCATGCTGATCCGGAGACATCTTCTGATGACGTGCGACATTTTGAATCCCGCTTTTACCCTCACCCCCGTCCCCTCTCCCAATTTGGAAGAGGGGTGTCCCAACGCGAGTTGGGACGGGGTGAGGGTCACTTGTCATGATATTACCATATACTCGACAATAAATCTCACGTATTCTCGACTTCGCTCGGGACGACGGCAGAGGCGAATGTCCATTTCGTACGCTGCATCACAGGTACTCTTGCAAGTGATTTTTCATTCGGCTATCATCTACCCGTCCCTCTTGAAGAGGGGTATGTTGAACCAACAGAAAGGAGCCAGACGATGGCTACCAAACAACCCAAACCGGTATCGCCTGCCAAGCTCCGCAGCGACGACGAGGCATTCGTTGCGCTCAAAGAGATGGCAGGATACAATCCCAATAACCCAGGCCTGAAAGCGGACGCGGTCGAGACACTCGCGGAAGCGAGGATTGCCGCCCGCGCCCAGGAGAAGCTTGCCTCCGACGCCTGGAAGGCGAAGCGGGACGCGGCAGACGCCGCCGACCGCGCGTTCCACCTGGCGATGAAGCAAGCTAAGAAAGCGGTGAGCGTCCAGTTCGGCGAAGACTCGGACGAAGTCGCGGCGATGGGATTGAAGAAGGCGGGTGAGTATAAACGACCCGAGCGAAAGGCAAAGACCAACGCAGTCACCAAGGCCGCTGCGTAAGGTACTCCCGTGTCCGTTCCAGGCCTAACGACATGGGAGGAGAAAAGAGTAAATGAGTAATGAGTAATCAGTAAAGGGCGGGTTCATCTGCAGCATGATCCTGCCCTTAGTATTTTAAAGCCTTCACTGTACGTGTGGGAATCGTGCAGTGTCAGGTGGTAATACCCGACATCACGGAAGGTTGATGAGAAGCCTGCCTTTTTTATTTTGGTGATGTTATCAATGGCGGGAGAACAAGAGAGGCCCTGATAATGCGTTAATTCTAAAGAATTTTCTATAGCATTTGGTTAGCCATCAGCATTGAGAATTCTTCCCTCCTTCCGAAAAGATTCGAGCTTAATCGTTTGACGAAAAACAATTCTGTCTAGGACTTCTTACGATAAACCTTGTCAGCGGGGCCGTAGCCGTTCGGGACACTATTAATATCGTGTTTCATGATGTATCCCTTGCCCCACTTACTCTTACACTTCTTGATCTTTCCATCGTTGTCGACCTCGTCGACGACAGCATAGTGGGTGATCTTTCCTCCATTCTTATAGGTCACAATATCTCCTTTACGAAAACCTCCTCCGGTCTTTGGATTTCCATCGAGGGGGTCGTACTCATTTTCGATGATAACCCTTCCATCTTTGTCTGGATCGAGGGGGATATATTTTGAATCTCTCATCGCATATCCGGCACAATCAAAGAACGGATATTTATCATTGTCATAGGATTCTTGAGTCCTCTCTGCGCCGGCGATTCCAGGATCTTTATCGGTTCCAGTGTAACAGGGACTGCCAGGAACAACGTTCCAGTTGTTAGCATTCGTTGGATCCCCTGCTCCCCGGTAGATCCAGTGATTATACACAGGGCAGTGGAAGACAACGTTCTTACCATCTAATTTACCGTTTCTTTTCTTGATCTCGACTTTCTCTGTATGATTGATCGGCTTATTGCCGGGATTGGTTACCTCGGGTTGACTTGTGATGCCTCGACTCACCGGTATTCCAGCAAGCATTGTGGCGAGTGAAATTGTGACAGCCAGAATTCCCAGAAGCATTTTCCGTTGCCTCAACGCTATCGCAGCCAGCACGAAAAACATCATCAGAAAAATCGTGATCCCCCACGGAGTCAATAAAGGGACCTGGGGATTGATGTGAGTCGGATTCGAGTGCCCTATTCCGTAGAGAGCGGGTGTGTTGATCAACGTTGATATCTCATCGATTGCCGCAGAAACCGTCGAGGGGACAGTTGTCCATAAACCAATCGAATAATCAAAACGGAAAAGCTTTAACTCAGATGGACTGCCCACAAATTCATCGTTCTGGTATTTGACGATCAATCTCATAATGCCAGCCAAACTGTCACGAAAACTTGATATTGCAATAGCGCGGAAAACTTCGTAGTGGCTGACATCGCACAGAGTCGGAGTCGGAAGGGAATCCTGTCTGTATATAGCAATCGTATCGGGAAATGGAAGAGTGGTTAGAGGCCGCACAGTAACGAGAGCCCCCGACACATTGTCCCCTTGACCCTGTACAATCCCATCTGCTGCGGGAGTCATGTCGTGATTAGTTATCGACTGCTGATAGGATTCGAAGACTTGAGTATGCGCGAGGGTTGGTCCAAGGAAGAGAATGAAAAATAGTGCTCTTAGTAATCTCTGTATGGATCGTCCAAAACACGCATGAGCCCACAAGTGGTTCCGAACACAATTGAACTCTTCTCTACGCTGTTCGAAAAAGGCTACCATGGCATTCTCCCTTCTTTGCTATTTTTTAATTAGACGAAATAGAACAGTGAATTATAGAAGCAAATATGCATGTCTGCCATATTTCTTAGCATGAAAGGTGAACGTCCTTTGCCCCCGGGGCGACAGAACAGATTCGTGCTTTAGTCTATGACGGCAGGAAAAAACCATCACTCGCTATTCGCGACCTTCTATCTGATCTACTTCGGAAGATACGGAATTGTAACAAAAAGTCAAGAGGAAAATGCAGAACGCAAAAAGATTTTTTTAACAACGGCAAAAATTATGCCAATCACTTCTTATTTCTCTGCTACCCCATCGTCGGCTCTGGAGAATGGGACTCATCCCCTCTACGAGTCTATCGACGATTCTACGAATCCGTCGATTCGTAGAACGACTCGTAGAGTCGTAGACTGTGAATCATTGTCTCACGTCCGGATCTGTTTCCACCAATTGTTCACCACATCCGAGACGTTGGTGTCGGCTTCCTTCTTGCGCCACTTCTCGAAGAATTGGATGTCGCCGCTTGCGGGCGGCGGCGAGGGCAGATCGATCAGGACGCGGGCAGGCACAGGCACCGCGTCGCCGATGAAGTACGCCTCGCCCTGGCGCAGCGTCGGCAGTACGTCAATCAGGTTTGTAAGACCATCGGGAATGAGCTTGCGGACGTAATTCTGGTCGTTGGGATTGAGAAGCCGCATCGCGATGAAGTTATTGCACTGCGCGGTGATGGTCTCGGAGATTTCCGACGGCCGCTGGCTGACGATCAGCGCGCTGACACCGTACTTTCGCCCTTCCTTTGCGATGCGCTCCACCGTCTTTCGTGCAGCGTTGCTCTGCCCCGTCATCGAGAGGTAGGTGTGCGCTTCCTCGAACACGATGAGAATCGGGAAATCGTGCCGGGATCGGTTCCAGAGATTGAAGTCGAAAATGATCCGGCCAAGAAGCGAGACGAGGACATTAATGACGTCGGAAGGGACGCGGCTGAGGTCGAGAATCGTCACCCGCTTGCCGGTATCCAATCCGAAAAGTTTTGTGAGAAGATCGACAAGCGTATCGGACGATTTGTAGTGCTTCGGACGGAACAGGAATTCGTATCGCTTGTCCATGAGCTTGCTTTCGAGTCGAACGAGGAAGCGAGTGAACTGCCCGTAGAACGGTCCCTCTTTTCCGCTCAGCGTTCGCTCGGTATCGAGTGAGCGCATGCGCGCGCTGACGTCGAGGAAATCGAAGTAGGCAGGAGTGTCGATCGTGAGAAAATCTTTCAGCGGAAGATTCTTGCCTTTTTTCGAATCGAGAATCGCCTCCTTCATTAACATCACCTGGTTGTTCGCGGATGTTTCATTCTCATCGATGAACATCTCGACCAGCTCGTCAAAGTTCATGAGCCAGTAGGGAAGCTCAAGCTCGTTGATGCGAATGATGTTTCCGGTGTCGATGAAGGCAGGGCCGTATTCGCCATGGAGATCGAGCAGCACAACATGTGTATTCTCGAACTGACTGACCTTCTGCAGAAGCGACGCAGCAGTGCAGGATTTCCCCGAACCCGTCGATCCGAACAGAGCGATATGCTTGGCAAAGAATTTATTCGGATCGACATACATCCGCTCATCGTGCATTATTGAGATTGTGCCCGGAGAGAACCCTCTCTCACGGTATGTTGAGAAGATACTCTGCAAGTCCTTAGCCTTGGCATGGTACACTGGAGATCCGATGAGGGGATACGCCGAAATGCTGCGTTCGAACTTGCCGTTTTCGACCGTTCCGATCAGCTGGATTTCCAATTGTTGACCGGCGTGAGAGGAGCCGTTGCCCTCAGCAGGAACGCTGACCTGCTTGACGGCAACAACATTCCCGACGATGGAGGTTTCGCCTTCCACCATCAGGATAAAGGAGCCGAGCCGGCCGGCCTTGGCTGCTGCCTCGCCATCGTGTACCACAACCGAAACTCCTGTGCTGTGCACAGAAGATACTGAGCCAATCCGTTGAGCATCATGAACCATGTATATCGTCCTTTCCGTGATTATCCGTTCCGCTTGATCGCCACAATCGTCTTATCGTCCGACTGGGTTCCGGAACTATTGAAGATTTGTACATCTTCAAGAATATGTTGCGTAATTTCCCGCGCGCTCTTGTTTCGTGCTTCCAGGATTCGCTGGAAGAGACGATCCTCCCCATAGAACTCGCCCTTTTCATTCGTCGCCTCGGAAATTCCGTCCGTATAGAGGAGGAGAACATCTTCCCTGTTCATCAAGATGCTTTCAGTCTTGTAGGTTTCGTTCGGAAACGGGCCGAGCACTTGCCCCGTTGCTTCGAGCAGTTCGGGTTGATCGCTGTTGCCGCGAAGGAGAATCGGATTATTGTGGCCGCAGTTGGCGTAGAGCACCAGTCCGTTTTTGTCGTCGGTCAGCTCCGTGTAAAAGAGTGAGACAAAGTGTTCTTCCGTAAATGTTTTGTTGACAAGCTTGTTCACGCGGGAAAGAAGCACGCTGATCTTGGTTTGAAACTGAAAGCCCATCCGGAGAGCGCCGGAGACATAGAGCGCCTCTACTGCAGCCGATAAACCTTTGCTGGTTGCATCGCCGATGACGATTCCAATCCGCTCGGTATCGCCTTCGATCTGCAGATAGTCGAAGAAATCCCCGCCGACAAGACGATCTGCCATCGAAACGCCATAGATTTCGTACGCATGAAAATGCATTTCGTGCTGGGGGAGGATGCTGCGCTGAATCTCGCTCGCCTTATCGAGATCGCGCTCGAGCACTTTCGCCTGGCGTTCAATCTTCCGCGAGCGAAGGACGGAGCTAAGCGCAGCGCTGATGATATTCAGCGTTGAGGTTACGCTTTCTCCCAGATGGTCGGCATTGAATGCCATCACGTAACGATACAACGCGTTGCTCCGCCATTGGATTTTTTCTCCAACGCCTGTCGCGGAGTATTTGAGGATGCCGCGCTTGCGGAGATACTGGTCGTTTTCGCTTGCGAGAACGGTTCGAACCTTCGGCAGCTCGAGGAAAATCGGATAGTCCTTGAGCTTTATTTTGTAATGCGCTTTGATCGGATCCATGTCGCCGATCTGGTGGACGAGCTCGTAGCCAGCCGAGCGCGGGTCGAACTTCCAAATTCGACCGCCCTTGATGCTGATTTCTTCGTTGCGGACTATCTCACTCAGCACATGCTGAAGCAGCTCTTCATCACTTTCGAACTTCTGCGAGCCGATTGTTTCTATGGTACGGTAAAGTTTTCGTAATTGCATGGGTTGTCACATCGAAACATCCAAAATGAAACACTCAAATGTACCGCGAAAGTTCGTAAAATGCAATCTTCGGTGGAAGTCGAAAAGGAATTTGTTCTAGTGATGGTACTTCATCTCGCCGGCGCGGACCGGGAATCCGAGATGATCTTCTTTGCGAGGGATGGCACACGAGTAGAGCGCACTATAGGCGCAGTACGGATTGTATGCGTTGTTCAAATTGATCGTGTAGATGTGGTTCGTATCCCCGGTTTCCTCCCCAACATCAACATACCGGCCTACCTCATACGTTTCCTTGCCTGTCGTCTCGTCGGTGAACCAAACGGAAAGTTGATTTCTATTTAATGCAGCTTGTAGGGGATCTGAAGGAATGACTTTGTAAGCGTTCAGTTTTTGGTCTTTTCCATCAAAACCGAGAAAGAAGTATCCGAATTTAAGCTGGGTGCGTTCCTCGCCCTTTGTGCCGTAGACGATTACTGTTTCCGGGCGTTCGTATTGATACAGCTTCGAGCGGAAGTAGAATTGCGGATCGGGAGGGAACCATTTGATTCCTTCATAACGGATGCTTGTGTCGCGGTTGAACGGGGAATCGGGATCGTTCCGGAAAGAGGAATCAATTTCTGACCGGTGCGCGAGTGTTTCCTGAACGATCTGTTCGGTGGACGAGTTTCGCTGCGAGCAGGACGCGACAATGATTGTAAGAAGGAGAACGAGGAGAAGATATTGTCTATTCATTCGGCATTGTGTGATTGGTTGATCCACGTCGCTCCACCATCGGACGTCTTCAGAATACTCCCACGAGTCCCCACAGCCCAGGCGATCCGCCGGTTTGCAAATGAGAGTGAGAGAAGAGCATCGCCAGTGTTCGTCGGATATGCCCGGAAAGTCTTGCCGTCATCGTTTGTGTATCGCATGGTGCCATCGGAACCGGAGATCAATCCTTCGTGGTCATTGAAGAAGTGCGATGAGTATCCGAATATCGAGGGATCATTTGACGCTCCATCCTCCTCGTGCACGTTGACTCGCGTCCACGAAGCGCCACCGTCCGTTGTTTTGATGATCATTCCGTAACCGCCCGCAGCCCATCCGACCGACAGGCTCAAGAAGTGAAGAGTATACACAAACTCTTTCACGCCGCTTTCAAATTTTCTCCAATGCAGGCCTCCATCCGTTGTCTTGACAATCGTTCCGCCGCTTCCTCCAGCCCATCCGACTTTTGGATTGATGAATGAAACCGACCACAATGTCGAATTAACGCCGCAGTATTCCGTCTTCCAAATTTTTCCGCCATCAGTTGTTCGTAAAATCATGCCATTGAATCCCACAATCCATCCTATCGAAGCATTGAGGAAGCGAATCGCAACGAGGTCGCTGGTTGTAGAACTGTTTCTCTTCGACCAATGGTTCCCTCCGTCGGCGGTCGCAAGAATCAGACCATGTGGGCCAACGAGCACTCCCCGGTTCCTATCAGTGAAGTATGCGCCGTAGAGATCCGCGCGTTGTTCGGGAATCTCCACTCTCTTCCACGACGTTCCGCCATCGGTTGTCTTCAAGACGATACCTGCTTTGCCAACAACGAAGCATGTGACGCTATCGATGGAGGCCACATGTGTGTATGTTCTCTCTTCGATGGGAGGAACAATGACGTGCACGGGGAATGCGGATACTGGACAACAGAAGAAGTAGAGGGCAAACAGTAATGTCAATCTCACGAAACCTTAAGCTGCTGTGATGTCGTCAATCCGGTGGCATTGATACGAATGTACTAAATGATGAAGTAAAGTTCAAATCATCCGTGGGTAAGACTTCTTACGCTGAGGTGAATCTAACGGAACAGTAGCTCAGGGAGGATAAGCTTCTTCACGCCAGTTGAGCTTCGGATGTCAAGCGGGCAGAACCGCCGGTTGGAGATTACTTCTTATATCGCTCGATAATCAGCGATACACCAAGGGCAAGGAGAACTCCGACAAAGAAAATGACTGTGGGAATCGTTTTGCTGACGACATCTTCAAGCATACGAGAACATTCCAACATGCAGAGAAATTAAAAAAACTTGACTACGGTAGAATAAATATACGCGATGAATGAAGGAGGCGCAAGTAAATCTTGATCAGCTTGTGATAAATCTCACGGTTATCCGTCAGCCGAAAGGATGAGTGAAAAAAGAAGAACAGCGAAAACGATCCTATGAGCGCTGTGTATTATGTGTACCCCGTTGGTGAGTGGTATGATGGATTGTAGCGACGGGCTGTCAATATACTGGAAAGAGCAGAACGGGTCAAATACTGTGCCGATGGAAGCGGATCATCTCTTTGAGTATATTATGGAATGAATTCGGCTCGCTATGGCATTTTCGAATGGATTTTGAAAAAATGATGAGGTACGATGTCGTCATCGTTGGAGCCGGAGCTGCCGGGTTACTGTGTGCTGCCGAAGCAGGGAAGCGGGGTCGTCGTGTCGTTGTGCTTGAACACAATGAACGGATCGGCGAGAAGATTCGCATCTCCGGCGGTGGACGGTGCAACTTCACCAATATATCTGCCGACTACTCAAACTTCCTCTCAGAAAATCATCATTTCTGCCGGTCTGCATTCGCGCGCTACACGCCGCAGGACTTCGTCGCTCTCGTGGAGAACCATCGGATTTCGTATCACGAAAAAAAACTCGGCCAACTCTTCTGCGACGAGAGTTCTCATGAAATCATTGCCATGCTTCAAGAAGAATGCGATGCCGCAGGAGTTGATATCCGCGTAGGCTGCACTGTGCATGACATAGAGAAGCGGCTATCGTTTGTCACAAAGACTGACCAGGGAGACGTTGAATCGGAATCGCTCGTGATTGCTACCGGCGGGCTTTCAATTCCACCGCTCGGCGCGACTGACTTCGGCTACCGGATAGCGAAAAAATTTGGATTGAATGTAATCGACGTAAAGCCCGGGCTTGTTCCTTTCACCTGGAGCGCCGACGATGTGAAAGAGTTCTCCAAGCTACGCGGCGTATCGATTGACGTCTCTGTGCATTCGAATGGCGCCGGCTTTCGCGAGAACATTCTCTTTACGCATCGGGGAGTGAGCGGACCGGCAATCTTGCAAATCTCCTCATACTGGAAGGAAGGCAATCAGATAACCATCAACCTCTTGCCTGAAAGGAACCTGGAAGAAATCTTAACTCAGCATCACGAGACGAACCTTACCATCGGCACAGCTCTGAACCGGTATCTCCCAAAACGGTTTGTGCAGAAATGGGTGGAGCGACACGGCCTGACTCGACCGATTTGCCAGTATTCTTCCAAAGACTTAAAGCGGATTTCCGATCAGTTCCATCAGTGGGTCATCGTACCGGAAGGAACCGAGGGGTACGCGAAAGCGGAAGTAACAGTCGGTGGCATTGATACGAACGAGCTTTCATCGAAGACGATGGAGGCGAAGAAGGTACCCGGCCTTTATTTTATCGGCGAAGTTGTCGACGTGACAGGCTGGCTCGGAGGCTACAACTTCCAATGGGCGTGGTCATCAGGCTGGGTCGCCGGACAATTCGCCTAAGCTCCTCGCGTCGTTACCGGCAGCTATTCTCCTGTGAGAAGAAAGTGCGGCTCAATATCAACCGGTACGTCAATCAGCTTGTCCAGCACCTTCTGCATCGGTGGACGAACGATCGCATACGTGCCGAGTAATGCCTTTGCCTTGTCGTAACTTCCTTCCGCCTGGATGGTCATGATCTCACCCGTGAGTTTTCTCACGGCGTCCTTGACCTTCGTAAAGTTTACGCTGAAATGCCCGCTCGCTTCATCGTACGAGTATGCACCTTCATCGAAAAGGTAATTGAACTGAAGTGCGACGCCTTTGCCGTGCGCGTCCTTCGTTCCGAATCGTACGGATCGGAAGATGCTCGCAAGGAATGTCGTATACATCCGCTCCTCGAATGATTTGTCCAGAACTCCCTTATCGATGAGGAACTGGAGCGCGAAGAGTCCGGAAATGTCTGCTTTTGCTTCTTCAAGCGCAGAGCTGAGATCTTTCATCTCCTGCCGGACAGTGGATTGTTTGCCATGCGCGATGATCGTGTGCGGGCCGAGCCCGTGCATTAACTCGTGTGCGAGGATGTGCGTGAAGAACGGCTCGAACGAAACGAGCTTCTGCTGGCTCGGATCAAGCGCAACGGCCGCGATGGGTGCGAGAACTTTTTGAAACTTTGCTTCCTGCACATTCTTGAGCATCACGCGTTTGCTTCCCTTCTCACGTGTAACGCGCTCATCATTCGGGAGGTTGAACGCGGCAGTCTGCACTCCTGCGCGCGATTCACCGCCAACGAATACCTCATCGACGACACGGATGGGGGAAAGCGCCCCGAGTTTCGGGTTGCGGTACTTCGACTCGATCGGTAAATTATTTTCGATCTCCTGAAGATAGCCGGAAAACTTTTCGAGCTTGTTCGTCTCCTCGTCGTTGCGGAGTGTAATGAACGCTTCGAATGCAGCCTTGTAATTGAACAGTTCATCCATGTACACTTCGTACGGGCCGATCGTTGGTTCGATAGGGCTATCCAGATCCATCCATGCGACGTCGCTTTCATAGTAGTCGTTGCTCAGGAACGCGTCCGCACGTTTCGCAAGGAAGGATTTCAGGGAAGCATTGTCTGTCAGGTCGGCGGCTTCACGAAGCAGCTTTGCCGCAGGCTCAAGAAATTCCTTGTATTCTTCATTGTAGGGTTTGAGAAGAAGTTTTCCTCCGGCATCTCTGCGAACCGTGTAGAAGAAGCCGGTTGCCTTTTGCTGTTCAGATTCCGGGAGAGTTTTCATCCATGCATCGAATTCGTCTTTCGTCATCTCTTCCGGGTAGTAGTTTGCAGCTGGCGGCTTTGGATTGGGAACTCTTTCGATGAACGGCTCGTCGTGATCGAGTTTCGACCACGGACCCATATTGATTATGAAATAGTGAAGCTTCTCGGTTGCATCGGGTGTATGCTCCGCTTGGAGTGTATGAAGGAGGGCAATGTTCCCGCTCCAGACTTGACGGAGATAGATAGAGTCCATGAGCTTCGTTGCTTCAAACAGTTTCTTGAGCGTCTTCATATCGCTCATCGGGAGTTTTGAGATATTGCCGGCAATTTCGGTTGGCGCGAAGCGCTTGATCTTTTGATCGAGCGTCAGTGCGGATGTACTTTCTTGTGCATTCAGTTGGATGAGACAAGAGAGCGCACACCAGAGTATGAGACAAGATTTGACGAAAGAATTCATTTGAGACTCCTGAGAACTGTTCTTGTTCGGTTTTGTCCGAAGTGTATTGCTCGATACTGCTTCTCTATCAATAATCTGCCGATAATCCGCTTATTTATTTCCGGCAAATTTCTGCTTCACCTCTTCAAACCACTCGAGTACAACCTCCAGACGCGGCAACGTCAACTGCTGTGACTGCGATACGAGCGCAAGAAACCGTTGCCCATCGGGCGAAATGTCCTGGAGGTTGGTTGAGGGTGGGATGTCACACAATTTTCTTGGCACGGAAAAATCAAATGTCGATCCTGCGGACACATCGACAACCATCAGTGATGAACCATTGGTGTAGAATAATTCTTTTCCGTTGCGAGACCAGACTGCCCCGGCTCCCCCTCCATTTGAGATTTGCCACTTCCCTTCGCGTTTGGGAAATGCGACAACGTACACTTCATTCTTTCCCGACTCGTTGGAAGTATATGCCATCCACCGTCCATCAGGAGAGAAATATCCACCCCCATCGTTTGCAGGAGATTGAATAAAGGGCCATGGCTTCCGTTCATTGTCGAGTGGAAGAATCCAGATATCACCGTTCTGTTCAAACGATAACACCTTACCATCGGGCGTAAATGACTTGGGTACTTGAGCGTTTACTTCATTTGTGAGGCGTTCTTCAGCTTCGCTTCCATCCCATGGCTTTCTGAAAATGTTGAGGGACTTGCCTTTCTCGGCCCCGTACACGACGTACTTACCATCGGGCGACCAAATAGGAAAATCATTATTTCCACCGCCGAATGTCAGTCTGGTGAGTACGCCTCGCACAATATGATAGACCCAAATATCGTCGTTTGCCGCATTAATCGCTGTCGCAACCTTTTGACCGTCAGGAGACAAGCTTGCCGAAAAATACGATCGCAGCGTATCAAGCAGGGGATGTGTAGCGCCGTGTCGATCCATCCACGCAAGGGCAACATTATCGTAAGACCGAGGACCTGCCGGGGCAAATACGAGAACACCATTGTTTGAAAAATCAATATTTGCCTGCCCCGAGCCTCCGTTCATCCAACCGCCTTCTTCGATCGGAACAGGATGCCCCTTCACCTCAAGTCGTTCTGCATCGAACGGCACAGCAAAGATTGTATTACCCCGAATATACATGAGATGTCCGGTCGGTACGTACCGGGCATACGTTCCTCCTCTCACAAGAATCTTTCGTTCTCCAGTTGCGAGTCGCTGAGCTGCTATGACTGCTTCATCGAATGTAGTGATATTGTTTTGTTTGATGGTAAAAATAATCGTTTTCCCGTCGGGGAGAAGTTGAGGGAAGCGATGACTGATCTCACCGGCAGCAGAATCGAGGGATGTGGCCGCTTCTGGAGTTCCACCGCTCGCTGAGACACGATAGATACCGCTGCTGATATGTCCGTAGAAAATCGTATTGTCTGCAGCCCACCAGATGCCCCGGGTCTGACCTTTCGTTAGGCAGATTACCTCAGGTGCGCCTCCAAAGATTGATACCTTGACTAGTTTTTGCTGAGCCGCATTAAAGACAATCCATTGACCATCGGGAGAAAACGCTGGATCATCGCAATCCTCCGTGCCGGGTATCGGTTCGGAGGTCAATTGATCCATACGATGGAGATAGAGCTGCCTCGTATTGGGAATTTGTGCTGTATACGTGAGGTATCTCCCATCGGGTGAGACCGCAAGTCCGCTTGCTCCTCCAAACAGTGGTGCGTTCGGAGGAAGATCGATCGAAAAACGCGCAACGGGTCGAGTGGCACTCACATCCTTCCGCCACGGACTCAGGAGAAGAAGTAGTACAGCGATTGCTAATACGCCGGAGAGCAGGTACCAGAAAATTGGTTTCGATGGTGCGCCCGATGGTTCTACAACTTCAGAAGATTGTAGCACTTTGACGACAGGACGAGCGGCAGTGATACGACTGGCTCGCTGGCGGCTCGACTCGCGCTTGAAGCGCTTCAAGTCTTTTGAAATGTCTTTGACAGCCTGGTAACGCTCATCGGGTTCCTTCTGCAAACATTCAAACACAATACGATCAAGCTCGGGATCGATTTCCGGTTTGACCGTACTCATCGGCGCAGGATCGACGTTGACAATCTCATAGAGCAGTGCTGTTTCATGCACGCCTTTGAAAGGGAGCTCACCTGTGAACAGTTCATACAGCAATACACCGAGTGAGAAAATATCCGATCGGTGGTCAGTGTCTTGACCTTGCACTTGTTCCGGCGACATGTAGCCGGCAGTCCCCACGGTACTTCCTTCTTTGGTCAGCCGGCTCGCTCTGGAAGCCCTGAGCTTTGCAAGTCCGAAATCCATGATCTGAACGATACCGTCTTTCCTGACCATGATGTTCTCAGGTTTGATGTCACGATGCACGATGCCTTTCTCATGCGCGGTCGCGAGACCGTCCGCGATCTGAATACCAATTTCGATCGCCTTGCCAAGGTTGATCGTTCCGCGTTTCTCACGAAGCGTCTGCCCATCGACAAACTCCATGACGATGAACATCTGACCGTCATGTTCCTGGATATCATGAATCGTGCAGACATTGGGATGGTTCAGCGCCGAGGCAGCCTGAGCTTCCTGGACAAAGCGAGCTTTGTCCTGCTCTGATGCGTTGAGATGAGGCGGAAGAAACTTCAGAGCAACGGTACGCTTGAGCTTGGTGTCTTCGGCTTTGTAGACGACGCCCATGCCGCCTTCGCCTAACTTCTCTAGTATCTTATAGTGTGATATTGTTTGACCGATCATAACAATAATCTGTTCATTTATTCATTGATCCATTTCTTCATTGGTTCAATGGAATAATGAACCAATGATTCATTTTTTTTCATTTCTTCTTCAGCTCCTTATCCCAATTCGTCACCAGCGTGAGAGGAGCGGATGTTTGTCCTCCCACAGAAATCGCCATGAGAAACCGTTGTGCATCGGCGGTAACATCGGCAAAATAGACCAATCCTTTTGTTTTCACCTCGAAGAGCGGTCTGACAACTCCAACGTCAAAGTTCGATCCATCTGTCTTCACTTCTGCAACCATCACTTTGTTATCGTTCGAGAGATAAAACAATTCCTTCCCATCCCGACTCCACCACTGGTTCGAGGTTCCGGGCGAGACCCCATTCGTCGATACCTGCCATTTTCTTGATTGGTTGATTGCGATCTGACTGTCCGCTCCCATAAAGGGTCGCACATAGAGTTCGAAATTCCCGGACTCATTCGATCTGTATGCAATCCAATGCATGTCAGGGGAAAGTTGAGCAATATCCTCATCAAATTCTGTTTGGAGGAAAACAAATGGTTTTCGTTCTCCTGTCAGTGGTAATATCCACAAATCTGCTTTTGTTTTCGGGTCATTAATATCGTACACAAGGAATCTTCCATCGGAAGAACAATCCTGTGGAAACTTTGCAATGGGAGATTCAAGGAGAACCTCTTCGGCTCCGGCACCGCTTGTTGTCTTCTGATAAAGATCATAATGTCCTCTCCGATCTGAATGGAACAGAATGCGGCTGCCATCAGATGACCATACGGGAATTTCATCTACTGAAGGATCGAAGGTGAATCGGGTTTTGAGACCGCGTGAGAACTCGTAAAGCCAGATGTCCCGATTTCTTGACTGAGGATCATACAGATCAAAGGCAATTCGTTGTTCGTCGGGAGAAAGAACAGCAGAACCGTACTCTGCAGGCTCACCGATGAGGCTGAGCATTTTTCCACTGCGGTCCAACCACTCGAGCTGCCATCCGGCTTGTGAATTGCTTGCCTGATACAGAAGGAAACCATTTTGCGAGACGGAAAAGACTGCCCTGTTATAATTCAAATCATATTCGACCGGTTCAGCAATCGGGGTTGCGTCGCCGCTCAGCTCAAGCTTATTTGCATCGAACGCCTGCACCATGAGTGTCTTCTCACGAAGGTAGATCAAATATCCGGATGCGTATTCGATGTTCGACTTCGCCGGCATCAGCCGTTTGTCGAGCTTGCCGTCAAGCGAAGTAACGGCAAGGGCATCTTCTTCACGTTCGACACCTCCGAAACTGGCTCGTGCGAAGTAGAGAATGTGTTTACCGTCGGGCAGAAAATGGGGCCAGCGATGTGACCGTTCGTGACGGGATGTATCGAACTTTGTCACGATAACCGGCGCTCCCCCCGCAGCTGATACTTGTGAAAGAGGATCGACAGGTGTTGGAGCGAACACGATTACGCCTTCGCTACTCCATGAACCGCCCCGGGCATCGGGCGCCTCGCAAATTGTGACAGGTGGTCCGCCTGCGGCTTCGATCTTTTTCATTTTGCCGGACTGAAAGAATCCTATGAAGCGATTATCCGGCGACCAGAACGGATAGTATGCGCCTTCCGTTGCAGGCAATTCTTTGGCAGAGAGTGCATTGAGCGGCCTCACCATGAGATGAGTTTTTCCGGAAGAATCGGCTGCAAGAAATGCGAGCATGCTGCCATCCGGCGAGAGCGCAATCTCCCCCTCGCCTGCACCCGCCGACTGCGTGGCAAATGTCAGTTTCTCGGGAGGCAAGAGGTACGACCAAACAGACTGCACCTCCAATGAAGGCCGCTTGAAATACAACACGGCAAATGCCGCCATGCCGATGAAGAACATGGCCGCCATGAACCAGAGCAATTTGTTTGAGCTTTTTGAAAGTTGAACGTGGTCGCTCTGTTCCTGATACGAATCTTCGGCAGGCCCGACGGAGGAGGGTTTGAACGCCGGGCGGGCAGCCGTAACACGGCTGACTCGCTGACGGCTGGACTCGCGTCTGTAGCGTTTAAGATCCACGGAAACCTGCTTCGCCGATTGTGTCCGCTCATCCGGCTCCTTTGCTAAACACTCCAGAACGATTGCATCGAGACTCGGATCAATCTCCGGCTTCACCGACATCATCGGTGCCGGATCAACATTGACGATCTCGTAGGCAAGAGCTGTCTCATGCACACCCTTGAAAGGAAGCTGACCTGTTAATAACTCATAGAGAAGAACCCCATACGAGAAAATATCCGATCGGTGGTCAGTATCCTGACCCTGCACTTGCTCAGGCGACATATATCCTGCCGTACCAACAGTACTCCCTTCTTTGGTGAGACGCGTGATTTTGCTGCCACTTGCTCTGAGTTTTGCCAATCCGAAATCCATAATCTGTGCGATGCCGTCTTTGCGGATCATGATGTTCTCAGGTTTGATGTCGCGATGGACAATGCCTTTCTCATGAGCGGCCGCAAGACCATCGGCAATCTGAATGCCAATATCAACAGCTTGCTTGAAACTGATGGTGCTTTTCTTGTCCCGTAATGTTTGGCCATCGACAAATTCCATGACGATGAACATCTGTCCATCGTGTTCTTGAATATCATGGATCGTGCAGATATTCGGATGATTGAGCGTGGCGGCGGCTTTTGCTTCCTGAATAAACCGCGCTTTATCCTGCTCTGAAGCATTGAGATGAGGAGGAAGAAATTTCAGCGCCACCATGCGGTCGAGCTTGGTGTCTTCGGCTTTGTAGACGACGCCCATCCCACCTTCACCTAACTTCTCAAGAATCTTGTAGTGAGAAACGGTCGTCCCAATCATAAGCCACGCCTCCCGCCTGCGGCGGGATCCTCTCCGAAGGAGTCCTTGCGGACGAAATTGCATCCACTCATAAAAAACATTCGTGGGCAATTTCGGGACATGCCGCCTTCGCTAAGCTTCTCAAGCACCTTGTAATGAGATATGGTACTTCCAATCATGCGGTTACGTCCCCTGATGGTGGAAGTTGATAGTTGGACACTTCATTTCCCGAAACTCCAGTAGAATGCGTACAAAGTAGGCATTATTTCCTGAACTGTCAAGGAAGTGAGTGTAGAAGGATGGAGCCGCAGAGGCTCGACGGAAGACAAATTCTATGAGGATAATGGCACCGTAATGCGAACTCGATTTCCTTTGTCCAGGTATTCAAGCTTCATCGATGAACTTGCTATGGCAATGCCCCGGCCATGATTGTGGAACACCCTTGCCTCATCGAAGGCGAGATACTTCCGAAAATCGAAGCCCGGTCCCTGATCTTCAACATAGACGATCAACTGTTCCGGCGATCGCTCGATGCATACTTCAACATATTTTTTCGTATTCTTTTCAAGTGCAAGCCGCTGTTCGACCTCACTGATCCATTCTCCCTTCGTGATGAGCGCAGATTTTTCGTCATAGGTGATGCCGAGGTTTCCGTGCTCGACGGCATTCGAAAGGATCTCGTTGATTTCTATCGCTTGCTCCGGACAAGGACATGCGTTTGCGAGCCAGAGTGCGAGCAGTTCTCCATCTTCGAGCGAGCGGAAACGAAATGTCCCTTCGACGAGCCCTCGAAAGGGATTCTCGCTCTCCTTCAATCTTTTCGTCAGCGACTCTTTGTAATGGAAATCATTCAAAGCGGCTTTGACAATGGAAACGAGGAGCTGCTGCTCGAATGGTTTCGTCAGGTAGTAGAAGGCTCCGGCATCGATTCCTTCTCTGATTTGTTCCGGCTCCCTCATTACCGTTTCCATGATGACGGGAATGTTTTCAAATTGCGGCTCCTCCTTCATCCAGCGCAGAAGATTGATACCGGTCATGTTCGGCATCTCCCAATCAAGCAGGATCGCCGAGAATCGATTGGGATTCTGCAGCAATATCGATTGCGCATCTCGTCCATCAACTGCCGTCACCAGGTTGAAGCCTTCACCTTCCAGAATCGATGCGATGAGGAGACGAAGTGCTTCATCATCCTCGGCCAGAAGGAGCGTATCTTTCATATCCATTGAAAGTACGTCGGGATGATTGCTCTTGTGTACATGATCCGTTACTCGAACTGGCCCTTGAACTCGGTGAACTGCTGCCGCAGGGATTTGATTTCTTTTTTCATGTTCTTCATGTCTTCTTCGAGTTTCGCAATGCGCTCGTTCTCGGCAAGGACAATGAGACGCGCCTTCTCCGGGCCTGTGGTGTCTTCCGCTGCCGCCGCTGCAGGCTCGCCCGAAAGCAAGTGCATGAAGCGAACTTCCTTTTGCCCGGCCTGGCGTGACAGTTTTTTCACGAGTGCGGATCGTTGTCCGTTCGCACTCAAGCTATCGATGATTGCCTGTACCGCTTCAAGGCTTTCGAAAGTGAACAGCGGTCCGCTGCGCCCCCGTATCTCTCCAACCGTTTGCGGTCCACGCAGCATGAGGAGCGTCATCACTGCAACCTCCTGCGGAGTTAGCGTAAGCGTTTCCGTGAAGGCTTGCTTGTACTTCGGTACACGGATGCCTGCTCCTGTGACGGTTGTGACGAAATGTTTTTCGCGCAAGTTTTCAATTGTACGCACGACTGTCGTTTCTTCGAGCGTCATAACCGGCTCGCGATTGTTCTTTTGATTACACGCGTTGGTGAGAGCGTTCAGCGTCAGGGGATAGTACTCCGGCGTTGTAATCTCTTTTTCGATCATCGAGCCAAGAATGCGTATTTCGATTGGGGAGAGTGTAAGATCCATGGGGAATGAGATCAAGCTCACGAGTGAATGTCATCTGAACGGTTATGGAACCGGGCAGTGCCCAACCGAAACCTGAAGGATGAAGGACAGAACGATCAGGAATACAAAAACTGCCAAGAGGGATCGTATCATGATAGACGATGTTTTGTTCTGATATGCTACTGACCATCGTGCGATTCAAAACGTGCACGAACCGCGCGGAGCCGATCGACTAACTCCTGAATGTACGGAACAGGCTTGCCATATTCAAATGTGCGCATTGACTCATTAAAAATCTAAATAAAACGGAGGTATTGCCTCATGGAAAAATCTAAACGAAAATTGCTGGAAGATTCCCTATATCCTGCACGGGGAAGCATTCCATTCACCAGAGCAGGAGTAAAGGATGTCCTTG